>CAMELV010000002.1 GCA_945925985.1 Comamonas sp. lk | reverse complement strand
CAACCTTGTTTGTGTCAGTTGACCCCAATGAGACCCAGGGCCCAATGGTGATGCCCATCGGTTCCGCTTTGGCGCCCGCGTGCTCGGTGGTTCGGACAGGTGGACCAAAGGGCCCTGCCAGGGCTAGGTCCAAACCGCTATTTTCCGGGTTGGGCGGTCGCTTTGTGATGTCTTTGACTGGCATGGTGATGCTCAGCCTTACCGCGTCCTGGATGAATTCTTCGGCGCCGGCGTTAAACCTCATGTCGGGCTGTGCTTGGGCAACCTTGTTTGTGTCAGTTGACCCCAATGAGACCCAGGGCCCAATGGTGATGCCCATCGGTTCCGCTTTGGCGCCCGCTTGCTCGGTGGTTCGGACAGGTGGACCAAAGGGCCCTGCCAGGGCTAGGTCCAAACCGCTATTTTCCGGCCGAGACGCATCGTCGAGCCGTCCAACAGGTTCGGGAAATAGCGCACTGGATAATTTCGGATGGCTGAACTGCCACACAGGTGCGGCGGAGGCCACACCTAGGGCTGATGTTTGACCTTGTCCGCCGACAGCGACGTCGCTCTTTGGGCCGATATTGGGGCCAAACAGTGCCTGTATGGCGAGTTCGTCCAAACCCTGGGCTCGGGCGAATGTTGCTAGGCTGCTAAGGTCCGGTAAGGGCTCATCCGTCGTGATGACGTTGAGCTTGGTGCCCAATGAAACAACTTGCAGGCTGGGGCCATCTGATACCTGAGCGGCAAGACCTTGCCGTTCAGCCTTGAACATTTGGCCGGTCAAAACAGCAGCAAAGTCTTCGGATTTTGGGTCGCCATCGGTCGACGTCGGGTTAAGTGCGACGTTGCCACCATTGGGCGAGAAGGTCTTTATTGAGGGAAAGTTCAGGTTAGCAGTCATCGGGCAGCCAGTTCTCGGTGAGCCACTTTGGGTGGCGGGTGCCCCTTGAACAGCAAGAAATGTGTCAGGCCAAGGTTTGCCGCCCCCGGGTCAGTAGCCTGTCCGAGTTGTGTCGGAAAATTGTGGCATGGAGCTTGCGTATCAGATCGTGCCTAAACTTACCCGACACCCTGACCGCTTTAAAAGCCGCTAATTCGATGCTATTTCGCCCATGAGTACGCTGTCGCTGTCAACCTTTCGACACAGCCTGTCGAAGTTCAACTTTGCGGAATTGGGGATTCCGTTTTTGGTGTTGCTGATCATGGGGATGCTGGTCATCCCGCTTCACCCGGTTCTTTTGGATTTCCTGTTTACGTTCAATATTGCGGCAAGCGTGTTGATCATCATGATCGCAATCAGGGTTCGCAAACCGTTGGAGTTCTCGGCTTTTCCAACCATCTTGTTGTTCGCGACGATGCTGCGACTGGCGCTGAATGTGGCTTCGACCCGGGTCGTTTTGGTTGACGGTCACACCGGTCAGGACGCCGCTGGCAAAGTGATTGCGGCGTTTGGTGAGTTCGTGATCGGTGGCAACTACGTTGTGGGTTTCATCATATTTGCAATTCTGATGATCATCAACTTCATTGTGGTGACCAAGGGGGCAGGGCGGGTATCCGAGGTGAATGCCAGGTTTACCTTGGATGCGATGCCCGGCAAACAAATGTCGATCGACGCAGACCTTAATGCCGGCGTGATTGATCAGGAGACCGCCAAAAAGCGGCGTGCGGAATTGTCGCAAGAATCAGACTTCTTTGGTTCAATGGACGGCGCGTCGAAGTTTGTCAGCGGTGACGCCATAGCGGGTTTGTTGATTCTGCTGATCAATCTCTTTGGGGGTTTGGCCATTGGGATCGGGCAGCATGGCCTGTCATTCAGTGAGGCGGGAAGAATTTATTCAACGCTGACCATTGGCGACGGTCTGGTCGCACAGGTGCCTGCTCTGCTCCTGTCATTGGCGACCGCGATTATCGTCACTCGGGTGACAACAAGCGAATCGATGACGGAGCAGGCAGGCAGCCAACTGGGTAACCCTACTGCCCTTTTTGTAACGGCTTGCATCATGGCGATCCTGGGTTTGGTGCCTGGAATGCCGCACTTGGTGTTCATCGGGCTGTCGGCAGGTAGCATGGCCTTGGGCTTTATGGTTTTGCGCCGGCAGGCGGCCGGGAATTCTCCGGAAAAGATGGCGGAGGCAAAAATTGCCGCTGAAGCTCCCAAAGAACTGGGTTGGGATGACCTTGATCAGGTTGACCTTGTGGGTCTCGAAATCGGTTATGGACTGGTTCCGTTGGTGAATGTCGAGACTGGCGGACAGTTGATGACACGCGTCAAAGGGGTGCGCAAGAAGCTGTCGGCCGAGTTGGGCTTCCTGATTCAGCCCGTTCGCATTCGAGACGCACTCAATATTGATCCCGACAGCTACCACATCGTGCTTAAGGGGGTAATCCGTGGGCGCGGCAAGATCAAGGTTGGACGCGAAATGGCGATCAATCCTGGCCAAGTTTATGGCGCTTTGGAGGGCACCCCAACGCAAGAACCGGCCTTTGGCCTGGATGCGGTGTGGATCGAGTCGTCCCAGCGTGACCATGCACGCGCTTTGGGCTACACGGTGGTCGATGCTGCCACTGCGGTGGCGACCCACTTGAACAAGGTACTGCGTGAGAACGCATCAGACTTGCTCGGTCACGATGAAGTTCAACAGTTGCTGGACAAGTTGATTGCCAAGTCGCCGAAGTTGGTGGAGGACTTGATTCCGGCCAAGTTGCCATTGGGAGCCCTTACCAGGACGCTACAAGGCCTGCTCAGTGATGGCGTCTCGATTCGTGACATGCGGACCATTGTGGAGACATTGTCGGAAGTCAGTGTCAGGACGCAGGACCCTGACCAACTGACCGCGCTGGTACGCCCCCGTCTTGGGCGCATGATTGTGCAGGGTTTGATCGATGACAAAGCGACCTTGTCGGTGATGACGTTAGACCCCAACTTAGAGCAACTTCTGCATAACGTCTTGCAACGGCATGATTCTGGTCAGGGGGTCGTGATGGAGCCGGGGTTGGCAGAGCGGCTTTTTGCTGCGCTGCGCGAGGGCACAAAGGCGGTTGAAGGTCTGGGCCATAACGCTGTGCTGGTCGTCTCACCAGCAGTGCGTCCCTGGTTAGCCAAGTCTGTGCGAAGCCGTGTGAATGACCTGGTCGTGCTGTCTTACAGCGAGATACCGGACGATCAATCTGTCAAAGTGATCCACACCGTCTCGGCCGAAACTCAAAACGATGGCAACAACCCAAGGCGCTGACATGATCAAAACACTAACCGTACCAGTGGAGTGCCGCCATGGAGCTTAAACGAATCCTTGCCAATGATGCAAAAACCGCCAATGACCAGGCCATGTCTTTGTATGGCCGCGATGTTCTGATCATTTCAAGCCATTCGGTTGGTGGACAAACCGAGTTAATCGTCGCACTTGATATCGAAGAGCAGGCCCCGGAGTCGGTGGTTACGGTGGCGCGTCCCAAGGCTCCGGTGGCTGAGCCATCCGTCAGTTTCGGCAGACAGATGGCCCGGGTGAGCGCTGAAACCAAAACCGCTGCGGCAGCCGCAACCGCTGCTGCAACTGCATCGCCGGTCATTGCCAAGACAGCCAACATGGCTCTGGCCAAGCCTGAGCCGGTCAGCAGCCAAGCCGGTGCGCAGTTTGACCGAGAGGTGATGGACCAAATTTTGGATGAACTCAAGTCATTGCGGCGCGAGGTGAGCTTGAATCAAAAGATTTCGGGTTGGCACAGTAATCTTGATTTGGCACCCGAAGTGGAGAACTTGTTTGCGTCATTCACCCACGCTGGCATGCCGACGGGCCTTCGTACCTTGCTGATCGACACGGTGAAGGACATGCGCACCGAAAAGGAGGCGCTGGAGGCCGTTCGCCATCAGTTGGAACAAGTGGTGCACCGGCCCAGCGTCGCGTTGCCTAAAAGCGGTATCCACCTGGTGGCTGGTCCCAGCGGTACTGGAAAAACCTTGATGTTGGTACGACTGGCCAGTCACGCCACTGCCCAAGTGGCTGGGGGCCGGGTTGCAATGGTCAGCTACCGCGATCTTAGACTGGGCGCATGGCCTCAAACCTTGGCGATGGCCCGTGAGGCGGGGGTTGAATGTTTCAGGGCCGACACCACCGAAGCACTAAGCACCGTTTTGGCAGCCCTTTCTGGCTACAGCCTGATCCTCATCGATACGTCGGGGAATCAACTTGCGCAACGCGTGACTGAGATTCAATCCATTTCCCCATCTTGCCTCGCCCATGCCATGGTGGCCGCCGACTCGTCAACCGCGACCTTGCGACGTACCCTTCGGACCTCTGGTATTCGTTGGAACAGCCTCATGATCAGCAAGCTGGATGAGTCAATCCAGCCCTGGCCCTTGGTCGAGTTTCTCTGCGATAATTTTATCCCGCTGTCAGCGGCCAGTGAGGGTTTTGGCCCCGGTGGACTGAAGTTGGACCTGACGACTGGTACCTTGGTTGAGATGGCATTGGCGCATTTGTCAAGAGTGCCTGATCCGAGCTTTCAAAGTCCCGCCATCAAGCTGATGAAGCCGTCCCCGGATAAGCTGCCAGCACCTTCGCCCCGCGTGTTCCAGTCAGCAAACCCCAAGGGCTTGCGCGGGCCTTTTGCCTGACAACAAGGAAAATCATTGATGAATGTTTCAACTCGCACCGAGGTGATCGGTGTTGCCAGCGGAAAAGGTGGTGTTGGGAAGACCACGGTGGCTGTGAATTTAGCGATTGCCCTGGTTCAAATGGGCCGGCGTGTCATGATGTTTGACGCTGATTTGGGACTTGCCAACTCCCAGATCGCACTGGGTTGCCGTTGCCCCTTCAATTTGAGCCATTTCATGAGCGGGCAAAAAACCCTGCAAGAAATTATTGTCACCTCCAGGCAGGGCGTCAAGCTGATACCGGGTGCGTCCGGGGTCAGTGAGTTAGCCGCCTTGAGCCGGGTCCAGGCGTCACGGGTGGTTCAGTCTTTCAGTGCCTTGGACGACGACATCGACTACCTGGTGGTTGATATGGCGGCCGGTATATCCCCTTCGGTTCTGGCCTTCATGGGGGCGTGTCAGCGGCGTTTTATTGTGGTTCGCGATGATCCATCATCAATTGCCGATGCCTACGGCATGATCAAAGTCCTGATTCAGGAGCAAAACCTCAACGAAATTTACATTATTCCTAACGCCGTTAAAAATCAGGCGGGTGGGCAAAACCTTTTTCGTCGCATCAACCAGGTTTGCGCGCAGTTCTTGAACTACACCACAAAGTATTTGGGCTCGATTGAAAACGATGACCAGATCTTGGCGAGTCACCGGAAGTTTCAGCCCGTCATTGAGTTCGCTCCAGAATCACCCGGGTCTCGCGACTTCAAGCGACTGGCCAAAACGGTCGAGCAACTGCCTCGAGCAGGCGACTTCGCTGGCGGAATGCAGTTTTTCGTCGAGCGTCTCGTGCGCTACCAAGACTAAGGAGTTGGCCCTGATGACGACCAGAATGTACGAGGAAGTCCAAAGTGGCAGCGAAACCTTGGTGCTTGCGCATCTGGGAATGGTCAAACGAGTGGCTTTGCACCTGAAGGTCAGGGTGCCGCCTTATATGGAGCTAGACGAACTGATTCAGGTTGGAATGATCGGTCTGCTGGAGGCGGCGAGAGCATTTGTTCCGGCCAAGGGCATTGACTTTGAAAGCTTTGCGCTGAGTCGCGTCCGCGGCGCGATGCTTGATGAAGTACGCCAGTTGTCATATTTGCCGCGGTCTGCTGTGGCCTTCAACAGCTCTGAAAACAAGGCCAAGATGGCACTGTTTACAGAACTTGGTCGCGCTCCGACGCAAGCGGAGTTGGCGGAGCACATGGGCGAAGACCTGGATGTATTTCAAAAAAAGCGGGGGAACGCCAAGCGCTTTGAGACCCAGTCCATGGAACTGATCACCGACGAGGTCATGGGCATCGCCGATGACCGGTCGCGCCAGCCCGAAGCGATCGCAGAGCACAAGGATTTCATGCGCGCTGTGGGCGACGCGATCGCGGAGCTATCGCAAAGTGATCAGTTGCTCATGTCCCTCTACTATGTTGAGGAGCTTAACTTGAAAGAAATAGGGGCGACGCTGGGGGTGACAGAGTCTCGGGTCAGCCAGCTATTGACTGCGATTGTGAAGAAATTGCGAGTCAGTCTGAAGATTGAGGTGGCCCCGAAGCCGGTTGTCAAACGGACTGCAGTGTCTTGATGGAGGTGGCTGCTCAAGTTTTTCTTGCTGCTGTCGACTTATGAGGGGTAAGCCAACTCATCAGGAGATTAGAAAATGCGGATCAACTTCAAAGCCATGGAGTCCTACGGGGCGGACAATTTGATGTCTCAGGCTTCGGTTGCAGATGGTGCGGAATTAATTCAGATGCTGTTTGACGGTCTGGTAAACAGCATTGCTGAGGCTCGCGGTCATATTGAACGTGGTGCTATTTTGGAAAAAGGAAAGAGTATCACCCGCGCGTGCCGGATCGTGCTGGGCTTGCAGGGAGTTCTTGATTTTCAAAAGGGCGGTGAACTGGCATTGAACCTAAACGACCTATACGATTATTTCACTCGGCGTCTGATTTATGCCAATGCGCGCAGCGACATTGGTGCGCTGAATGAGATTTTGGCCCTGACCTCTGAGATCAGAGCCGCCTGGTTGGAAGTACCGGCGCAATTACATCGACAAGCCGGTGCGCGTCTGCAGTGACTGGGTGAGGAGGGTTCTTTAGGCTGAGTGTTCGGGATAGGCATTGGTTTTCGGATGATTCTTGCCGACGGCGAGGGCACCGATGTGTTGAGTCATCACTCATTCTTTTAGGAATCGACCATGGGCGGTATTGTCGGGATCATTTTCGTACTTGTTTGCGTATTTGGCAGCTTCCTAGTGGGTGGTGGAACCCTGGGGACTTTTATTCATGCTGCGCCCATCGAGGGTTGGTGTATTTTGGGGTCGGCAATTGGCGGCATGATCATCGGTAACAGCCCCGATGTGGTCAAGGCTGTTTTTGCCGGTATAGGGCGCACCTTTAAAGGCTCGAAATACAAAAAGCAGGATTACCTCAACACCATATTTTGCGTCTCGAAGGTGATGAAAACCCTCAAGAGCGAGGGTGGTGTGGCGCTGGAGGCCCATATTGAGACACCGGAGTCAAGCGCCATTTTCAGCGAGTATCCCAATATCCTCAAAGACCATGCCTTGCTGCATCTCATTACAGACACAGTAAGGCTGATGGTGGTGTCTCAGGGAACGCTCAGCCCACTGGCTGTGGAAGAGGTGATGGATGCGGCCATTAAAACGCATCACCACGATGAACTGAAGGCTTCAGATGCGATTGCGACCTTGGCGGGCGCCCTGCCAGCCCTGGGTATTGTGTCTTGTGTGATGGGTGTGGTGAAGACCATGGACAACATCGACCAACCACCTGCCATTTTGGGAGGTTTGGTTGGGGCAGCCTTGGTGGGTACCTTTATCGGGGTGTTCCTGGCCTATGGTTTCTTTGAGCCCTGGGCTAAACGCTTGACACAAATCATAGAAGATGAGGCCTGCATGTACCACGTGGTCAAGCAAATCATCATTGGCACCATGCACGGGCACCCGATGCCCTTGATTCTCGAGGCTGCACGCGTGGCCATTAGCCACAACAATCAGCCTAGCTTCGCCGACGTATTCGACGGATTGCGTGGCAAGTAAACGTGGCAACCCAGGCCGCCGTCGCACAGGCTCCAACAGACACTGGGGATGAAACAACAGCCCCGGCTCTGGCATTGGTTCCAACCGTTGTACCCGAGGCCGCAACGCCGGAGGCGACTGCCGCGCCGGCGCCCATTATCGTTATCAAGAAAATCATGCCAGGCCACGGTGGTGCGCATGGTGGGGCATGGAAGATTGCACTGGCCGACATGATGACGGCCATGATGGCCTTTTTTCTGCTGATGTGGATTCTGGGCGCCACTCAAGAGGTACAAAGAAAAAGTGTGGCTGATTTCTTTACGCCGTCGAGTTCGATGGCGCAGGTGCAAATGGGTGCACTGGCCGGCTCGAACGGGCTGCTGGGTGGCAAGTCGATCATTGACCCAGATGGCTTCCCCTACACCGCTAAACAGACCGCCATGATGCAGATGGTGACACCACGCTCCGAGGGCGGGCCGACTGAAAACGAACCTTCGCCCAACAGTGAGAATGCGCGTGACAACGATGCGCAGACCCAAGCAGAGAGCAAGCAGGCTGCGCAAGACGCTGACAAGGCCAATTTCGACAAAATGGAGAAAGAGGTGAAAGAGCAGCTCGCAGCGAATCCGAACCTCGAGCAGCTCCAGACCCAGGTGCAGTTTGTACGCGAGAAGGAGGGGCTGAGGATCGAAGTCATTGATAAAGCCGACTTCGCGATGTTCCCATTGGGCAGTATCAAGCTGCAGCCGAAGGCACAGGCGCTGTTGGTTGAAATTGCCCGATCGTTGGCGTCTACCGACAACAAACTCAGTGTGCGCGGCCACACTGACAGCGTGGCATTCGCAGGCAAAGATGGCCGCAACAACTGGTCCTTGTCCGCCGAACGGGCAGAGTCCACCCGTGCAATGCTGGAGAAAAACGGCATTAAGGCAGACCGGTTTACTCAAATTGAGGGCGTTGCCGATACCGCGCCCTACAACCCGAATGACCCCAAGGACCCTCGCAATCGCCGCATCAGCATTACGGTGAAGTTTAGGGACTGACTACTGATTCGCAGTCCTTGTAGGCGCGCTTGATGCAGGTTTGCGCCAGCCGACTGGCGAGTGCGAGCTCTTTGGGTGACAACCCTGCAGATACCAGTTTCAGGGCATCACTGGCCTGTGGGTGGCCGCGCTCTGCCGCCATGGTGTACCAGATGGCCGCTTTCACACTGTCTCGCGTAAAACCCTGACCGTTTTCATGCATGGCGCCTAGTTTGAACTGGGCCCGGCCTTCGCCCTGGGCGGCGGCCAAACGCAGCCAGGTAATGGCCTGAGGATAGTCCTGCTTTACGCCCTGACCAAAAAAATACATTAGACCCAGAAGGGATTGCGCCTCGGCCTTGCCCGTTTGTGCGACCACTCGCCACTTCTCTACGGCCAAGGTGTAGTCCTTGCGTTGGTAGGCGGCGTAACCGTCCTCCCAAGGGCCTGCAACAACAGGGCTGGATTTTGCGATGAGCAGCGACAGCACAAAAAGTGCGGAGATGGTTTTCGACATGCTTGGTTTGGGCAATGGATGGCTTCCCGCATTGTCGTTTGTCTTGGTCGTGGTTTCAACCGGGATTGAATGCCGGAACTTAGCCCGCCCTCCGACACCTCGGTTTCTTAGGTGCTAAGCAGCCGCCAGCCAAGTTTTCTCACGCTGTCGATAAGTCGACATGTTGCTTGGCACATGTCTTGCAGAGAGATGGCAACCATTGACGTTCACCCGACTAAAACCGTTCCAAGATTGCGACAACACAATGTCTTCCAACGCCTTCTGGCTAGACCCCTTTCGTTCGCTCAAGCCGTCTGAGCAAGCGCTGTTGGACCAGGCAGGCGTCTCGATAGCCTCGGTTCGAACATTTGACGAACTGGCAACCTCTTTGAAACGGCTGGACAATGAGCCTGCCCTGTTGGTTTTGGGCCTGGGCTCTGACATTGAATTGTTGACGGTAACGTGGGATAGGTTCAGGAAAACCCATGACAAACTGGTGGTGATCTGCCGTGTTGACCGAAGGAATCTAGAACTGGCTGTGGCCGCTATGCGCCATGGTGCTTGTTACGTTCTGGCTGCCGACGACTGGTCATCGGAGGCTTGGCGCGGTGCGCTAGCTTGTGTAAATGGTCAATTTGACGGCCCCGCATCGAGCCTACGTATCCCCGCTCAAGCTAAGCAACTGCCCAGCGCAGCGGTGCCGCGACATGCGGTGAGAAGCGTGGTGTTCGTCGATCCGGTCAGCGTCAAATTACTGGCTTTAACACAGCGAGTGGCGCAAGCACAGGTGACCGTGTTGCTTGAGGGGCCGACCGGTTCGGGTAAGGAAGTGCTCGCGCGCGTGCTGCATGAGTCCTCGCCGTCGCAAGGAGGTCCGTTCATAGGTTTGAATTGCGCCGCTTTGCCTGAGCACATGATTGAGGACATGCTGTTTGGCCATGAAAAGGGCGCTTTCACCGGTGCGGTCAAGGAGCATCGTGGCATGTTTGAGCAAGCGCAAGGCGGGACGATATTTCTGGATGAGGTCGGTGACTTGCCTATAGGGCTTCAAGCCAAACTATTGCGGGTCTTGCAGGAGCGTAGCCTCGTCAAGCTGGGCAGTGAACGTGCTGTTTCTTTGGATGTTCGGGTGATAGCGGCGACCAACAAAAATCTGCGTTTGGCCATCGAGCGGCGGGAATTCCGTGAGGATCTTTATTTTCGGTTGAGCACATTCAAGTTGCGAGTGCCGCCAGTCTCAGAGCGGCGGGGAGACATCCTGCCCCTCGTGGCGCGGGTGCTGGCTCGCCACCAGCGAGACGATCAGGTCTGGACTGTGAGCCCTGCAGCCCAGGCCTGTCTGCTGTCCTATGCATGGCCGGGAAACGTTCGCGAAATAGAAAACGTTGTCCAGCGGGCTATGGTGCTGTGCCCAAACCGATGCATTGATGAACACCATCTGATGTTTGATGACACCCCGGATCCTGTGGGCTTGGTCGCGTTGTTGCGTGAGCCGACGGAGTTTGTTTGTCCAACAGAGCCATTGACGTCAGAGACGACGAGTTCCTTGGCCCACCACGAGGTGGATTTGGCCGGCCATAGCAAGCTGCAGACAGTGGTCAAGCAGAGCGAAAACCACGTGATCAGGTCGGCGCTTGAGACGTCAAAAAACAGAGTTGAAGCGGCGCAAAAACTGGGGATCAGTCCCCGGACTTTGCGCTACAAATTGGCCCAGTTGCGGGACCATAGCGCTGCGCAGTTAGCCAGTGCATGAATGTCAGCAGCAGTCTCCCACCATTAAGGAATCATCATGATTGATCGAGCTACTTCGGCCGCGAATATTGCGTCCATGCTCAAGACGATGCAAATCCACGCTGCGCAAGCAGGTGGTGTTGATGAGCAGACCACGAACGGCATTGCTGGCTCCAAAAGCGATTTTTCACAAATGGTGCGTAGCGCGATTGGCCAAACCAACGATATGCAGGTCGAATCCAGCCAAGCGGCCCAGGCTTTTGAACGTGGTGAAGCCGTACCTTTGACAGATCTTGTGCTCAAGATGCAAAAGGCATCGTTGGCCTTTGAGACAACGCTGCAGGTGCGTAACAAGGTTCTGAAGGCTTATGAAGAAGTGATGAACATGCCGGTCTGATCCCGGCTTAGATCTGAGTAATTTTTTGCGCTGAAAGACTTAACTATGGCGACCGCAACCGCAACCGCACCGGATAGCACTCTGCTCCCGGGTTCCAACGAGGTACGAGCACTGACCACAAGGTCGGGACGCGATCGCCGGTCTACGACAGAAGGACCGGTTGGACCAGCGAATAGCCTGAGTACCAACTATCAGGGGGGCAGTGTGGCAATGGCCGATGGCTTGAGTTTGTTTGGGCCAATCAAACAGGTCTTGAACCAGCCGGTCATCAAAAAGTCCTTGCCCTTGATCGTGATTGCCCTGATGTTGCTGTTGTTTGCAGTGGCATACACCATGGTCAACGCGCCAAAATACAGGCCGGTGGTCATGGGTGCGACCGAGGGCGACCAGCAGGCTGTCTTTGAAGCACTGCGAACTGCCGAGTTCAAGCCGATCATTGATTCGGGCACGGGTCAGATTACGGTGCCGGCGAGCCGTTACCACGAGGCGCGTATTTTTCTTGCGTCCAAAGGTCTGCCAAAAACTGCAGCGACCGGTTTGGATAGCCTGAAAGATCAGTCCGCCATGACGACCAGCCAGTTCATGGAGCAGGTGCGTTACAACTCCGCTGTAGAGCAGGAGTTGGCGCGAAGTATCCAGCAGATTGATTCGATTCAGTCTGCACGCGTTCACTTGGCCACCAGCAAGCCGTCGGTCTTTGTGCGCGACCGCGTGCCGCCCAAGGCCTCGGTTGTGTTAACGCCGCAAAATGGCCGCAGCGTGAGCCCAACACAGGTGCAGGCGATAGTCCACTTGGTTTCTTCCAGCATACCTTTGTTGATCCCTCAGAATGTTACTGTCGTGGACAATGTTGGCAAGCTGATGACTGACGCGGATTCTGATACGTCTATGGGCATGAATGCCGGTCAGACCAAGCACAAGCAGGCGATGGAGGAACTCTACCGACAGCGAGTGATGCAGATCTTGTCACCCATTGTGGGCGAGTCGAATGTCCGGTCACAGGTGAATTTGACATTGGATTTCAGTCAAACCGAAATCACATTGGAGGACTTTGACACCCAAGGGAAAGGACCTAAAACTCGTTCGGAGGTGACGAGTGAGGACCGAAACAGCGCCAAAGAGGCCAGCGGTATCCCTGGGACTCTGTCAAATACAGCGCCACCAGCACCAACAACTTCGCTGAACACAGCCGCAACGCCGCCCCAGTCGGCAGCGGCCGAAGAGAGGACGACGATCGCAGCACGGACAACCCGTAACTATGAGATCGATCGCTCGGTGCGCCACATCAAAAGTGCCAGCGGCACAGTTCAACGCCTCAGCGTCGCGGTAGTGATCAACGAAAGACCGCCGCTGGCTCAGCCCAAGAACGAAAAGGGTGAAGAGCAAGCCGCCAAGCCGAATCCCTACACGGAGGAGGAGGTGGAGCGCATGCAACAACTGGTGCAGGGAGTCGTAGGCTTCGACGAGGCGCGGAAAGACGTCGTCAACGTCGTGCAGGCCAAGTTCGAAATCGAGGCACCTCTTGATCTGACAGTGCCCTGGCACAAGGATGATTCAGTTCTCACCAACATCAAGTCGGCTTTCCTTGGCCTGGTGTTTGTACTGTTCTCCTTGTTGGTGATCCGTCCGGTGGTCATGCACCTGCTCAACCGCGACAAAGAGGCTGCTGAGAACGCTGCTACCAGCCTTCAGTTGGCACAAAACGAAGCCCTGGCGTTGGAGGCAGAGGCGAACCTACAGGCCTCAGGAGCGGGTGGTGAAAAGGAACTGTCGGCGTCGGAGACGCTCGAGGAAATGAAGGCAAAAATGAAGGCTAAGAAATCAAATATCTCCGCAGAAATGCTGGATACGGCCAATACCTACGACGACAAAGTTGCCTTGATCCGCATGATTGTGTCTGATGATTCGGCGCGTGTGGCGAGCGTCTTTAAGGCCATGATCAAGCCCGGTTGACGGTACCCCTGGAGTAAAAACTATGGCTGATGAAGCGATGATGTCTAGCGCACTTGGTATGCCTACGGGCGGGAACAATGAGGCGCTCCAGCGAGAGCTTCAGAATCTAACCAGCACCCAGCGTGCAGCGGTCCTGATGCTGCTGCTGGGCGAAGAGCAGGCAGCAGACATCATCCGTTTCCTCAACCCGAAAGAGGTTCAGGCGCTTGGCATGGCCATGGTTCAGGTGGCCGAACTGTCCCAGGAGGCGGTTAACTCTGTGCTCGACGAATTTGTCGCCACCATAAAGCGCCAAACCAGTTTGGGTTTGGGAACAGCTGATTATGTGGAAAAAGTTTTTAGACGCGCTTTGGGCAATGACAAGGCGGCTTCTGTGTTGGCGCGCATCAACCCTGGTCACAGCAGCAAGGGGCTAGACATTTTGGCCTGGATGGACGCCAGGTCCATTGCCGACATGATCCAGGGCGAACATCCTCAGGTGGTGGCCATTATCCTGTCGGTGTTGGAGAATGTTGTCGCAGCTGATGTGTTGAACTTTTTGCCGCCAGAGTCGCGCGCCGAAGTGATGCAGCGGGTGGCCAAACTGGAGACGGTGCAGCCCTCTGCCATGGAGGAGCTTGAGGCCATCATGAAAAAGCAGTTCTCCACCAACTCATCGGCCAAGTCGTCGAGTTTTGGCGGTATCAAGGCGGCAGCCAATATCTTGAATCTCACCAAATCTGCGCTGGAGGCCTCGGTGATGGGTGGGTTACGAACCCTAGATGCTGACCTGATGCAAAAAATTCAGGACAATATGTTCACCTTTGAAAATCTGGTCAGTGTGGAAAACAAGGGTATCCAGGTCATCATGCGCAATGTCGATCCGGACCAGATGATGATCGCGCTCAAAGGCGCGAGCGATCCGGTGAAGGACAAGTTTTTCAGCAATATGTCTGAACGTGCAAGGGGAATGTTCAAGGACGACATGGAGGCCAAGGGCCCAATGCGCCTGTCAGACGTGGAGTTGGCGCAGAAAACGATCATGCGGACTGCACGCAAACTGGCAGACGCTGGCGATTTGGTACTGGGGGGTGGTGCCGACTATGTCTAGCAGTCTGGTGGTCACTGTCGTGAACAACTCGCGCCAATTGGTGGTGCGGCCGGCCCGCGTTTGGCAGGCGGTAGATCTACTGCATCCGGTCGCGCCGCCAGGGGGGTTTATGCCTTCCAAGTGGCAAGCCGAAGTTGTACCTCAATTCGACAGAGTCGACTTAGACCTCCAGAGCCTGCGCTTGTTGCCTGCCCCTACGTTACCTGCCCCAGAAGGTGATATCGCACCTGCTGCCGACATCGCAGATGCGCCTGCGATAGAGGTGATGCCGATGCCGTCGCCGGTTGCCTCGGAAGAGGCTTTGGCCCAGGCTCGTGGCGAAGGCTACGAGCAAGGGGCAAAAGATACCCGCGTTGCGATGCGGGGTGAGATGGACCGTGAGCTGGCTCGGCAACTGGCTCTGGACCGGGCGCTGGTCAAGGCTGTGGAGACGGCTTTGGGGGCCCTGCATCAAAGTCCGACCGCTTTTTTTGAGCCGATCAAGCGTCTTTCCCTTCACTTGGCTGAGCAGTTGGTGTTGGCAGAACTCGCGCTTGATGGACGTGCCATAGACCGGCTCGTGCAGCGCTGCGTGGATGAACTGTCACTGAATGACACGTCGATGGTTCGGGTGGAGTTGAGTCCCGCCGACTTGCAGGCATGGCGGGTGCTGCGGGAACGCAGCGGCTTGAGCGGTGGACTTGACGCCAATGTTCATGCAAACGCGGCATTACAGCCGGGCAGCGTGCGAGCCAGTGCGAACGACGCGCTGGTCGACGATCTGATTGGTGAGCGACTCACTGCGCTGGCACATGGGCTTCAGATTGATGAGCCCCGTTGGCGCGCCCGCAGCGCCTTTGTAGGTGATCGAGCGTTCTCTGCTGATCCAACTGCGACGCAGGGCGCTCGGCAAAAGGCCTCTGGCGCAGACACAGTGGAAGCTCAGGATATCTTGACTCCGGATGCAGACCATGATGTTTGATTTTGAGTCAGAGGTCGACCAGGCCGTTGCAAAAATACACACCCAAAGACCGGTCCGCAGCGGTACGCTGGTTCGCTTGGTGGGCCTCAGGCTCGAGGCACGCGGCATCATGGCGCCGGTGGGTGCCTGCTGCGAGGTGATTGGCCAAAGTGGCAAGCGAATTGAGGCGGAAGTGGTCGGCTTCGCTGACAGCACCATTTTTTTGATGCCATTTACCGAGCCGGTCGGGATTGGCCCTGGCGACAAGGTGCGGGTGCTGAGTGACACCGACCATGTGTTGCTGGGCGAAGAGCTGTTGGGTCGCGTGATTGATGCCCGAGGCCAGCCGCTCGACGGAAAGCCGCAGCCGGCTTGTACGAACACCTTGGGACTCTTGGGTCTGCCGCTGAATCCCATGGAGCGCGGGCCGATTGACCGGGTGCTGGATGTCGGTGTCAAGGCCATCAATGGGCTGTTGACCCTTGGGCGGGGACAGCGGGTCGGCCTGATCGCCGGCTCGGGTGTCGGCAAAAGCGTTCTGCTGGGTATGCTGACCCGGTTTACCAAGGCCGACATCGTGGTGATTGGCCTGATTGGCGAGCGAGGGCGCGAGGTGCAGGCGTTTATCAACGAGACCTTGGGCCCTGAGGGGCTGGCTAAATCCGTTGTGATTGCAGCGCCCGCCAATGTGTCGCCCGTGCTTCGGCTCAAGGCGGCTCATTTGTCGCACGTGGTGGCCGAGTATTTCCGGGACCAGGGCCGGGACGTTCTGATGCTTGTGGACAGCTTGACCCGGGTTGCTCATGCGCAGCGAGAAATCGGGTTGGCCATTGGCGAGCCACCGACGTCCAAGGGCTATCCGCCCTCGGTGTTCGCCTTGTTGCCCAACCTGATCGAGCGCGCCGGCGTGGGCCGCCATGGCCACGGCTCCATCACGGCCATCTACACGGTCTTGGCAGAGGGTGATGACGGCAACGATCCGATCGTGGACATTGCCCGCGCGTCGCTGGACGGCCAAGTGATGTTGTCAAGAAAGCTCGCTGACGCAGCCCATTACCCGGCCATCGAGTTGACGGGGTCCATCTCGCGCGTCATGCAAAACTTGCTTTCGCCCGCAGACTTGAAAATGGCCAATCGATTCCGACGTTTGTGGTCGCTTTATCAGCAAAACGTGGACTTGATTCAGGTTGGCGCATATCAGGCTGGGTCAAACCCCGAAATTGACCAATCGATTGCCATGCGTGACACCATGGAAAATTTCTTGCGGCAAGACATGTATTCCGGCGTGGAAGAAACCCGAACACGTGTTGATCTTCGTGTGTTGATGGAACTCTGAAGGAAGACCTCATGAAAGTACGTACCTGCTGGTCAGCGCTGGAGATAAAGGCCGAATTGGTGGTGAAACAGCTCCGCGCAGAGACGGGTCAAACCCTGCAACTGCTTGAGTCCTTGTCAGCAAGCCAGCGACGGATTTTGCAGATGTATGAGGAATACCACGCCAAGGCTGTGGCGTTGACCACCGCGCAGGGCATGTCTGCTGTGCAAAACCACCGTCAGTTCATGGTTCAACTCCAGTCATTACAGGCTCGGGTTGAGAGCGACATAGGCAAGACAAAACAGTATTTGCAGGTGTTGGAGCAGCGCACCGTGAAGGCTGAGACGCAACGCATCAAGATGCAGTCGCTGTTGGATAACGACCGACTTGCCGTCAGAAATTTCGAGAATCGCCGAGAGCAGCGAGGCATGGACGAAATGGGCATGATTCAGTTCAACCACGCGAGGGCAGCATGAATCACTCTGGCGGCCTGTTGTGGCATGCCCGGGCCTGGCGTCGCCAGGGTGCGTGGCGGGGCACCTGCAGCCATATCAGGCAGTGGCTTGAGCAGGTCCATCCGAACAGCAAGCAGCTTGTCATCATTGGCGCGAGTGCGGGCTGGATGATGCCTAGCCGTTGGCTGCAAGGATTCGAGAGGGTCAGCACCGTCGACATCGACCGCTGGGCCGCGCCATTGTTTCGCATGCGCCATGGATCGGCCTTGAAGCGCTCCGGAACCCAATTGCGTTGTGAAACCGATGATGCATTTGGCGATCTTCAAACGCTGTTGGCTGCACATCCTGATGCCGCGGTACTGTTTGACAATGTGTTAGGCCAGTTGCGATTCATGCATGCCTCTTTGGATGAAACCGTGTCTTGCCTCGACATGATCAAACAACGACTGGTGGACCGGGAATGGGGCAGTCTGCATGACGCGTATTCCGGCGCAGTACGCCGTTCTGGGCGGGGACGCAAGAAGCTGCTGATGTTCCAAAGCTTGCAGGCAGAACCGGCAGTCACGACCCTTCCAGGTCAAGATGGCGTTCCGATCGAGCCGGGGCTGGCCCCTTTTGCGATTCAGCTGGAGGCCGAGGGAGCATGGCTGGATCATCTGACATCGCAGGTTTTCCCAAGCGGCACCACGGTGCACCACATCGCTTGGCATTACAGCCGCCATTACTGCCATTGGCTGCAGGCTGGCTGGGTCTCATCCAAACCAAGAGCCTGTCGCCCATGATGCCCATTACCCACACGAGCCCAGGGCTTGTCCGTCGTTTAGTGGTCTGCGTAATCGCCTTTTTCATCGCGTTTGCCTTGGGCACGGGCCTGAGCGCCTGTGGCGGCGTTACCGCAGATGCCCCCGTTACACCTGTACCTGAGGGTCAGCTGCTGATCCCGCTGCCCGCGGCCTCTGCGCTCGCGGGAGTAGCGACGGGCACGCTCTACGACAAGAGTTTTGTGAGTTTCATGACGACCGACTTGGCACCCGCCATCAATTGGTATGCGATGTACCACTTCAGCACCACCTCTGCGGACGTCATCCCCATCCTTTACTCAGGCTCTGTCACCTTGGGTCCAAGTGGTACTTCTGGCGCTGGAATGATCCGCGAATTTGGGTCGTCTGCAAGCACTCGACCCGCCAACGGCAACTGGTCTGAAACTTCTGTGGGGGCGTTTCGCGTCATCGTCTCTGGCGTCAACGCCCCAAATAACCGACCGATCGAATTGTCGAGCGCATCGACCACCACCTTCGGGGACGCCAGTGGCCGCTGGGATGGCACTTGGACAGACAACCTCAACGCGTCCGTCAACAAGCCGGCAACGCTGCAGTTTGACCCGGCGCTTGCCGCGACCGTTACGTTTGGGGGCTGTGTCCGTCAGTTAAGGCTCGCCAGGGCCGCCGCCGCCAACAGTCTTTATTTTTCTGTGGCCGCCGATATTCCCGCGCAGACAGGGTGTCCGCGCACCCCGGGAACAGAGGCTGCTTCCCTGAATGGCATTGCCTTTGTGATGCCATCTCCGCTGGCAGGCGAAGCCAAACGTTTGATGCTCATGGTGGTTGATCGCAACGGTAGCGGTTTTTCTTTTACCGGCGATCAATAGTGGGCCATCAGTGCATGGGTGAGGTCGGTCGCAGTTGCCAGTTCGATCTCACGTAAGCCGTGGCGGAGTCTCTATGCTGAACCCTCATGTTTTTGGAGCTGGTACCGATGCATTGGTATGGGTCCCGGGCCTTAGCTGCCCGAAAGCACCCGAAAGCGCTGGTATAGCGTCGGTCTTGGTGCGTATTTGTTGAATTTACAGTAGGTGAAGCCTGTGAAAAGAACCATTGTTGAAGTCTTGTTGGCGCTTGGGTTGATGGGCGCAGGTGTTTTTGGTTGGATGAACTGGAAAGAGGTTCAAACGGTCAAGAGCCAGGCGGTCGAGCTCAAGGCAGCCTCTGAAGAGGCGGCCAAACAAGCCGCAGCATCACAAGGCGCGATTGCTGCAGCTGAAGAGCAGTCGGCAGCCCTGAAGGCGCAATTGGCACCCCTTCAGGCCAAGGTCAATCAGTTGGACGCCATGAAAGCTGCCATGGCCAGCGGCACGACACTGGCCGACCTGGAAGCGGCGTACAAGTCGCAAAAAAGCCTGACTGCAGAACGGCAGGTGGGCCTTGGCGCTTTACGCATGATGACCAAGGGTGATGGTGATCCGGCAGCACTGGAGGCGTTTCGGGCCGCTCTCAAGTTGACTGACCTCGGGAGTCGTAAAAACACCATGTGTGCCGCTCAAATAGCCTTGGCGGCGGCAGGCGATAAAGTGACTGTGATGTCAGAATGCCAGCCCGAGGCGGCCCAAGGTGCGGCCGAAACTGCGGCTAAATCTGATGCCCATGGTCAGACGGCTGCTCACGGCAGTGATGCGAAAGGTAAAACCAAGGACGCAGCAGCGCATGCTGCCCCGCATTGGGGCTATTCTGGCGAGATGGGGCCAGACCGTTGGGGTAAAGAGTTTCCAACCTGTGCCAAGGGTAAATCACAATCCCCGCTGGATATCTCCGGGCCATTTGTGAAGGCGCGCACCAGCGTCAGTGCCGACTACAAGGAGGGCCCGTTAAAAATCATTAACAACGGGCACACCATTCAGGTCAATGTTCCACCGGGCAGTAAGCTGCGCATCGATGCTAAGCCCTATGAGTTGGTGCAATTTCACTTCCATCGACCCAGTGAAGAGAAAATTGACGGTAAACCCATGTCCATGGTGGTGCATTTTGTGCACAAAGGCGCTGACGGTAAGTTGGTGGTGCTGGGCGTCATGCTGAAAGAAGGCAATGAAAATCCGGGGATCAAGGCGCTGTGGGCCAACATGCCCCGAAAGGAAGGCCCCGAGGTCAGCCCAGAGGGCGTGAAGTTCAATCCCGGCAACCTCTTGCCCCGTGAGTTTGATTTCTTCAGCTACGAGGGGTCGCTGACGACGCCACCTTGCACTGAAGGTGTCCGTTTCTTCATTCTCAAGAGCACGGTAAACGTCTCCGCCGCTCAAGTCGCCGAATTCCCGTTTGATGCCAATGCGCGGCCAGTGCAGTCGCGTAACGGTCGCGAGATCATCACAAACTAAGCCGAGGGCGTGCCTGCTTTTTTCTTGTTGCGGATCGGACCCCACCCATGAACCATTTGAAAGTCATTTTCTCTACTGCCTTGGTCACCGTGTTCCTGGCATTGGGGCTACTCTGGCTGACGGTTGAGTTGGGTTGGCTCAACCTCAGCCCTGATCCACTCTCGGCAACAGCGGACCCTTTGGCCATGGAGAGCAAACCCTTAAGCAAAAAAAATGCAAACTTCATTTGCGAGGTTACGGTCTCCATGCCGCAAAGGAATCTGACTGCCGAGCCCAAGGTTTACACGGACTTTTTGGTGGCCGGGCTGGACCCGGAGGGAAAATCAGGTTGGTACCACGGTGAGTTTTCAATCTCCGAGTCTCGCAAAGGCACGCTGCGCATGGATGGGACCAAGGCGTTTGTGAGTCGGCCAGCCATGTTTGAGCGGTTTGGCCAGATGATCACCCAAGAGGAGTTCACGCTGGATTTGAGCGACGGTGCGTTCGTTCAAACCCTCACTTTCCGCGACGGAAGCCGAAGGCACATCATCAAAGGTGTTTGTGCCAAATACGCCAAGGCCCCGTTTCACTGAGAACAGCAGCCGTTTTCTTGCAGTCGGTTGGGTCGCGAAACCTCTGACACTTGTCGTGCCGGGTTAGCATGCGGCCATGGACACAGAGCCAACACAACGCCGGGGATGGGCCGCGCTGTTGCTGCCAGGCCTGTTGGCATTTGTCGCCGGCACGGCGCTCCAGCTGCAGCAAGCGGCACTGCAGCCTTGGTGGGTTTATGTGCTCTGCATGCTCCCAGCCCTTGTGGGGTGGACCTCCAGTGCTCCTGATTCAATAGCAAAATGGCGCCGGCCGACCGCGCTGCTGCTGGCACTGGCGCTGCTGGGTTTTGGCCTGACCGGGCTGCGCGCTGGTATCTTTATGGAGGGCACCCTGGCGCCGGAGCTCGAGGGGCGCGATCTCGCTGTGACCGGCGTAGTGACCGCCATGCCCCAAACGCATGAATCCGGCCAGCGTTTTCGTCTGGCGGTGACCTCGGCGAGTTGGCAGGGTGCGGCCGTGCGCCTGCCGTCGCAGCTTTATTTGAGTTGGTACAGCGGGGTCTTTGCGGGGGCGCAAGGCGTGGCCGAGTTGCAGCGCCAGCCGCAGCCCATGCAGGCCGGTGAGCGCTGGCAGATGACCGTGCGGCTCAAGGCGCCGCATGGCGGCAGCAACCCGCATGGCTTTGACTACGAGCTCTGGCTTTGGGAACAGGGCGTGCAGGCGACCGGCTATGTGCGGGCGGGTCGCAATGACCCGGAGCCCCGCCTGCTTGGCCAGACGGGCGGACACCCGGTGGAGCGGCTACGCCAGCAGGTGCGCGAGCAGATCTTTGCCGCAGTGCCGGGTCGGGCGCAGGCGGGCCTGCTGGCCGCGCTGGTGGTGGGCGACCAACGCGCCATCGAGCGGGCCAACTGGGATGTTTTTCGCGCCACCGGCGTGGCCCATCTGATGTCGATCTCTGGCCTGCACATCACCATGTTCGCCTGGGCGGCCGCGCTGGCGGTGGGCTGGTTGTGGCGGCGCTCCAGTCGCTTGTGTCTGTGGCTGCCGGCGCCCCAAGCGGCCCTGCTGGGCGGCGTGCTGCTGGCGGCGGGCTACGCGTTGTTCAGCGGCTGGGGCGTGCCGGCTCAGCGCACGGTCCTGATGCTGGCCACGGTGGGTGGGCTGCGGCTCTCGGGCGCGCGCTGGCCATGGCCGGTGGTCTGGGCCCTGGCCTGTGCCATGGTCGTGGCTGCCGACCCCTGGGCGCTGCTGCAAGCCGGTTTTTGGCTCAGCTTTGTCGCCGTTGGCGTGCTGTTTGCCTCGGGCGACAGCCGGGCCGAGCCATCAGCCCCCACGGGGGGCCGCGCCGCACACATAGTGGCAAGCGTGGGGGCCATGCTCCATGAGCAGTGGGTCATCACCTTGGCGCTCACGCCGTTGACCTTGTTGCTGTTTGGCCAGGTGTCCTTGGTAGGCTTGCTGGCCAACGCGCTGGCGATTCCTTGGGTCACGCTGGTGATCACGCCACTGGCCATGCTCGGGGTGGTGGTCGGGCCGCTGTGGTCAATTGCCGCCGGTGCGGTGGCGCTGCTGAGTCAGGTGCTGCAGTGGCTGGCCGAGCTGCCTTTTGCGGTGTTGTCGCTGCCGCAGGCGCCGCTTTGGGCGGGCGCGGTGGGCTTGCTGGGGGGCGTGCTGCTGGTGGCTCCCTGGCCTGCGTCCTTGCGTGCGCTGGGCTTGCCACTGCTGCTTCCCGTGCTGCTGTGGCAGCCGCCACAGTTGCCTCACGGCGAATTCTCGGTGCTGGCTGCGGATATCGGTCAGGGCAACGCTGTGCTGGTGCGCACCCGCAACCATGCGCTGGTCTATGACGCCGGCCCCCGCTTCAGCAGCGAGAGTGATGCCGGGCACCGGGTGCTGGTGCCGCTCTTGCGCGCTCTGGGCACCCGGGTCGACACCCTGGTGCTGAGCCACCGTGACAGCGACCACGTTGGCGGGGCGGCTGCCGTGCTGGCCATGCAGGGGCAGGCTGGTTTGCTCAGTTCGCTGGAGCCGCAGCATGAGCTGCAGGCCCAGCGACCGGGTGCGCGCTGTCAGGCCGGCCAGCACTGGCAGTGGGACGGCGTCGATTTTGTTGTGCTGCACCCGCAGGCCGACGACTACACGGCGGCGCCAAAACCCAACGCCCTCAGTTGCACCCTGCGCATCAGCACCGGCTCTGGGTCTGGGTCTGGATCTGAAATTCGGGCTGCCTTGTTGGCGGGGGACATCGAGCAGCCGCAGGAGGCCCGCCTAGTAGCCAGCGGGGTTAAGCTAGACGCAACATTGCTCCTTGTGCCCCACCACGGTAGCAAAACTTCAAGCAGCGCGGCTTTTCTGGATGCGGTGCGCCCACGGCTGGCCTTGGTGCAGGCCGGCTACCGCAACCGCTTCGGCCACCCGGCTGGCCCCGTTCTGGCGCGCTATGCGGAGCGGCAGATCGAACTGTTCGACTCGCCGCATTGTGGTGCAGCGACTTGGGTGTCCAGCCAACCGAAGGCGGTGCAGTGTCACCGTCGCGAGGCATTGCGTTACTGGCATCACCGCATGCCGTGAGGCATGCACTGATACCAATTGGCGCAAAGCTTGCTAAGCTTGGGGCAGTGGAAAAGGTGCCTATGCAGAAATTTGATGAGATGTACACGCGTCTGCCCTACGAGTTTTTTACCCACGGGGCGCAGATTCGGGACCATTACAAGATTTACGACGAGTGGCTCGCGCGGCAGCCGGGCGACATGATGGCCAAGCGACGTGAAGAAGCGGAAATGATCTTCCGTCGAGTGGGCATCACCTTTGCGGTTTACGGCGAAAAGGACGAGGAGGGTGCCGGGACCGAGCGCCTGATTCCCTTCGACCTAATCCCCCGCATCATTCCGGCTCATGAGTGGGCCACCCTGGAGCGCGGCCTGGTGCAGCGGGTAACGGCCCTGAACCGATTCATTCACGACGTCTACCACGGCCAAGATATTTTGCGTGCTGGCGTGGTGCCGCGTGAGCAGGTTGAGCGCAATGCCCAGTTTCGGCCTGAGATGGTGGGCGTGGATGTGCCGCACCAGATCTACTCGCACATCTCTGGCATCGACATCGTTCGCGCGCCTAACGCGGCGGGTGAGGGTGACTACTATGTGTTGGAAGACAATTTGCGCGTCCCCAGCGGCGTAAGCTACATGCTCGAGGACCGCAAGATGATGATGCGGCTGTTTCCTGAGCTGTTCAATGCGCACCGGGTGGCGCCCGTGGCCCATTACCCCGACCTGCTGTTGGAGACCCTGCGCGCCAGTAGCCCGGCCACCACTGCCGAGCCGACCGTGGTAGTTCTGACCCCCGGCATGTACAACAGCGCCTACTTTGAGCACGCCTTCCTGGCGCAGCAGATGGGGGTGGAACTGGTGGAGGGGCAGGACCTGTTTGTCAAAGACAACTTTGTCTATATGCGCACCACCCGCGGCCCGAAGCGGGTGGACGTGATTTACCGTCGCGTAGACGACGATTTTCTGGACCCCAAGGTGTTTCGCCCCGGCAGCACCCTGGGTTGCGCCGGCCTGCTCGATGTGTACCGCGCCGGCCACGTGACCATCTGCAACGCCGTGGGCACCGGCGTGGCCGATGACAAGTCGATCTACCCCTACGTGCCCAAGATGATCGAGTTTTATCTGGGCGAAAAACCCATCCTGAGCAATGTGCCCACCTACATGTGCCGCAACCAGGACGACTTGGCCTACACCCTGGCCAACCTCAAAGACTTGGTGGTTAAAGAGGTGCATGGCGCCGGTGGCTACGGCATGCTGGTCGGCCCGGCGGCGACCAAGGCCGAAATTGAAGATTTTCGGCAGGCCGTGCTGGCCAACCCGGAGGGCTACATTGCCCAACCCACGCTGAGCCTGTCGAGCTGCCCTACCTTTGTAGAAAGCGGCATCGCGCCGCGCCACATCGACCTGCGGCCCTATGTGCTGTCGGGCAAAACCGTGCAAATGGTGCCCGGCGGCCTGACCCGCGTGGCGCTGAAGGAAGGCTCGCTGGTCGTCAACTCCTCGCAAGGCGGCGGCACCAAAGACACTTGGATCTTGGAAGTATGAAGCTTTGTGGGACAGACCGCAGCGCGCAGCGGCAGCTCTGTCCCCAACTGATTAGAGATTTTTGTGGGACAGACCGCAGCGCGCAGCGCCAGCTCTGTCCCCAACTGATTAGGGGATGTTGATGTTGTCTCGTACTGCCGACCACCTGTTCTGGATGTCCCGCTACACCGAGCGGGCCGAAAACACCGCGCGCATGCTCGATGTCAACTACCAAACGTCCTTGTTGCCGCAATCCGACGCCGTGGCGCTGGTGGGCTGGCAGGGGCTGCTGAGCATCAGCGAGCTCTTGCCCTCCTACCAGAGCCTGCACGGCGAGGTGAATGTGCAAAAGGTCATGGATTTCATGGTGAAAGACGAGAGCAACCCTTCTTCCATCATGTCCTGCCTGAGTGCAGCCCGCGAGAACGCCCGCGCCGTGCGCGGCACCTTGACCACCGAGGTCTGGGAAACCCACAACCAGACTTGGCTGGAAGTGCGGCGCATGGTCAACAACGGCGACTTTGAGCGTGATCCCGGCCAGTTTTTTGAGTGGGTCAAGTTTCGCTCGCACCTGTCACGCGGCGTTACGGTGGGCACCATGCTGATGGACGAGGCACTGTACTTTATGCGCCTGGGCACATTTCTGGAGCGCGCCGACAACACGGCGCGGCTGGTGGACGTCAAGTTCCACGCGGTGCAAAGCGACTTTTTTGGCGCCGCCAGCGAGAAAGACCAAGAGTACGACTTCTACCACTGGAGCGCCATTCTGCGCAGCGTCTCGGGCTTTGAGGTCTACCGCAAGGTCTACCGCGACGTGATTAAGCCCGAGCGGGTGGCCGAGCTGCTGATCCTGCGCCCCGACATGCCGCGCTCGCTGCACGCCAGCCTGAACGAGGTGGTGAGCAACCTGGGCCTGGTCAGCAACGACCAGACCGGCGAAACCCACCGTCGCGCCGGCAAGCTGCAGGCAGAGCTCAAATACGGCCGCATTGATGAAATTTTGGCCACCGGCCTGCACGCCTACCTGACGCAGTTTTTGGACCGGGTGAATGACCTGGGCTCGCACATCAGCCGCGAGTTTTTGGTGCCGTCGGGGGCTTGAGGGGCGGCCCGGTAGCGTCCACCGTACAGTGCAAGCGTTGTTTATCGGCGGATTCAATCAGGTGTTGCACAAGGCCGATACAGCCGTCATAGGGTCAAGTGAGCTCAAGTGCCGACAAACCCAGGCAACTTGGCCGCCTTGACATCAAAGCTTGCGGTGGCACGACAGCCGAGTCGACGGTTTCTGGCGCCAATCAGACAGTCTGCAAAATCTGCATGGGCGTCACGCCAGACGAAAAGCGCTTCCTCCACCGCAGGCTCATCCTCAAAATGCACATCGCGCGCATCCAGCAGGGCGGAAATGGTTTCCATCATCTGCTGTTTCGTTAAGCTGTATCGGCTTCGCAGCACCCATTCGGTCTCCAGCAAAACCAATTGGTTGATGACGACCTGTTTTCCAGCAGACACCTCTTGCTCGATCAACTGGCGCGCTTTTTCAAACTGTGCCAGGTCGTCGCGAACCAAAAATCGCACCATGACATTGGTGTCTATACCCAGCATCACCGTGACAACTGTTCGGTGCTTAAGGGTTTTCTTGACTTCTTGTACAGAGCGCCCTCGAGCTCGGTGATGCTCTTGGACTTTAAGCGCATCACCACCGTGGCGTCGGGCATAAGGGTAAAGGTCATGCGGTCGCCAGCCTTCATGGCAAGACGGTCTCGAATCTCCTTTGGGATGGTGGTTTGACCCTTGCTGGTGAGTGTTGATTCACTGGACATAGCTGCCTCCTTTTTCCTTGCGAAATTAATTTTAGTAAGGAATTTATCTTTTAGCAATCAAGGCTTTTCAAGGCTTATTCAAGGCTTTTTCAAGGTGTTTTTTTGAATTCGCGCGCCAGAGCCTGCTCAAGCCGTATGCGACCATCCGGGCTGGTCATCAACACCAAAGCGGTGCCGGCATGGAGCAGGTGTTCGTCGGGCGGGTTGAAGACCCACTCGCCCTGGTGGTGCGCTGCCATGAGCACGTAGTCACGTGACTTTGGCACGGTGGCGCCTACGCTTGCCGTGACAAAGTTCTTCGGTGCCACCACCTCCTCGACCCGTAAGGCGCCGTCGCTGTGCAGCATGCGGTCCATCAGGTTCACGGCATGGGGCCGAAGCATGGCCGAGGCGATGCGCAGACCGCCGGTGAAGTCGGGCGACACGATTTCATCGGCACCGGCCTTGCGGGCTTTGTTGGTGTTGCGGATGTCATGCAGCCGCACCACGACCCTGACCTTTGGGTTGAGCAGCTTGACCGAGAGGGCGATCATCAGGTTGTGGCTGTCGTCGCCGGTCACCGCAAACACGCCGGCAGCGGTCAGGACCCCGGCTTTGCGCAGGGCATCGTCATCGGTCGCATCCGCATGGAGGTGCAGCACGTCGTGGTGCTCTTCCAGCCAAGGGTCCAGAATTGTGCGCTCGGTTTCGATCACGACCATGGTGCGCTTGGTTTTGAGTAATTCATGGGCCACGTTGTTGCCAACCCGGCCGATGCCGCACACGATGTAGTGGCCAGCGAGTCTGCTAATTTCTTTTTCCATGCGTTTTTTCCTCAAGGCGGCGTTCAGGCCGGATTCCAGCAGCAGTGCGACAAAGGTTGAAAACAGGTAAGTCATGGTCCCAATGCCAAGGACTGCGATGAACACCGTGAACAAGCGGCCCATGGGGTGGTGCGACAGGTCGATGACTTCGCCATAGCCAATGGTGGCCACGGTGATAAAGGTCATGTAAAAGCTGTCGATCCAGGTGGCGTTGGGACGGCCCAAGTACCAATAGCCAACCGTGCCAACCAAGTGAATCAGCACTACGATCGCAGTGCCGTAAACCAGCCCCGACATGCGGGTGTGGCGGAAAATATTTTTCAAGGGGCTGCGCGGCTAGGTTTGGGCGTGGGCGTGAAGCCACGGCATCGTTGTCACTGGCAGTGTAGCGGCTGATCGGATAAAAACCGCCGCATTGGGGGGCGTGTTCGCGGTGTCCCGTGGTCTTGAATCGCATGAGCGTCACGCAAGATCACCCTGGCGGCAAAATTGATAAATATTGATGTTGTTTCTTGAATTCATTGATTTCAGTTTTCACGAAAATTTAACATTCAATGAATAAATTCACAGTCGGATAACGGTAATTTTTGCCGAAGCAGCCCCCTACAACCCTCCCTTGAGTACCGCAAGTATGATCACTAAACGAGTATTTCCATCCTCTCTCGTGTTGAGCGCCCTCCTGACACTTGGCGCCTGCGGCGGAACCAGTACCGTCGACCTTGAAGCCGCCGCCACCCGCTTGTCCACGCGAGTTGGCACTGCCTTCGCCGCATTGACCACCAGTGACGGCCTCAATTTCACGGCCGTGCCCACGCTGTTCGCTACGAAGTATTTGGACGGTGGGTTCAGCAGGGCGGACCTGGTGGCCTCGCTGACCGCTAACTCGACGGCTGTAGGGACCAATCCAGATTTGTCTTTATTTCCGGTAGCTGCAGTCACCAATGTCAGATTGACGGGCTGCGACAGCAATGACATCTGCACCCTGACCGGTACCCTCACCAACTCAGACGCCGACACAACCACTGTCGACTTCAGCACCAAAGTGATCGTCATCGCTGATGTCGTCTATTTTTACGGTGACCAGTCGTCGACCACGGCGATCTGACCACCACCCAGCGCATTCAAAAAGGCACCTTCCATGAGCAAAAAATTTACCCTTCGTGACACGACAGTTGCGGTCGCTTCTTTAATCGGTTTAATCTCTGTTGCTACTGTGCAAATCGCATCAGCGGCTGAAAAAGCCAACAAAAAGCCGGCTGGCGCCTATGTCACCGGCGACTTTCACAACCACTCGACATGTTCGGATGGCCAAATTTCAATGCAAAAGCTGATCGACAAGTCAGTTAAAACGTTCGGTCTGGACTGGTTTGTACAGGCTGACCACGGTGGCAGCAGCGCCAGAAACTGTACGCTGAGAGAAGACCCGTTTGAGCCGGTTACCCCCGCATTAGGACTGACCACCAGCGAGACCGGCCCATGGACGACGTCCACCTACCCGGCTGGCAGCCCTGGCGGTCAGCCCGCCGGTGCGCTTAAAGGCCCTAACCAATCCTGGGAATCCACGCTGCCGGGCGGCAGGGCGGCCATCAAGGGCGATGGCACTGCCACGCCTAAGCGCATGTGGGTTTGGCAGGAGATTCAAGAATTTCAGTACAAGGTGACTGAAGATGAAAGCCGCGCACGTCAAAAGCCAATTTGGATGGGTTTGGAGCAAAACGCGCCGGGTCACGAACACGTGTCTATGGCGGTGCTGCAGGGTCAACGGCCCTGGCCTCAGTCTGGTGTGGCGGGCAATGCCAACCTGCAGGCTCAGTACGAGTACTGTTTTGACCGCTCTGATACCGACACCAGTCGTGGCGCGGAGAACCAGTGGGACTGCTCGGTGGCTGGCACCACCAGCACGGATGCTCTCAACACAACCTCACGCAAAATTGCTGGCACCAACGCAACGGCAACGCCTGACCTCGGACACCGCAAGACGATAGAGGGCCTCAAGTGGTTGAAAGAAAAAGCGCCGAAGACGAGTTATTTCGTCCCCGCCCATCTGGAGCGCGCTGGCGTCTACAACCCGACCGGCAACAGGGGTTTCAATATCGAGCATTTGCGAGCCTTCAACAACACGGCGCCTGATATTGCTTTCGGTTTTGAGTCCATGCCAGGCCACCAGGCCGCAGATACCCGGGGTGAGTATTCGCCCAACCGCGGCGCTTCTTTGGCCAACCCCACGGGCGGCATCGATACCGTGGGAATCGGTACCTATGGCGGCTCGGGCATTTACGCAGCCAAGATTGGCGGCGTGTGGGATGCGCTGTTAGGTGAGGGCCGTAACTGGTGGTTCTTCGCCAGCTCTGATTACCATAACCGCGGCTCCTTCGGCCCGGACCAGCGCGAGTCTAACCAAGACTTCTACCCTGGCGAATACACAAAAGACTATGTGATGGCTCGCAAAGGCAGCAATAACCTGTCGGCTGAAGCCATCATTGATGGTTTGCGTTCGGGCAACAGCTTTGCAGTCAATGGCGACCTGGTCGACCGTTTGGCCTTCGTGGCCTGCGCGGCCAACCCAGCCTTACCGCGGTCAGCTTTCAAGGCGCTGGTAGAAAAGGCGGCGGCGAACGCGGCGCTTAAAAATGCAGAAGTTCGCATCAACGGCTGTGCAACCATGGGTGAAAAACTGGTGGTAGCGCCGGGCGCAGATGTGGTGGTGGCCATCGCGGTACGCGATCCGCAGGGCAAAAACTACTCGCCCTATAGCTTTCCCAATCCGTCGCTCAAGCAGATCAATGTCACCCAACCCCTCGACGCGCCGGTACTCGACCACATCGATGTCATTGGCGGCAATGTGACCGGCGTTGTGAGCCCAACAGATACAGCGAAATACGCGGGCGTGGAGGGCACTGCTGCTGCCAGCAACACGTCTGCGGGCATCAAGAAAGTGTTCAACAGCACCAACTGGACAGCCACTTCCGATGGTCTGCGGGTCATGAGCTACCGTATTCCGGCTGTGAAGGTTTCGCAGTACGTCCGATTGCGCGGCACCAACTTGCCGGCATCTACGCCCTATGAAACTGATGCGAACGGCAACCCCCTGAACGACTACGACCTGCTGCCGTATTTTGACCCGAGCAAGACGCTGGCTGAACAGCCTGGCAAAGTGGTTTGCGCTGAAGCCGCCTGTCCAGCGCACATGCGGACCATCAACGGCGTCAAGTACTCAAGCTACGACGTCTCCGCATGGGCTGACCTGTGGTTTTACAGCAACCCTGTTTACATTGAGGTCACCAACTCAGTGAAGGTTGTAGGCGCCAAGTAAAGCTTGCCAGTGAGACGTGCAAGTCCGGGGCCCGGACTTGCACACCCGGCCTTGGGCCGGGTTTTCTGTTTTTGAAAGTACATGAGTTGACAGCAGAACCTTCTATTACGCCCAAGGTGCAGCTGCCTCTGGTGGCAGGGCGAGCTAAATCAGGTCTCGCTATTCTGCTGATGTTTGCCTCTGGTGCGGGCGGGTTAGTCTGGCAAATGGTCTGGACTGCGCAGTTGGGCTTAGCACTGGGTCACGAGATCCTCGCTGTTCTCGCGGTCGTGGCGGCTTTCTTTGGTGGCATTTCGGCCGGCTCTTTCTTGCTGGCCCACCGGCTGGAACACAGCCTTTACCCGGGGCGCTGGTATGCCGGTCTTGAGGCTTTGATCGCCATCTGGGGGCTGCTGGTGGCGTTTGTGTCACCCTTTGTTTTGCCGCATTTGTCCCAGTGGATCGGTGCTGAGCCGTCGGCAGGTTGGCATTGGGCCCTTGCTTTTTTCATCCCTCTTTTCGCTTTGCTGCCTGCCACGTTGGCGATGGGCGCAACGCTCCCAGCGATGGAGCGTTTGCTAAGGCGGGGTAACAGCCAACCGCTGGGAAGTGTGTACGCCGCCAATACAGCAGGCGCAATGGTGGGCCTTTTGCTGGCAGTGTTCATTTTTGTTCCGGGTCTGGGACTGTTCGGCACCAGTCTGGTCTTTGCAGCGGTCAACGCGACCTGCGCCTTGCTGGCGTGGCAAATCTGGGGCGAGCAATTGAATCAAGATTCCAGCGTGGCCGGCTCTGCGACGGATCCGGCCCTGGGCCTTGATCCATCACCAAATTTGGCTACGCCGCAAGCGCTTGCGCTGCGTCTTTTCCTGACCGGAATTTTGGGCATAGGCTACGAGGTACTTGCGGTACGCGTTATCAGCCAAGTGACTGAAAACACGGTGTACACCTACGCGATATTGCTGGCGGTTTTCTTGATGGGCACTGCCTTGGGTGCCGCACTTGTAAAACGCGCTGGTGTCATTGTGGCCGTCTCTGCAGAGCGCATTGACCAAGCGATTGGCGCGCTGATTGGGTCGATTTTTTTGGGTGGATTGAGCCTTTGGTGGTCAGACCACAGCTACGCGCTGCCAGCCCGCTGGTTGGGGCCGGGCGCAGCCGCAGCCCTTGCCGGCGAGTGGGCAGCAGGTATGGCCGCTATGCTGTTGCCGTCCATGGCCATGGGCGCGCTGTTCACCTTGCTGTGTCGTCAAGCCCAGCAAATCCGCATGCCGCTGGGCACAGCCTTGGGCATCAATAATTTGGGCTCAGCGCTCGCGCCAGTCCTTGTCGGCCTCCTGTTGGTGCCCTACGCGGGTGCGAAAGCTGTTTTGTTGATTTTGATCGCCGGGTATTTGGGGCTTCGATCGACCAAGAGCTGGAATCGGCCCGAGGGTTGGGCGGTCGTCGGCGCTTTGGTGGTTTTCGCTGTTTTTGCAGGCCCACTTCGCTTTGTTGATGTGCCTGCTGGCGGGCGCTTGCTGTCCTATCGCGAGGGTGTGATGGCTGCCGTGAGTGTGGTGGCCGACGCCGACGGTTTAGCGCGGCTGCACATTAACAACCGCGTGCAGGAAGGCAGCAGTGCCAGCGGCCTGGTTGAGACGCGTCTGTCGCAACTGCCACTCCTGTTACATCCGTCACCGCGAACAGCGTTGTTTCTCGGCTACGGCACAGGGTACACCGCCAACGCCGCAGCCCTCGAGCCTCGAGTCAGCGTTAAAGCGGTCGAGCTTTTACCTGAGGTTATAGAGGCAGCCGGCATCTTCGCTTTGAAAGCAGGCGCGCCGGCGTCGGCCAGTCCGGTAGCGACAGTTGCCGCCGATGCTCGCCGTTATGTTCAGTCCACGACTGACCGCCACGACGTGATCGTGGCCGATCTTTTTCATCCAGCCAGAAACGGTGCCGGAAGTCTTTATACCGTTGAACACTTTTCTGCGGTGAGGTCCCGCCTTGAGACCGGCGGCCTGTTTTGCCAATGGCTGGCTTTGCATCAAATGGACATCGAGACGCTGCGCAGCATCGTCGCCGCTTTTTTGGAGGTTTATCCCAATGCGGTGGCCGTGCTGGCCAGCAACAGTCTGGACACACCTGTCGTTGGCCTGATCTCTCGACCCGATCAGCCTGCGTGGCAGATCGAAACGGTTCGCGCCCGCTTGTCCGAAATGTCGTCGCCTATGGCCAGAGCGTTAAGACGGGCCAAGCTGGATGATGAATTTGCGGTGCTCGGCAGCATCATTGCCGGACCGCTGGCGCTGAAGGAGTTTGTGCGTCATGCAGTCGTCAACACGGACGACCGTCCAGTGGTCACCCACAAGGCGCCCTGGGTAAGTTACTCGCCCCAAGAGGCGCCCAGACATCGGTTAACCATGCTCATGCAGCGGATGGCACCGCACGTCGCGGATGTGCTGGGCCCCCGACAGGACGCTGATACTGCGCGGCTTGAGGCTTACTGGGTGGCGCGCGCAAAGTATCTTGCGGTCGGGATGGCTGTGCGCCCTGACCCCGACCCGCGGGTCATGCTGGACCAGTTGCGCGGGCCGCTGCTGGACCTGGTGTTGACAAGCCCAGACTTTCGCCCGGCGTCTGAGCCGCTGCTGGCCCTGGCTGAAGCGGTTCGGGAGACGGATCCCAAGCTTTCGGCACAAGTCAAGTCTGCATTGCAGTCCGCCCTTTCGTCGCCGTTGTCCTCGCCGCCTGTCTCACCCCTTGCCAATTTGCATTAACCGCCATGGAATCTCCAATTAACTTGACGCCCTCAACTTGGTTACAGCGTGCCCTACGTGAACCGCTAACCCACTTCGTCGTCTTGGGTGCGCTTATCTTTGCAGCTGATTTTTTATTGCTGTCCGTGCGGGGTGATCCGCAGGAGATCGTGATCACTAAAGAGACCTACGCCGAGGCGCGTGGTGCGTTTGTGGCGGGAATGAAGCGTGAGCCTACCGCGGCTGAACTCAAAGTGCTGACCGACCGATGGTTGGATAACGAAGTTTTGTACCGAGAGGGGCTCGCACTCGGCATGGACAGGGGTGATCAGGCGATGAAGGATAGGGTTATCTTCAAAGTCTTGACGGCCACACAGTCCGGGCTGGCATTGCCAAAAATTAATGATGCGGGTTTGCGCCAATGGTTTGAGTCACGTCGAGATCAATACGACCAGCCTGCACGTTTTAGCTTTGAAGAAGCGGTGCTGGCGGCCGGTGATTCGACGCCTGAAAAGTTGAAGAAGTTTGTGACAGCGCTGAATGTTCAACAGGCTCCCGAACTCGAAAGTAGTCTACGTATCTTCAAGGACAGGCCCAGGCCCAGCGTGCATCAAACTTATGGCGTGGCATTTGCCGATGCACTGGCGAAGCAAACCCTTGGCGCTTGGGTGGTACTTGAAAGCCAGGAAGGCTACCGTGCGGTACGCCTGACCGCATTGACCCCGGGCCGCGAGGTCAACTACGACGAAATGAAGGAGCGTGTTTACACAGATTGGAAAGAGTTCACGTCTTCGCAGTTGACCAAGAACGCCATCCGTGAAATCGCCAAGAAATACCGGGTTCGTGATGAAGGGAAGAGCTCGTGATGGTGTCCTATTGCATGCGGCTACTCAAGCGGGCAGTCCTTTCCGTCATTTTGCTTGTTTCTGGCGCCGGAGTTTGTGCCCATGAGATGACCATGGCCGATCTTTCGATGCGGGAGGTCGCTCCTAAAGAGTTCGTTTGGGCCTGGGGCATACCTGGAAAAAATACGCCGGTATCGCAAGACTTATCACCGGTCTGGCCAGAGGGTTGCGTCGGTGACGCGAAAACTGTTCGCTGTGGCGAACGCGGCTTGGCGGGCAGCCTATCGGTAGATGGTATCGGAAAGAACTACTCAGCTGTCATTTTGCGTATTACTTGGCAAGGGGAGCAGCGCAGCACTTTTACGTTGACCAAGAATCAACCTGCAGTGCGCTTGTTCGGCGCTGCGCGCGACGACCGCGACGCCCGGCAGGTGGCACAGACTTACGCTGTGCTGGGTATAGAGCATATTCTTGGCGGGATCGATCATTTGCTGTTCGTGCTCAGCCTGTTGTTCTTGGTGGGTTTTCGGCGTCAACTTTTGCTCACCATCACGTTATTCACGGTGGCGCACAGCCTGACCCTCGCCGCCAGCGCCTTAGGTGCATTGACGTTGAGGTCCCCGCCGGTGGAGGCCGTCATCGCCTTGTCAATTGTTCTGGTGAGTGCGGAAGCCTTGAGTCAAAAGGACACCCTCACCCGCCGATGGCCGGGAATTGTGGCATTTGCCTTTGGGCTCATACACGGTTTGGGCTTTGCAGGTGCTCTGAAAGAGATTGGACTGCCTGAGCAGCATGCCAACATCGCACTGCTCACCTTTAATGTGGGTGTGGAGGCTGGTCAATTGGTGGTGATTGGTCTGGCCTGGCTGGTGGTTCTGGCTACCCGCCGTTTCATCTGGACCACTGCCGCCGGGCGCGTGATCTTGTACGGCATTGGCAGTCTGTCGGTGTTTTGGACCATTTCGCGCATACAAGTCGTGGCGGGCTGACGCAAGATGGCCGAAATCTTCGAGTTGTTTCCCACGCCGGTCATGAGGGTGCCGGCGTTACTCTCACCAGAGGCTGCCTTGGCCCTGGCAGAGCGCTTGTCGCGGGCAGCCTCGGTGGCCAACCCACGGTCACCGCAGCTGTCGCACACGCGGATCCTCGGTCCGGGTGAAGACGCCGCTCTGGATGCGGTGGTTGCACAGATCGGACCTCATCTGCAGGCCTTTGGCCAGCTGCTTTTTGGGGAGTCTTTGCGCTGGCTTGTGAAGGAAATTTGGATCAATGTCCTTCAACGCGATGGCAGCCAGTCGCTCCATAACCACGCCAACTGCTTCGCATCCGGTGTCATTTATCTAAGTCCTTGTGACGCGTCGGCGATCACCCGTTTTAGTCGCCCGCTTGGCGGCGCAGAGTTCTCTTTTCGCAACACGCATGCCGGTATGTTGGCAGGCCCATTTAACGCCGATAAGTGGAACGCGCCAGCCCCTGCTCCCGGCGATTTGATTCTTTTCCCAAGCTATCTGCTGCACGAAGTCCCCGTGAATCTGGGTGGCGAGCGGGTCACGCTGGCTTTCAATGCGATCCCGGACAGACTAAATGCATGGGGCTATTCGATTGGGTTTGAGGCCTGAGTTTTGCAAGTGCGTCGGCGTGACCGGTGCAAAGGAGTCACAAATGATTAAGCGCGCTTGGATAAACCTCTTTTTTTTATCGGCTGTCGCCACAGTGGGCCCTGCCTACGCTGAAGACGCTATGGCATGTGAAATCCAGCATGGCAACTTTAAAAAGCGAGATTACTTGTGCCTGTTGACCGCCAATGGACGTGGGCAGCCCATCGTGTTCACGTCGAGCTTCACGGGAAGCCATGACGATACGGCGGTGTCCATGACCCTCACATTGGACGGTTTGCCAGTCTCCTGTGGCACGGGCAGCAAGACTTGGCTCAATGGCGAGGATGGCGACGTCAGCCTTGAATGCCACCTTCTACTCGACGGTACGGCGGGTACCAAGAGAGTGCTCCGCGCTACCGTCAACATTTACCATGCCCAATTTACTGGGGTCAAACTTACCAGGGCAGAACCGTAATCGATAACGGCAACTGGACCAAGCTCAGGGGTTGGACCATGACCATCATTGGGCTGTCATCAATTTGTTGGATGATAGCGCCTGTTTTTTTTGAAAGTTACTGTGAAATCCAACCCGAAAATGATTCTGATTGTGGGCAGCGCGCCAGACGCCTTGCGAGTCTCGGATTGGGATACGTCGATTTTTGCGCATCGCGTCGTGATCAATAACGCTTGGCAAGCTTGTGACACCTGGGACTGCTTGATCTACCCGGAGGACTTTCCCCAGGATCGCCACCCGCCGGTGGACCAAACCAGCGGTAGACAGATGATTGGTGCCAATGAGTTTGTGCCCGCGCAAAACCAATTTGGCGGTGTCGTCTACGCGGGCGGGACCATGGCGTTCACCGCGGGTTACTGGGCATTGGGCGCCCTGAAGCCAGATGTCATTGCTTATGTGGGTTGCGACATGATTTATGACTCGCGCGCGGGGCAGACCACTCACTTTTATGGCCAGGGCAGGGCCGATCCCTTGCGGCAGGACGTGACCTTGCAGAGCTTGGAGGCCAAATCGGCTCGTTTATGGGCCTTGGCCCAGCGCCAAGGGTGTTCGGTCGTGAATTTGTCAGATCAGCTCACTTCCAGGTTGCTATTTCCCAGGGTCAGTTGGCAAAAATTAAAAGTCATGGGCATAGATCTGGGCACTGGCTTCAGCGGTGGCTTTGAGTTGGATCAGTCAGCGGCTGATGAAGCCTTGTTGGCCGAGGCCGAACTGGCTTACAGAGTGCCCTCTGGTCGGTACTGGGAAATGGCGAGTGGGTTTGACAAAACCAAACTGAGCCACATTGACAGTTTATGGTTGGCTGCCTGGCGAGCGAAGGCGACGGTGCCAAGCTAAGCCTGTCGGCGAAGGCGGTGCGTGGTGAAGACGTATCCAAGCGTTCGAAAATACGATTTTTCTAAGGTGAGCCGCCGCAGTTCAAGGTTTGCTCTTGATCTCACGCGCCACCGCCTCAGCCAACTCAATCACCGCCATGGCGTAGTAGCTGCTCCAGTTGTAGCGCGTGATGGCATAAAAGTTGTCGGTGCCGGCCACATAGCTGGGTGGCTCGCTGCCGTTTTGCAGTTCCACCAGCGCCAACGGGCCGCTGTGGGCCAGGGCAGCACCCTCCAGAATGGCGCCTTTGGCCTGGAAGCTGGCCAAACTGAAGGTGGGCAGAATATCTGGCACCAGCAGGGCGTCCAGGTCTAGCCGTGCGGTGTCAAAGCGCACGGGGTAGTGGGTCGGCAGGCCGGGCTGCCAGTTGAAGGCCTTGAAATAGTTGGCCACAGAGCCGATGGCGTCGGCCGGGCTGGCAAACAGGTCAATGCGACCGTCGCCATCAAAATCAACCGCGTAGCGGGCCCAGCTCGAGGGCATGAACTGCGGCAGGCCCATGGCGCCGGCGTAGCTGCCGCGCCAGCTTAAGGGGTCGACGCGGTTTTGCTTGCTCGAGACCAGCAGTTGCTCCAGCTCTGCCTTGAAAAAGGCACTGCGCTCGGCGGCGCGTGGGTGCGTGGCTGGAAAATCAAAAGCCAGCGTGGCCAGCGCGTCGAGTACGCGGAAGTTGCCAACATGTTGGCCGTACAGCGTCTCGACCCCGATCACGCCCACAATCAGACTGGCCGGTACGCCGGTCTCTTGCTCCGCGCGCAACAGTTGCTTACGGTGGGCGCGCCAGAATTTGACGCCGGCCCCGATGCGAACCGGCTCCACAAAACGGCTGCGGTAGACGGCCCAGTTTTTGGCCGTCCCCACGGCCGGCGGCAGAATGAATTGGGCGGCTTGGGCGCTGTAGCGGGCTTGGCCAATGGTGCGGCGTACCCAGGCCGGGTCCAACTCTCGCCGGGTGGCAATTTCGTCAGCGGCCTGCATGACCTCATGACGGCCAGCATAGGCGGGGCCGCTGGCTGCGGCCGGCAGTGCCAGCGCCTTGGCGGCTGCCGTCACCTTTTTCTTAGGGCGTTTTAGGGCGCTAGCCCCCGTGGATATTAGGGTTATAGCTATAAATACAGTAGCAAATAAAAGGCGCCGTGAGCTCACTTGGGTTGGGGGATGCGTTGCAGGTCTCGGCCCAGTGTAACGAGCCGCTCGCGTGCGGCCTTGGGCGTGGCGTAGCGCTGTGTCTCCAGACGCAGCAGCCAGTCGCGCATGGCCAGCCCAAAGGCGTTGTTGTCGCCGAATTGCGCCAGCGTGAGGCGCGCCATCTCCCGGGGCGTGCACTGCGGCGGCAGCTGAACACCGCGCTGGGTCAGCCGCGCTGAGGCGCGCGCCAGCAGGCGCAGCCAGGGGTCTTGCCGGCGCCCGTCCCACAGGGCCCAGGCCGCGCCCAGCAGGCTGGCCAACATCACAATGGCAATCAGCAGGTAGCTGGCAGTCTGCCAACTGGGCGCCTCGAAACCAAGGTTGCGCAGTAAATTGAGCTGCCGGTCCGGTCCGTAGTTCAGCACCCATTGGTTCCAGCTGTTGTTGGTGGCATCCCACAGCGTGCGCAGCGTCCGGCGCAATTGGGGGCTGACCGCTGTGATGGCCGTGGCCATGGCGTTCTCGGGTGCTTCAAGCCGTTCCAAGGTGCCGATGCGACCAGGCGCCACGGCCGCCGTCGGGTCGACCCGTACCCAGCCGCGCCCAGCCAGCCAGACCTCGGCCCAGGCGTGGGCATCGCGCTGGCGTACCACCCAGAAGCCGTCAACATCGTTGCGCTCGCCGCCCTGGTAGCCGGTGACCACCCGCGCCGGCACGTCCATGGCCCGCATCAGAACCACAAAGCTGGAGGCGATGTGCTCACAAAAGCCCTGCTTGCTGTCAAACCAGAATTCGTCAGCGCTGTGCTGGCCACTCACGCCGGGGCTTAGGGTGTAGGTGTAGCCACCACTGCGCAGACGCTGCAGCACGGCTGCCACCAGGCTAGCCCCGTCGCCCTCGCGCAGCTCGGGCTGGCGCAGCATTTGTGCGGCCAAGGCCAGGGTCCGGGGGTTGAAGCCGGGAGGCAGTGTCACGTAGTCCTGCAGGCTGGCAAGCAGCCGCTGGGGGCCATGTCGGAAGTCGGTGTAGGCCTCAGCGCGGTAACGCAGCAGGTCGGTCACCGGTCGATCCGTCAGCCATTGCAGCTCAGGCGTCATGCCGGCCCTCAGCCCTTTCAATGCGGGGGGCTCAGGGCTGGCGTCGAGCAGCAGCAGCCAGGGCCGGTGGCTGGGCTCAAGGGTGACCTCATACCGCACCGGGGCGCCCCGCACTTGCAGGTCGGCACCCAGCTGCATGCCGGGTGGGAAGTCGCTGCGCAGGGCGCGCCAGGCGCGCCCGTCAAAGGTGGACAGCACCGGCCCCCGGAAATACAGGCTTGATGCAGGTGGGGCTGTGCCCTCAAAGCGAACCCGCATGGCGATGCTGCTGTCAAGCGCCAGTTGCGCCACATTGCCCACCTCCATGGTGGCCGACAGCCCGCTGCGCCCGCTCATGGCGTCGGCAGGCAGGCCCCACAGCGGCCCGACGCGCGGGAACAGCATGAACAACACGGCCATGATCGGCGCGCCCATCAGGGCCATGCCGCCGGCGATGCGGGCTGACTGCAGCAACGGCGGCTTGCCAACGGGCAAGTGGGCATTGACCAGGGCGGTCAGCAGACCCAGCAGCGCCAGCAACATGGCCGCGGCCGTGAGCAAGGATTGGGAGTAAAAAAAGGTGGTCAGCAGCGTGAAGAAGCCAAGAAAGAAGACGACAAAAGCATCCCGGCGCGCCCGCAACTCCAGGGTCTTGAGGGTCAGCAAGACCACCGTCAGGGTGACGCCGGCGTCGCGACCCAGGACTGTGCGGTAGGTCAGCAGGGTAGCCGCCAACGCCAGGCCAAGCACCAGCAGCAGCCACCAACGGCGTGGCAGCGGACGACCGGTCAGCGTCAGGGCAGCACGCCACAGCAGCACGGCGGCGGCGGTCAGGCTGCACCACAGCGGCAGGTGGTTGACTTGCGGCAGCAGCACCCAGGCGATGACGGCCAGCATGAACAGCGTGTCGCGGGTCTCGCGTGGCCACCGCTGCATGACTTGCAGCAGGCCTTGCAGCCGGGTTGGGCGCGCGTAGCGGGTCACGGGCCGCAGCTTTAGTAACGGGCCAGGGCCTCCAGGCAGCGGCGCTTGTGCGCCTCTCCCTGGTCTGGCCCCATAGCGACAGCACCCAGCCGCAGGCCGTAGTCAAGGCCAAGGCGCTCGGCTTGCAGCACCCAGGCGCAAAGGCGTGACAACTGCAGCTCCGGGTCGGCCAGGGCAGTCAGGCGCAGATCAAGCCAAAGCACCATCGATTGGGCGCGGGCCTCGTCCCGGCTGACCAGTTCGCCGGTCTTGGCCACTTTCTTCCAGACCACCCGTTTCAAGGGATCGCCACGGCGGTAGCCCCGCAGGCCATCATGTTCGTCGCCTCGCGGGCGGGGCGACTGCGTGGCCGCCCCATCGCTTGGCTCGCCGGCGGGCAGTGGTGGCGCTGCAATTTCAGGCGCTGGATAAACCAGCAGCGCCGCCGCCGGCCGCCAAAGGCTCCAGACCCGAAAAATGCCGATTGGGAATCGGGTCTCGGCTGTTAGCAAGGGCAGGGCTTGGAGGCCACGCCGCACTGGCGAACAGGCCAGCTGCACGTTGGCGCTGCCTTGCGCAGGCACGTTGGTCCAGACCCACTGGTTTTCACCCCAGACCGACAGGCCGATGCCGAAGCGCCCGCTGCGCCGCGGGTTGTGCAAGTGAATCTGCAGGGCAGCGGCGCTGCCGGCGAACTGGGGCGCCGGTGGCAGCAGGTTCAGGTGCAAGCCGCGCAAGGTGCCATGGCACAGGTGCAGGCTGGCCGCGGCGCAGCCGGCCAGAAGGAATGTCAGCAGGTAACCCAGGTTGAGCTGGTAGTTGATGGCAGTGGCCAACAGCACCAGCAACGTGGCCGCCAGCATCAGTCCGGGCCGGCTGGGCAGGACATAGACCAGACGTTGCGTGAGCACTGTGCTGTCGGTGGGTGCCAACCGCCGGAACCACCAGCGATGCCAACGGGCCCGCAGGTGGCCGCCCGGCTGCCGCCAGAAGACGGGCAGGGCAGGCGGCGTCATGGCGCGAAAGGGCATGTGCGGGGCGCCTAGCGCAGCGGAGTGGCCTCGAGCATGGCGCGAACTTGTTCCAAGGCGCCGCGCCCAGACTGACTGAGCGGCACCAGCCGGTGCGCCACGGTTTGCGGCAGGATGGCCTGCACGTCATCAGGGGCGACGTAGTCACGCCCGCTCAGCATGGCCTGCGCGCGCGCCGTGCGCAATACGGCTATGCCGGCACGCGGGCTGAGCCCCTGCACAAACCACTGGCCATTGCGGGTTGCGGCGATCAGGTCCTGCACATAGTCGAGCAGTGGCGCCGACACATGCACCGCCAGCACGCGCTGCTGCAAGGCCTGAAGTTCGGCGCTGTTCAGCGGGCTGGGCAAGGCGTCCAACAGGGCCCGACGGTCGTGTCCGGTCAACAACTCGCGTTCGGCGTCGCGGTCCGGGTAGCCCAGCGAAATGCGCATCAAAAAGCGGTCCAGTTGCGACTCTGGCAGGGCATAGGTGCCGATCTGGTCCATCGGGTTCTGCGTGGCAATCACGAAAAAGGGTTGCGGCAGCGGCCGGGTCTGGCCTTCGATCGTGACCTGCTTCTCTTCCATCGCCTCCAGCAGTGCGCTCTGCGTCTTGGGGCTGGCGCGGTTGATCTCGTCGGCCAGCAGCACCTGGGCAAAGATCGGACCGGGGTGAAACACAAACGCCTCCCGGGCGCGCTCGTAAACCGACACCCCCGACAAGTCGCTCGGCATCAGGTCCGCCGTGAATTGAACGCGCGAAAACTGCAGCCCAAAAGTGCGTGCCAGCGCATGCGCGAGGGTGGTCTTGCCGACGCCCGGCACGTCTTCAATCAGCAGGTGTCCACCAGCGAGCAGGCAGACCACGCAGTCTTGGGTTTGGGCCGCTTTGCCGACGATGACCGTGTTAAGCTGGTCGACGAGTGATTTCAGCGTTTGATCAACCAGTGATTTGACTTGTGTTGCATCCATGGCGCGACCTTAACAAAAAAATCAGGACGCAGGCGACCATCGTGACAATGACCGGCTACTTTACCCACCGTGACTGCTGGAAGCATGAGATGGGGCCCGGGCACCCGGAATGCCCGGAACGGCTCGACGCCATTGAGGACCGCCTGCTCATTTCAGGCTTGAACCAGGTGCTGGCGCGGCGTGAGCCGCCCCCGGCGCCCTTGGCTGACATTGAGCTCGCGCACCACCGGCTGCATGTGGCGGCGCTGCGCGGCCTGAGCGACAGCCTTCGCGACGAGATCGCGGCCGGAGGCCCGACGCACGCTCAGCTTGACCCTGACACCTCGCTCAATGTCCACACCTGGGACGCCGCCCTGCGCGCCGCCGGCGCCGCGCTGGCGGCCACCGACGCGGTGCTGGCCGGGGAGCTGGAAAATGCTTTTTGCGCTGTGCGACCACCCGGACACCATGCCTGCCGCGACCACGCCATGGGTTTCTGCTTTTTCAACAATGTGGCAGTGGCTGCCAAGTACGCGCTAGAGCGGCACGGGCTGCAACGGGTGGCGGTTGTCGACTTTGACGTGCACCACGGCAATGGCACCGAGGACATCGTGGCCGGTGACGAGCGCATCCTGATGGTCGGCTTCTTCCAGCACCCGTTCTACCCGGAGGGCGGCAGCCGCTCCACTGCCGGCAACCTGGTCAACCTGCCGGTGCCGGCCTACACCCGGGGCCAGCAGGTGCGTGATCTGATCGAACACGCCTGGATTCCGCGGCTCGAAGCGTTTGCCCCCGAGATGATTTTCATCAGTGCTGGTTTTGACGCGCACCGCGACGACGACCTGGGCCAACTCGGTCTGGTGGAGCAGGATTACGCCTGGATCACGCAACGCATCAAAGACGTGGCCCGGCGCCATGCCAAGGGCCGCATCGTGTCTTGCCTTGAGGGGGGCTATAACCTGAACGCCCTGGGCCGAAGTGTCGAGGCTCACATCCGGGTGCTGGCCGATGTCTGAGACCCCCATCACCGACATCGAAAGCTGGTTGCAGGCCCTGACGCGACCGGCCGCTGTGACCGAGCTGGGCGCTTTGGCAGCCAGCGCTGTGCTGGCGGGGCTGCTGGCCTGGCTGCTGGGCCGGGGAAGCATTCAGGGTGAGCGCCGCTCTATCCTTTTCGGAGAGCGCATCATTGACGGGGTGCTTTTCCCCATGCTGCTGCTTTGCCTGAGCCTGGCGGCGCGCGCCATCGTGGCGTACTGGGTGCCGCTGACCGTCTTCAAGATCGCTATCCCTGTGCTGTTGTCGCTGCTGGTGATCCGGCTGGGGGTCAAGGTGCTGCAGGCCACCTTGCGGGAGACACCGCTGGTGCGAGCCCTTGAACGCAGCATTTCCTGGGTCGCCTGGATCGTCATGGTGCTGTGGGTCAGTGGCCTGTTGCCGGCGGTTTTGGAAGAGTTGGACCAGATCACCTGGAAGATGGGTGACTCGCGCCTGTCGGTTCGCACTCTGATCGAGGGCAGCCTGGCCGCCGGCCTGGTGCTGATTTTGGCGCTGTGGATTTCCTCCGCGATCGAGACGCGGCTGTTGCGTTCGGCCACCGGCGGTGAACTGTCGCTGCGCATGGCGGTCAGCAATGCCACCCGGGCCCTGTTGTTGTTTGTCGGGCTGTTGATTGCGCTGGCGTCGGTTGGCATTGATCTCACGGCCTTGTCGGTTTTGGGCGGCGCGATCGGGGTCGGGCTGGGCTTTGGCCTGCAAAAGCTGGCCGCCAACTACATCAGCGGCTTTGTCATTTTGGCCGAACGCAGCATGCGCATTGGTGACAACGTGCGGGTGGACAATTTTGAAGGGCGCATCACCCAGATCAATGCCCGCTATGCCGTGATCCGCTCGCTCACAGGCCGTGAATCCATCGTGCCCAATGAGCTGCTGATCACCAGTCGGGTTGAGAACCTGTCCCTGGCTGATGCGCAGGTGTGGCAATCCACCGTGGTCTCGGTGGCCTACGACAGTGATGTGGACCTGGTCATTCGATTGCTGGAACAGGCGGCTTTGAACCAGCAACGCGTGCTGCGCGAGCCTGCGCCTGCGGTGGCCTTGTCGGCCTTTGGCACCGATGGCCTTGAATTTACCGTGGGTTACTGGATTGCCGACCCGGAAAATGGCACGCTCAACCTGCGCTCCCTGGTCAACCTGGACATTTTGCGTCTGCTGCGCGAGCACCGCATCGAGATCCCCTTTCCGCAGCGGGTGGTTCACGCCAGGGCCACGTGAATCGGCGCGCTGCACTTCAGGTGGGTGCCAATGGCCTGGTTTCAGCGCCGTTATCCAACTGCGTATAATAAATAGCACGATCGTTCTATTTCTGGCTGAGTTGCCGCAATAGCCCGGCAAAGTAGGTCCGCTGAAGTGGCCGACATAGAATCTCAGCGTTGACGTTGACGTCAAATAGACAACACAACTTTTACAACCTCTGGAGTGACAACAATGAAAGTCCTGGTCGCAGTCAAGCGGGTGGTGGACTACAACGTGAAGGTCCGGGTCAAGTCGGACAACACGGGTGTGGACATCGCCAACGTCAAAATGAGCATGAACCCGTTTGACGAAATCGCCATTGAAGAGGCCGTGCGCCTGAAAGAAAAAGGCGTGGCCACCGAGGTGATCGCGGTGTCCTGCGGCGTGACGCAGTGCCAGGAAACCTTGCGCACTGCGATGGCCATTGGCGCTGACCGTGCGATTTTGGTCGAAACCACGGCCGAATTGCAGCCTCTGGCCGTGGCCAAACTGCTCAAGGCCTTGATGGACAAAGAGCAGCCTGGCCTGGTGATCCTGGGCAAGCAGGCGATTGACGACGACTGCAATCAGACCGGTCAGATGCTGGCGGCACTGGCCGACCTCCCACAAGCCACTTTTGCCAGCAAGGTCGAAGTGGTGGACGGCAAAGCTTCGGTCACCCGTGAAGTGGACGGCGGCCTCGAAGTGCTGTCGCTCACCCTGCCGGCCATCATCACCACCGATTTGCGCTTGAATGAGCCGCGTTATGTGACGCTGCCTAACATCATGAAGGCCAAGAAAAAGCAGATGGACATCTTCAAACCCGAAGACTTGGGCGTCGATGTGTCGCCTCGCATCAAGACGCTCAAAGTGGTGGAGCCACCCAAGCGCAGCGCCGGTATCAAGGTGGCCGATGTCGCCGCGCTGGTGGACAAGCTCAAGAACGAAGCCAAAGTCATCTGACCACACAACGAAAGACGGATATGACATCACTCGTTATCGCTGAACACGACAACGCCTCGCTGCGCGCGGCTACCCTCAACGCCATTACCGCCGCAGTTCAATGCGGTGGTGAGGTTCATGTGCTGGTGGCCGGCCTGAATGCCGCCGCCGCTGCCGCTGCTGCAGCCCAGGTGGCTGGCGTGGCCAAGGTGCTTCACGCCGAAGGCGAGGGCTTTGCCCACGGTTTGGCAGAAAACGTCGCCGCCCAGGTGCTGGCGCTGGCTGGCAGCTACAGCCACATCCTGTTTGCAGCCACCGCCTTTGGCAAGAACATTGCGCCGCGTGTGGCCGCCCGGCTCGACGTGGGCCAGGTCTCCGACGTAACCCGGGTTGAATCGGCCGACACCTTTGAGCGCCCGATTTACGCTGGCAACGCCATTGCCACGGTCCAAAGTCTGGACGCCACGAAGGTCATCACGGTGCGTACCACGGGCTTTGATCCTGCGACAGCCTCCGGTGGCAGCGCCGTCATCGAAGTGATCAGCGCGGTTGCGGTCAGCGATAAGGCGACCTTTTTGCGGTCTGAAATTGCCAAAAACGACCGCCCAGAGCTGACCTCGGCCAAGATCATTGTCTCGGGCGGCCGAGCGCTGGGCTCGAACGAGAAGTTCGCGGAGGTCATGACACCTTTGGCCGACAAACTCGGTGCTGCCATGGGTGCCTCGCGCGCCGCGGTGGATGCCGGCTACGCCCCGAACGACTGGCAGGTCGGACAGACCGGCAAGATTGTGGCGCCCCAGCTCTACGTGGCCTGTGGCATCAGTGGCGCCATCCAGCACCTGGCTGGCATGAAGGACTCCAAGGTCATAGTGGCCATCAACAAAGACGCCGAGGCACCGATCTTCTCAGTCGCTGACTACGGCTTGGAAGCTGACTTGTTTGAGGCTGTGCCGGCACTGACCGCTGCACTTTGACCGTTCCCCGATCTGAGGGGCTGCACCCACTGGAGCATTGCACATGAGTTATCGGGCCCCCCTGCAGGACATGCTGTTCAATATTCGGCATTTGGCCAACCTTGAACAGATCGCGGCTATTCCTGGGTTTGAAGACGCCGGCTTTGACACCGCGCAGGCGGTGCTCGAAGAAGCCGCCAAGTTCAATGAGGGGGTGCTCTCGCCCCTCAACTGGGAGGGCGACCGAAACCCGTCAAGCTGGCATCAGGGCACGGTCACCGCCACGCCGGGCTTCAAGCAGGCTTTTACCCAGTTTGCAGAAGCCGGCTGGCAGGGCTTGCAGCACCCGGTGGCTTTTGGCGGGCAGGGTCTGCCCAAGACCATTGGGGCCTCCTGCGGTGAAATGCAAAACTCGGCCAACATGAGCTTTGCCTTGTGTCCGCTGCTGACCGACGGCGCCATTGAGGCGCTGCTGACCGCTGGCTCGGACGAACTCAAAGCGACTTACCTGGAAAAACTGGTCAGCGGCCAGTGGACCGGCACCATGAACCTGACCGAGCCACAGGCCGGTTCGGACTTGGCGGCGGTGCGAACCCGGGCCGAACCGCAACCGGACGGCAGCTACAAGGTGTTTGGCACCAAGATCTACATCACCTGGGGTGAGCACGACATGGCCGAAAACATCGTCCACCTGGTGCTGGCACGGGTGACCGGCGCGCCCGAGGGCGTGAAGGGCATCAGCCTGTTTGTTGTGCCCAAGTTTCTGGTCAACGCCGATGGTTCTCTGGGCGCACGCAACGACGTGCACTGCGTCAGCATCGAACACAAGCTGGGGATCAAAGCCAGCCCGACCGCGGTGCTGCAGTACGGCGACCACGGCGGTGGCGTGGGATACCTGGTCGGTCAGGAAAACCGTGGCCTGGAGTACATGTTCATCATGATGAACGCCGCCCGTTTTGGTGTGGGCGTGCAGGGCATTGCGATTGCCGAGCGGGCTTACCAAAAGGCCGTGAGCTTTGCCCGCGAACGCGTGCAGAGCCGCCCGGTGGATGGCTCGCTGCCCAAGGCGGCGCCCATCATTCACCACCCCGACGTGCGGCGTATGCTGATGACCATGCGGGCCCTGACCGAGGGTTGCCGTGCCATGGCCACGGTGGCGGCGTCTGCCTTTGACGCTGGCCACCACCACCCGGATGCCGAGGTGCGACGCCAGAACCAGGCCTTTTATGAGTTCATGGTGCCGCTGGTCAAGGGCTACAGCACTGAGATGAGCCTGGAGGTCACCTCGGCCGCGGTGCAGGTGCATGGCGGCATGGGTTTCATCGAAGAAACCGGCGTGGCCCAGTACTACCGTGACGCCAAGATCCTGACCATATACGAAGGCACCACGGCCATCCAGGCCAATGACCTGGTCGGGCGCAAGACGTCGCGCGACGGCGGCCAGACCGCCCGCGCTATCGCGGCCCAGATTCAGGACACCGAAGCAGCCCTGAACGCGAATGGCAGTGCCGATGCGTTGGCAGTGGCCCGGCGCCTGCAGGCGGCGCGCCTGGCCTTTCTGGAGGTGGTGGCCTTTGTGGCCGACCAGACCCGCGCCAGCCCAAATGCGGTGTTTGCCGGCAGCGTGCCCTACCTGATGCTGGCTGGCAACCTGATGGCTGGCTGGCAATTGGCGCGTGCCTGGGTGGTGGCGCAAGAGCAATTGGCGCAGGGTGTGGACGAGGCCTTCATGCGGGCCAAGCTTGTCACTGCGCGCTTTTATGCCGACCACCTGTTGACCCGGGCGCCGGGTCTGCGTGATGCGATTCTGGACGGCGCCGACTCGGTGACCGGGCTGGCGCTCGAATCCTTCTGATTTACTATTGATTTGATAGCTATAAACCCAATAGCCATAAGGGCTGGGGCTATTTTTCGTCTATAAAACTTGTCTGGAGACGGTATGTCTAAGCTGCCTGCGGCCCTGAGCCACCTGCCTTTCCCGGTGATCGGCTCGCCGTTGTTCATCATCAGTAACCCCAAGTTGGTCATCGCCCAATGCATTGCCGGCGTGGTCGGCTCCATGCCGGCGCTTAACGCGCGCCCGGCCGAGCAGTTGGAGGAGTGGTTGATCGAGATCACCGAGGCGCTGGCCGCTCACAACCTCGCCCACCCGGAGCAACCAGCCGCCCCCTATGCCATCAACCAGATCGTGCACAAAAGCAACGACCGGCTCGAGCATGACATGGCGATGTGCGTCAAATACAAGGTGCCGATCATCATCACCTCGCTCGGCGCGCGCGAAGACATCAATGCTGCCGCCCACTCGTATGGCGGGGTGGTCCTGCATGACATCATCAACAACAAGCACGCGCACAAGGCCATTGAAAAAGGCGCCGACGGCCTGATCGCCGTGGCCGCCGGTGCGGGCGGCCACGCTGGCGTGAAGAGCCCGTTTGCGTTGATTCAGGAAATCAGGCAGTGGTTTGACGGCCCGGTGGCGCTGAGCGGCTCAATCTCGACCGGCGACGCGGTACTGGCCGCACAGGCCATGGGCGCCGACTTTGCCTACATTGGCTCGGCCTTCATTGCCACACAGGAAGCGCGCGCCGCAGAAGCCTACAAACAATCCATCGTGGACAGCAATTCGGACGACATCGTCTACAGCAACCTGTTTACCGGCGTGCATGGCAACTACCTGGCCCCCAGCATCCGCAATGCCGGCATGGACCCCGACCACCTGCCGGTGAGCGACCCGAGCAAGATGGACTTTGGTGGTGACAAGACCAAGGCCTGGAAAGACATTTGGGGCTGTGGCCAGGGCATTGGCGCCATCACCAAAATCCAGAGCACGGCCGATTACGTGGACCAACTCAAGCGGGAGTACGCGGCGGCGCGCGCGCGCTTGGTCATGCCCGCCTAGGCCGGCCCGACACCTGCGGCTTCAAGCTGCGTCGGGCGCCAACTGCCTTGGATCTCCACTTGCGCGAAGATGACGGGGGGCTAAGGGCACCCCGATGTGGACCTGATCGCGTGATTTGGCCAGTTCCCACTGCCGCTGCCGCTCCCGGGCGCTGCGTTTTTGTGTGTCGCTGCTCTGGTCGGCGCATTTGGGGCAACTCACCCCCGCCTCGAATTGCGTCGAGGCCTGATCCGTTGCCGTGAGCGGTTGCCGGCAGGCCCGGCACAGGCCGTGCGGGCCGGTTCGGAGGCCGTGGCCGACGGAGACCCGCTCGTCAAACACGAAGCACTCGCCCTGCCATAGGCTCTGCTCGGACGGCACGGTTTCCAAGTATTTGAGGATACCGCCCTCCAGGTGGTAGACCTCGTCGAATCCCTGGGCGCGCAGCAGCGCAGTCGACTTTTCGCAGCGAATGCCGCCAGTGCAAAACATGGCCACTTTCGGCTTGTTGCTGCCAGGCGGGTGTAGCGCCGCAGACGCGGCCACCCAATGCGGCAAGTCTGCAAAGCGTGCGATATGCGGGTCAATCGCACCGGCAAAGCTGCCGAGGCCGACCTCGTAGTCATTGCGGGTGTCCACCAGCACCACATCGGGGTCGCTGATCAGGGCGTTCCAGTCTTGCGGCTTCACATAGGTCCCTGCCATGCGGGTCGGGCTCACGCCTGGCACCCCCAGCGTGACGATTTCCTTTTTGATTCGGACCTTCATGCGGTAGAAGGGCGCACGCTGGGACCATGCCTCTTTGTGCTGCAGGTCGGCCAGGCGCGGGTCTTGCCGCAAATAGGCCAGCACGGCCCGCACGCCTTCGGCCGGGCCGGCAATGGTGCTGTTGATGCCCTCAGTCGCCAGCAGGATCAGCCCCTTGACGGTGTGCTGTTGACAAACAGCCAGCAGCGGCGGTTTCAGCTGCTCAGCGTCGGGCAGGTTGACGAATTTGTAGAAGGCGGCGGTCAGGTAGGCAGGCATGGCTCGATTTTAGGATCCGCCCCATACCAAGGTGTCAGGCCGCGAGCATGTGCTCCACCGCGACAGCCCTGCAGTCCATTTCGAAGTCAATGCCCTGAACAGGCGGGCGGTTGAGGTGCCAGGTCAGGCCTTGGCGTAGGGCGCCACGCCGTCCGATCTCGTCGGCCAGAAAGGGGTAAAGGTCATGCACGGTATAGGCCTGAACCGCCGTGGTGCTCTGCCAACTGCCGCCCAGCGCGGCCATTCGACGTTCCATTTCGCCCAGCACCCACACCGCCTTGCGGCGCAGCCCATCGGGGCTGGTGTCGCCCAGTGCAATGATGTGGTCACGGTAGTTGCCCTTGCCTTCCGGCGCTTCGCCGCTGCCCGCCACCACAAAACTGGGCGCGGCGTCAGTGGCTGGCACGGTGTAGCAAAAGGCATGAAAAGCTGGTCCGTCCGGTGGCGCCACGGCTGGGCAGGTGTTGGCGCGGGCCACCGGGTTGACGCCCTGCTGGTAAATGCCCCAGCGCGCCAGTGTGCCGACATAGACCTCGTTAAACGCTTGGAAGCCATCTTCGGTAAAGGGTGCGGGCGACTGCAACTCGCAGGCGCAAAAAGCCGTCAAAGGTCGTCCGGCCTGTTGCAATGCGCTGGCTATGCGCTCAAAACCCGCCGCCAGCGGTACCGGTGTCATGAAGCGGGCGCGCTCAATGCGCCAGCCTGGTAGGGCGGCCACCCCGCCGGCATACTGAAACACACCGGGTATGTAGCGGTAGCCGCCGGGCAGAAAGTCAGTGGTCGTCGCGGTCAAGATGCGTCTCCTCATGCCCCGTGCAGGGCGCCGTCCAGTGTGCTCAAAAAGTGGGCTATATCGGCCTCGGTGTTGTAACCGTGCACCGCCACACGCAGGCGGCCGGCTTGGTGCATCACATGGATGTTCTCGGCTTGCAGGGCGGCCTGGATCGCGTTGCTGCGCGGGTGCTGAAAGGCCACAATGCCGGAATCGGTGGGTTCCCGTCGCGGCGCCATGGGCGTAATGCCCTGTGCCAACAGACCGGCGTGCAGCGCCTGGGTCAGCGGGTCGGCCACCTGCGTCACCGCCTCCAGGCCAATGGCCCCGAGGTAGCGCAGGCCTGCATTGAGTGCGTAGATGGCCGCAAAGTTGGGCATGCCGACCGACCAACTGGCGGCGCCGGGCTTGGTGCCGAGTCGCTCGAAGCGGTCGGTGCCGAACGCATTGTGGAGTTGAAACCAGCCACCCGCCCGCGTAGTCAGTTGGGCGGCCCGGGCCTCAGGAATACCGACGATGCAGCCGCCATGCAGGCTCAGAACCCACTTGTGGGTGCTGGAGATGATGCAGTCTGCACCCGCGCAGTTCAGCGCGACCCGCCCCAGCGCTTGGGTCACGTCGACCGAAATCAAGGCATGGGGCGCCAACTGCCGCACCGCGTCGTGAAAGGGTTGCCAGTCCAGCCGGAAGCCGTTGTAAAAGCTGATCAGCGAGACCTGCACCAGGCGTGTCTTGGCATTGAGCAGTGGCAACAGGTCGGCGGCGTCCAAGCCGCCGGAGCGTGATCGCCACACCTTGACCACTGGTTGTGTGGGCGCCGCCAGCCAGGGTGTTGCGCCAGACGGAAAATCAAGATCGCTGACGACCACCTCGTCCGCGTGTTGCAGATTCAAGGCACTGGCCAGCAGGTTGTAGGCTTCCGCACTGCACGAGCAGAACGACACCTCGTCAGGCGTGAGCCCCACCCACTGCGCGCTGATCTCGCGGCACTGAGCCATGGCTGCGTAGTGGCCGTCGCGCCCGCGCATGCCCTGCTGTTTGTCATGCCAGTAGGCCTGCAGCGCGTCCTGCACGCACAGTGGCGGAATACTCTCCGCCGCGCTGTTGAGGTAGTGCATCCCAGCCAGGCTGGGGAAGTCGCGCGCGCGCGATTCGGGCGTCAGCATGGCCTAAAGAGGTGCGGCCACGTCTTCAACCAATACCGCGAGGTTTTGTCCGGCCCTCACATGGCCAATGAGACCGTGGGCGTACAGCGTGCCGCCGGACTGGAAGTACACAGGCTCAGGCTCTAGGTTGGGGCGGTTCAGGGCGTGCATCAGGCCGGCCAGTTGACCCGCCTCGATGCGTTCGCCCAGTGCAAAGCGGCGCTCAAAGTACCCGTCCATTGGCGCAAACACATAGGCCTTGCCGCCGTTGATGCGAGTCCAGCGTGTTTTTTCGCCGGGCACGGTGGCGATGTGTGGCAGCACGCCGGTGTGCTTGAGCACCCGGTGGGTGGCCTCGCGCGTGGCGCGAACAGAGTCGCCCGTCACCCAGCCTCCCATACCCATTTCAGCCGCCAGGGTGGCAATGCCCTTCAGCGTGGCGTAGCCAGCCGAGGTCCGGTAGTCGCCCATATTGCTGGTCTGCACCGTGATGCCGACGCCAAAGACCTCAGCCAGTTTGGCGTTAGCCTTGATGAGATCGGGCGCCATGCCGTCGGCCATCACCACGTGGGCGCTGGGCTGGATGAACAGCGTGCGCCCACCGGCGTGCAGATCCAGGTAGACATTGGCTCGACTCAAGATGTGGTCAGTGACATACCGGGCGATTTGCTGTGTTGGCAAACCGTGGTCATCGCCGGGGAAGACGCGGTTAAGGTTGAGGTGGTCAATCGGCGAGGTGCGGCGGCCGGCTTTCAGTGCCGGCGCATTGAGCGTGGGCAGCAAAATCAATTGCCCGGTCACATCACTCGCCTGGATCTGCCGCATCAACTCGGCGATGACCACGGGCCCCTCGTACTCATCGCCATGAACGGCGCCCGAGACCACCACCACCGGGCCCTGGCCGTTTTTGATGGAGGCGGCGGGGAAGGGGATCACGCCCCAGGCGTCGTCGTCGGGGGAATGGGGCAGATGTAGCGTGCCGACCTGTTTGCCGTCCTGGTCCCAGTCGATGTCGCTGAATACGGTTGTGCTCATTGGTATTACTTCATGGTCTAAATAGGGGCATCCCACAGCGCCGGCTCTGACAGGGCCTTCGCCACGTCACTGGAGATGGCTTTCAGCAGTTGCTGCCCTTTTTCAGGGCTGGCGGCCCAGGCTTCGCCGATCAGCCCCAGGGGTGATCGAGTGCCCAGTTGCTGCCAACGGTAGATGCCCGGGTTGACACCAGCGATGGCCGACAGCCCCGGGATCAGCGGCGTCCGGAATGACTTTTTGAGCGGCTTGACCGTCTCGGGCGAGAGGGCCTGCAGCATGGAGGTTTCGGCCTCACAGGCGTGCAGCACCCGGTCCTGTTGCGTCAGGATGCTGGCAATGGACGCTTCGGCAATATGCCAGTAGGTGCCGGCCGCCAGGGGCAGTTTCAGCTCCACCGTCAGCTCGGTGATGATGGTTTCCAGCGCTGCGATGTTGCCGCCATGACCGTTCATCACGAAGATACGCCGGAAGCCATGCCGGGCCACTGACTTCACAATGCAGCCGACCACCGCGGCCATGGCAGCATAGTTGAGAGTCAGCGTGCCGCCAAGCGACATATGGTGCTCAGACATGCCAAACGGGATCGCCGGCGTGACCAGAGCGCTGAACGGCTTTTGCATCTGGCTCGCCGCACGCAGCGAGACCTCGTACGCGAGCCGCCAGTCGACCTGGGTCGGGAGATGGGGCCCGTGTTGCTCGGTGGCCCCCAGGGGGATGATGACCACCGTTTTCTTGCGCGCAGCACGCGCCAGATCCGGGGCCGTCATCCGGTCCCACCGCACTTCTGTTGTCGCTGGCGTTTTCATCACAGGGCTGGCATCGGGTCCATCTTGCGGTTCAGCCATTTCTGGTGCAGCTTGTCGAGCTCAGTGTTCTGGGTGTTGAAGAACACAAAAGAGTCGAGCCAGCGCACCAGGTTGTGCTCGCCCATTTTCACGCCCATGTGGGCCGGGCTGTTACGGATGTTGAACTTGAGATCGAACTCTTTGCTTGGGTTCTTCTTGGCCAGATCAATGGCGACGATGCTGTTGGTCGAGAACAATTGCGCCTGACCGGACAAGTAGGCAGAGGCAGCAGTGGCGTCATCTTCTGTGCGCATGATGTTGGCTTTGGGATTGGCCGCTGACAGCGCCATCTCCTGGGTGGTGCCTTTGGCCGCCGCGATTTTGTATTTACCCAGGTCCATGGCCGACTTGACCACAATGTTTTTGGGTCCGTAGACGGCCAGCGAGGTGTTGGCATAGGGCGAGCTGAACATGATCTGCTTGGCACGCTCAGGCGTTAGGCCCATGACCGAGATCACCACGTCGACCTTGTCAGTCAGGAGGAAGGGCAGGCGGTTGGCGCCGGTGATCTGGGTCAGCTCAAGCTTCACGCCCATGGCTTTGGCCACCATATTGGCCATGTCAACGTCAAAGCCCTCCGCTTCACGGTTCGCGTTCTGTGAACCAAAGGGTGGTACATCCAGCGGCACGCCAATGCGTATGACGCCCGCGGTCAAGATGTCCTGCAGGCGATCAGCCATGGCAGTATTAACAAGGCCCAGAGAGAGCAGGGCGGCGGCCAGATTTCGGATCCATTTTTTCAACATAACTAGCTCCTATAAAAAACCAATGGGTCTTCCTGCTTGTCCGTCCCGCCACGTGGGCATGACGGCTTTGCCGGGAAGTAACGGCAAATCTGCGGTCATTCTTCAGTGCAGCACTGCGCTGAGAAAGCTCTTTAACTCAGGGGTTTTCGGGTCGGCAAAAAAATCTTTGGCCGGCCCCTGTTCCCAGACCTTGCCCTGGTGCATGAAGACCACCCGGTGCGCCACTCGTCGAGCGAAGCTCATTTCGTGAGTGACCAGCAGCATGGTCATGCCTTCACGGGCCATTTCTTCGAGCACCAGCAACACCTCGCCGACCAGCTCTGGGTCGAGCGCGGAGGTGATTTCATCAAACAGCATCAAGCTCGGCGCCATGGCCAAGGAGCGTGCAATGGCCACTCGCTGTTGCTGTCCGCCGGACAGTTCGTCAGCGTAAGCCCCGATCTTCTCCTCGAGGCCAACCTTGCGCAGCGCGGCGCGTGCCAAGGCGGCCGCCTCCGCGGCAGGCACGCCCTTGACGATCATTGGGCCCAGAGTGATGTTGCGTTCTACTGTGAGGTGCGGGAACAGGTTGAAGCTCTGAAACACGATGCCGACGCGCGCGCGCAGCTCGCGCAAATTGGCGGTGGCATCATGCACGGCGACGCCATCGACCCAGACCTCGCCCGCCTGCACGGGCTCGAGGCCGTTGATGCAACGCAGCATGGTGCTCTTGCCGGAGCCAGAACGGCCGATGACTGCAATGATTTCGCCTTTTTCGATGCTCAGGTCAACATCTTGCAAGACGGTGTTGTTGCCATAACGTTTGACCACCGATTTCAATTCAACGAAGGGCACGTCGTTTCCTTTCCAGTATTCGGCTGTACCGAGTGAGGGGGTAGCACAGGCTGAAATACATCAGGGCGACCAGCAGGTAGACCGAGAAGGGCTGGAAGGTGGACGCGGTGGTCAGCTGGCCTTCGCGCGTCAACTCAACGAAGCCGATGACCGCGCCCAAAGACGTGTTTTTAATCAGCTGAACCATAAAGCCCACCGTGGGCGGGATAGCGATCCGAACCGCCTGGGGGATGATGACGTGGCGCAACTGCTCCAAGTAGGTCAGCCCTATGGAGACACCGGCTTCCCACTGGGTTTTGGGAATGGCAATGAGTGCGCCCCGCCAGATTTCCCCTAGGAAGGCGCCGGCATAAATGGAAAAACCCACCGTAGCTGCCGCCAGTGGCGGCAGGTTGTAGCCGGCAATGGACAGGCCGAAATAGAAAATAAACAGCCAGCCCAGCAGCGGAATGCCTTGGACGATTCCGACATAGCCGAACGCCAGGCTGCGCAACAGTCGGTGCCTGGAGGCACCAAAAGCAGCCACAAACAGACCAACGGTGCCGCCTCCAAGCAGGGCCAGCAGGGTCAACCCGATAGTCCAGCGCACGGCCAGCAGCAGGAAATAGACATCGACCAGGGCGAGTTCGCGAATCATCGTCTGCGGAAGATCAGGTGGTAACACAAGCCGAAACCGCCACGCATCATCAGCGTCAGGCAAAGATACAGCAGCGAGATGACGGTGTAGACCTCAAAGTCGCGAAAAGTCCTAGACTGGATGATGGAGCCGGCGTGAAACAGGTCTGCCGCCGAGATTTGCGACACCACACTGGTGGCCAGCATCATGAGCACAAACTGACTCGACAACGATGGGTAGACATTTTTCAGCGCGGGCATCATCACCACGTGACGAAAAATCTGCGGGCCGGTCAGGCCCAGCGACACCCCTGCTTCAATTTGAGATTTGGGCACGCTCTCAATGCCGGCGCGAACGATCTCTGCGGTGTAAGCGCCCAGGTTGATGGTGAGGGCGAGCACGCTGGCGGTCATTACGTCAAGCTTGATCCCAATGCCTGGCAAGCCGAAAAAAATAAGAAACAGTTGAACGATGAGCGGGGTGTTGCGAATCACTTCCACGTAGACCCGTGCCATGCCCTGCAGCCAGGCACGACCATAAACCAGACTGACCGCGACGGCGATACCCAGCACAAAGCCCAAGCCGATGGTGATGGCGCTCAATTGCAGCGTAACCCCGATGCCGTCGGCAATGGCCTCTTTCTGGGCAAAGACATCTCTGAACTGAAAAGTGTAGGCCATTTTATTTGTAAAATTATTTTTCAATAATCTATCGAATATCCTCGCATCAAACATCAGTTTAGGTGGGAGTCCGGTGACCATAGAGGGTAAAAACCCTTGATATTGGGTATTTTTGGAAGCTAGTTGTTTCGTAGAGAGAAATTGAGGACCAAATTTTTCACAAGTGAAAAATTATTTTGCTCATAATTCAGCGTTAAGCTATCTCAATGGTCAGTTCCTCCCCTAAGTACACCGCGCCAGCTCTGGACAAGGGCCTGGATATTCTGGAAGTCCTCGCCAACGCCGATCAGCCGATGAGCTTGAATGCCCTGGCCAAGGCGATGGGGCGTACCGTGAGTGAAATTTTTCGCATGGCGGTCACCCTTGAGCAGCGGGGCTACCTCAGCCTGGACGAAAACGACCGGTATAGCCTAAGCCTGAAAATGCTTGAGCTGTCGCACCGGCAACAACCGCTCCGGTCTTTGGTGGCCACGGCAACGCCCTTGATGAGGGAGTTGTCTGGGCGTGCGTACCAGTCCTGCCATTTGAGTGTCTACCATGATGGCCAGTTGCTGGTGGTCGCGCAGGTAGACGCGCCTGGCCCGTTCACGATGGGTGCCAAGGTGGGTGCGCTGGGCAAGCTCAGTGACACTGCATCCGGCAAGGTGCTGTTGGCCTTTCGGGATGAGGCGGAGCGGACCCGTATGCTGGCAGCTCAGATCCGTATTCATGGTGAGCTGGAGATCGATGCCGCGCAGTTGTTACGTCAGATCGACGAGGCCAGACGGGATGGTGCTATCACCTCGCCCAGCAGTCGCATCCGCGGCGCCACAGATGTGTCGCGCCCTATTTTTGGCAATGACCGGGAGGTCGTTGCCGCCTTGACTGTGCCCCATTACGAGCGGCTCGATCGTCCCCAAAGCCCCAGTATCCCGGACGTCGAAGGGCATGTCCGTGAAATTGCTGAACGACTGTCACAGTTGCTGTGCTACACAGGCCACTCCGAGCTGGAGTAGGCAGCGACTGCGCTGGGCAGAGTCAGCTAGCTGAAGAAACTCTTCAGTCGGTCGGTCCAGGTGTCGCCACTGGGGGAGTGCTTGCCGCCGCCTTTTTTCAGCGACTCGTCTAGCTCGCGCAGCAGCTTGCGCTGGTGCTCGCTGAGTTTTACCGGGGTTTCGATCACGATGTGGCAATACAGGTCGCCTGGGTAACTTGAGCGCACGCCCTTGATGCCCTTGCCTCGCAGCCGGAATTGTTTCCCCGTCTGGGTGCCTTCCGGAATATCAATCGCTGCCTTGCCTGCCAGGGTGGGGACTTCGATCTCTCCGCCCATGGCGGCCGTGGCAAAACTAACCGGCACTGAGCAATGGATGTCGTCGCCTTCTCGCTCAAAGATGTCGTGCTTCTTGAGCCGAATCTCGATGTAAAGGTCTCCGGCCGGGCCACCGTTGGCACCAGGTTCACCGTTGCTGGCACTGCGGATGCGCATACCGCCATCAATGCCCGCGGGGATCTTGATCTCCAGCGTTTTTTGGCGCTTGATCTTGCCTTGACCGCTGCACGCTGTGCAGGGCTCGGGGATAACTTTTCCTGCGCCTCGGCAGGTCGGGCAGGTCTGTTGCACACTGAAAAAGCCTTGGCGCATTTGGACCGAGCCAGAGCCATGGCAGGTGCCACAGCTCTTGACCTGGGTACCAGGCTTGGCGCCGCTACCATGGCACACATCGCAATTGTCCCAGCTCGGAATGCGGATCTGTGCGTCCTTGCCGCGAGCCGCTTCTTCAAGCGTGACTTCCATCGCATAGCTGAGGTCGTTACCGCGGAACACCTGCTTGCCGCCGCCCGCGCGGCCACGCTGCTGGTTAAACATATCGCCGAAAATATCACCAAAGGCTTCGGCAAATCCGCCATAGGCCTCGGCCCCGCCGGGACGCATGTTCGGGTCAACACCGGCATGACCGTGCTGGTCATAGGCAGCCCGCTTTTGGGGGTCGGACAGCATCTCATAGGCTTCCTTGGACTCCTTGAACTTTTCCTCGGCTGCCTTGGACGCGTCCCCCTGATTGCGGTCAGGGTGGTGCTTCATCGCCTGCTTGCGATAAGCCTTCTTGATTTCTTCATCAGAGGCGTTCTTAGGAACGCCCAGGACTTCGTAAAAGTCTCTTTTTGCCATGTTTGATGTTGCCCAGTTTCAATACAAACGCCGCGCTGAACCACCTGAAGCGATTCAACGCGGCGCGCGTGCCATTTCGGCCGTCCTCAGGCTCAGCCCTTCTTGACTTCTTTGACTTCCGCGTCAACCACGTTGTCGTCCATGGCGGCCTGTCCGCCTGTCGTCTTGGCGGCCTCGGTCGCTGCTTCAGCGTTGGCATTGACCGCTTCTTCAGCAGCTTGCTTGGCCTGCATGTCGGCGTACATTTTTTCACCCAGCTTTTGGCTTACTGTCATCAGCGCAGTGCTGCGCTCTTCAATGGCCGCCTTGTCTTCGCCCTTCAGCGCATCTTCAAGCTGTTTGACTGCCACCTCGATTTTTTCCTTTTCGCCGGCGTCGATCTTATCGCCGTACTCCGTCAGACTTTTCTTCACACTGTGGAGACTGGCGTCTGCCTGGTTTTTGGCTTGCACGAGTTCCAGTTTTTTCTTGTCGTCCGCCGCATTGAGCTCGGCATCCTTGACCATTTGCTGGATTTCGGCTTCGCTCAAACCGGTATTGGCCTTGATCGTGATCTTGTTCTCTTTGCCGGTGCCTTTGTCTTTGGCGCCGACGTGCAGGATGCCATTGGCATCGATATCAAAAGACACTTCAATTTGCGGGGTGCCACGGGCCGACGGTGGGATACCCTCCAGATTGAACTCGCCCAGCATCTTGTTGCCAAGCGCAATCTCACGCTCGCCCTGGAACACTTTGATGGTGACGGCCGGTTGGTTATCTTCTGCCGTTGAAAAGGTCTGTGCAAACTTGGTCGGTATGGTGGTGTTCTTGGTGATCATTTTGGTCATCACACCACCCATGGTCTCAATCCCAAGGCTCAAAGGAGTGACGTCCAGCAGCAGCACGTCTTTCCGGTCTCCGGCCAGCACCTGACCCTGAATGGCGGCACCCACGGCCACGGCTTCGTCGGGGTTGACGTCTTTGCGCGGCTCTTTGCCGAACAGTTCCTTGACCTTTTCCTGTACCTTGGGCATGCGCGTCATGCCACCGACCAAAATCACGTCATGGATATCTGCGACGTTCACGCTGGCGTCTTTGATGGCTGTGCGGCAAGGCGCGATCGTGCGCTCGATCAACTCCTCGACCAGCGACTCGAGCTTGGAGCGCGTCAGTTTGATGCTCAGGTGCTTCGGCCCCGAGGCGTCGGCGGTAATGTAGGGCAGGTTGATGTCGGTCTGCGCACTGCTGGAGAGTTCGATCTTGGCCTTTTCGGCGGCTTCTTTGAGTCGCTGCAGGGCCAACACGTCTTTGCCCAGGTCGACGCCCTGATCTTTCTTGAATTCGCCGATGATGAAATCAATGATGCGCTGGTCAAAATCTTCGCCGCCCAAGAAGGTGTCGCCATTGGTCGACAAAACTTCGAACTGCTTTTCGCCATCGACGTCTGCGATTTCGATGATGGAGACGTCAAACGTGCCGCCCCCGAGGTCATAGACCGCGATCTTGCGATCACCTTTCTCGTTCTTGTCCAGACCAAAGGCCAGCGCTGCTGCGGTCGGCTCATTGATGATGCGTTTGACTTCAAGGCCGGCGATGCGCCCGGCGTCCTTGGTTGCTTGGCGCTGAGCGTCATTGAAGTAAGCCGGTACGGTGATCACGGCCTCGGTGACGGCTTCGCCCAAGTAGTCTTCAGCCGTTTTCTTCATCTTACGCAGGACGTCCGCACTGACTTGTTGTGGCGCAAGACGGTTGCCACGGGATTCGACCCAGGCGTCACCGTTGTCAGCCGCCACAATCTTGTAGGGCATCAGATCGAGGTCTTTTTGCACCTCTTTTTCAGTGAACTTGCGGCCGATCAAACGTTTGACGGCAAACAAAGTGTTCCTGGGGTTGGTCACTGCCTGGCGCTTGGCTGAGGCGCCCACCAGCACTTCGCCGTCTTCTTGGTAGGCGATGATGCTCGGGGTGGTGCGTGCGCCCTCCGAGTTTTCAATCACTTTGGGGGTGTTTCCCTCCATGATGGCCACACAGCTGTTGGTGGTGCCGAGATCAATTCCGATGATTCTTCCCATGATGAACTCCTGTATTCAGATGTTTTGAACTTGCGTCTGACTTGAAGCTTTTCAAGCTGCGCGAATGATTATTTAGGTGCGCTAACCGTCACCAGAGCCGGCCGCAGCACACGTTCAGCGATGGCATAGCCCTTTTGCAGGACAGTGACGACGGTGTTGGCGTCAAGCTCCGAAGGCACGACACTGATGGCCTGGTGTTGGTGCGGGTCAAACCGGGTACCTGCGCTTGGGTTAATCGCCACCACTTTGTTGCGCTCGAAAGCCGCAACCAACTGGCGAAGAGTGGCTTGCGCGCCTTCGCGGATCTGCTCGATGGTGGCGTCCTTGATGAGCAAACCAGCTTCCAGGCTGTCTGCCACCGGAAGCAGGCTCTCAGCAAAGGCCTCGACGGCAAATCGGCGCGCTTTGGCGATCTCGTCCTCGGCTCGGCGTCGTGCATTTTCGGCTTCAGCCTTGGCGCGCAGATATTGGTCGGCTAAGTCAGCACTTTTGGCTTGCAGGTCGGCCAGGTCGGCCTGAGTTTTGGCGAGAGCGCCCGCGTCCATGGCAGCATGGGCTGCGACCATTTCTTCAGTGCTTTGGTAGCTCGTAGCCATTGAAGGAGGGGGGGAGGTGTTGGGATCAGACATACATGCAAATGGGTTGATCAAAATAACATTGGGCAGATCAGGGCAGTCTTGACTATTTCAAGTGTGCTGCCCCGTGTCTGATATCGGGTTCTGTGCGGGTCTGCGCCGCGCGGTCGCGGTCAGATCAGCCCGAAACGCCCAGCAGTTCGACGTCAAACTTGAGGGTAGCGTTGGCTGGAATGACGCCGCCGGCGCCGCGTGCGCCATAACCCAATTCAGGCGGGATGATCAGGGTGCGAGCCCCGCCAACCTTCATGCCGGCCACGCCCTCGTCCCAACCGCGGATGACCATGCCGGCGCCCAAGGGGAACACGAAGGGGTCACCTCGGTCCTTGCTGGAATCGAATTTTGTGCCCTGTACGCCGTCCTGGAAAAGCCAGCCGGTGTAATGCACAGTGACCTGCTGGCCACTGACGGCCTCTGGCCCGGTGCCGGGCAGGGTGTCTTCGTACTGGAGGCCGGAGGGGGTGCTGGTGCTCATGGTTGGGTCCTAGATGGTGATCAGTATGGCTGCGTGTCCCGCCTGCACACGTGCGAGCGAGCCCTGCAAAAAACGGGTGATTATGCCAGTCGCGATGACTGCGTGATGCTTTCGGTCAGCTGCTTTTCTTGGCCATGCCGGCCACCCATTTACCAGCGAAAGCCGGCAAGTCGCCCAACCGCTTGAGCAGATCTGCACCAACCGGTGTCACGACGTAGCCACCACCGCTGTGGTCGACCAATCCTGCTTCGCGAAGGGCCTTGATACGGGTATTGAGCGTGTTCGGGGTGATGCCGCCAACGCTGTCCTGTAGCAGGCGGAAGGTCTGGGCGTGTCCGTCTTTCAAGGCCCACAAGACGCGAATTGCATACCGGGATTCCAGCAGCGTCAGCAGCTGGTTGGTCGCTGCATTTTCCTTGGAACTCATTAACGGAATCTCCTTCTTGGCTTTGTTAACTCTAAGCGGCTTGTCCTTGGCGCTGGCCCCGCCAGCCAGCGACTTGCGCGCCAACAATGTAGATAACTATAGCGCAGTACGACGCCTGCTACAAGTTTAATAGCTGGTTGATCGCCGCGTATGGGTGTCTGAACCAGTGCTTGTCAGCCGGCTCTGAGAGCGCTGAAGGTTCTCACCAGCAACGCGCAGCCACTCTTGTAAGATGCACCTCTTGGGCCGCCAGTGAACGATTTTGTCCGAGGGATTCATGACCATAAATTTCGAGCAGGTCCACAATTATTACGAGCGTCTGATCTTGGAAGACGTGATCCGTTTGTCTTACGACCACCCGGATTTTGACGATGACATGCTCACGGATGTCGCCTGCATTGCGTTGAACCGCTTGCCAGCGCGCTACGTCCGCCACGATGTGGATCTGATGTTTTTCCTGACCGAGCAGGAGCGGCAGATTATTGACCAATGGATCAGCGAAGCCCTGGCCTTTGGTTTTGCTCGGGTGGCTGAACGGACCGGCCCGACGCGGCGACCCCCAGTGGGCTGATCAGGACTTATCGCAGCAGACAGGGCCGCTTGGGGTTAAAAGTCCAGCCGGGTATCAGGTACTGCATGGCGATGGCGTCGTCCCTGGCGCCCAGACCATGGCTTAGGTACAGCTGATGGGCCTTTTCCACCTCCAGCATGTCCAACTCAATGCCCAGGCCGGGTCGGTCCGGCACGGTGATGCTGCCGTCCACGATCTGCAGCGGCGACTGCGTCAGCCGCTGACCGTCCTGCCAGATCCAGTGGGTGTCAATCGCGGTGACTCGTCCCTGTGCCGCGGCTGCGACATGGGTGAACATGGCCAGCGAGACATCAAAATGGTTGTTGGAGTGCGAACCCCAGGTCAGGTCAAACATCTGGCAGAGTTGCGCCACCCGAACCGAACCCTGCATGGTCCAAAAATGAGGGTCGGCCAGCGGAATGTCGACCGACTGCAGCGAGATGGTGTGCGCCATCTCCCGCCAATCGGTGGCCACCATGTTGGTGGCGGTGGGTAGTCCGGTGCCGCGCCGGAACTCAGCCATCACTTCTCGCCCAGAAAACACACCTTCTGCGCCGCAGGGGTCTTCGGCATAGGCCAACACCCCTCGTTGGTCGCGGCAGAGCCGAATCGCGTCCCTCAATAACCAGCCCCCATTGGGGTCCAGTGTTATACGGGCCCCGGGGAATCGCTCGTGCAGCGCCGTCACCGCCTCAATTTCGTCTTCGCCGCGCAGGACGCCGCCCTTGAGCTTGAAATCCTGGAAACCGTAGCGCGCTTGCGCGGCCTCGGCCAGCCGCACGATGGCATCGGCATCCAGCGCTTTCTCGTGGCGCAGACGCAGCCAGTCGTCATTGGCGTCCGGCTCGCAGCGGTAGGGCAGGTCGGTCAGATGGCGGTCGCCCACATAGAACAAGTAGCCCAGCACCGCCACGGACTGGCGTTGCTGACCCTCGCCCAGCAAAGCGGCCACCGGCACCCCCAGAAACTGGCCCAGCAGGTCCAGCAGGGCACTCTCTACAGCTGTTACGGCGTGTATCGCGACCCGCAGGTCAAAGGTCTGGTTGCCCCGTCCCGCGCTGTCGCGGTCGGCAAAGCGATTGCGCATGCCGTTCAGGACCTGGTTCCATTGCCCCAACGGTTGGCCAACGACCAGATCACCCGCAGCCTCCAGGGTCTGGCGTATCTTTTCTCCACCCGGTACCTCACCGACGCCGGTATGACCGGAACTGTCGGTCAACAGCAGCAGATTGCGCGTGAAAAATGGACCGTGGGCACCGCTCAGGTTGAGCAGCATGCCGTCGCTTCCCGCCACTGGAATCACCCGCAGGGCAGTGATTCGGGGTGTATGCTGGTCTGGCGTTGTGTGTTGTGGCATCGTGCTCAAAGGGGTTGCCTCGCTTCTATTGGTTATTGACTACACTGATTGTTGTAGCCGAAAATTCTAAGGGAACAGGTCAGCAGTGACTGCGCTGCGCGACTTGGGTTGACTGCAAGGCTTGAAATTCCACAAGTCCAGCGCCTGGTAGAGGCATCCCACCCGAAAGCGAGCCCATGAGCCTAAACAATCACAGAAAAATACTTCTAACCGGCGCTGCGGGCGGCCTAGGTTTGGCCCTGCGGCAACGGCTCAAAGCCAACTGCGATGTGTTGCGTCTGTCCGATCGCGTGAGCTTTGGCGATGCCGGCCCTAAGGAGGAAGTTGTGCTGGCCGATCTGGCCGACGCCGAGGCGGTCAGCAACATGGTGCGTGGCGTGGATGCGATCGTCCATTTGGGCGGCATCTCAGTCGAAGGACCGTTCGCACCCATTCTGCAGGCCAATATCATTGGTGTCTACAACCTATATGAAGCGGCCCGACTGCACGGCGTCAAGCGCGTTGTGTTTGCCAGCTCTAACCACGTCAACGGGTTTTACCGCCAAAGCGAGACCATCACGGCCGACCGTCCAGCGCGCCCCGACGGGCTGTACGGCGTGAGCAAGGCTTTTGGTGAGGATTTGTCGCGTTTTTACTTTGACCGCTATGGCATAGAGACCGCCTGCGTGCGCATCGGCTCGTCTTTTCCCGAGCCGAAAGACCGCCGCATGCTGGCCACCTGGCTCAGTTTTGACGATTTACACCGCCTGATCACGGCCTGCCTGAGCACGCCGGTGCTGGGCCACACCATCGTTTTTGGTATGTCTGACAATGCGGTGACATGGTGGGATAACGCGCAAGCCAAGCACGTGGGCTATGTGCCGCAAGACAGCTCTGATGTATTCCGCGATGCTGTCTATGCCCGTACGTCGCCCCCGGACCTTACCGACCCAGCGGTCCAGTTTCAGGGCGGCGCTTTTGTCCGCACCGGACCTTTCACCTGAACTGCCATGAGCTCACAATCCACAGATCCATCCAGCGTGCTATGCCGCGTGATCACCGACACCCGGGACCGTGTCGGTGAGTCGCCGGTGTGGTCGGTGACCGAGCAAGCCCTGTACTGGGTAGACATTGAAGGCCGACGTATTCACCGCTGGGACAGTGCGGCTGACACGGTGCAGAGTTGGCACAGCCCTGAACGTGTTGGCTGCATCGTCTTGAGCGCCCGTGGCGGCTTGGTCGCCGCGATGGAGAGCGGTGTGTTTGAGGTGACCCTGCGGGCGCCGCCGGCCTTGCGGGCCAGCTTGTTGGTCGGCATCACCCACCCCCGAGCCAACATGCGGTTCAATGATGGTCGGTGCGACCGGCAGGGGCGCTTCTGGTTGAGCACCATGTGCATGGACATGGGCCTGGCGTCGCCGGTGGGTGCGGTGTTTTGTCTGGATGAGGCGGGTCTGAGTCCAGCCCGGGTGGATGGGCTGATCACGCCAAACGGCATGGCCTTCAGCCCGGATGGGCGCTGTTACTACCTGTCAGATTCGCACCCTTCGGTTCAAAAAATCTGGGCTTTTGATCTTGATCCGGCCAATGGCGCGGTCAGCCAGCGGCGTGACTTTGTCGACATGGGCCCGCTGCCGGGCCGGCCTGATGGTGCCGCCGTGGACGATCAGGGCAACTACTGGATTTGCGGCAATGACGCTGGCCTGGTGCATTGCTTCTCGCCGCAGGGGCAACTGCTGCGCTCTGTGCCGGTGCCAGTGGCCAAACCGTCGATGTGCGCGTTTGGCGGGCCGACCCTGAGCACCTTGTTTGTCGCGTCCATTTTGCCGGGCACCGTGAGCGCGGATCAGCCCGGCCTGAATGGGGCCGTCTTTGCGCTGGACTGTGGCGCTACCGGTCTGCCAGAGCCGGTTTTTTCGCGCTCCCCGACACAAGCCTCGGTATGAACAGCCAGTCTGCCGTGGATCTGCCGCGCCATATCCGTATGCACGTGGCCGATAACGTGGCCATCGTGGCCAACGACGGCGGGCTGCCAGCTGGCACCCTGATGCCAGACGGACTGACGCTGGTGGACAAGGTGCCTCAGGGCCACAAGGTGGCCTTGGTCGACCTGGCCCAAGGCACGCCCGTGGTGCGCTACAACACGGTGATTGGCCATGCGCTCAAACCTATCCCCGCTGGCAGTTGGGTGCACGAACGCCTGCTGGCCATGCCGGCGGCATGCAGCCTTGACGCCTTGCCCATGGCCACAGCACCCGCGCCAGACCTGCCGGCGCTGGCCGGTTACACCTTTGAGGGCTACCGCAATGCCGACGGTTCGGTGGGCACCCGCAACCTCTTGGCCATCACCACCACGGTGCAGTGCGTGGCCGGGGTGGTGGCGCTGGCCGTCAAACGCATCCGTGACGAACTGCTGCCGCGTTACCCCAACGTGGACGGCGTGGTGGGGCTGGAGCACAGCTACGGCTGCGGCGTGGCGATAGACGCGCCTGACGCCATCATCCCCATCCGCACGCTGCGCAACATCAGCCGCAACCCCAACTTTGGCGGCGAGGTGATGGTCGTTAGTCTCGGCTGCGAGAAGCTGCAGCCGGAGCGCCTGTTCCCGGCCGGCAGCATTGCAATCAATGCCACAGACAAAGGCTCGCTGGATGTGCTGTGCCTGCAAGATGCTGAGCATGTGGGCTTTATGGCCATGCTTGACGCCATCGTGGCGCGCGCTGTGCCGCACCTGGAGCGGCTCAACGCCCGCCGTCGCGAGACCGTACCGGCCAGCGAGCTGGTGGTGGGGGTGCAGTGTGGTGGCAGCGACGCTTTCTCTGGCGTCACCGCCAACCCGGCGGTCGGTTTTTGCACCGACCTGTTGGTGCGTGCCGGTGCCACGGTGATGTTTTCGGAGGTGACCGAGGTTCGCGATGGCATTGCCCAGTTGACCCGCCGGGCCACCCACCCTGATGTGGCTCAAGCCATGATCGACCAAATGTCTTGGTACGACGCCTACCTGCAGCGCGGCCATGCTGACCGCAGCGCCAACACCACGCCGGGCAACAAGGCGGGCGGCCTGTCCAACATTGTTGAAAAAGCCATGGGCTCGATCGTCAAGTCGGGCAGCGCACCCATCAGCGGGGTGCTGGCGCCCGGCGAGCGGGCCAGCCAAAAAGGGCTCATCTACGCCGCTACCCCGGCCAGTGATTTCATTTGCGGTACGTTGCAACTGGCCGCAGGCATGAACCTGCATGTGTTCACCACCGGGCGCGGCACGCCTTACGGCTTGGCCGAGGTGCCGGTCATCAAGGTGGCGACCCGCACCGAGCTGGCCCGGCGCTGGCATGACCTGATGGACATCAACGCCGGACGAATCGCCGATGGCCAGGCCAGTATCGAGGACCTGGGTTGGGAAATGTTCCACCTGATGCTTGAGGTGGCCAGCGGCCGCAAAAAGACCTGGGCTGAGCACTGGAAACTTCACAACGCGCTGGTCCTTTTCAACCCCGCACCCATCACCTGAACCGAAAGACCCCCATGACATCAAGCACGCCGTACCAGGCTTTCCCCAACAGCTTCAAACGCGACCTGCTGGCCGGCAAGCGGCTGATCGGTTGCTGGGCTTCTTTGGCCAGCCCCATCACGACCGAGGTGCTCGGGATCGCCGGTTTTGACTGGTTGCTGCTCGACGGTGAGCATTCGCCCAACGACGTGCTCAGCTTTGTTCCGCAACTGATGGCCCTCAAGGACAGCGCCAGCGCCCCGGTGGTGCGCCCATCCAGCAACGACGTGGTCGAGATCAAACGCCTGCTCGATGCCGGTTTCTACAACTTTTTGGTGCCTTTTGTTGACACGCCTGAAGAGGCCCGACGCGCCGTGGCCTCCACCCGTTACCCCCCGCAGGGCATTCGCGGCGTGTCGGTCTCTCAGCGAAGCAACCGTTACGGCACTGTGCCCGATTACTTTAAGGGCATCAATGACCAGGTTTGCGTGATGGTGCAAATTGAAAGCCGTGCCGGCGTGGCAGCAGCCCGTGAGATTGGCGCGGTAGAGGGTGTGGACTGTCTGTTTGTCGGCCCGTCTGACTTGGCGGCCGGTTACGGGCACTTGGGCAACGCCAACCATCCCGAGGTGCAGGCGGCCATTGCTGCCGTGTTTGCCGATGCCAAGGCCTGCGGCAAGGCTTCGGGCATTTTGGCCCCTGTGGAGGCCGACGCCCGCCGCTACCTGGCGATGGGCGCCACTTTTGTTGGCGTGGGCAGTGACCTGGGGGCGTTCCGAAATGCCACCCAGGCGCTGTGTGATCGCTACCGCGAGTGATACGAATCTTCTCCAAACCTTGTCAGCACCTTGGGAGCCATGACAATGACAGAGCTGCGCATCGGCATGGTGGGTTACGGCGAGGTGGGGAAGGTTTTCACGGCCGGCCTGTTGCCCCAGGTGGCCCAGGTCAGCGCCTGGGACCTCACCTTTGACCTGCCCGAGCAGCAAGCCGCCGAGCGTGCCCATGCGGCTCGGGCCGGCATCCAGGCTTGCCTGTCCCTACAGGCGCTGTGTCAGCAGGCTGACCTGCTGATCTCGGCGGTCACCGCTTCCAACGCGCTGGAGGTGGCGCAGGCGGCGGCCGAACATATCCGCCCGGGCACCATTTTTCTGGACCTCAACTCCGCGTCACCGGGTACCAAGCAACAGGCTGCCGAGTTGATCGATGCGGCTGGTGCCCACTATGTCGAGGCTGGTGTCATGAGCTCGGTACCACCCTATGGCATACGGGTGCCCATGCTGCTGGGTGGGGCCCGGGCCGAGGCACTGGCGCAGACCCTGTGCGGTCTGGGCATGAATGCGCGGGCTGTGTCCACCGATATTGGCGTGGCCTCAGCCATCAAAATGTGTCGCAGCGTGATGATCAAGGGGCTGGAGGCGCTGGTGATCGAGAGCTACACCACGGCCCGCCATTACGGTGTTGAAAAGCACATGCTGCCCACATTGGCCGAGACTTTTCCGTCCATCGACTGGGAGAAGCAGGGCGCCTATTTTTTCAGCCGGGTGGCGCAGCACGGCAAGCGCCGCGCCGAGGAAATGCGAGAGGCGGCCAACACCGTGCGTGAGGCCGGCTTTGAACCCTGGATGGCCAGTGCCATTGCCGAGAAACACGACTGGGTGGCGCAACAAAGCCGTGACGGTGTCTTTGACGACCTGCCCAGCGGTGCCGCTTGGCAGCACTACGCCGACTGCCTGCTGCGCAAGAGCCAGCGCTAGCCCCTGGCCTGACCCGCGACGCAGATGCGATTACCACAGCAGGCCTCCCACCCCGACAGCCGGCGGCGCTGGCTCCAAGTGGCAACAGCCACTGCCGCAGCGCTGTGGCTCCCGCGCAGCGCCTGGAGCCAGCCGCGTTGGCCGGCCAATCCTTTTACCTTGGGCGTGGCCAGTGGCGCTGCCACCGCCAGCTCTGTGTTGCTCTGGACGCGGCTGCACGTGCCCGGCGTGTCCGTGGCTAGCCAGGGACCTGCCCCATTGACAGTTCGCTGGGAAGTGGCCGATGACGAAGGTTTCCAGCGCATCGTGCAGAGCGGGCAAAGCCTGGCCCCGCCCGAGCTGGCGCATTCTGTTCATCTGGAAGTGCCCGGGTTAGCGCCCGAGCACTGGTACTTTTACCGCTTTATGGTGGGAGACTATGTCAGCCCGGTCGGCCGCACCCTAACGCTGCCGCGCCCCGAGGCGCAGGTGCAGCGGCTGCGGCTGGCCTATGCCTCGTGCCAAAAGTGGGAGGATGGCTTTTTCAGCGCTTGGCGGCATTTGCGAGAAGATAAGCCTGATGGTGTGGTGTTTTTGGGTGACTACATCTATGAGTACCCGGCCCGCAACAGTAAGGTGCGTGTGCCAACCGGTGGCTGGGTGGTCACGTTGGATGACTACCGCCAACGCTACGCCCTGTACAGGAGTGACCCAGACCTGCAGGCCATGCACGCGGCCTGCCCCTGGTGGGTCACCTGGGATGACCACGAGGTACAAAATGACTACGCCGGCCTGCAGGCGGGCAACAGTGGTTTTTCCGACCCAGCCAGTCCGGCCGACTTTGCCCGTCGTCGGGCAGCAGCCTACCAGGCCTGGTACGAACACATGCCGGTTCGGCCCTCTGTGTTAACCCAGTCAACCGCCGGCTTGGCCAGCGGCGCAGAGATGCGCATTCACGGACGCGTCCAGTTTGGTCAGCTGGCTGACCTGTACCTGTTGGACGCCCGACAGTACAAGGATCCGCAAGCTTGCACCAAGGGCATCGGCCTAGGCTCCAGCATGGTGAACCCGGCACAGTGCCCTGCCTGGCAAGACCCTGGCCGCAGCCTCTTGGGCCTGCGCCAGGAGCAGTGGTTGGCTCAGGAGCTGGCCCAGACCCGCAGCCGCCAGACGCGCTGGCAGATGCTGGGCCAGCAATCCCTGTTTGGCCCGCGCGACGCCAAGGCAGGCAGCGGCCAGAACTTGTGGAACGACGGTTGGGATGGCTATGCGCCGGCACGCCGCCGCCTCACTGACACGCTGCGTCAACATGCGGTGGCCAATCCTGTGTTTCTCGGTGGGGATGTGCATGAAAACTGGGTGGGCCACGTGAAGGCCGACTACAGCAACCCCGCCAGCGCCAGCATTGGCGTGGAGTTTTGTGGCACCAGCATCACCTCACGATCGGGCGGCAATGCCCGCACCGCCGAGCGACTGGCGGCAAACCCCCACTTTGTGTTCGCTGACGCCCAACGCAAAGGCTATGGCCTGCTGGACCTGAGCCCATCAGAATTACGCACCACCCTGCGCGTGGTCGACGATGTGACCCGCCCCGACGCCGGCATCGAGACCCTGGCCCGCTTTGTGGTGCAGGCCGGCCGACCGGTGGTGACGATCGTCTGAACTGGGTCGGCTCAGCTGGGTAGAAACACGTCCAGCAGCCGGTCCAGCCCGCCGCTATTGATCGCCACCATAGCCTGCTCACGCACCCGAGGCTTGGCGTGGTAGGCCACCGACATGCCGGCTACGGCCATCATGGGCAAATCGTTGGCACCGTCGCCCACGGCAATGGCCTGACCAGGCGCACACCCCAATGCGGCGCAGGTCTGTAGCAGCATGCGCCGTTTTTCTTCGCCATCGCAAATATCGCCCCAGGGCTGGTCTACCATTCGGCCGGTCAGCTGCCCGTCGGCCAGCTCCAGCACGTTGGAACGGGTGTAGTCAATGCCCAGCAAATCACGCACCCGGTCGGTAAAGTAGGTAAAACCGCCCGACACCAGCAGCACCTTCAACCCGGCCTGCTTGCAGGCCGCCACCAGCTTGGCCGCACCGGGGTTCAGCCGCAGCCGCTCGCTGTACACCTGAGCCATGCTGTCGACGCTGACGCCCTTAAGCAGCGCCACCCGTTGGCGCAGGCTGTCTTTGTAATCGGCAATCTCACCGCGCATGGCGGCCTCGGTGATAGCCGCCACCTCGGCCTTGCGCCCTACCGCGTCGGCAATCTCGTCCACGCACTCGATGTTGATCAGCGTCGAATCCATGTCAAACGCGATCAGCTTGAAATCTGTCAGTTGCAGCGGGGGTGTGACCCCCTGCAAAACGAGGCCGGGCGAGGCAAGGGCAGGGTGGGGCATGGTTTGCTATTAAATTAGTAGCTATAAACCCTTATTCTATAAGGGTTGGGGGCACTTTTTGGCAAAATCGTGGGCCGGCCAATGACCGTGGTGGGATTCCAGTCAATAATCTTGCTGCGTGTTCTAACCCCAAATTGTGGCGCCTTGACACGCCGCCGTAGCCTGATTGATGACCCAGCAGAACCAACCACCCACTACTTTGCCGGCTGCTGATGCAGTACAGCGCCGCTTGGTGCAGGTGCTGTTTGTCGGTGTTTTTATGGCGGCACTCGACTCAGCCATCGTGGGGCCGGTCTTGCCTGCATTGCGAGCTTCCTTTGGTATCGACAACCGCACCGCCGGTCTGCTTACCACCGTGTTTGCCATGAGTTCGATGTGCAGTACGGCCCTGATGGCTTACTTTAGCGACCGCCATGGCCGCCGTCCGGTGTATCTGGTCAGTGTGGCGCTTTTTGCCATCGGCTCGCTGTGCATCGCCGCTGCCCCCAGCTTTGACTTGCTGCTGGTCAGCCGAGCCATCCAGGGCATTGGCGCAGGGGGCATTGCGCCGGTGGCCAGCGCGGTGATTGGTGATGTGTTCACAGCCGAGCGGCGGGGCCGTATTTTGGGGTTGATTGGTGCCACCCACGGCATGGCCTTTGTGCTCGGGCCGCCACTGGCGACCCTGCTCACCTCCACGCTGGGCTGGCGCTGGCTATTCCTGGTGAATATTCCCGTCGCCCTGGTCGTCCTGTGGTTGGGTTCCCGCAGCTTGCCAAACCAGCGTAGCGACGCGGCACCTGGGCCCATCGACACAGCTGGTATTGCCGTGACTTTGTTGTTCCTGCTGTGTCTGGTGCTGGGCATTTCACGCCTGCCAGACTCAGCCACCGGGCTGCTGCTGTGGCCCTGGTTTCTGGCGGCCAGTGGCGTGCTGCTGGCCGCCTTGGTGGTGATTGAGAAGCGCCAGGCGCAAGCGCTGATTCCCATTGAGCTGTTTGCAAACCGGCAACTGGCTTACACCTATATGCTGACGCTGGGCGTGGGGTTCTCCATGGGTGGCATTGTGTTTTTGACCACCATTGCCACGCTGGCTTATGGCGTCAGCGTCGAGCACGCGGGGCTGGCGCTGCTGCCTTTGGTGCTGTGCTCCATGGTGGGCTCTATGGCGGCTGGGCGGCTGCTGAACCGTCTGGGCGCTCGTAATATGGTGATCTTTGGTTTTGGGCTGTTAACGCTGGGCTACCTGCAAAGCGCAGTGCCACAGACTGGCCTTGCCGCGTTTGTGACGGCATCTGTACTGGTCGGTATTGGCCTGGGCGTGGTGGTCAGCGGCGCGCTGCGCTCCATTGCGATTGATGAAGCCCCGCCTGCCCTGCGCGGCACAGCCCAGGGGTTGATCAATATTTTCAATGCCGTGGGGACGCTGTTGGCTGTGACCTGCATCAGCGCCATTGCTGACTTTGAAGGCGGTGGGCTGACAGGTTTTAGCCTGGCTTACCTTGCCATGGGGTCGAGCATGCTCGTGATGCTGTTGATTGCGTTCGGGCTCAAAAGAAAGTCAAACTAGTCCCTGGCCGGGGCAGCCAAATCGTGACTTCCAAAAAAGCCCGCGATGCGCTCGGCCTACATGTGCAGCCGGTCAGCCTGTACGGCTGTCGTCCTTAGAGTGTCTGGTCGCCGCTCAGCCGTTGTACCAGCTTGTCCATGAACTGTTCGCATTGCTTCAGTTGCGACAGGTCCACGTACTCGTCGGCCTTGTGGGCCTGCTCGATGCTGCCGGGGCCGCAGATGATGGTGGGCGTGCCCGAGCGCTGAAAAAAGCCGCCTTCGGTGCCGTAAGACACCTTGGCCGAGGCGTGTGGGCGCAGCAATGATTTGGCCAGAACGGTGATGCTGTCCTGCTCCTTGGCGTCCAGCGCAGGCACATCGCTCATGCGCTCCAGCGTCACGCTGGCATCAGGAAAGCGGGCCTTCATGCGGGGCTCGACGTGCTCGGCCACGTAGGCTTGGATGGTGTTGATGAAGCTGTCGGCCTCCACACCAGGCACGTAGCGGTAGTCAAAGAAAAATTCACACTCGGCCGGGATGATGTTGCGGCCGTTGCCGCCGCTGATGACGTTGGTGGAGATGGTGGTGTAGGGCACGCCAAAGCCGTCCACGCGCAGGCCCTGAGCCTCTTCGCGCCAGCCCAGGTCCTGAATAAAGGTGATCACGCGCGCCGCGTATTCGATGGCGTTCAGGCCCTGTGGTGTCAGCGACGAGTGTGCCGCGCGGCCGTGCACCTTGCAGCGGTAGACGCGGCCGCCCTTGTGGGCTGTGACCACCTGCATGTCGGTGGGTTCTCCCACCACGCAGCCGTCCGGCTTGATGCCGGCAATGGCCAGTTCGTCCAGCAGCACCGGGATGCCCAGGCAGCCCACCTCTTCGTCGTAGCTCAGCGCAATGTGAATCGGGGTGCGCAGCGGCGCTGCGGCAAACTGGGCCGCATGGCCCAGCACCACGCCAATAAAGCCTTTCATGTCGCAGGCACCGCGGCCGTACAGCCGGCCGTTGCGCACTTCCGCCTTGAAGGGGTCTGAGGTCCAGGGCTGGCCGTTGGTGGGCACCACGTCGCTGTGGCCCGACAGCACAATGCCGCCCGGCCCTTCGCCAAAGGTGGCGAACAGGTTGGCCTTGGTGCGGTCGGCGTTGTAGGCGCGGCGCAGCTTGGCGCCATGGCCTTCCAGCAGCGCGCCGGCCCAATCGATCAGGGCCAGGTTGGAGTTGCGGCTGGTGGTGTCAAAACCGATCAGCTGGCGCAGGCAGTCCAGGGTCGCGGTGCTGGGGGTATCGCTGTGCATGGGAGGGGCTCCGTGGGTAAGGTGTGGCCAGACGGCTAAGCCTCGATTCAATCACATCTGGGGCCTGTCCGCTGTCAGGGTATGCTCTCGGGTCTCCTCCGAAACAGCCGCCTGTGCGGCACCCTATCATGCCCATCGCCTACGACCGCTATTACTGCTATGACGAGTTCTCGGCCATCCTGCACGAGCTGGTGCGCCAGTACCCGCAGTTGCTGTCGATTCAGAGTGCTGGCAAGAGCCACGAGGGCCGCGACATTTGGGTGCTGACCGTGACCAACCAGGCCACTGGTTCGGCCGCTGATAAGCCGGCCTATTGGGTGGATGCCAACATCCACGCCAGCGAGCTGGCCGGTGGCGCCGCCGCCCTGTACCTGATCGATACCCTGACAAGAGACTACGGCCAGCGCGAGACGGTCACGCGCTGCCTGGACACCCGGGCTTTCTACATTTGCCCGCGCATGAACCCGGATGGCGCCGAGTACGCCATGCAAGACCCGCCCAAAATCATCCGCTCATCGACCCGGCCTTACCCCTACGACGAGGAGCCGGTGGAGGGCCTGGATACCGGCGATGTCGATGGCGACGGGCGCATTTTGTCGATGCGCGTGCTGGATGCCAACGGCAACTGGAAGTGCCACCCCGAGCACCCGCGCCTGATGGTGGCGCGCGAGCCGACCGAGGTGGGCGGGACCTACTACCGCATCCTGCCCGAGGGCCTGCTGCGCGATGACGACACCTTCAGCCCGAAGGTCAACCGTGACATTGAGGGGCTGGACCTGAACCGCAATTTTCCGGCGCAGTGGCGCCAGGAGTTTGAGCAGCTGGGCGCCGGTCCGTTCCCCACCTCGGAGCCCGAGGTGCGCACGGTGGTGGATTTCATCACCCGGCACACCAACATCACCGGTGGCGTGACCTTTCACACCTGGAGCGGCGTGCTGTTGCGGCCGTTTTCGGGCCACCCCGATGTGGATATGGCAGCCGAAGACCTGTGGGTGTTCAAGGCGCAGGGTGCCAAGGGCACCGAGCTGACTGGCTACCCGGCCATCAGCACCTATGAGGAGTTCCGCTACCACCCCAAAGAGGTCACGACTGGCGGCTTTGACTGGATTTACGACCACCTGGGCCTGTACAAATGGACGGTGGAGATCTGGTGCCCGATGCGCGAGGCCGGCATCACCGACTACAAATACATCGACTGGTTCCGCGAGCATCCGGTGTCCGACGACCTCAAACTGCTGGCCTGGTCTGATACAGCGCTGCAGGGCAAAGGCTTTGTGGATTGGTACGCCTTTGAGCACCCACAGCTCGGGCCGGTTGAGATTGGCGGTTGGGACAAGATTTACGCCTTCCGCAACCCGCCGCCACACCTGCTGGAGAAGGAGATTGCGCGTTTTCCGGACTGGCTGATCTGGAACGCGCTCACCTCACCCCGGCTGGAACTGGTGCATGCGGTGTGCGAAAAATTGGGGCCGGACACTTGGCGCATCGAGGTGGGGGTGCAGAACACCGGGCATTTGCCCTCTTACGTGTCCAAGCGGGCGTTGCAGCGCAAGCAGACGCGGGGGCTGATTGGCGAGATCACCTTGCCGCCTGGCGCCGAGTTGGTGTCGGGCAATCTGCGTACCCTTGCCGGTGAATTGGAAGGCCGGGCCTACAAGCACACGCTGGTGAGCTTTTGGACCGACCACACCCCCATGGGCGACCGGGCCAAGCTGAATTGGGTGGTGCGCTCTGCCGCTGGCGGCAGCGTGGAGGTGGCGGTGCGCCACGACAAGGCAGGCACGGTGCGCGCCAGCCTGGCGCTGGTGTAAGGCCCTGGCCTCAGGCGCTTTAGCGGCCGCGGATGCGGGGGTCGAGCGCGTCGCGCAGACCGTCGCCGATGTAATTCACCGACAACACGGTGAGCGAGATGGCGATACCCGGCAGCATCACCCGGTTGGGGTAGTCCTGCAGGTGGTCCACCGCGTCAAACAGCAGCCGGCCCCAAGTGGGGAAATCGGGCGGAAAACCCAGGCCCAGAAAGGAGAGGGCGCTTTCCACAATGATCGCGCTGGCGATGCCCAGTGCCGCTGCCACCATGATGGGGCTGAGCGTGTTGGGCAGGATATGGCGCAGAATCATGCGAACGGACGGCGCACCAATGGAGCGGGCTGCCAGCACAAACTCACGCTCCTTCAGGGCCAGCACTTCGCCGCGCACAATGCGGGCAGTCTGCATCCACGAGGTCGCCCCGATCGAGATCACCATGAGCAAGAAAATGCCGGCCTCCGGCCCCAGGCGAAGCGCCAGTGGCTCCCGGAACAGCATCACCATCACCAGCAGCAGGGGCAACAGGGGTAGCGCCAGAAAGAGGTCGGTCAGGCGCATGAGCGGGCCGTCCAGACGCTTGAAGAAGCCCGAGCTGACGCCAATGAGGGTCCCCAGCAGCAGCGAGATGGACATGGCCGTCAAGCCGACGGCAATGGAGACTTTGCCACCCGCCATCAGGCGCGCCAGCAGATCGCGGCCCAGCTCATCGGTGCCAAAGGGAAACTGGGCACTGGGTGCCTTGTTGCGCATCAGCAAATTGGCATAGGCAGGGTCTACCTTCCAGAGCAGGGGCCCGATGAAAATAAACAGCAGGATGGTGCCGAACACCGCCGCGCCCACCAGCGCACCCTTGTGTGATTTGAACTGGTCCCAGACGTCGTACCACTGGCTGCGTGGTGGCTGCTCTGCACGGTCGACCGTGGTGCTGCGCGCTGCGGCCTCAGTCATAGCGAATCCTCGGATCGAGTATGCCGTACATCAGGTCGGCCAGCAGGTTGAAGGAGACGATCAGCACAGCGAAGATGAAGGTCAACGTTTGCACCATGGGCAGATCGTTGGACTGAATGGCATTGATCAGCAATTGGCCCAGGCCGTTCACCTTGAAAACTTGCTCGGTGATGATGGCGCCGGCGAAGATGGAAGGAACGCCGAGGGCGATCACGGTCACCACCGGAATCATGGAGTTACGCAGGACGTGCAACAGAACCACGATTTTTTCGGTCAGGCCCTTGGCGCGTGCAGTGCGGACGTAGTCCTGGCCCAGGTTATCGAGCATGGTGGCCCGCAAAAAACGGCTGATCTGGGCCGCGTTGTAGAGCGCCAGCACAGCCACAGGCATGATCATTTGTTTGACCTGCTTGATGAAAGAATCCCAAGAGTCGACGACCAGCGTGGTGTCATAGATGGAGGGTAACCAGTTGAGGTTCACCGAAAACAGAACGATCAGCACGACCCCGGTGAAAAAAGTCGGTACCGAGAAACCCACCATGGACACAAATGTGCCCAGTTGGTCAAACCAGCTGTACTGTCGATAGGCAGATATGACGCCGATCGGGATCGCGATGGACACACCGATGACATACCCCATGCCCACCACCCACAGGGTCTGCGGCAGGCGCTGGGCAATCAGCTCGGTAACCGGGCTGCGTGTTTGCCAGGAAATGACGCGCTGCATGTCAGCAGCGTAAGCGGTGCCGAACCAGTGGTCCAGCAGGTGCAGGGGCTCAACCCACATGAACTGTTTGAGCCACAGCAGGTAGCGCACCCAAGAGGGTTGATCTAGCCCCAGTGCCTCGCGCATCTTGGCCTTGACCTCGGGAGGGATGGTCAGCGGCACGTCGGACATCGGGTCACCCGGTGCCAGCTCCAGCAGCATGAAAATAACCAAGCTGATCACCAGCACCGTCGGGATGGCAATGAGAAGGCGGCGTAGTGTGTAGGTGAACATGCTCGGGCGCAGTCAGAGGCGCCGGAGCCGCAAGGGCTCCGGCGACAGGGCTTTACTTGATACGGAACCAGTCAGAGGCGTTCCACAACTCGCTGTCCCAAGTGTTGAGCAGCACGCCACCCAGGCTGTTGGCGTGGGCGGAGATGCGGCCACGGTCCACCAGGGGAACCACCACGTAGCTGTCTTTGGTCAGCATTTCATTGAGGCGTTTGGCAATAGCGCCACGCTTTTCCACACCGGCGGCCGCGCTGAGCTCTTTGCTCAGCCTGTCGTACTCAGGGTTGCAGTAGCGGTTCATGTTGGTACCCTGCCATTGCGTCTCCGGGCGTGGGATCTTGTCGCACACGTGCTCGCTCAGGTAGCTTTCGGGGTCGGTGCCGTCAAAGTTGTTGGCGTACATCTCCACGTCGGCGTAAAACTTTTGGAAAGTGTCGGGTGAGCCCGCGTCACCGCCGAAGAACACCGAGGCCGACACATTCCGCAACTCGGTCTTCACACCCAGTTCTGTCCACCATTGCTTGATCAGCGCTTGGAAGTTCTGGCGCACAGCGTTGGTCGAGGTCAGGTACTGGATTTCGAGCTTGACGCCATCTTTGGCACGCACGCCGTCCGAACCCATTCTCCAACCGGCTTGGTCCAGCAGGGCTTTGGCACCCGCCATGTCCTGCTTGATGCAGTCGGTGTTGTCAGAGGCAAACGCCGCCGGTGCCGGCACCAGGTTGCAGGTCGGGCGACCCGCAGGGCCGTAGCCGATCTCGACCAGGGTGTTGCGGTCAATCGCCATGGACAGCGCCTTGCGCACCCGGATGTCGGTCAGGAATGGGTGGGGGTGCTTGGTGGTGGAACGCAGGTCGCCATGCTTGGGCGAGGGGTCGGTCAGGTTCATTTCGATGCGCTCAACCAGCGTACCGAAGGACGAAACTGTCTTGCCCTTGCCGCCCCTGGCCATGCGCGCCAGCACGTCGGGTGCGAGCTGCAGGTTCCATCCGTAGTCGAACTCACCCGTTTCCATGACTGCGCGGCCAGCAGCTGCTGCGTCGCCACCGCCCTTGAGGGTCATCGTGGCAAAGGCGGGCTTGGCGGGATCGCGGTAGTTCGGGTTGGCGATCAGCTGAGTCACGTCGTTCGGGCGGAATTCCTTCACCGTGAAGGGGCCGGTGCCGACTGGGCCGAAGTTCTGTTTGGTGCAGGTGGGTGCTTTGTCACCCAAGCAGTCCTTGAACTGCGCACGCTGCAGGATAGGGGTGGTGGCGCCGCCAAACACGTCATAGGGGTAGGGCTTGGCCGCCTTGAAGGTGATGCGAACCGTGAGGTCGTCGGTTGCGACGATTTTGTCAACGGGTGCGAAGGTGTTGGACTTGGCGCAACCCTTGATGCCGGTGCAGTACTCGTAAGTAAAGAGCACGTCTTGTGCGGTCAGTGGTGAGCCGTCGGCCCACTTCAGGCCCCTCTTGAGTTTATAGGTGATGCTTTTGAAGTCGGCCGCAAAACCGCCATTGGCGACAGTCGGCACCGATTCAACCAGGGCCGCCACCATTTCGCCTTTTTCGTTGAACTTGACCAGCGGGTCGAGAATCAGCGAGGAGGCTTCGAGGTCCTTGGTGCCACCTGATAGGTAGGGGTTCAGGATGGAGGGCGCCTGCCAATAGATCACATTGACGTGGCCACTGGAGCCGCGTTGCGCCAGGGCCGCCTGAGACAGCGCCAACAGCGCGCCCAGGGCAATGAGGGAATATCGTGTTTTCAAGTGGTGACTCCTTTGAAGGAAACGAGGGTTGGCGAACGGGGAAACTCTAGTCAGCCGTGAGCGACGGCACCGGGGCCGGCTGTTGGGCAAATTCTTTGGAATACAGGTGGCAGGCCACAAGCCGGCCGGGCTCGACCTCGGTCAGAGCCGGGGCGACACTGCGGCAATGGGCATTGGCCTGCGCGCATCGGGTGCTGAAGGCGCAACCGGGCGGCGGGTTGGAGGGCGAGGGCACATCGCCGGTGAGTACGATGCGTTGGCGGCGCGATTCAACGGCTGGGTCGGGTTCCGGCACGGCCGAGAGCAGCGCCTGGGCATAGGGGTGCAGCGGTTTGTTGTACAGCGCGTCGCGGTCGGCCAGTTCCACAATACGGCCCAGATACATCACAGCGACCCGGTTGGCAATGTGCCGAACCATGGAGAGGTCGTGGCTGATGAACAGGTAGGTCAGGCCAAGGCGCTGCTGCAAGCCTTCGAGCAGGTTAACAACCTGCGCCTGAATGGACACGTCAAGCGCGGCAATCGGCTCATCGCAAACGATGAACTTGGGATTGAGTGCCAAGGCCCGGGCAATGCCGATGCGTTGGCGCTGACCGCCCGAGAATTCGTGCGGGTAGCGGTTGGCAAAATTGCGGTTCAAACCGACCTGGTCGAGCAGTTCTTCAATGCGCTCGCGCTGCTCAGGCTTGCTGAGTTTGGTGTGCTCGATCAGCGGCTCTCCGATGATGGAGGCCACAGTCATACGCGGGTTAAGACTGGCTTGCGGATCTTGGAACACCATTTGCATCGCAGGGCGCAACTGGCGCAGGGCCTCAGGCTGGACAGCGGTCACGTCTTGCCCGTTGATGATGACCTGGCCCGCTGTGGGTTCGTACAGGCGCAGCATGGCTCGCCCACAGGTGGATTTGCCGCAACCAGATTCGCCCACCAGGCCCAGGGTCTCACCGGCCGGGATGTCAAAGCTGACACCGTCCACGGCCTTGACCGCGCCAGAACGCCGGCGCAGCAGCCCCGAGTAGGTGGGAAAATGCATCTTCAGGCCCCGCACCTGCACCATGGGTGCAGCGTGGGAAGACGTACGCGCTTCAGACATGGCGTGCTTCCCCGGTGGTGGCGTCCCAGAAGCAGGCGACATCGTGGCCGGCTGCAACGGTGAGTCGCAACGGGTTTTCCTGACCGCAACGCGGCATAGCCACTGAACACCGGGCCCGGAAGGCGCAGGCCGATGGCTCGGCCCGGATGATGGGCGGCTGGCCCTCGATAACTTCCAGTTTGGGCGCGCGGACACCCTTGAGGCGCGGCACGGTCTTCAGCAGGGCGCGGGTATAGGGGTGCATGGGGCGGGCAAACAGCTCTTGCACCGGCGCCATCTCGACAATCTGGCCGCCGTAAAGCACCATGGCGCGGTCGGCAATGCCCGCAATCACGCCCAGGTCATGGGTGATCCAGACAATGGCCATGCCGAGCTTCTGCCGTAACTCGCGCACCAGCTCCAGGATCTGGGCCTGGATGGTCACATCCAGAGCAGTGGTGGGTTCGTCCGCAATCAGTACCTTGGGGTCACAGGACAGGGCGATGGCGATCATCACCCGCTGGCGCATGCCGCCTGAGAACTGGTGCGGAAAGTCATCCAGCCGACGGGCGGCATCGGGAATACCGACCAGCTCCAGCAACTCTTGCGCGCGCCGTCGCGCAGCCTCTTTGTCTAAACCCATGTGCTTGCGCAGCGGCTCCATGATCTGGAAACCCACTGTGAACACCGGGTTCAGCGAGGTCATGGGATCCTGGAAGATGAAGCCTATGCCAGCGCCACGCACCGCGCGCAACTGATCGGCCGTGCAATGCAGCAGATCCAAACCATTGAACATCACAGAGGTGCCCGTGACCACCGCAGGCGGGCTGGGCAACAGGCCCAGCAGGGACATCATGGTGACGGATTTACCCGAGCCGCTTTCGCCAACAACGCCCAGCAACTCGCCGGGCTTGAGCTCGAAGCTGACCTTATTGACAGCGTGCACGTTCCCGGAGCGCGTCTTGAAGCGCGTACTCAATTCATTCACCTGCAACACAGGGGCTACGTTTTCCGGCATGGTTCGGTTCTGACTGTTCGCTGATTCAATGTAAGTGTCAAGGGGCATTACGCAACATCCGTGCCCGATAAAGGTACAAAAGGCGGCCCCCATTATGGACGAGGTAATTGGTCGTTTGACCTAGGGAATACGATGGTGTTGACAGACTCGCCGGGTGCCGCCGGCGGCGCGGTTCAGCCGGCTGGCACAGCTGCCGCTTGGGGTTGCCCCAGGCTGCGCAGCACATCACGCACCAATAATGCACGGTCTTTGGATTCGGGCAGGGCACGCTCAATGCGCAGCTTTTCATTGCCCACCAGCTTGATGTGCCGGTTTTTTTGGATCAGCGCGATGATGCGCATCGGGTCGACCGGTGGGTTCTTTTTGAAGGTGATGCTGATGCCGGTCGGTGCCGCGTCAACCTTGACCACGCCATAGGGCTGGCTGGTCACACGCAGCCGGTGCACGTCGATCAGGTTCTGCGCCTGCGGTGGCAGTTTGCCGAAACGGTCCACCAGCTCTTCAAGCAGGGCATCGATCTGCTCAGTGCCTTTGGCTGTCGCCAGTTTTTTGTAAAAACTCAGGCGCAGGTGCACGTCGCCACAAAAGTCGTTGGGCAGCAGTGCCGGGGCGTGCAGGTTGATGTCGGTGGTGACGTTGAGCGGGCTCAGCAGGTCGGGCTCAATGCCGGCCTTCAAACACCGCACCGCCTCACTGAGCATCTCGTTGTAAAGCTGAAATCCCACTTCCAGCATATTCCCGCTCTGGTTTTCGCCCAGTACCTCGCCGGCGCCACGGATTTCCAGATCATGCATGGCCAGGTAGAAGCCGCTGCCCAACTCTTCCATTTGCTGAATGGCGTCCAGGCGCTGGCTGGCTTGCTTGGTCAGTCCTTCAAGGTCGGGGACCATCAGGTAGGCGTAGGCCTGGTGGTGGCTGCGGCCCACCCGGCCACGCAGCTGGTGCAGCTGTGCTAGGCCGAATTTGTCGGCCCGGCTCATCACGATGGTGTTGGCGGTGGGCACGTCAATGCCGGTCTCGATGATGGTGGAGCACAGCAGCAGGTTGTAGCGCTGGGCCACAAAGTCGCGCATCACGCTCTCGAGCTGGCGCTCGGGCATCTGGCCATGCGCCACGGCGATGCGGGCCTCGGGCAGCAGCTCTTCGAGCTTGGCGCGCCGGTTTTCGATGGTCTCTACCTCGTTATGCAAAAAGTACACCTGGCCGCCGCGTTTGAGTTCGCGCAGCACCGCCTCGCGGATCACGCCGTTGCCCTCGGTACGCACAAAGGTCTTGATCGCCAACCGGCGTTGTGGTGCCGTGGCGATCACGCTGAGGTCGCGCAACCCCTCCAGCGCCATGCCCAGTGTGCGCGGAATCGGGGTGGCAGTGAGCGTGAGCACATCGACTTCGGCGCGCAAGGCTTTCATGGCCTCTTTGTGGCGCACGCCAAAGCGGTGCTCCTCGTCGATGATCAGTAAACCAAGGTTCTTGAAGTGGGTATCCTGGCTCAGCAGCTTGTGGGTCCCGACCACGATGTCGATGCTGCCGTCGGCCACGCCCTTGAGGGCGGCGGTGATTTCTTTGCCCGATCGGAATCGGCTCATCTCGGCCACCTTGACAGGCCATTTGCCGAAGCGGTCGATCAGCGTCTGAAAATGCTGCTCGGCCAGCAGGGTGGTGGGGGCCAAGAAAGCCACCTGCCGGCCCCCGGTGATGGCAATAAAGGCGGCGCGCAGGGCAACTTCGGTCTTGCCAAAGCCGACGTCGCCACAAATCAGCCGGTCCATCGGGCGGGGGCTGATCATGTCCTGGATCACGGCATGGATAGCGGCTTTTTGGTCCGCAGTTTCTTCAAAGCCAAAGTCGTTGGCAAAGGTTTCGTAGTCGCTAGGCGAGTATCGGAAAGCATGTCCCTCACGCGCGGCTCGCCGGGCGTAGATGTTAAGCAGCTCGGCTGCCGAGTCGCGCACCTGCTCAGCCGCTTTGCGCTTGGCCTTGTCCCACTGGCCGCTGCCGAGCCTGTGCAGTGGCGCCTCGTCGGCACTGACGCCGGTGTAGCGGCTGATCAGCTGCAACTGGCTCACCGGCACATACAGCGTGGCCTGGTCGGCGTACTCCAGGTGCAAAAACTCCTGAATTTCTGGCTCGCCATTGGTTTGCAACTGACCCAGGTCCAAATTGACCAGGCCACGGTAGCGGCCGATACCGTGGGCAGAGTGCACCACCGGGTCGCCCACATTGAGTTCACTCAGGTCCTTGATCAGGGCCTCAACGTCGCTGACCTGCTCCTGCTTTTTACGCCGTCGCAGGGTGGGACCGGCGGCAAATAGCTCGGTCTCGGTGACAAAGTCAACGCCGGCGTCAAGCCAGGCAAAGCCGGTAGCCAGGCGCGAGGTGGCCAGCCCGAGCGGCTCGTCACTGGCCAAAAACTCTGCCAGCGAGTCAAAGCCCGGCGGGTTGAGTGCGCTGGCGTGCAAAAAATCGAGCAGACTGGTTTTGCGGCCCTCGCTCTCGGCCAGCACCAGCACCCGATGCGCCGTGTTGCGCAAATGGGTTTTGAGGCGGGTCAAGGGGTCTTCGGCGCCACGCACCACCCCCAACTCGCCCAGGGCCTGGAAATGCGCGTTATCGGCCACATCGCTCACCGTCGGGCGCAGCGACAACTGGGCATGGGCGTTGACGCGGCTGTAAAACTGCTCGGCGCTTAAAAACAGAGCCTCAGGCGCCAGAGCCGGGCGTTCCGGGTCGCCTTGCACCAGGCGATAGCGTTCGCGGGCGTCTTGCCAGAAATGGGCGAAAGCCGGCTCAAGATCACCGTGCAGCACCACCGTGGCATCGGCGCCCAGGTAATCAAACACCGTGGCGGTCTCGTCAAAGAACAGGGGCAGGTAATACTCGATGCCCGCCGTGGCCACACCGTTGCCGATGTCTTTGTAGATGCGACTCTTGGTGGGGTCACCTTCCAGTAACTCGCGCCAGCGGCTGCGAAAGCGGGCCCGTGCGGCGTCGTCCATCGGGAATTCACGCCCCGGCAGCAGCCTAACCTCGGGCACCGGGTACAGGCTGCGCTGGCTGTCGGGATCAAACGTGCGGATGCTGTCGATCTCGTTGTCAAACAGGTCCACCCGGAACGGCACCAGGCTGCCCATGGGAAACAGGTCGATCAAGCCGCCGCGTACCGCATATTCGCCCGGGCTGACCACTTGCGTCACGTGGCTGTAGCCGGCCAGCGTGAGTTGAGCCTTGAGTTTGGCCTCGTCCAACTGCTGCTTGACCTTGAACTGAAAGGTATAGCCTGCCAGGAACGCCGGTGGCGCCAGTCGGTACAGCGCCGTGGTGGCGGGCAGCAGAATCAGATCGGCGCCGGCCTCCCGGTCGCGCTGGCTGATGCGCCAGAGCGTGGCCAGTCGCTCACTGATCAGGTCCTGGTGCGGCGAAAAGGTGTCGTAAGGCAGGGTTTCCCAGTCGGGAAACAACACGCAGCGCAGCTCCGGCGCAAAGAAAGCAATCTCTTCGAGCAGGCGTTGGGCGTCGGCGGCGTCGGCCGTCACAATGGCAGTGGGCCGGTGCTCGTCCTTGTCGCGTTGGCCCAGGCGGGCCAGTAAAAGGGCGTCGGCAGAGCCGGTCGGGCGGGGCAGCGTGTAGCGCTTGCCCGGGTTCAGTTTGGGTAAATCCATGGGTTTCTATTGAGGATTTTAGAATGGTGCCAAGCCCATGCTTGATCACCCGCCCAAATCACCCGCTTTGCCCCGCCTATGGGCCTTGATTCCCTGCGCCGGCAGCGGCTCGCGAGCGGGCTCAGTCGGTCCCAAGCAGTACCAAACCCTGGCGGGCCAACCCTTGGTCATGCACACGCTGGCGGCCTTCGCTGGGGTGACGCGGCTGCACCGGGTCGCGCTGGTCCTGGCGGCGGGCGACACGGTACTGCACCATCTTAGTGCTCAGTATTTGATAGCTAACAATGGCGGCGCGACAAGGGCTGAGACCGTTTTTAATGGTTTAAATTTTTTACTTGAGCAGGGCGCTGAGCCTGGGGACTGGGTGCTGGTGCACGACGCCGCGCGCTGCTTGATTACCCCTGCCCAGATCGACGCCCTGATCGACGCCTGTCTCTCGGACCCGGTGGGCGGCTTGCTGGCGCACCGGCTGGCCGATACCCTGAAAGCCGAGCAGGATGGGCGTGTGGCGGGCACGGTGGCCCGGGCCGACAAGTGGCTGGCACAAACGCCGCAGATGTTTCGCATCGGTCCGCTGAGTCAGGCGCTGCAGGCGGCCGGCGAGCAGGTGACCGACGAATCCAGCGCCATGGAGGCCATGGGCTGGCAGCCCCGGTTGGTGCCGGGCAGCGCCCGCAACTTCAAGGTCACTTACCCTGAAGACTTTGCACTGGCCGAGGCGCTGCTGCTGTCAGACACCCACAGAAAGGCAAACTCATGAACCTGCGGATTGGAGAAGGCTGGGACGTGCACGCGCTGGTCGCTGGGCGCCCGCTGGTGCTGGGCGGCGTCACCGTGCCTTTTCATCTGGGCCTGCTGGGCCATTCGGATGCCGATGTTCTGCTGCACGCCATCACCGACGCGCTGTTGGGTGCGGCTGCGCTGGGCGATATCGGCCGCCATTTCCCCGATACCGACGCCGCCTTCAAGGGCGCTGATTCCATGGTGCTGCTGGTGGAAGCCGCGCGGCGCGTGCAGGCTGCTGGCTGGGTCATTGGCAACATCGACAGCACGGTGATCGCCCAAGCGCCCAAACTCATGCCGCACATCCCGGCCATGTGCGCCCGCATCGCCGAGGCCTTGGGCTTGGCGCTGGATCAGGTCAACGTCAAAGCCAAGACCGCCGAAAAGCTGGGTCCGGTTGGGCTAGGGCAGGCGATGGAGGCGAGGGCGGTGGTGTTGCTGGTGCGAGCGGCACCTGCGTCACAGTAGCTCGTCTGGGGTCACGCCGACCGGTCCGAGAGAGGGGCAGCTGATCGCACCACCACATGATGTTGTGTGATGATGGTCTGAAACTCAGGGGAGGTCGAGGCCCAATCCACGACGTCCACTTTGTAGGGTAAATCAGACTGGGTGAACGCCTCGTGCAGTCGGGCTGAAACCTCGAGGCTCAGTGGCGCTGCACCGACCACGGCCAGGTCCAGGTCAGAGTAGGGTTTGGCGGCAAAACGGGCGCGGGAGCCAAATGCCCAGACTGTGCGGTGCGGGACGATGTCTTTCAGAATACCCTGAACAATCGCCCACTCCTGCGGCGCAACCGAGATGGGTAGCGTCATGTCAATGGGTCCGCGCCTGCAATTGAGCCAATAGGAACTGGGCTTCTTCCATGAAAGCGGGAATGTCGGCCACCACCGTCAAGGCCACGTTCTCATCGTCGGTATGGCTGGTTTTGCCGCGCATTTCACGAAACAACCGCCAACGTGGCCAGTCGCTGAGGAGCAGGCCCCGCTCGTTGCCGGTTCTGATCAGGTCAGCAAAGGGCATGGCGTCAAAGGCGTCGGGTGTGGCTGAAGTGGCTTCCAGATAACGTTTGAGCATCTTGTGGCTGAGTTCATAGGTGAACTCAAAGCGCTGGATCAAGCCGTCGCGCAGTTGCGTGTCGCCCTGGTTTTGTTGGTAGCGAATCCAGCCTTCGGCCAGGCGCTGGCAGGCATTCTTGAGGCTAAGCAGTTCGAGGTGGGGCTTCGACATGGCCGGATTATCAGGCTGTGTCAATCCATCGCCGAGGCAGAGCGCATCTGCTCGCGCAGCACAAACTTTTGGATTTTCCCGGTCGAGGTTTTGGGCAGCGGGCCAAACACCACCTGCTTGGGTACCTTGAAACGTGCGAGATGAGCGCGGCAGTGCGCAATGATGTCGGCCTCGGTCACGTTGGCCGTGTCGCGCACCTCCACAAAGGCGCAGGGCACCTCGCCCCATTTGGCGTCGGGCTTGGCCACCACGGCGGCCACCAGCACGGCCGGGTGGCGGTAGAGCACGTCCTCGACCTCCAGGCTGGAGATGTTTTCACCGCCCGAGATGATCACGTCCTTGCTACGGTCACGGATCTTGATGTAGCCGTCAGGGTGCTGTACCGCCAGATCGCCGGTACGGAACCAGCCGCCAGCAAAGGCATCCTGGGTGGCCTGCGGGTTCTTGAGGTAGCCCTTCATGACCAGGTTGCCGCGGAAGAAGATTTCCCCCATGGTCTGGCCGTCGGCGGGCACCGGTGCCAGCGTCTCAGGGTCCAAAACGGCAATGGCCTCTTGCAGTGGATAGGCCACGCCCTGGCGTGCGTTCAGCGTGGCACGCTCGCCAATCGGAAGCTCAGCCCAGTCGGACTGCTTGGCACAGACGGCCGCCGGGCCGTAGACCTCGGTCAGCCCATACACATGGGTGATGTCAATGCCGACGCGTTCGCAGCCCTCGATGATGGCCGCCGGCGGCGCGGCGCCCGCGATCAGGCCGGCCACCGAGTGGCTGATGCCTTGGCGCAGCGACTCTGGCGCGTTGATCAGCAGCCCGTAAACAATCGGCGCGCCGCACAGGTGGCTGACCCGGTGCTCCCGGATCAGCGGAAAAATCAGAGCCGGGTCCACCCGCCGTAGACAAACGCTCACACCGGCCTGCAGCGCCAGGGTCCAGGGGAAGCACCAGCCGTTGCAGTGGAACATGGGTAGTGTCCACAGGTAAACCGGGTGTTGCGGCATAGACCAGGTGACCACGTTAGAGACCGCGTTCAGGTAGGCGCCACGGTGGTGCGTGACGACGCCCTTGGGGTTGCCGGTGGTGCCTGAGGTGTAGTTGAGTGCGATGGCGTCCCACTCATCGGCGGGGAGCGTCCATTCAAAGTGCGGATCTCCCTCTGCCAGAAAGGCCTCGTAGTCCAGCTCACCGACCAGCTGGCCCGCGTCGGCCAGCGGGTCGTCTACGTCCACCACCAAGGGCCAGGGACCGGGCATCAGGGACAGTGCGGCTCGGATGGTGGCCGAAAATTCTCGGTCGGTGATCAGCACTCGCGCTTCACCGTGCTGAAGCATGAAGGCAATGGCAGCAGGATCGAGGCGGGTATTCAGGGTGTTGAGTACCGCGCCCAGCATGGGCACGCCAAAGTGCGCCTCAAACATGGGCGGCGTGTTGGGTAGCATGGCTGCCACCGTATCTCCAGCGCCGACCCCGCGCCGTGCCAGGGCGCTGGCCAATTGTCGGCAGCGCTGGTAGGTTTGCGCCCAGGTGTAACGCGTCGGACCGTGCACCACCGACAGGCGCTCCGGGTAGACCTGGGCCGAGCGCGCGAGAAAGCTCAAGGGTGACAGGGGGGTGTGGTTGGCGCTGTTGCGTGGCAGGCTCTGGTTGTAATCTGGGTAGGCCATGGCAGCGGTCTCCTGGACGGTGTGTCGAGCCGCTCAGGCCGGCAGGGTAAGCAGTGGAATGTCTTGTGCCAGCGCCAGTCGGTCCAGCGCTTGGCGCGACTGGCCCAGCACAAACGCAGCGATGGTGTCATGGCTGGCAGGCTGCAGCATGGTGGCGATGCCCTCATAAGTCAGGCCGGCGGCGCCGCACAGGGCTCGGGCAAAGTGCGGCTCTAGCGCAGCCACTGCCACTCGCCCGTCCTGACAGGGGTAGACCCGGTAGCCGGCGTGACCGCCCCCAATGGCGGCACCAGAACGGGTCAGGCCCCAGGCGCGTGGCAGCGCCAGGTAGGCGGCGGCGTCCGACAAGGCAACCTCCTGGCGGTGACCCTTGCCGGTGGTTTTTTGCAACAGCACGGCCTTGAGCACGGCCTCCGATGCGATAAGCGAGCCGCCCATGTCGGCATACAGGGTGGGCGGCAGGGCCAGTCCGCTGACCAGGTCATGCTCGGCAATGTAGGTGAGGTCGTGGCCGGGCTCTTCGGCGCGCAGACCTGGTGCCCCCACGATGGCCACCTGTGACAGGGCGGGGTACTGCCGGTGCAGCAGCTTCCAGTCCAGGCCGAGCTTGATCAGCGCCGAGGGCCTAAACGAAGTCAGCAGCACATCAGTCTTGGCCAGTTCGCGGTGCAAGGCCGTCTGACCCCGGCTGGTTTTGAGGTCGGCCACTCCGACGCGCACACCTTCGTGCAACAGGCGGTAGGCCGCTGGGTTGTACTGGCCCATCGGGTCGCCCGAGGTGCCTGATGGCGCACCGAGCGGGCCTGGTGGCTCCAGCTTGACGCAGCGTGCGCCCATTTGCCGACAGCGCATCAGGGCGGCCGGGCCGGGAAGGTTCAGGCACAGGCTGAGGAGGCGGACCCCCTTGAGCACGGGCGCTGATCGAGAGGGTTGAGGCATAGTCACCTACTGTAACGGCAGACCCACGTAGTTTTCTGCCAGCGCTGTGGCGGCCGCATTGGAATTAACCAGGTAGTCCAGTTCGGCTTCCTGGACCTTTTGGCCGAAGCCGCCGGCCTCAGGGAACTGGTGCATCAGCGAGGTGAACCACCACGAGAAGCGCTCGGCGCGCCAGACCCGGCGCAGGCATCGCTCGGAATAGCTGTCAACGCCCGCGGCGCTTGCCTCCTGGTAGTACTCGATGAGCGCGGCAGACAGGTACTTGACATCGCTGGCGGCCAGGTTGAGCCCTTTGGCGCCCGTGGGCGGCACAATGTGCGCCGCGTCGCCAGCCAGAAACAGCCGGCCGAAGCGCATCGGCTCGGTCACAAAGCTGCGCAGCGGGGCGATGCTTTTCTCGATGGACGGTCCAGTGACCAACTGCTCGCGCGCTTGAGGGTCCAGCCGAAGCCTCAGCTCAGCCCAAAAGGCGTCGTCCGACCAGCGGCTCAGCGAATCGCTCACCGGGCATTGCACGTAGTAGCGGCTGCGGGTGGTGCTGCGCATCGAGCACAGCGCAAAGCCGCGCTCCGTGTTGGCGTAAATCAGCTCGTGCGACACCGGCGGCACATCGGCCAGCACACCCAGCCAACCGAAGGGGTACACCTTTTCAAACTCTGTGATGGCGCCGGGCGGCACACTGGCGCGGCAGACCCCATGAAAGCCATCGCAGCCGGCAATAAAGTCGCAACTCAGCTCATGCTGCTGGCCCTGGCTGACATAGCGTACCCGCGGCCGTTCGCCATCAAAGTCATGCACGCTCACCTCGCTGGCCTCGTAGACGGTGGCGAGGCCAGCGGCGGCGCGCGCGTCCATCAGGTCGCGGGTGACCTCGGTCTGGCCGTAAACCATCACTTGGCGCCCGCCGGTCAATGCTTGCATGTCGATACGGTGGCGGGCACCCTTGAACAACAGCTCAAAGCCACCGTGCACCAGCCCCTCCCGGTGCATGCGGCTGCCGACACCTGCCTCGTCCAACAGGTCTATCGTCACCTGCTCCAGGACCCCTGCCCGGATGCGTCCCAGCACATAGTCGGCGCTTTGGCGTTCAATGATGACCGCGTCAATGCCGGCCTTATGCAAAAGCTGGCCCAGCAGCAAGCCCGACGGGCCGGCGCCGATGATGGCGACTTGAGTTCGCATTCCTTGTCCTTGAAGTTAACTGCCAAGAATAGGCGGGCAGCCAGGCGCCATGCCAGCTTGAATCAAAGGCTTGCGCGATGATTAGCTAAGCGGGGCGATAATCGCGCAAAATTACCGGCCGAAAAATGACGATTTCACAGGTGGATTTCATTGCCGGCATGGCCAAGGGCATGGCTGTGCTGGAAAGCTTCGGCACGGATCGTCAGCGCCTGAACGCCACACTCGCGGCGGAACGCACCGGGCTGACCCGGGCTGCCGCGCGGCGCCACCTGTTGACCTTAGCGCACCTGGGCTACCTGGAAACCGAGGCTGGCTACTTCTGGCTGTCAAGCAAGGTGTTGCGATTTTCTGGCAGTTACCTGGCCTCAGCGCGCCTGCCAAGGGTGTTGCAGCCCACACTGAACCGGTTGGCACTGCGCGCACAAGCTTCGTTTTCTGCGGTGGTACTAGACGGCGACGAAGTCGTGATCGTGGCGCGCAGCGGCAACGACCGCACCGGCCCGGCCAGCGAACCAGGCCGCGTGATCGCCTACGGGCTGCACATGGGCGCGCGCTTGCCGGCCCACGCCACATCGACCGGGCGCGTGCTTTTGGCAGCGAAGTCGAAACCCGAGTTCACTCAATGGCTCAAGGGCCGTCAGCTCGCGCGAATGACGCCACTGACCACGACCGACCTGAAGGCATTCCGGCAGATGGTGGAGCAGGTGCGACAGCAGGATTTCTGCCTGGCTAGCGAGGAGCATGAGCTGGGTGTGCACGCGCTCGCAGTGCCCTTGCGCAGCAGCCAGGGCCTAACCCTGGCGGCCCTGAATGTCGTGGCTGCGCCGGCCCGGATGTCGACCGCCCAGATGCAGCGCGACCTGTTGCCGCTGCTGCTGGAGACAGCCGCAGAACTGCGGCCGCTGCTGTAGCGCCCGAAATCAAACGCCGAGATGCTGCTCCAGCAAGGCCGGTTCCGCACGCAGTGCATCGGAGCTGCCCTCAAACACGACCTGGCCTTTGACCAGGATCACGTTGCGGTCGGCGATCTGGGTCACGTGCTTCCAGTTTTTGTCGACGATGACGCTGCTGATGCCGGTCTCGCGGATCAGGCCGCAAATGTGCCAGATTTCGCGCGCGATCAGCGGGGCCAGTCCCTCGGTGGCCTCGTCCAGAATCAGCACATCCGGGTTGGTCATCAGGGCTCTGCCAATCGTGAGCATTTGCTGCTCACCGCCTGACAGTTGTTGGCCCCCGTGCCCCAGGCGCTCTTGCAGGCGAGGGAAGGTTGACAGCACCCGCTCATAGGTCCAGTCGCGCTGGCCGCGGGTGCCGGCGCGAGCCGCCATCTTGAGGTTTTCCACCACGCTCAGGTTGCCGAAAATGCCTCGGCCTTCTGGCACGTAGGCCACGCCAAGCTGGGCAATTTCAAACGGCGCGCGGCCGGTCATTGGTCGGCCCATGACATGCACCGAACCGCTGCGAGGCTTGACCAGGCCCATCAGGCTTTTCAGCAGGGTGCTTTTGCCCATGCCGTTGCGACCCATGAGGCCGATGGTTTCGGACCGGCCTACCGAGAAGTTGACATTGCGCAGAATGTGGCTGGCGCCGTAGAAGCTGTTCAGTCCGCGTGCGTCGATCAGCGGCTCGTTCATGCGTGCTCCTCTCCTAGGTAGGCAGCCTGCACGTCGGCGTTGCCACGGATCGCCTCGGGCGTGCCGCTGGCGATGACCTGGCCGTTGACCATCACGGTGAGGTGGTCGGCCAAGGCAAACACGGCGTCCATGTCGTGTTCAACCAGCAGTATGGCGTGGTCTGCCTTGAGCTTGAGCAGGAGCTCCACCATGCGTTGGGCTTCGGCCACACCCATGCCAGCCAGAGGCTCGTCGAGCAGCAGCACCCGAGGTTCGGTGGCCAGTGTCATGGCAATCTCCAACTGCCGCTGCTCGCCGTGGCTGATGGCCCCAGCCATGGCGACACGCCGATCTTTTAAGCCAGAAAGCTCTATAGCCCTTGTCGCACGGTCGTTTGTAGCTATTGATTTACTAGCAGTTAGTAGCCAGCTGAGCGGATTCCAGGGCTGCTGGGGCTGTCGCGACTGTGCGGCCAGGCGCACGTTGTCCCAGACGGTGAAGGCCTGGAAAATGTTGGTTTTTTGGTAACTGCGCCCCAGGCCCTGGCGCGAAATGCGCTCTGGCGTCCAGCCGGTGATGTTCGCGCCACACAGCACTACCTGCCCGTCGGTCGGCGGCAAGTCGCCCGACAGCAAGTTGGCCAGCGTTGACTTGCCAGCGCCATTCGGGCCGATCACCGCATGAATCCGGTCGCGCCAGAGCGTCAGCGAGACATTGTTCACCGCCGCCAGGCCGCCAAAGCGCTTGGTCAAGCCGGTCGCCGTCAGCAGCACCTCACTCATCAGCAGCTCCCTTTTGGCGGCCCAGACGGTCCGCCAGCCCGAGCAGGCCGCGCGGCGCAAAAATCACCACCAGCACAATGAAGCTGCCCATCCACAACTGCCAATGTTTGCCCAGTTGCACGCTGCCGACTTGCGGCAGGTCTTTGAACAGGTGCAGCACCACCTCAAAGCCAAAGGCGCCGACGATGGCGCCGGCAAAATTGCCCATACCACCCAGAATCACCATCATGATGGCGTGCGCACTCATGTGAAAACCCATTAATTCGGGGTTGATGTAGCCGGTTTGTACGCCCCACAGGTAACCGGCCAGTCCGGCCAGTGCGCCAGCCAGTGAGAAGGCGGTCAGTTTGTAGCCAAAGGTGCCGAACCCAAGCGCCCGCATACGGTGCTCATTGACCCGGATGCCAGCCAATGCCCGGCCAAAGGGACTCCACAACAGGCGCCGCAGAAAGGCGTAGACCAACAACATGGCGGCCAGGGTGAAAAAATACAGGGTCTTTTTGTTGTCCAAATCCATCAGCGTCCAGCCGCCCAGGTTCACTGTGGGTTTGAAATTGATGTAGAGGCCATCGGAGCCACCCAGGGCCTTGTTGTCAAAGAACAAGAAGAACACCATCTGGGCAAAGGCCATGGTCACCATGATGAAATAAATGCCGTGGGTACGGACTGCAAAGAAGCCAATCACCAAGGCTGCCAGGCCAGACGCCAGAACTGACAGCGGCAGCGTCAGCCACAGCGAGGTCGCCTCGTTTTGCGGCATCAGAAAGGCCAGCGCGTACCCGGCCAGACCGAAATACGCGGCATGCCCCAGCGACACCAACCCGCTCACCCCCTGTAACAGGTCCAAGCTCATGGCAAAAATAGCCAGAATCATCATGCGCGTGACCATTTGCACATAAAAATCACTGCCGGCAAACGGAAACGCCGCCAGCGCTGCGAGCCCCAGCCACAGCACCAAGCGCACGCTGCGGGGAAATACCTCTAGATTGGCTGTAGGCGTGCTCATTGCTTGAACAGTCCTTCTGGTTTCCACAACAGCACGGCCGCCATCAGCATGTAGACCAGCATGCCAGACACAGAAGGCAGCAGCACCTTGCCAAAGGTGTCCACCAAGCCAACTAACAGCGCTGAAATGAGCGCGCCCCGCACCGAGCCGATGCCGCCAATCACCACCACCACAAAACACATGATCAGCACCTGCGAGCCCATATTGGGGTAAACGCTGGAGACCGGTGCGGCGATCATCCCTGCAACCGCCGCCAGACCGACACCAATGGCAAATACGATGGCGTGGATCAGCTTGATGTTGATGCCCAGTGCTTCCGCCATGTCGCGGTTGAAGGCGCCGGCCCGGATCTTCATGCCCAGCCGTGTATTGGAGATCAGCCAGTACAGCCCGAGCGCCAGCGCGACGCACACCGCCGACATGAACAGCCGGTAGACCGGATAAGACAGATTGGCTGTCAGGGGAATAGATTCGCCCAGCAAGGCGGGGATGGCCACGCCGTGCACGTCGTCGCCCCAGATCATGGAGCGCAGCTCTTCAAAAATATAAATCAGGCCGAAGGTCAGCAGCACCTGGTCCAGGTGGTCGCGCTTGTAAAAATGTCGAAACAACAACCACTCCAAGGCCAGCCCAAAGCCCACAGACAACAGCGTCCCCACCAGCAGCGCCAGTGTCAAGCTGCCCAACAGGGCGCTGAGTGAATAGGCTAGGTAGGCACCCAGCATGTAAAAACTGCCATGTGCCAGATTGACCACACCCATGATGCCGAAGATCAGGGTGAGGCCCGCCGCCAGCATGAACAGCAGCAGGCCGTACTGCACACTGTTGAGGAGTTGGATAAGAAAGGTCGGGAAATCCATGGGATGCAGTGCACTGAAAAAAGGGAGGCAAGTGCCTCCCTTTGACTTCAAAAAAGGCAATCCTCAGCCCATCTTGCAGCCCGCACCACTGTCAGCCAGCGCCTTGGCTGCAACGCCGATAACCTTGTTCTCTTTATTCTGGACCACCCGCAGGTAGATGTCCTGAATTGGGTTGTGCGACTTGCTCATGGTCCATTTGCCACGCGGGCTGTCAATCGTCACCGTCTCCATCGCCTTGTAAAGCACGGGTTTGTTGTTGAGGTCCCCCTTGACGGCGTTGGCGCCATGGACAAGCAACAGGCCCGTGTCGTAGCCTTGCACCGCGTACACATCGGGCTGCATTTTGTAGGCCTTGGCATATTCCAGGCGAAACGCCTTGTTGCGCGGCGTCTCTATTGAGTCGCCGTAGTGCAGCGTGGTCATCACGCCTTCCGCGGCGGGCCCTGCTGCGTCTAGCATGCCTTCGGTCAAAAATCCGGAGCCATAAAGCGGGATTTTGTCCTTCAAGCCGGCTGCGGCGTAGTCGATCATGAATTTGGCCGAAGCGCCGCCCGCAAAGAAACAGGCGACCGCATCAGGCTTGAGCGCCGCAATTTCAGTCAGCAGGGCCTGGAACTCGACATTGGGGAAGGGCAGGCCCAACTCCTTGATGATGGTGCCGCCAGCGGCCAGGTAGCCTTCTTTGAAGCCTTCAAAGGCCTCGTCACCGGCTGCGTACTTCCAGGTGATCCAGACCGCACGTTTGTGACCCTTGGCCACCATCGCAGCACCCAAGGCCCGGGTGGGTTGGGAATTGGAAAACGAGGTGCGGAACACGTTGGGAGCGCATTGTGCGCGGGTGGCCATGTGTACGCCTGCGTTGGGGATCAAGCTCAGCACGCCACTGTCGCGCGCCACCTTGTGGATGCCCATTTGTACGCCGGAGTGCACCGTGCCGATCAGGACATCGACCTTGTCCCGTTGCACCAATTTATTGGCGTTTTCAATACCCTTAGACGGTTCGGATTCGTCGTCCACCTTGAAATACTCGATCTCCCGCCCACCCAGCTTGCCGCCTTGTTCGTTAATGGCCAAGCGAACACCGTTCTCGATGGCGACCCCAAGTTGGGCAAATGTGCCGGTGTAGGGCAACATCAGCCCCACGCGAAGCTTGCCGCTCTGGGCCTTGGCCAGCTCTGGCAGCAACAGCCCAGAACTGGCTGCGCCGATGACAGCCGCACTTCGGGTCAGGACGAGGCGACGGGTGGTGGGGGTTGAATTCATGAGATTCCTTCTGTTTGAGCAAGGTGAGTTGGAGAACCTCTCTATCCTAGAGCAGGTTGTTTGTTTTGGGGCAGAGAGAAAACCCGATAGTCACCTCAAATTAGCATGAAATGCAGTAAATTGCATTTTTTGGACAAGATGAATTATGTTGCAACTATTTCGGGCGAGCTGCTGCACATATTTGCCGCTTGGGACTTTGGGGCACACTCGAGGCTATCCCATTCTTGGAACCCTGACTTGACGCCATCGCAACTACCGCTGGGCTTAGACCTGCCAATTAGCAACCCCGTCAAGCCAACGCCGGTGCCCCGACGGGCCGCTCAAAAAACCAAAGGTTTACCCGATCTTCCGGGTATGGCCGACCAATTGGCCCGTCATCCCGACTACCGGGTCTTGCGCCGCCTGGTGCCGGTGACGCATTTCGCACGCTCCGGTGCTGGCCCCCTGCTGAAAATGGTCATACTCGACACCGAAACGACGGGCTTGAGTCACGCCAAGGACCGCATCATCGAACTGGCCATGCTGCGGGTCGATGTTGACACCCTGACCGGCCTGCCTGTGGGCGATGTCCAGATCTACGACGGACTTGAGGATCCCGGTCAACCCATTCCGGAGGAAGTGAGCCATATCACCGGCATCTCCGACGACATGGTCCGTGGGCAAGCGCTGGACATGGCCCGCGTGGAGGCCCTGTTGGCCGATGCCGATTTCGTGGTTGCCCATAACGCCGGCTTTGACCGGCCCTTCTGCGAGGCGCGCTGCCCCGGTTTTGCTGCGCTCCCCTGGGCCTGCTCATTCGCCGATATCGAGTGGAAGAAAGAAGGCCGAAGCTCTGCCAAGCTGGAGCATCTGGCCTTGCACCAGGGTTTGTTTTATGAGGCCCACCGGGCAGAGGTCGACTGTCATGCCCTGCTGGCGGTCCTGATGGCAGCGCTGCCGAGCGACGGCAAGACCGGGTTGGCACGACTGGCGGGCACCGTTGCGTCGCCGAGTTATCGATTGCTGGCCACACAAGCCCCGTTTGACGCCAAAGACGCGCTCAAAGCTCGCGCCTACCGCTGGGACGCTGAGAAGCGCGTCTGGCACACCCGATTGAAGGACGAAGCGCAACTGGCGGCCGAATGCGAATGGCTAAAGACTGCGGTCTATGGTGGTCGCGGTGCCACAGTGCATCTGGAAAAAATGGATGCGTGCGTCAAGTACTCCACGCGGGCGGGGGCATTGTCTGAGCGGCAGCTTTAAACGCCCCCCCGGATAGAATGGTAGTCCCCCGACAGACCTCCAGCACGCGTCGGGCATAAGGAGATTCATGAAACGTGTTGATGATTTCCGCCTGAAGTTCGGAAAAAAAGAACTCGTGCCCATCATGGTGGGTGGCATGGGTGTGGATATTTCCACGGCGGAGTTGGCGCTTGAGGCTGCCCGGTTGGGCGGTATCGGTCATATCTCGGATGCCATGGTGCCTGATGTGTCAGACCGCCGCTTCGACACCAGTTTTGTCAAGGACAAGACCCGCTTTTACAAACACAACATCGACAAATCTGACAAGTCCATCGTTAAATTTGACCTCGGTATTCTGGACGAAGCCACGCGCCGACACGTTGGCGCGACCATGGAGGCCAAGCGCGGCGAGGGGCTGGTGTTCGTCAATTGCATGGAAAAGCTGACCATGAATGCGCCGCGCGAAACCTTGCAGGTGCGCATGGCCTCGGCGCTGGATGCTGGTATCGACGGCATCACCCTGAGCGCAGGCCTGCATTTAGGTTCATTTGCTTTGCTGGCAGACCACCCGCGGTTTCGGGATGCCAAACTGGGCATCATCGTCTCGTCGGTGCGGGCGTTGCAGTTGTTTCTGCGTAAGAATGCGCGGCTGAACCGGCTGCCCGACTATGTGATTGTGGAAGGGCCGCTTGCCGGTGGTCACCTGGGCTTTGGCATGGACTGGGCACAGTACGACCTGGCGACGATCACCGCAGAAATTTTGCAGTACCTGCGCGCCGAGCAGCTTGATATTCCGTTGATTGCAGCGGGCGGTGTGTTTACCGGTAGTGACGCGGTGTCCTTTCTGGAGCAGGGGGCTGCGGCGGTGCAGGTGGCCACGCGGTTCACCGTGTCCAATGAATGTGGTCTGCCGACCGATGTTAAGCAGGATTACTTCCGTGCCAGCGAGTCAGACATCGAAGTCAACACCATCTCGCCCACGGGCTACCCAATGCGCATGCTCAAGAGCACACCAGCTATCGGCTCTGGCATTCGCCCCAACTGCGAAGCCTACGGTTACCTGCTTGACGGCAACGGGAGTTGCGCCTACATCAACGCCTACAACCGCGAGGTAGCGCTTCACCCTGACGTCAAGACGATCAAGGTGATGGACAAAACCTGCCTGTGCACGCACATGCGTAATTTCAACTGCTGGACTTGTGGTCACTACACCTACCGACTTAAGGACACCACGCACCGTCTGGCGGACGGCAGCTACCAAACGCTGAGCGCCGAGCATATTTTCAAGGACTACCAGTTCAGCCAAGATCACCAGGTGGCACTGCCGGTCTCAGCCAGCGCTGAGGGTATGCGCCTCAGCAGCGGTATCAGTGCCTGACCCGACTGCGGTCTTCCACGCCCTGCGGCCCGATGTGTAAGTTGCTCAGCACATGCTCTTGGTGCAACAAATGCCGCGACAGCATCTTTTGCGCCATCACCAGCAGCACCCCTTGGCAGGCCGGGTCTTGAGCCAGGTTGTGCATTTCGCTCGGGTCGTCCTGCAGATCAAATAGCAGGGGGGGTAGGGCGGCAAAGTGCACATATTTCCAGCGCCGGCCGCGAATAATGGTCAGTTGGCACTCATCCGGCAGCAAGCCGAGGGCCGTCTCACCGTCGTAGCTGCTCCAGGGACTGCCGCGGAAATCAAGCGCCATATGGACCTCTTCACGCCAGTGGGCCGGCGTGCCGTCACCCAGGAACGGCACCAGTGAGCGGCCGTCACACTGTGCCGGTATCGCGGCTCCTAACCAGTCCAGCACGGTGGGCATCAGGTCTACAGACTCGGTGAACGCATCCACCTGGCGGCCACGACCGGCATCAGCCTCATGACGCGGGTCGCGGATGATCAGTGGGATGAAGAAGCTTTGGTCAAAGTACAGCTCCTTGCCCCAGGTGTAGTGATCGCCGCCCATTTCACCGTGGTCGCAGGTGAAGACAATCAGCGTGCTGTCGTACTCGCCAGTGGCTTTCAGGTGCGCGACGATGCGGCCTACAGCATCGTCCACCTCGTTCATCATGCCGTAGTAACACGCACGCATCTGGCGCAGCTCAAGCTCGGGCATGTGAACCAGGTTGTTGGGGTTGTGCTCGTCGTAGTGGTTGGGGCGGTCGAAGCTCTTGATCCAATGCGCCAGGTGCGGGTGCTGGGCGGCTTCGAGCTCAGGGGTGGCGCGTCGATTTGGTAGCGACACACTGGCCGGGTGATACAGACCGTTGTAGGGCTCTGGCGCGATCACTGGCGGATGAGGCCGCAAAAAGACGCAGTGCATGAACCAGTCTTCGTGACGGTGGTCACCCAGCCAATGGATCACCTGATCAGCCATGAAGTTGGTGTCACTGTCCTCCGCCTTGAACCGTGCTGGAATAAATCGATGTCCCCGGTTCGCGGGTTTGTCAAAGTCGTTCTGCGGTTGGTAAATGTCCTCGCGGCCCTGAAACTGGTAGCCTTTGGCGCGCAGGTCGTTCATCCAGGCGCTCACATAGTCCGGAAACAGCAGGCCGATGCTGTAACCTGGCAGCGGGCCTTCATAAGTGCGCAGCGATGGGTCAGTCGGGTCACGGCCACGCGGGTCGGCGCTGGTGTCGGTGTAGCCAAAGAGCGTGGGGTCGAAGCCCAGTTTGCGCACTTCCTTGGCCAAATTGGTGTGGCGTTGGTCCAGGGGCGTGCCATTGCGCCCTGAACGGTGGTTCATCAGGTAAAGACCGGTCTGCAGGCTCGCGCGTGAGGGGCCGCAGGGTGATGTGACGGCGTAATGCTGCTTGAACAGTGTGCCGTCAGCCGCCAGGGCGTCCAGGTGGGGGGTTTTGACCACCGGGTGCCCCAGCGCCGACAGGCATTCGCCACGCCATTGATCGGCCGAAATGAACAGAACTTTTTGCGCGCGGGTCATGGTGCGCTGGAATCAGCGACGGCGATGCACTCCAACTCAAAGCGCAGCGCTGCAGACAGGCAGCCCGTGATGGTGGTGCGCGCCGGGTAGGGCGCCTGAAAATACTCGCGGTACAGCCGGTTGAACTCGGGTAAATCCGTGGCGTCGCGCACATAGTTGCGGGTCTGGACCACCTGCGCCAGCGTGCAACCTGCTGATTGCAACACCTTGCGAAGGTTCTCCACAGACCGCCGAAACTCCCCCTCAAACGTGTCAGACACGATGGCCCCGGTGATGTCCACCGAGGCCTGACCCGACACAAAGACCATATGACCCACACGTACGGCAGGACTGAACGGCAGGTGCGAGATCGGGGTGTCCGCCTCGCGGGGAAAAGAAACTTCAGGACGCATAGCTATCTCCTTTAATTGGGGTCAGATTCCAATTAAAACTCATACTGGCTGTTTGTCAATTAATTGGAATCTGACCCCAATTAATTCAATTAATTGAAGGGTCCGCTTTTGACGAAGCCGCCGCCCTGGTAGCGACGAGCTGGGTCGTTGGGGTCGAGGGGCGGTGTTGACTCCCGATCGGAACGATAGGGCTCCGCGCTGTCTTGTGGCTTGAACCCCAGGTGAGCCGCGCCGGCGTTGTTCCACCAGGGGTCGCGGTTGTCAGACATGCCAAATACAACGGTATGACCGATTTGCGGGGCCTGCAGGCAGCACCGGATCAATTCGGTCAGGTCACGGTAGCTCAGCCAGGTGTGAAGCATGCGGCGGTCTTTGGGTTCGGGGAAGGCCGAGCCGATCCGCAGGCTGGCGCTTTGTATGCCATAGCGGTTCCAGTAAAACTGGGCAACGTCCTCACCGAATGACTTGGACAGGCCGTAATAGCTGTCCGGACGTCGCAGGCAATCGGTGCCCAGTACCTCATCTTGTTGATGGAATCCCACCACATGGTTGGAGCTGGCAAACACCACGCGCTCAACGCCGTGGCGGCGGGCGCCCTCGTAAATGTGCAGCACCCCCTTGATGTTGGCCTCCAGGATGGCCTCAAAGGGGTAGTCGGTGGCCAGGCCGCCCATGTGTACGATGGCATTACAGCCCTGTACCAGCTGGTCCACCGCCTGTTTGTCCGCCAGTTGGCAGAACTGAACCTCTTCATTGGGTCCAGCAGCGTCCATGGCGGCGATATCGGAGAGCCGCATCTGCTGCGCGTAGGGCCGCAGGCTGGAGCGCAGATGGCGGCCAAGTTTGCCGGCAGCGCCAGTAAGCAGAAGGCGGGGAATCATGATGGGCGTTCCTGTTTGAGATGGGGCGGTGGGCTTAAGGGGTGACGGCGCTGGGCGCTGCGTGAGCCTTCTTGATTTGAAACTGCGATTGGGCAGGATCACTCAGGCGTATGCCTGCGGCCTTGATGGCCTGGTCAGGTACTTTGTCGAGCTTGTTGTAGCTGGCATGCGATTGGGCTTTGTAGGGGGTGTTATGTGCTGCGTTATAGCAAAAAAGTACGGTCCAGCGCCGGTTGGGCGAGCGGTTTTGGTCGGATCGGTGCATCACATTGCTGTGGAAAAACAGACCGTCGCCCGGCGCCATCTCGGCATAGACCAGATCCATGTCTTTGAGCATCTGATCCACGCGCTCCATGTCGGCGCCCACCTGCTCACCTGGTCCTGTGCTGTGGTTGATGCGGCCAGCTTGGTGCGAGCCGCGAATCACCTGAAGGCAGCCATTGTGGCGGTCTGCGCGGTCCAGCGCCACCATCACGCTGGCCATGTGCGGGAACAAGCAGCCGTTGTGATACCAGTAGCCGTAGTCTTGGTGCCATTCCCAGGCGCCGCCGTCAAACGGCTCTTTGGCGGTGAGCTTGGAGTGGTAGTGGTAGACCTCGGCGCCCAGCATGTCTTCAATGGTGTCGACCACCCGCTCGCTGCGCGCCGCCAAACCATAGACGCTGTCCCCGGGCTCGTTCCACAGGGCAATCCGTGTCGCCTTGCCCTGAGCGTCGCGGCGTTCGTAGAGGCTTTGTTTGAGCGCCGGGTCCTGCTCCATGGCCTGGCGCATGAGGCTGATCTCCGCAGCGTCAAAAAGAGACGGGATCATGACAAATCCGTCCTTGTCATAGGCCTGACGTTGCGCACTTGTGAAAACGGTAGGCATTGGATCTCCTGTAGGTCTTGGGATGTCGGTCAGGCGTCATTGGCAACAGTGCCGCCTCAGCTGCCAAACATTCGTGATCGGGTGTTTTGCAGATGATGCCGCATGGCTGCTTCAGCCGCCACGCTGTCTCGTCGCACAATGGCATCGACCACGGCCACATGCTCCGCCTGCACGCCCAGCAGGCGTTCATTGCTTTTGCTGAGCGAAAAATTGCGCAGTAAATCCATGCCGAATGTCACGTGCTGATGGATTGAGGCAATCACCGAGACAAAAAACTGGTTCTTGCTGGCACGCGCAATCGCGATATGGAAGTCGTAGTCTTCTTGCACGCCCAGAACATGGTTGTTGACAGCCATTTGCAGTCGCGCCAATTCGCGTTGAATCAGCGCCATGTCGGCTTCATCGGCCATCTCTGCGGCAAGGGCTGCCGCACCGCCTTCGATGACGATCCGAAACTCGATGCATCGACGCACATCAGACAGTGACTCCAGCGGCATAAAGCGGGGTAAATCCGGGTCGGGCCGGCGCGTGACAAACGTGCCAGCGCCCTGACGGCTGGTGATGATGCCGTCGGCCCGTAGCCTTGAGAGGGCTTCGCGGACGGTTGGACGCGATGTTTTGAACTGCTCAGACAAGGTCTGCTCTGTAGACAGGCGGTCGCCTTCTTGCAGATCACCCTGGATGATTAAAGCCAGCAGCTCGCGGTAGACCCGATCGGCAAGACCTTCCGGGGTACGACGTGCGGTCATGGCCAGACTGTGGGCTAGGCGTTGGCGTCAGCCGCCAACAGTTGCCTGGCGGTCGCCTCGATCTCACCACGCATTGAAAAAGGAGACGGGCTCAGCAGCGGCAACTGGGCGCCCATATCGGCCACGCCAGACCAGGTGACCGCGTCGTGCAACACGCGGATGAGAGAGACCGAATCTCGCAGCGTTTCTAGCGGCAAGAACAGGTCGTACAGCCGCTGGGCCTCACTCATGTCCAGCCTTTGCAGGGCGCCCAACAGCGCCATGCAGGCCTTTGGGGCGATACAGCCGGAGCCGGTGGTGAAGGATGCCAGGCCAAAGTGGCCAAGATGCGACAACACCGGCCGCTCCCCCATGCCACTGACGATGCGGCTGCTGGAAATACGCTCAATCATGGCTTTCAAAAACGGGTCGTCGTTCGGGTTGGGTCGAACCACGGCGTATTTGACGCATAAAACCTTGTTCGATTCGACCAGCGCCTGCAGGGTGTCAAGGTCAATGTATTGCTCGCTCTTGATGTAGAGCGTGACGGGCATGGCGGCGCTATCGACAAAGCGAGAAATGCCTTCGGCCACGCCTTGTGGTGTGGTGAACCCCTGCATCGGCAACACCATGGCGGTCTGATAACCTGAGTTGCGCAGCAGTTGCGCCTGTTCAATCATCTTGCCAAAGTCTGGACCCACTGCGGGAATGACCCGTGTGTCAGGGCCAGCGGCATCGGCCAGCATGTCCAGCATCGGCCCGTATTCACGCAAGGGCATGTGGTACAGGTTGGCGTTGCCACCGTACAGCAGGGTGCGAATGCCGCCGGCCTCAATGTGCTTTATCAATTGCCGGTTGGCCGGCTCATTGACAGACAAGTCGCCATGACGTGCCAAGGGTGGCACAGCCAGCACTGAGCCGGTGAATTCTTCCAGGGTGATGGGGGTTTGCTTCATGGGGCATCCATCCCGAATGGGGATAAATAATGGTATGACATATTTAGATTTGTATGACGAATATTTCTAATATTGTGGGACTAATTCGCGCTGAGCGCTACTATTTTCCAGCGTCTAGGGTTTGTACTGATCATAAATTACTTGACAGTCCCAAGGTTGTCAAACAAAGTCTCTCCTGTTGTCTAACCCTGTCTTGACGCGGGGGCAGACACTCAGCGGGTCAGGCCTTGGGGCTTGCACTCATCCGGTTTTCCCTACTTCTGTTGGAGTTTTTGTATGAACCAAGCCCCTCGTTCCACGAGCCCTCGCAACGCCCAGCGTCGCCAAGTGCTCAAAGGCTTTGCCGGTGCCGTGACGCTGGCGGGTGTGGGAAGCACCGCATGGGCCCAAGCGGGCAAGGAAGCGCCAGCCCTGGCAAAGTTAGTCACTGATGGGAAGTTGCCGGCATTGGCTCAGCGCTTGCCCTCTGCACCCTTGGTGGTTCAGGCTGAAAAAGTGGGCACCTACGGCGGCGCTCTGCGTCGTGGCCTTCGCGGCAGTGCTGACCACAACGGTATTTTGCGGATGGTGGGTAACCAGGGCCTGGTGCGTTGGAACATGTCTTTCACTGAGGTGTTGCCCTGCGTCGCATCCAAGTGGGATGTCAATGCGAACTCCACAGAGTTCACCTTCACACTGCGCCCCGGCATGAAGTGGTCAGATGGCAAGCCATTCACCGCAGACGACATCATTTTTTCGATCGAAGACTGCGCCAAGAACAGCGAACTTTACAAGTCGGTGCCGTCAACGCTGGTGATCGCCAACAAACCGGCGGTGGTCACCAAGCTCAACGACACCACGGTGAAGTTCACATTTGCGACCCCCTATGCGCTGTTTCTGGAGCAGTTGGCTACCCCGCTGGGTCAGTACCCCACGCTTTTCCCCAAGCACTACTGCAGCCAGTTTCACCCCAAGTACAACTCCAATGTGGCCGCACAGGCCAAGGCGGCCAATCTGTCCGACTGGGCCTCACTGTTCCGCAGCAAGTGTGGCGACATTGAAATCCCTGCGCGCTGGGGTAACGTCGACAAGCCCACGTTGGACCCGTGGGTGGTCACCGAAGCCTATTCAGGTGGCGTGACTCGCGTCATCATGGAACGCAACGCCTATTTCTGGCAGGTCGACCAAACCGGCCAGCAACTGCCCTATATTGATCGGTTGACTTTCAGTATTGCGCAAGATGTTGAGTCACTCATGCTGGACGCCTTGTCGGGCAAGCTTGACATTCAGGAGCGCCATATCGACTCCCTGCAAAACAAGCCCACCCTGTCGCAAAACATGCAAAAAGGTGGTTATCGGCTGATTGAACTGGTGAATGCGGGTTCGCAGCAGGTCCAGATCTACCTGAACATGACGCACAAAGACGCCAAGATGCGTGAGATGTTCGCCAATAAAGAGTTTCGGCAAGCACTCTCCTTGGGTATGAACCGCAAGGAGATCATTGACCTGGTCTACTTGGGTCAATCGGAGCCGTACCAGACCGGCCCGCGCCCGGGGCACCCTTGGTTCAATGAAAAGCTGTCACATCAGTTCACCAAGCACGACCCCAAGGTGGCCAACGAAATCCTGGACCGGATTGGCTACAGCAAACGTGACGCGCAGAAATTCCGTCTTCGGCCCGATGGGCAAAAGGTGTTTTTCTCGATCGACGTAATTCCCACGCTCTACCCCGATGCCGTGGACACGCTCGAACTGGTCAAGCGCCACTGGGCAGAGATTGGCATCGACATCAAGGTCAACACCATCGAGCGGGCGCTGTATTACACCCGTGGCGACAGCAATGAACATGATGCCGCAGTCTGGCCCGGTCCTGGTGGTCTGGATCCGATGCTGGATGCCCGTGACTACTTTGCCCAGCATGCACAAGGCTCACGCTACGCGATTCCATGGACACAGTGGTATTTGTCTGGCGGCAAAGATGGACAGGAGCCACCGGCAAGCCAGAAGCAGCGCATGAAGCTGTACGACGACGCGCGTGCCACGGCCGACCTCAAGAGGCGTGGTGAGCTGATGAAGCAAGTGTTTGACCTTTGTGCCGATGCGTTTGAGACGATTGGGGTCTGCCTCGCCGTCAACTCCTTCGGCATTGCCAAGAACAACCTGCAAAACGTACCCAAGAGCTACCCCAGCGCTTGGTCGTGGCCAAACCCCGGCCCGGCGATGCCGCAGCAGTTTTTCTTTACCCGTAGCTGACGCACGATGCTGGTCTTTATCGTCAAACGGCTGCTCTGGATGCTGCCGTTTCTGGTGGCGATCAGCTTCCTGTCCTTCGTATTGATCCAACTGCCGCCTGGCGACTACGTCACGACGTACATCGCCACGCTGGCGGCCTCCAACGAGGTGGTGGACCAAAACACGGCAGCTGATCTGCGCAACCGTTTTGGTCTGGACCAGCCTATGGTGGTGCAGTACTGGAAATGGATCTCCAACATTGCCTTGCGGGGTGATTTTGGTCTGAGTTTTGAGTGGCAGCAGCCGGTGGGTGACCTGATCTGGGAGCGCATGGCCCTGACATTGCTGTTGACACTGTCGGCTCTGCTGCTCACCTGGGGCATCGCCTTGCCGGTGGGGGTGTTCTCCGCAGTCAAGAAGTACTCGGTGGCGGACTACATCGTTACAGGCTTGTCATTTTTGGGTCTGGCGATCCCGAGTTTTTTGCTGGCGCTGGTGCTCATGTACGTGGCTGCCGTGGAGTTCGGGCAAAACGTTGGCGGTCTGTTCTCAGAGGAGTACCTGACGGCGCCCTGGAGCATCAATAAGGTCATAGACCTGTTGCAACACTTGTGGATTCCGGTGGTTATCCTGGCTGTGTCGGGTACTGCCAGCCTGATTCGGGTGATGCGCGCCAACATGCTGGACGAGCTGCACAAGCCCTACGTGACCACGGCGCGGGCCAAGGGCCTGTCAGAGTTCACCCTGCTGGTGAAATACCCGCTGCGCCTGGCACTCAACCCGTTCATATCGACCATTGCCTGGCTGCTGCCCAACCTGGTGTCGGGCTCCATCATCGTCGCCATTGTGCTGAGTCTGCCGACGGCGGGGCCCTTGTTGCTGCAGTCGCTGATGAGCCAGGACATGTACCTGGCCGGTGCCTTCATCCTGCTGATCTGTGCCTTGACCGTGTTGGGCTCATTGGTCAGCGACATTTTGTTGGCGCTGGTTGACCCGCGTATTCGCCTTGAATAACACCGACACCACCTCGAGCCGCCTGGCGGTCGCATCGCAATGGCAACTGGTCTGGTGGGCCTTCAAGCGCCACCAACTTGCCATGGCGGGACTCATCGTCACGGCTGCTTTGTACATTGTGGCAGTGGTACCGGGCTTCTTCGCCGTCAATGACCCGTCGAAGCAAAATGTGCGCACGGCGTTTCATCCCCCACAGGCGCTGCACCTGATTGACACATCGAGCGATGGCAGTTGGTCCTTGCGGCCCTACATCCATCCGTATGTGCTCAAACGCGATCCCAAAACACTGGCGTCGCTCTACGAGGAGGACCGAGAGCGCAAGGTCTATCTGGAGCTGTTCGGCGAAGGCTACGAGTATTCGGTTCTGGGGCTGTTCAATTCGCGCACCCACTTGTTCGCGTCGCAGGAGGCCCGCCAGCCGCTGTTCTTTTTTGGTGCAGACCGTCTTGGCCGTTGCGTTTTTAGCCGCATCATGCTGGGCACGCAAATTTCGTTGTCGGTGGGTCTGGTTGGGGTCTTCCTGGCCTTGAGCATTGGCATTGTGCTGGGCGGCATATCGGGCTATTACGGCGGGCGGATCGATTTCGTCATCCAGCGTGTGATTGAGTTAGTGCTGTCTTTGCCCACCATTCCCATCTGGCTGGCGGCTTCAGCCGCGGTGCCCCAGAATTGGCCAGCGACACTGAATTACTTCATGATCACCTTGATACTTTCGCTCACCGGTTGGGCCCAGTTGGCTCGGGTGGTACGAGGCCGCTTTCTTAGCCTGCGGACTGAAGAGTTTGTCACTGCCGCGCGGCTGGACGGTGCCTCTGAGGGGCGGATTATCTTTCGCCACATGTTGCCAAGCTTCTCAAGCCACATCATTGCATCGATCTCGCTGGCCATTCCCGCCATGATTCTGGCGGAGACCTCTTTGAGCTTTTTGGGCCTAGGCCTGCAGCCTCCCACCATTTCATGGGGCGTGCTGTTGCGGGAGGCGCAAAACATCCGCTCCATTGCCACCGCACCCTGGTTGTTTGCGCCGGGTGTCGCCGTGGTGCTGGCGGTCATTGCGCTCAACTTTCTGGGCGATGGTCTGCGCGACGCCTCTGACCCCTACAACAAATGAGCGTGAACCCCGAAGCGATGCGCGTCGACAGCCAGACCCCCAAGGACGGCGTGCTATTGGAAGTGCGTGGCCTTCAAACCCATTTCTCGATCCGTACTGGCACCATCAAGGCGGTTGACGGTGTGTCATTTGATGTGGTTCGGGGCAAAACGCTCTGCGTCGTCGGGGAGAGTGGCAGTGGCAAAAGCGTCACGGCCCGCTCCATTTTGCAAATTGTGGACGATCCGGGCCGCATTGTGAGCGGCTCCATGGTGCTGCACCGTCCCGACGGCAGCAGCGTGGACCTGGCCCAGCTGGGCGCGCGTTCGCGGGAGATCCGTGCGGTGCGCGGTGCCGAGATCGCCATGATTTTCCAGGAGCCGATGTCCTCCCTGTCGCCGGTGCACACGGTGGGCAACCAGATCATGGAGGTGTTGACGCTGCACCTCAAGATGTCCAAGCAGCAAGCCCGGGCACGCTGCGTGGAGTTGCTGACCCAGGTTGAGATTCCCAACCCCGCCAAAGCGGTGGACCGCTACACCTTCGAGTTTTCTGGCGGGATGCGTCAGCGCGTAATGATCGCCATGGCGCTGGCGTGCAAGCCAGCGCTGTTGATTGCGGATGAACCGACCACGGCGCTGGATGTGACCACCCAGGCTGAAATTCTGGATTTGATCAAGAATCTGCAGCGCTCCCAGGGCATGGCCGTGATGTTCATCACGCACGACATGGGTGTGGTGGCAGAGATCGCCGACCAGGTCATCGTGATGAACCATGGCAAGGTGGTGGAGACCGGCACGGTCGATGACATTTTCCATGCGCCAAAAGACGACTACACCCGCATGCTGATCAGCTCGGTGACCAAGCTGGGGCGCACGGCCGATATTCGGCTGAGCCGTCCACCCATCGCCAGCACGGTGGAGCCGATTTTGCAGGTGCGTGATCTCAAGCAATATTTTGGCACCGCCAAGGCACCGATCAAGGCCGTAGACGGTGTGTCGTTCAGCGTGCTCCCGGGCGAGTCATTGGGTATCGTCGGAGAGTCTGGCTCTGGCAAAACAACCATGGGGCGTTGCCTGCTGCGCGTGTACGACCCGACGGCTGGCGCAATCGATTACCGGCGTGCCGATGGCTCGGTGGTCGACATCGTGAAAGCTGACAAACAGACGCTGAAGAGTTGTCGACGTGAAATGCGCATGATCTTTCAAGACCCGGTGAGTTCGCTGAACCCGCGCATGACGGTGGCACAAATTGTGGGCGAGCCCCTGCTGGTCAACGGCATTGCCACGGGCAAGGCGCTCGACGACCGGGTGGCCGAGTTGTTGCAAAACGTAGGCCTGGAGCCAGCTTGGCGCGAGCGATACCCCCATGCTTTTTCGGGTGGCCAGCGCCAGCGGATCGGGATTGCGCGCGCCATTGCCCTCAACCCCCGCGTGATCATTGCTGACGAGGCCACCTCGGCACTCGATGTGTCATTGCGCTCGCAGATGCTCGACCTGTTGCTGAATTTGCAAGACAAACTTGGCTTGTCTTTTGTCTTCATCAGCCACGATATTGCGGTGATCCGCTATTTTTGTGACCGCATCGCTGTCATGTACCGTGGCAAGATTGTGGAGACGGGCGAGACCAACCAAGTGTGCGACGCGCCCACTCACCCCTACACCCAGGCGCTGTTGTCGGCCATTCCGCAGCCTGACCCGCGTGCCCGCAGCATGCACAAGCGTTTCCGCTACAACCCGGAATCCTGAGGCTCCGTCATGAAAATCACGGATATCAAGACCTTTCTGATGCATGTCGGTGTGCCCGCGCCCAAAGCCTGGGCCTCCGACAATGCCTTTGGCGGCCAAAGCTATTCACCGGGCATCACCGGCACCCGCAACTGGCTTTTTGTCAAGGTCTATACCGACGAGGGTCTGGTGGGCATTGGCGAATGTTCGGGCTGGCCGCGCGTGATCGAAACGGCGGTGCAAGACCTCAAGCGCTTGCTGGTGGGCGAGGATCCCACCCATATAGAGCGCCTCTGGCAACGCATGATGTCGGCCATCATGGTGCATGGCCTGACCGGTACGGTCGGCGCAGGCGCCATGACAGGCATAGACATGGCGCTGTGGGACATCAAGGGAAAAGCCCTCGGCGTGCCGGTCTGGAATCTGCTGGGCGGCAAGGTCCGTGACCAGATCCGCATCTATGCCCATGCCAACACGCCCGAGGCGGCATTGAGCCTAAAAGCCCGCGGTGTCACCGCCATCAAGTGCGGCGGCGTGTCGGACCCAGTGCGGAAAGTGGCGGCCCTGCGAGAAGCGGTGGGTGATGAGATGGACATCATGATTGACCTGCATGGCCCACCCTGGATGACCCCCGGCGACGCCGCTCGTCTGGCACGTGCCCTGGAACCCTACCACCTGCTGTTCATCGAAGACCCGATTGCCCCAGACAACCTGGACGGCTACAAGCGCATCCGTGACGCTGCCCAGGTGCCCTTGGCCGCGGGGGAGCGCATGAGCACCATCTATGGTTCGCGCGACCTGATCGAGCGCGAGTTGGTGGATGTTATCCAGCCAGACACCGGGCGCGCCGGCGGCATTACCCAGATGAAGAAAATCGCCGCCATGGCCGAAGCCCATCACATCATGGTGGCGCCACACTCTGGCTCGCTCGGTCCGGTGGCAGAGTACGCCGCGCTGCACCTGTTGGCTGCCATTCCAAACGCCTTGTTTTTGGAGCGGATTGAAGACGACTGGGAAGGCCGCCAGCACACCGTGTTGCCGCATCCGCTGTCGGTGAACGGCTTTCTGAAGGTGCCAGATGCGCCGGGGTTGGGCGTTGACATTGATGAGGCCTTTGTGGCGCGCTACCCTAGTCAGGCCAATATTTCGTCGCAGGTGTCAGCGAGTTCGGGCTCTTATGAGCCGGGCACCCACGCCGAAAATGTTTACGTGCAGACGCGATTGCAACGCGCCCGATACTTCACTGGCAGCTGATATGAAAATCGATCGTCTGCGCGTCTTCATGTCGCGCGACAAGAACCGCCCCCGCGTGGTGGTGGCCATGGACACTGATGATGGCATCACCGGCTGGGGCGAGTGCTACAACCACGGGCCAGACCTGGCGCTGTTTCCGCTGCTGGATTACCTGCTGATCTTCCTGAAAGGGCAGGACCCGAGGCGAATCACCTACCTCACACACTACCTGATGCAGCAGACGCGCTTTCCGCCGGGTGCGCTGGGTCTGGCGGCCATCTCGGTGTTGGACCATTGCATGTGGGACATCTCGGCCAAGGCGCTGGGCGTACCGGTTTACAGTCTTCTGGGGGGGCATGTGCGCGACCGGGTCAAGGTGTATGCGGGCCTGTACACCGCCCCAGACCCAGCGATTGCCCGCGACCAAATGGACGCCTTGCATGAGGAATGGGGTTTGCAGGCGTTCAAGCTCAGCCCCTATCGCATCGACATGCACCGCAACCGTTGGGGTGAGGTGGTGCGTACCTCGGCGGAGTATTTTCGCCAGCTGCGTGAGACTGTGCGCCCTGAGTATGAATTGGCTTTCGACGCCCATGCCAAGATTTTTGAGCCGACCCAGGCTGTGCAGTTGGGCAACGCGTTGGCGCCCTATGATCCGCTGTTTTTTGAGGAGCCAATCCGCCCGGAAAACTTTGAGGCCTGGGGCGAGCTCAAGCGAGGTCTGCAGTGCACCCTGGCCACCGGTGAGTCGCTGTACAGCCGGTTCGAGTTTTTGCGGCTTTTGCAGGTGCGTGGCTGCGACATCATTCAGCCCGATATTTGTGTGGTGGGCGGCCTGACCGAGATGCTGCAAATCAATGCGCTGGCCCAGGCGCACTTTGTGAGCATCGCGCCACACAACCCAATGGGGCCATTGGCGACCGCCGTGAACCTGCATTTTTGTGCCAGCCAGACCAACTTTCGTATTCTGGAGTACCGCCTGCCGCATGGCCCAGGCTATGTGTTTGGTACCGATGCGACCGTGACCCCCGAAGTGCGGGAGGAGGGCGCCTGGTACGTGAAAGACCCCTATCTGCCCAAAGATGGCCACCTGGAGCTGCGGCCGGACCGGCCAGGCTGGGGTGTAGAGATGGACGAAGCCCTGCTCGGTACTGAAGCCTATATTCATTGGGAGCGCAAGGTGCCAACCAAACCTGACGGCTCCAGCGGCTATGCCTGAGTCGCTGCCCGGCGACCTGCTGTTGCGCGCTGGCGCAGCCCGCGCAGTGTTGCGGCCGCAGGCCGGTGGCCGGGTCTGCAGCCTGACGCTGGTACACCCCGACGGGCATGCGGTGCCCGTTCTGTACCCTTACACCGATGCCGGGGTCGACCCACTGAACTGGGCCAAGGGCGGCATTTACCCGCTGGTGCCCTATTCGAACCGGATCGCCCACGGCCAATTGCAGACCGCCAAAGGTACGGTGGCACTGCCACCTCACCCCAACGCCCAGCCGCATACCCTGCACGGCCATGCCCACGGCCTGCCCTGGACAGTGGTGTCGCATGCCGAAGCGTCGGCCCATCTTCGGCTGGACAGCCCGGCTTGTGCCGCCTGGCCCTGGCATTTGCAGGCCGATTTGAGCCTGCACCTGTCCGCTCAGGCGCTGCAACTCGATCTGAGCCTGACGCATTTGGGTGACGGTGACATGCCGGCCGGCATCGGTTTCCACCCCTATTTTTTGCATCACGAGAACGCGCGCTTGCGCTACCACGCTGGCCGCCGTTGGCTGGCAGACGCCGACTTCCTGGCCCGTGGCTCAGAGCCGCTGCCACAGCCTGAAGCTTATGACGCGCCGAAGCCATTGCCGCCTGGCACGATGACCGACTACCTGTCGGAATGGGACGGTACCCTGGATCTGGAGTTGCCGAAGGGTGAACTGTTGCGCCTGCAGACCGACGCGGTGCTGTCGCACCTGGTGGTGCACCGGCCCCCACAGCCGCTGTACCTTTGCCTGGAGCCGGTCAGCCATGTTGCCGATGGCTTCAACTTGGCTGCGCACGGCGTGCCCGGTACTGGGACTGTGTTGTTGCCCTCTGGGGGCGTGCTGCGAGGGCAGATGACACTCAGCCTGAGTGATCGCCGTTTTTAAACTTGCGACGAGTTTTCCACCATGTCTGATCGCATCGTTGACGTCCGTGTCACCCCTATCGCGTTTCGTGACCCGCCGCTGCTGAATGTGGCTGGGGTGCACCAGCCCTGGGCCTTGCGCAGCATCATCGAGGTCGAGACCGCGAGCGGCCGCATCGGCCTGGGCGAGAGCTATGGTGAGGCCGATACGCTGGTCGACCTGAACCGCATTGCGCCTGGATTGATCGGGCTGGACCCCTTTGCCCTTAACGCACTGACGCAAGTGGTGTACCGCTGTGTGGGCAGTAACCCAGACATCGGCGCGCCTTTTCCACCACTGGGCGACAAGGCCCGTGCCAGCGCGCTGGGGGCGTTTGAGGTGGCATTCTGGGACCTGCAGGGCCAGATCGTCGGGCGACCGCTGTACGACATCTTGGGTGGTGCGGTGCGCTCCCATGTCAGCTACAGCGCCTATTTGTTTTACAAGTACGCGCAGCACCATGCCGACCCTGGGTACCCCACTGACCCTTGGGGCGAGGCCTTGAACCCCGCGCAGTTGGTGGCGCAGGCCCAACGCATGGTCGATCTGTATGGTTTTGGCTCCATCAAACTTAAGGCCGGCGTGTTTGCGCCAGAGCTGGAGATTGATGGCCTGCGGGCCCTGCGCGCAGCCTTTCCCAAACACCCCCTGCGCATCGACCCCAATGGCGGCTGGTCGGTGGCTACCACCCGGCGGCTGATGTCGGCGTTGTCGGAGCCCGGCCTGCTGGAGTACCTGGAAGACCCGGTGGGCACGCTGGACCAGATGGCCGAGGTGGCCACCTTCGCCACCATGCCGCTGGCCACTAACATGGTGACTATCGCCTTTGGTCATTTGCCTCGCTCGGTGGCCCTGAATGCGGTGCAGGTGGTGCTGTCCGACCACCACTATTGGGGTGGCCTGCGCGCCTCTCAGCAACTCGCGGCAATCGGGCGGGTGTTTGGCCTGGGCATCTCCATGCATTCCAACTCGCATCTGGGCATTAGCCTGGCGGCGATGACGCATTTGGGCGTGACCCTGCCCAACCTGGCCTATGCCTGCGACACCCACTACCCCTGGCAGGAAGACGAAGTCATTGAAGGTGGCAAACTTCAAATTCGGGATGGTCAATTGGCACCGCCACCGGGCCCAGGCCTGGGCGTGAAGCTCGATCGTGCCGCGCTGTCGCAGCTGCACCAGAATTTTCTGGACTGCGGCATTCGGCATCGCGATGACGCCAGCGAGATGCGCAAGCACCGCGCTGATTTCAGCAGCCAGCGCCCCCGTTTTTGAATGGCGTCGTTACACTGAGTGACTAACAGGCCAACGGGTCGCGGCTGCTTTCGATCCAGGGGGCGCGCCAACAAGACGATAACAGGGTGTCATTGATGCAAATTCGCGTGCTTTATGTCAGTCGTGCCGTAGGGCCGATAACCACCACGGTGACGGCCTCTATTCTTGCAGCCGCACAGTCCTACAACCCGGGCCATGGGATCACCGGTGTTCTCTGTCAGGGCGATGGGCTGTTTTTGCAGGTGCTTGAGGGTGAGAGAAGCGCCGTTAACCAGCTCTATGCGCGGATTATGGCGGATCGGCGGCACAAGGACCTGGAGCTGCTGATGCTGGAAGAGATTACCGAGCGCCGTTTTGGCAACTGGTCGATGGCGCACGTCGACCTGTCTGATCTGGATCCGATGGTCCAGATGAAGCATCCGGAATTCGACCCCTACTCGGCCACTGGCCGGCATGTGATGCTGCTGTTTGAGGAGTTGCTGGCCTCAGGCGCCCGCATCAATACGCCGACCTTCTGACCTGGTGCGCAGCCATGGCCTAGGGCTGGCCGGCTGCGGTGCTGGCAGCCAAGACCGACTGCAGATAAAAACCACTCGCTTGGGCTGTCAAAGGGCCTGGCTTGCCGTCACCAATGACGCGGCCGTCGATTCTGGTGACAGGTGTTACGCCACCCAAGGTGCCCGTGACAAAGGCCTCTTCGGCAGAGTAGACCTGCGCCAGTGTGAAATCGCATTCACGCGCCACACGGCCTTGTGCTCGCCAGACGTCGAGGACCTTTTGTTGCGTGATGCCCTTGAAGCTGTACAGCCCGGTTGACGTCCAGAGCTCACCACGCCGCACAATAAAGAAGTTGGTGGAGTTGCAGCTGGCCACAAAGCCGCGCGAATCCAGCATCAGCGCTTCATCCGCGCCGGCATTGATCGCCTGAATCAGCGCCTGGATCAAATTCAGGCGGCTGTGCGAGTTCAGCCGCAGGTCAAACACATCGGGGTTGCTGGTGCGAAAGGTGGATGTCAGCAGCGCCAAACCTTTTGCGCGGGTCTCCGGCTTGGGCGTCTTGAACTCGGCCACGATCACCATGGTGGCGCCGCCAAAGACGAAGCGGGGGTCTTGGTTTACCGTTTTCTTGGTGCCGCGCGTCACCATCAGGCGTACATGTGCGCCGTCGGTCATGCCATTGCGTTCCAGCGTCGCGTAAATTGCCCGACTCACTTCTTCGCGGCTCATGCCAATGTCCAGCGCAATCGAAGTAGCCCCTTCAAACAGCCGGTCCAGGTGCGCGTCCAGGCTGATCAGGTGGCCTTGCACCAGTCGCAAGCCTTCCCAAATGCCGTCGCCCAGCACAAAGCCGCTGTCAAAGACGGAGACCTTCGCCTCGTTCCTGGGGACGAACTCGCCGTTGACATAAATGAGCACGGCGTCGTTGCGCGCATCGGCGACGTAGCCCTGTGCGCTCTCGGAATTCGATGTAGCCATGGTGGGTTCGTCGTGAATTTTGGATATCGACGGCGCTCAGCGCTGGTGCAACTGGCGCCAGGCCGCAAAGTCGGTTCGGCTTTGCTCGTCGGTGGGCGGGTACAGGCCAAGAATGGACCGGCCTTCATGTACTTTCTCGGTCACGAAGTCCTCGAAGGCGGTCATCTCAACAGCTTCCAAGGCCACCTCGTCGGCCAGGTGTGCCGGGATCACAATCACGCCTTCGGCGTCGCCCACAACCACATCACCCGGGAATACCGCCACGTCGCCACAACCGATGGGCACGTTGATGTCCAGGGCTTGGTGCAGAGTCAGGTTGGTGGGTGCACTGGGTCGGTTGTGGTACGCCGGCATGGTGTACTTCGCAATTTCGGGCGAGTCGCGAAAACCGCCATCGGTGACCACACCGGCCACGCCACGAGCCATCAACCGCGCGACCAAAATGCCACCGGCGGATGCCGCGCGCGGGTCTTTGCGGCTGTCGATCACCAGCACGCCACCGGGGGGACATTGCTCGACAGCGACCCGCTGCGGGTGCTTGCGGTCTAGGAACACGCTGATCGGGTTAATGTCCTCCCGCGCCGGGATGTAGCGCAGGGTGAAGGCTTCACCGACCATGTTGGGCAGTGTGTCGTTGAGTGGGTGCACGTCCTGGATGAACTGGTTGCGCAGGCCGCGTTTGAAAAGGGCAGTGCACAGTGTGGCCACGCTGACTGTCATGAGGTTCTGGCGGGTTTCGGTGTTCAAGGGCATGGTGGGTCCTGGTGGTGGGGGATAAGGATGGGGTTGAGCTGAGTCGCTGGTCTCAGTAGATGTCGGGCTCGGCAACCGGGGCACCAAACGCAGTCTCGAGGTAATCAAAATCGCAGCCCTCGTCAGCTTGCAGAATATGGCGGCTGAACATCCAGCCGTAGCCTCGCTCGAAGCGTGGCGCTGGGGGCGTCCAGGCGGCACGTCTGGCTGCCAGTTCCTCGTCACTAACCTCCAGCTGAATGCGCCGGGCTGCCACATCCACGCTGATCAGGTCGCCGGTCCGAACCAAAGCCAGGGGTCCGCCGACATAGCTCTCCGGGGCCACATGCAGGATGCAGGCGCCGTAGCTGGTGCCGCTCATGCGGGCATCGCTGAGCCGCAGCATGTCGCGCACGCCTTGCTTGACCAGCTTCAGAGGAATCGGCAGCATGCCCCACTCTGGCATGCCGGGGCCGCCCTTGGGCCCGGCATTGCGCAGCACCAGAATGTGGTCTGCCGTGACGTCCAGGTTCTCGTCGTCGATCGCCGCCTTCATCTCCGGGTAGCTGTCAAACACCAGCGCCGGACCGGTGTGTTTGAGGTACTGGGGTGCACAGGCGCTGGGCTTGATGACTGCACCACCTGGCGCCAGGTTGCCGCGCAGCACCGCCAATGCGCCTTCGGCGTAAAGCGGTTTGTCGAGTGGGCGAATCACGTCGTCGTTGTAGACCTCGGCACCGGCAATGTTGTCGCCCACGGTACGGCCGGTGACGGTCAGGGCCGACAGTTGCAGATGGGGCGTCAGTCGGCTCATCAAGGCCGGCAGCCCGCCGGCGTAGTAGAAGTCTTCCATCAGATAGGTCTGGCCCGACGGCCGGATGTTGGCGATCACCGGCACGCGGCGACTCACGGCATCAAAGTCGTCCAGTCCGATCGCACAGTGGGGGCCCGCCCGGCGCGACATCGCGACCAGGTGGATGATGGCATTGGTGGAGCAGCCCATTGCCATGGCGACCGCTATGCCGTTCTCAAAACTGGCCCGGCTGAGCATGCGGGCCGGCGTCAGGTCTTCCCAGACCATGTCCACAATGCGGCGTCCACAGGCGGCGGCCATACGGGGGTGGCTGGCGTCCGGAGCGGGGATGCTGGAGGCCCCTGGTAAAGCCAATCCAAGTGCTTCGGTGATCCCCATCATGGTGGCGGCGGTGCCCATCGTCATGCAGGTGCCGTGGCTGCGCGCAATGCCGGCTTCGACTTCCAGCCACTGCGTCTCGGTGATCTTGCCGGCGCGGCGCTCGTCCCAATACTTCCAGCCATCGGAGCCTGAGCCGAGCACCTGGCCTTTCCAGTTGCCGCGCAGCATAGGCCCGGCGGGCAGGTAAATGCAGGGCAGACCGGCTGACAGGGCGCCCATCACCAGGCCTGGGGTGGTCTTATCGCAGCCGCCCATCAGCACCGCGCCATCCACGGGGTGGCTGCGAATCAGCTCTTCGGTTTCCATGGCCAGCATGTTGCGGTAGAGCATGGTGGTGGGTTTGACGTACTGCTCGGCCAAAGAGATCGCCGGTAGTTCCAATGGAAATCCGCCGGCCTGCAGGACACCGCGTTTCACATCTTCCACTCGCTGCTTGAAGTGGGTGTGGCAGGGGTTGATGTCTGACCAGGTGTTGATGATGGCGATCACAGGCTTGCCGGCCCAGTCTTCCGGGCCGTAACCCATCTGCATGGCGCGGGACCTGTGGCCGAATGACCGCAGGTCGTCCGGCGCGAACCAACGGGCGCTGCGCAATGATTCTTTGTTCTTCATGGGCTTAACTACCTTCGAGCATGATGCCGTTACGGGGCTCTATTTGACACTGTTCCAGGGTTGGCGATCCCGAGTGCTGCCGCAAGCCGGTTTTTAAGCGGGTCTCGGTGGCATTTGCGGCTTTGGGTGGTATCCCGATTCGTCGTCGGTCACCAACTGGCCATGCAGTTGTATCATTACTCGGCCAACTCTGGTCACCCTTTGGCAACCATCAACCTGGCAGAGCTGGCCGTGAGCACTATGCCTGGTGGGGTTTTCTGTAGGGCGATGGTCTAAGGATCCAACAGATGGACTTCGACTGGATAGATATTCCTGCCGGCCCTTTCCTGATGGGGACAGCGCCGCCGTGCGACAGACGGCCTGGCCCTGATGAACATCCGCAGCACAGGTTACGGCTCGACGACTATGCGATCAGTCGATTTGCCGTGACCAACGGCCAGTACGCGGTCTTTGTGAAGGCGACGGGGCGCCCGACGCCGGGCCACTGGACGACCTCGGATGCGGAGGGGTTTCGTCGCGATCACCCGGTGACTCATGTGGATTGGCAGGACGCCTTGGCGTTCTGTGCCTGGGCCGGCGTGAGACTGCCTACCGAAGCAGAATGGGAAAAGGCGGCGCGGGGTGCGGATGGCCGTACCTGGCCCTGGGGTGAAGCCCCGCCGTCGCCTGAGCTTTGCAATTGCGACAACACGGTGGGCGATACGGTTGCTGTGGATGCCTGTGCGTCGGGTGCCAGTGCCTTTGGTGTATTGGGCATGGCAGGCAACGTGTGGGAGTGGACAGGCAGTGCCCACCGGCCCTATCCGTATTCCTCGGCCGACGGCCGAGAAAGCCCGTCGGTCGGCGATCGTGTCGTGATCCGGGGCGGGACCTACAACCACCCGATGCGACATGTCAGGTGTGCCGATCGCCATGCGGTCCACGCGGCCGCACGCGACATTTATATCGGCTTCCGCGTGGTGAAGGATGCCCAGAGTCGACTGACAGGTACTCTGGATTTTGATTGGTTGGCCATTCCTGCTGGCGAGTTCCTGATGGGTAATGATTGGCCGGGTGAGCTTGCTGAGTCCGTCCACCAGTCAGATCGACACAGCAGTCGCCACGGCAGCAACCGTCCGGCTGATATCGACAACGAATACCCTCAGCAAACCGTACTACTGCCTGACTTCAGGATCACCAGGACGCCCACCACCAACCGTCAGTATCAGGCGTTTGTGGACGCTATGGCTTATCCGGCGCCTGGGCATTGGTCCCAGGGCCGTGCTCCGTCGGCCCTGCTGGATCATCCGGTGGTGTATGTGGACTGGCACGACGCCCAAGCCTTTTGCGCCTGGGCCATGGTGCGACTTCCGACCGAGGCGGAGTGGGAAAAAACAGCGCGTGGCAACGATGGCAGACCCTGGCCCTGGGGCGCTGACTTGCCCGACGGGACCCGTGCCAACTTTGCGCAGGACATGAATCAGGGTGGCTCTATGCCTGTTGGCAGCTACCCTGACGGAGCGAGCTGCTATGGCGTTCTTGACTTGGCTGGCAATGTCTGGGAGTGGGTGAGCAGTGCTTACAGACCCTATCCCTATGCGCTGGCTGATGGCAGGGAGGCATTAGACCTCTCAGAGCAACGTGTGTTGCGAGGGGGTTCTTTTTATAGCGATGAACCGCGCTATCTGCGCTGCGCGACCCGGAGCATGAGCTACCCCCATCGTCGGCGAGACCACATCGGGTTTCGGGTGGCCCGTTCCAGCTAGTGTTGCAGTTGGCGCAGCCACGCAGCTGTCTTGGTGGCTCAGGCAGCGGCCTCCAGCCCGTTCCGGAAATGGTCCTGCATGCATCGCCGCGTTCGCGTCGCGTCGCGCGCTGTCAAAGCGGCCATCAGATCTCGGTGCTCCTGCAGCGACTCGCTGACGCGGCCCGTTTTGAGCAAGGAGTTGTGCCGGTTCAATTTCATCACCTTGCGCAAGTCCTTCACCATTTGGTTGCACCAGCGGTTGTCGGCAATCTCCAGCAGGCGCATGTGAAACCGCTCGTTGAGCTCGAAAAACCGTTCGCGGTCGGTCGTGCCTGGGTTGGCGGCGACCTCAAGTTCAGCATGCAGTGCCTGAAGTTCGTTTAGCTGCGAGTCAGTGGCGTGGCTTGCGACCATGCCGGCTGCGTCAGATTCGAGCAGACTCATCAGGTGGTAGACGTCTGCTAGGTCGCGGTCTGAGACCTCGGTGACGTAAGCCCCGCGCCTGACCTTCATGGTGACCAGGCCTTCAGCGGCCAGTACCTTGAGTGCTTCACGCAAGGGCGTGCGGCTGATGCCGTAGGCCTCTGCGATTTTCAGTTCGTCAATCCAGCTTCCCGGCTCCAGCTCGCGGCTGAAGATGCGCTGGCGCAATAATTCAGCTACTTCTTCATAAAGTGCTCGCGGAGATAAAGATCGTGCTGGCATGCGATTGATTGTAATCTGGCACCAATATTCTGCATCAATAATTATAAATAACGTAAACTACGCGCCGTCAACCAAGGGTCACGATGAGTTCCAAGTCACCTGAATTCCAGATTCCAAGCCTAGAGACCTGGGCCAAGACCGCGTCCAAATCGGCGCCGGGCGGCAAGCTCGAAGCGCTGAACTGGCTCACACCAGACGGCATCACGGTCAAGCCGCTGTATACCGCAGCGGACACGGCAGGTCTTTCCTACACCGACACCTTGCCCGGTTTCGAACCCTATCTGCGTGGACCGCAGGCCAGTATGTACGCGGTGCGACCCTGGACTATTCGCCAGTACGCCGGCTTTTCGACAGCCGAGGAATCCAACGCGTTCTACCGCAAGGCGCTGGCAGGCGGCGGTCAGGGCGTTAGCGTTGCTTTTGACCTGGCCACGCACCGTGGTTACGACAGCGATCACCCGCGTGTGACCGGCGATGTCGGCAAGGCCGGCGTGGCCATTGACTCGGTCGAGGACATGAAGATCCTGTTCAACCAGATCCCGCTCGACAAGGTGAGCGTGTCCATGACCATGAACGGCGCTGTGCTGCCGGTGTTGGCGGGCTATGTGGTGGCGGCGGAAGAGCAGGGCGTGGCACAGGACCAACTGTCAGGAACGATCCAGAACGACATCCTGAAAGAGTTCATGGTGCGCAACACCTACATCTACCCGCCCGCCCCGTCGATGCGCATCATTGGCGACATCATTGGTTACACCGCGCGCAACATGCCCAAGTTCAACTCGATTTCGATTTCGGGTTACCACATGCAGGAGGCTGGCGCCAACCAGGCATTGGAGCTGGCCTTCACGCTGGCCGATGGCAAAGAGTACGTCAAGACGGCGATAGCCACAGGACTGGATGTTGACGAATTTGCTGGCCGCTTGTCGTTCTTCTGGGCGATCGGCATGAACTTTTACCTGGAGGTGGCCAAGATGCGGGCGGCGCGGCTGCTATGGTGCCGCATCATGAAGGGCTTTGACGCCAAGTCGCCCAAGAGCCTGATGCTGCGCACGCACTGCCAGACCAGTGGCTGGAGCTTGACCGAGCAGGACCCCTACAACAACGTGGTGCGCACCACCATCGAGGCCATGGCCGCGGTGTTTGGCGGCACCCAGAGCCTGCACACCAACAGCTTTGACGAGGCGATTGCGCTGCCGACCGAGTTTTCGGCCCGTATTGCGCGCAATACCCAACTCATCATCCAGGAAGAAACCCACATCACCAACGTGATCGACCCCTGGGCCGGCAGCTACATGATGGAAAGGCTGACCCAGGACATGGCCGATGCCGCCTGGGCCATCATCGAAGAGGTGGAGGCCATGGGTGGCATGACCCGCGCCGTGGACAGCGGTTGGGCCAAGCTGAAAATTGAGGCCGCCGCCGCTGAAAAGCAGGCGCGCATCGATTCGGGCCGAGATGTGATCGTGGGGGTGAATAAGTACAAGCTCAAGACCGAAGACGCGATTGAAGCGCGTGACATTGATAACGTGGCGGTGAGAGAAGGTCAGATTGCCCGGCTTAAAATTATCAAGCAAAATCGAGACTCAGCCATTGTCGCAGCTGCATTGTCTGCTATCACTTCTGCAGCTAATGACGGCACTGGCAACCTGCTGGACCTGTCAATCAAGGCCATTCGGCTGCGCGCTACGGTGGGCGAAGTCAGCGATGCGCTGGAGAGCGCCTTCGGTCGCCACCGGGCAGACACGAACAAAGTGTCCGGCGTCTATGCCGCCGCCTACGACACCGACAGCACACACGGTGACACCATGGCCTTCTGGAATGCGCTCAAGGCAGACATTGCTGAGTTTGCCCAGGACCAGGGCCGCCGGCCCCGCGTGATGATCTCCAAACTGGGGCAGGACGGCCATGACCGGGGCGCCAAGGTGGTGGCCACTGCCTTTGCCGACCTGGGGTTTGACGTGGACATGGGCCCGCTCTTTCAGACGCCAGAGGAGTGTGCCCGCCAGGCGATCGAGAACGACGTGCATGCTGTGGGCGTTTCTACGCTGGCGGCTGGCCACAAGACCCTGGTGCCGGCCATCATTGATGAGCTAAAAAAACAGGGCGCGGACGACATCATCGTGTTCGTGGGCGGCGTGGTGCCGCGCCAGGACTACGACTTCTTGTACGCGGCGGGCGTCAAGGGCATCTACGGTCCCGGGACACCGATACCGATCAGTGCACAGGATGTGCTGGCGCAGATCCGCAAGGCGCTGACCGACTGAGCCTCGGGCGGCACCTTCGATCGTGAAGCCCATGTTGACAGCCGAGACCTTGCTGGAGGCCTTGCTGGGTGAGCGGGCCGACGCGCGCCGCCGCGGCATCGCCAAGGCCATCACCCTGCTGGAGTCGACCCGCGCCGACCACCGCTCGCAGGCCGACGCCTTGCTGACGGCACTGTTGCCGCACACCGGTCGCTCGTTTCGGCTGGGCCTGAGTGGCGTACCGGGCGTGGGCAAGTCCACTTTTATTGAAGTGCTCGGCCTGCACCTGATCACACTCGGCCACCGGGTGGCTGTGCTCACCATTGACCCGTCCAGCTCGGTGTCGGGCGGCTCGATATTGGGTGACAAGACCCGCATGGAGCGGCTGTCGGTGCACGGTCAGGCTTATATTAGGCCCAGCCCCAGCAGCGGCACGCTGGGTGGCGTGGCTGAAAAAACCCGAGAGGCCATGTTGGTGTGCGAGGCGGCAGGCTACGACATCGTGATCGTGGAAACCGTGGGTGTGGGCCAGAGCGAGACCGCGGTGCAGGGCATGACCGACATGTTTGTGCTGATGCAGTTGCCGAATGCCGGCGACGACCTGCAGGCCATCAAAAAGGGCGTGATGGAGCTGGCCGATCTGGTGGTGATCAACAAGGCCGATCTGGATGCGGCCGCCGCCACCCGGGCCCAGGCGCAAATCAGCTCCAGCCTGCGCCTGCTCGGGCTGCATGGCAAGGCACATGACCCGCATGACGCTGAGCACTGGCAGCCGCAGGTGGTCCAGCTCAGTGCGCTGCAGGGCCAGGGGGTGGCTGGCTTCTGGGCTGCCGTGACCCGTTTTCGGACGCTGCAGACCGCCAGTGGTGAACTGGCGCAGCGGCGTCAGCACCAGGCGCTGGCCTGGATGTGGGAGCGCATTGACGCCGGCCTGAAGCAGGCCTTCCAGGCTAACCCGACGGTACAGGCCCAGTTGCCACAACTCATTGCCGATGTGCAGTCGGGTCGGCTTGCCGCCTCTACTGCAGCAAGAAATCTGCTCCTAGCCCTTGTCCCGGCTCAATAGTTTGCTATTTTTTTTAATAGCTGATCATCCCAATTCATCCCTAGTCATCCCTAGATGAACCTAACGATAGGAACCACCCATCATGCAAGACATTCTTGAACAACTCGAAGCCAAGCGTGAGCTTGCCCGCCTGGGCGGCGGCCAGAAGCGCATCGATGCGCAACACAAAAAAGGCAAGCTGACCGCCCGTGAGCGGTTGGAACTGCTGCTGGATGAAGGCAGCTTTGAAGAGTGGGACATGTTTGTCGAACACCGTTGTGTCGATTTCGGCATGCAGGACAACAAGATCCCGGGCGATGGCGTGGTGACCGGTTACGGCATGATCAACGGCCGGCTGGTGTTTGTCTTCAGCCAGGACTTCACCGTGTTCGGCGGCGCACTTTCCGAGGCGCACGCCGAAAAAATCTGCAAGGTGATGGATCAGGCGATGAAGGTGGGTGCCCCGGTGATCGGTCTGAATGACTCGGGCGGCGCCCGCATCCAGGAGGGTGTGGCCAGCCTGGGTGGTTATGCCGATGTATTCCAGCGCAATGTGATGGCCAGCGGTGTGGTGCCTCAGATCAGCATGATCATGGGGCCCTCAGCCGGCGGCGCGGTTTACTCGCCTGCCATGACCGACTTCATTTTCATGGTCAAGGACAGTTCCTACATGTTTGTCACTGGCCCGGAAGTGGTCAAAACGGTGACGCATGAAGAAGTAACAGCCGAGGAGCTGGGCGGCGCCATCACCCACACCACCAAGAGCGGCGTGGCCGATTTGGCCTTTGAGAACGACGTTGAAGCCCTGCTGATGCTGCGCCGCCTCTACAACTACCTGCCGCTGTCCAACCGTGAAAAGGCACCGGTACGGCGCAGCGGCGACCCGGCTGACCGCATGGACCGCAGCCTGGACACGCTGGTGCCCGACAACCCGAACAAGCCTTACGACATGAAGGAACTGATCGTCAAGACGGTGGACGACGGCGACTTCTTCGAGCTGCAGCCCGAGTACGCCAAAAATATCCTGATCGGCTTTGCCCGCATGGAAGGCCAGACCGTGGGCATCGTGGCCAACCAGCCGCTGGTGCTGGCTGGCTGCCTAGACATCAAAAGCAGCGTGAAGGCCGCACGCTTTGTGCGTTTTTGCGATGCCTTCAACATCCCGGTGGTGACTTTTGTGGACGTGCCCGGCTTCATGCCCGGCACCAGCCAGGAGTACGGCGGCATCATCAAGCACGGCGCCAAGCTGCTCTACGCCTACGCCGAGTGCACGGTACCCAAGATCACCGTCATTACCCGCAAGGCCTACGGCGGAGCCTACGATGTGATGTCCTCCAAGCACCTGCGCGGCGACGTCAACTTTGCCTGGCCCAACGCCGAGATTGCGGTCATGGGCGCCAAGGGCGCCGTGGAGATCATCTTCCGCGAGGACAAAGGCAACCCGGACAAGCTGGCAGCCAGAGAGGCCGAGTACAAGGCCCGCTTTGCCAACCCATTCGTGGCCGGCGCGCGCGGCTTCATTGACGATGTGATCCTGCCGCATGAGACCCGCAAGCGCATCTGCCGTTCGCTGGTTATGCTGCGTGACAAGAAGCTGGAGAATCCGTGGCGCAAGCATGGGAACATTCCTTTATGAGCCAGGGTTTGGGTACCTTTTTGCGCCACCGTGTGGGTGGGTGCTTCGCAGGCTTGGGCTGCCCGGACGTTTTGCTCCGTGTCCTCCGGCCTTCGGCCTCCTCCTTGACCTGCGCAAAACGCCCAGGCAGCCCAATCCTGGGTGCTGGGTATGCCACTGTCCAAGACAAAAATCCCTTCGCAGCTTGGGGCACGGTGTATCCGTCGCAGCGAAATAAAGGGGGAGCCCGCGCAGCGGGCGGAGGACATTCGCGGAGACGGGTACGCCGTGGCCCAAGCGGGCTCAGAAAACCTCTAGCGATCACCCATCCACGCCGTATTGAAAAAGAAGGAATTGTTTGATGTTCACCAAAATCCTGATCGCCAACCGGGGCGAAATCGCCTGCCGCGTTATCAAGACGGCCCGCAAAATGGGCATCCGCACGGTGGCGGTGTATTCCGACGCCGACCGCGACGCCCGCCATGTGATGCTGGCCGACGAAGCCGTGCACATTGGTCCGGCGCCCAGCCGCGAGAGTTATTTGCAGGCCGACAAAATCATTGCTGCCTGCCAGCAGACCGGCGCCCAGGCCGTGCACCCAGGTTATGGCTTCCTAAGTGAAAACGCCGAGTTTTCACGCAGGGTGGAGGAGGCTGGGATCGTCTTTATCGGACCCAAACACCATTCGATTGCCGCCATGGGCGACAAGATCGAGTCCAAAAAGCTGGCCGGAGCGGCGGGTGTCAACTGCATTCCGGGTGTGAACGATGCGATCGAATCGGCTGAGCGCGCGGTTGAGATCGCCCGTGGCATTGGGTACCCGGTGATGATCAAGGCCAGTGCCGGCGGAGGTGGCAAGGGCCTGCGCGTGGCCGGGAACGACAAGGAGGCGCTTGAAGGCTTCACCAGTTGCCGCAATGAGGCCCGCAACAGCTTCGGCGACGACCGGGTGTTCATTGAAAAATTTGTCGAAGAACCGCGTCACATCGAGATCCAGCTTATTGGCGACAGCCAGGGCAACGTGCTGTACCTGAACGAGCGCGAGTGCTCGATCCAGCGCCGCCACCAAAAGGTGATCGAGGAAGCGCCCAGCCCTTTCATCAGCGACGCCACCCGCCAAGCCATGGGCGAACAGGCGGTGGCCTTGGCCAAGGCGGTCAATTACCAGAGCGCTGGCACGGTGGAGTTTGTGGTCGGCAAGGACCAGAGCTTTTACTTTCTGGAGATGAACACTCGGTTGCAGGTGGAGCACCCGGTGACCGAATGCATCACCGGGCTGGACCTGGTGGAGCTGATGATTCGGGTCGCTGCAGGCGAAGCGCTGCCTTTGACGCAGGACCAGGTCAAACGCGAGGGCTGGGCCATCGAGTGCCGCATCAACGCCGAAGACCCGTTCCGCAACTTTTTGCCGTCCACTGGCCGGTTGGTGCGCTTTCAGCCACCCAGCGAGACCATGTTCGCCGCCGACACCAGCCAGTGGCAGGGGGTGAGGGTGGACACCGGCGTGCAGGACGGCGGCGAGATTCCCATGCACTACGACTCGATGATTGCCAAGCTGATCGTGCACGGGCGCGACCGGCTCGATGCCATCGCCAAGATGCGCGAGGCACTCAATGGCTTCGTGATTCGCGGCGTCTCCAGCAACATTCCGTTCCAGGCCGCCCTGTTGGCCCATCCGCGTTTTGTGGCGGGTGACTTCAACACCGGCTTCATCGCCGAGAACTACGGTCAGGGTTTCCGCGCTGAGGACGTGCCACACGACGACCCCGACCTGCTGCTGGCGCTGGCCGCCTTTGTACACCGCAAGTACCGCAACCGTGCGGCCCAGATCAGTGGCCAGATGGCCGGCCACGAACTGAGCGTGGGCGAGGACTTTGTCGTTGTGACCCTGGGCCAACTGGGCGCTCGCACCGAGACCCCAGTCAGCGTCACCGATTTTGATGGTAAAACCGGCTCTAGCTCAATCACGGTAGGCCCTCGCAGCTACAACATTTGTAGCAATTACCCGTTGGGCGGCGTCCGGCTTAACGGCACCTGTAACGGGGTCCCCCTGACCGCCCAAGTGGAGCGCGGCGGTCTGGCGTCCAAAAATCCATTGGCGCTGCGGGTGTCGCACAACGGCACCCAGATCGACGCCTTGGTGCTGTCGCCGAGGGCCGCGCAGCTGTTCGCCCTGATGCCGTACAAGGCGCCGCCCGACATGAGCCGTTTTGTGCTGTCACCAATGCCTGGCCTGCTGGTCGAGGTGGCGGTGCAACCCGGGCAGAAAGTTCAGGCTGGCGAGCGGGTGGCGGTGATTGAGGCGATGAAGATGGAAAATGTGCTGTTCGCCGCCGCAGACGGCGTGGTGAGCAAGGTGCTGGCGGCCAAGGGCGAAAGCCTCACGGTGGACCAGCCCATTGTCGAGTTTTCTTGAGCCCGCTAGACCTTATGACAAGACCCTTTCAAGTGCTGGGCATCCAGCAGATCGCCATCGGCGGGCCCGACAAAAACCGCTTGCGGAACCTGTGGGTGGACATGCTGGGCCTCGAGGTCACCGGCAACTTTCGCAGCGAACGCGAAAATGTAGACGAAGACATCTGCGCCATGGGGCAGGGCGTGCACCGTGTTGAGGTGGACCTGATGCAGCCGCTGGACCCGGATAAAAAGCCGGCGGTACACACCACACCGCTTAACCATGTGGGGCTGTGGATTGATGACCTGCCGGCCGCAGTGGTCTGGTTGACCGCCCAAGGCGTGCGCTTTGCACCGGGCGGCATCCGCCAGGGCGCAGCGGGTTACGACATCTGCTTTTTGCACCCCAAAGCCAATGACCAATTCCCAATAGCCGGTGAAGGTGTCCTGATCGAGCTGGTCCAGGCGCCGCCTGAGGTGGTGGCTGCGCTGCGCTCAGCCTGAGCCCGAAGCCGACTGTGTGCCGCGCCGCTGGCGCGCGCGTGCCAGAACCGCCTCGATCACGGCACGCTTTTGGTCCAGTACCGCTGGGTCGGTATGTTGTGAGTGCGCCGGCAGGTCAGCCAAGGTCGTGCTGGCCTTTTCTTCAAGCCTTTTGTCGTTCTCAGCCTTGTCGCGGCTAGTTCTATAGCTATGAAATTGATAGCGATTCCGCGCCAGGTCGGCCTGTGGCTGCGACCAGGCTGCCCAGCCGCTGGCGCCTGGGGTCGCGTTCTCCAGGCTGATGCAGTCGACCGGGCACACCGGCAGGCACAGGGCGCAGCCGGTGCAATAAGGCTCTATCACGGTGTGCATGCGCTTCTGGCTGCCCAGAATGGCATCGGTCGGGCAGACCTTGATGCACAGGGTGCAGCCAATGCACCAGTTCTCGTCAATCACCGCTAAGTAACGTGGCCCTTCCAGCCCATGGGCTGCGTTCAGTGCGACTCGTGGGAGTCCGGTCGCTGTAGCCAGTCGCTGTACGCCTTGCGACCCGCCAGGAGGGCACTGGTTGATGCCGGCTGTCCCGTCTGCCACCGCTTGGGCATAGCCCGCGCAATCGGCATAGCCACAGCGCGTGCACTGCGTCTGAGGCAACAGCGCCAGGATGGTGGCAACTGCAGCAGCCATTAGGCCTTGCGGATGGCCTTTTTTGCGACCGGTTTTGTGGCCACAACGGGTGTGCTCGTGACGACAGGCGTTGTGGTGACCGCAGGTTTCGCCTCTGACGCGACCAGCGCGTTAGCCAAAATGAAGGATTTCACCTCGGGGTAGACGATGTCACGCCAGCGACGGCCACTGAAAATGCCATAGTGGCCCGCGCCCTTGGCTTCCAGGTGTTTTTGACGGGCCTTGGGCACGCCGCTGCAAATGCTGAGCACAGCCTCGGTCTGGCCCGACCCAGAGATGTCGTCAAGCTCGCCCTCCACCGAGAACAGCGCGGTGGTGGTGATGTCTTGCGGACGAACCCGCTCCAGCTCGCCATCCACGTTCCGAACGTCCCAGGTGCCATTGACCAGACAGTAATCCTGGAACACCACGCGGATGGTGTCCAAGTAATAAGAAGCGTCCATGTCTAAGACCGCGTTGTACTCGTCGTAAAACTTGCGGTGCGCCTCGGTGCTGGCGTCGTCACCCTTGATCAGGTCCTTGAAATAATCGTAATGGCTTTTGGCGTGGTTGCTGGGGTTCATGGCCACAAAACCTGAGTGCTGCAAAAAGCCAGGATAGACACGTCGGCCAGCCCCGGCGAAGTTGGTGGGTACGCGGTAGATCATGTTATTCTCAAACCACTCGTAGCTCTTGTTCATAGCCAGGTTGTTCACAGCGGTCGGTGATTTGCGGGCATCAATCGGGCCGCCCATCATGGTCATGGTCAACGGTGTCAACTCACCGCGAGTGGCCATCAGTGACACCGCTGCGAGAACAGGCACGGTGGGCTGACACACACTGATCACATGGCAGTTGCCATAAGTGCCTTGCAGGTGGCGAATGAACTCCTGCACATAATTCACATAGTCGTCCAAACGAAATTCACCCTCAGCCAGGGGCACGAGGCGGGCATTTTTCCAGTCGGTGATGTAAACCTTGTGGTCCTTCAGCATGGTCTTGACAGTGTCACGCAGCAGCGTGGCATAGTGGCCCGACAACGGCGCCACAATCAGCACAGCCGGCTGGCCCTTGAGCTTGGCCAGGGTAGCTGTGTCGTCGCTGAAACGTTTGAACCGGCGCAACTCGCAAAACGGTTTGTTGATCTCAATGCGCTCGTGAATGGCCACGGCCACCCCGTCGACGTCGACTGTGCGCAGGCCAAATTCCGGCTTTTCATAGTCTTTGCCCAGACGGTACATCAGGTCATAGCCGGCCGAAATACGCTGTGCAAAGGGGTTCTGCCCAAACAGGCTCAGTGGGTTGCTGTAAACCTTGGCTGCCGATGCCGCCAGGTCAGCAAATGGCTCCATCAATGAGCGTTGCGTTTCGTAGATTTGATACAGCACAGTGGGTTTACCTTCAAAAAATGTTGCAGTGCAATATAACAGCTATCCAGGCTTTTGATTTAAGTTGGCCACTCCAATGTGGTTCACGCCGGTATCTGCTTGACAAGCTTCAGGCTATTTCGGCAGAGGGCCAGCGCCTTTGAGCACGCCTCGAACCAAATTACGACTGTGGGCCCCGAAATGACCCAGCAGCTCGGCCACCATGGCATCGAGTTTGGCGCGCTGGGCACTGGTACTGCTGCCTTGGCGGCCTAGCTCGGCGGCCAGGTCAATGCCCGCTTCCCTAACACCAAAGTCGAATTTGGGATCAGACACATAGCCGGCTGGCATGGCTGACACCAGAACGTCAGTGAGCTGGGACCCCATGGCGTGCGACTGCCGGCTGACCACATCCCGCGTGTACAAATCGTCCCAGGCCGGGTAGCTGGCGTCCCGGTCGGTCTGCCGCAAGGCTTGGTCCACGGCCGTCGGTTGGCGGGCCCGGGCCGCGTTGTACAACAATTGGTTCTGGTACTTCTCCAGCGCTAGGTGCCGGTTGGACAGCAACACAATCATCTCGTCTTTCAGTCGCGGCATGCCAAGCATTGCCAGCAGGTTGATGCCAATCAGTTTGGCCGTGCCATTGCCTGGCGACAGGCTGGCGTGATAGGGCTGGGTCAAGTCCTGCAGGTAATGCAACGCCAAGCCGGTAAAGCGCCAGCCCCAGTAAGGATGGCCGCTGCGAAAGGCCAGGGTCGCCAAACCCGTGTACTGCTGGACCCGCCACAAAGGGAAGGTTTTTTTGACAAAGGCCGCTGCCAGATAAATCGCCTTGTCTTCATGGAAGAAGCCCATGTGAAAGGGCGCTTGGGTCGAGTAGTACAGTGCCGGATTGCCAAATGGCAAGGCGCCAAATCCATAAACTTTGCCCCAGTCGGACGGGCTGTCCTGCCACAGGTTGATGTCGAGCCCATAGTCCGGCTCGTCAGTTGCGGAGGCCAGCACGTTCAGCGGCGGCACTGTGGCACCCGGGGCCAGCCCAACAAAACGGTAGGTCGAGTTGGCTTGTTCGGGCAGCGTATTCACCACAGCATGGGGCAACAGGGTGTTCGCCTCGGGCGGTGGGCCCCAAGGATCAGGTTGGACATAAAGCGCAAACTTGCTGTTGGGTGCCACCCGCAATGCGGTCAGAAAAGCCAGTCGACGCGCTTGGTCATTACGCGCCGGGTTGGCCTTGAACGCCAGCCCGGCAGGGCGAGCGGGGTAAACATCAAGCTGGCTACTGGCCCAAACCTCCTGGCTGGCCAGCAGACTCTCAATGGCTTGCTCCTGATCTTTTAAAAAAGCCTCCAGTGGTTCCACCCGAACCGGAACCGCCTGCCTGAGCTCTGGCAGGCCTTCAAAGGCCCGGTAGGCCGCAAAGGTATGGTTGCTCCACGCGCCGGCCTCGCCGGCCATTAGGGTGAGCATGGCGATGAGGGGCAGGGTGAAGCGGCGCATGGGCTAATTCTCCAGTTTCAGTGGCTACTCCAGGTCGGGACATGACCCTAGAATCAAATGCTCATCATAGCCACTGCCCATGTACTTCCTGCGATTCGTCCTGTTACTTTTGCTTATTCTGCTGGGGCTTACGCCAGTCAGTTGGGCATGTGCCATCTGTGCGCCTGCAGACGCGGCGGGTACCCTGCGACAACGTTTGCGCGCGGCCGATGTGGTGGTAATGGCCGCACCGACGGTAGGTAACGCGTTCACGGCCCAGCAGCTGATCAAGGGCGGATGGCCCCAGGGCCCGATCCGACTAGCGCAGGGCGCTCTGGAGTCTTTCACGGTGTCTCCGTTGGTATTGCTCTACCGAAATGGCACAGCCGACTGGCAAAGTGCAGGTCAGTTGGCATCCCACCATGCGGATTGGGCGCGTCGACTTGTGACTTTTGCCGATGCGACGGATTCGACCCCCAGCCAATGGACGGCTCGTCTCGGGGCGTTTCTGCCGGAACTCGAAAGCCTTGAACCGTTGGTGGCCCAGGCTGCCTACGAAGAAATAGCCAGCGCGCCCTATGCCTCGTTGCGGGCTACAGCCCCAAAGCTCAACGCAGCGCAATTGGTCCGCTGGCTCGACACGCCCGCCCTAACGGCCCGGCGCCCACTGTATGCCTTGCTACTTGGATTTGCCGGCAACCAGGTCAGCGCTGACTGGTTGCAGCAGCGCATGGCGGGGGTGCGCGGCGCAGGCGATGGACCCACCCTGTCTGCCATGCTCGCCGCTTGGCTGGAACTGCGAGGCCCAGAGGGGGTGGCCTGGGTGGAGCGGCAGTACCTCAGCGGTCCATCAGCCCACGAAATGGGTGTGTCGGCCGCGTTATTGGCCCTCAGCGTGCATGGTGCCGACGGTCAGCGCGTAGGGCGATCACGCGTGGTTCAGGCTTATCGCCACTTTATCGCCCAGTCAACTCCCTGGCCCGGGTTGGTGGCGTCTGACCTGGGTAATTGGGAGCGATGGGAGTTCGGCCCGCTCTTTGCTGAATGGCTGGCCTCAGGCAAGCCTCAGGCCTTTGCCTCACGCTATGCCATGGTCTTTTTCCTGATGCGCAGTCCACGCCCTGAGGCGCGCGCTGCACTGGAATCATTGCGCGCCGCCGGGATGATCTAGGGGTCTAGCTGGTTTAGGCGCCAGCCAGGTTGATCACATCACTTTGGCGATTGCAGCGCAGACATGATCAATATTCTTGCTGTTGAGCGCAGCCACGCACATGCGCCCGGTGTCGGTGCCATACACCCCAAACTCAGTGCGCAGACGAACCATCTGGTCTCGGCTCAGCCCGGAGTAGCTGAACATGCCGATCTGGCTGGTGATAAATGACATGTCCTGTTGCACACCCGCCGACTTCAGACCATCAACCATTTTTTGCCGCGTTGCCTTGATGCGGGTGCGCATGCCACCCAGCTCAGATTCCCACAGCGCCCGCCATTCAGGCTTGGACAACACCGCTGCCACCACCGCGCCGCCATGGCTGGGTGGGCTGCTGTAGTTGGTACGGATCACGATTTTCAACTGTGACAGCACGCGCGATGCCTCGTCCTTGCTGTCGCAGAGCACGCTCAAAGCGCCGACGCGTTCGCCATACAGGCTGAAGCTCTTGCTGAACGAGGTGGACACAAAAAAGCTCATGCCTGCCGCAACAAATTTCTGCACCACGGCGCCGTCTTCGGCCAGTCCATAACCAAAACCTTGGTAGGCCATGTCCAGGAACGGCACCTGAGAACGCGACTTGCAGAGGCTTACCACCTGGTCCCATTGGGCCGGGGTGATGTCATAGCCGGTGGGGTTATGGCAGCAGGCATGCAGAACGACGATGCTGCCCGCGGGCGCAGCGCTCAGGTCAGCCAGCATGCCATCGAAGTCAACGCCCCTGTTGGCAGCGTCGTAGTAGCGGTAGTTTTTGACCACGAAGCCGGCGCTGGTGAACAGGGCGCGGTGATTTTCCCAACTGGGGTCAGAAATCAGCACCTCGGCACTGGGACTGAATTTTTTTAGAAAATCAGCGCCAATTTTCAGGCCGCCCGTGCCGCCAATCGCTTGCACCGTAGCGATTCGACCCGATTGGACCGGCTCGCTGCTCCCGCCAAACACCAGTGCCTTGACGCCTGCGTCGTAGGCGGCAATACCATCAATGGGCAAGTAGCCGCGCGCTGTTGGGGTCGCCATCATGGACTGCTCCGCCGCCTGGACGCAGGCCAACAGTGGCAGCTTGCCCTGGTCGTCGTAATAGACACCTACGCCCAGGTTGACTTTGGCCGGGTTTGGGTCAGCAGCAAACTGCTCGTTGAGCCCCAGAATCGGGTCGCGAGGCGCCATTTCGACAGCAGAAAAAAAAGACATGCAGAGTCCTGTGCATTTGGGTTAGGGAAAGGCCACAGCCGAGAGGCTGATTCAACATCTATTTTATGCAGCCAGGCAGAACGAGCTCTGGGTGCTTTGAAACCGGATTGACCAACTTCGGGGTGCTGGCTTAGCGTTTAATAAATCGTTGCAGCACAGCGGTCGTCTCTGCCGGCATATTGGCAAACATCAGGCCGACCTTGAAGCCATCATCGGCTCGGGTGTACACGCTGTGCGTCACTATCGCAGCCGCCGTGACGGTGACATTCCGGTCCACATCGATCGGCACTACAAAGCGGATGGTGCATTGCGTGCGCGCGGGTGGGTTTACAGGTGCGATGATGCCCAGACCGCTGATGCTGACGTCCATGGTGCGGGTTTCCATGGCCGGGTACTTGCCAAACTGTAGCTGCGACGTGCCGCGCAGCACGCGCCGCTCGTGCTGTCGCCGTTCATTGGGTTCAATTTCTTCAATTTGCATGGGTCAGCATGGTTCAAAAAAAAGCCGGCAAGCCAGATCATCTTGAATTTGTGCGGTGGGCACACGTGAGAAAATCCGGTCGAGTCACACTATAGCCTGCACCGCCTAGGCTGGCTAAGCGGTTTGCTTGCTTTTCACCCGAACCATCGTTACGTCTTGATGTCTATCCCCCTTCCGCTTGCCTTGGATGTGCCGCCTGCAGAGGTCGCCCCGGCGCCATTGCCCGGTACCTTTGTTCGCTACCCCGGCTCCCCCTTTGAGCTGTATCAGCCCTATCCGCCGGCGGGCGACCAACCGACGGCCATCGATCAGCTGGTCGATGGCGTACTGGATGGTGAGGTGTTCCAGACGCTACTGGGCGTTACTGGCTCCGGCAAAACCTTCACCATGGCCAATGTGATCGCTCGATTGGGCCGGCCGGCCATTGTCTTTGCGCCCAACAAGACGCTGGCGGCGCAGTTGTACAGTGAGTTCCGCGAGTTCTTCCCGAAAAATGCAGTCGAATACTTCGTGAGTTATTACGACTATTACCAGCCCGAGGCCTATGTGCCGCAGCGCGACCTGTTCATTGAGAAGGACTCGGCCATCAACGAACACATCGAGCAGATGCGACTGAGTTGTACCAAAAGTGTCCTGGAGCGCCGAGACGTGGTGATTGTTGCCACTGTTTCGGCCATTTACGGTATCGGTCAGCCCGAGGCCTACCACCAGATGGTGATGACCCTGCGCAGCGGAGACAAGTTTGGCCAACGCGACCTGATTGCCCAGTTGGTGCGCATGCAGTACCAACGCAATGACGTGGAGTTTGCGCGGGGTAAGTTCCGGGTGCGGGGAGACACGATTGACGTGTTTCCTGCCGAGCACAGCGAAATGGCGGTTCGTATCGAGCTGTTCGACGACGAGATCGAATCGCTGCAACTGTTCGATCCGCTGACGGGCCGGATCCGCCAGAAGATTCCGCGCTTCACGGTTTACCCCAGCAGCCACTACGTGACGCCGCGTGAGCAGGTGCTGGCGGCGGTGGAAACCATTAAAACCGAGCTGTCAGACCGGCTCAAGGAGTTTGTGGGCATGGGTAAATTAGTGGAGGCGCAGCGGCTTGAGCAGCGTACCCGATTTGACCTTGAAATGCTGGCTGAAGTGGGGCACTGCAAGGGCATCGAGAATTACAGTCGCCACCTGAGCGGGGCCCCGCCTGGCGCCCCGCCGGCCACCCTGACCGACTACCTGCCCAAGGACGCGCTGATGTTCCTGGACGAAAGTCACGTGCTGATCGGCCAGTTTGGCGGCATGTACAACGGCGACCGCGCCCGCAAGACCACGCTGGTGGAGTATGGTTTCCGGCTGCCGAGCGCACTAGACAACCGGCCGCTCAAGTTTGAGGAGTTCGAGGCGCGCATGCGTCAGGCGATTTTTGTCTCTGCTACCCCCGCCCAGTGGGAAAAAGACCACGCGGGTCAGGTGGTCGAGCAACTGGTGCGGCCCACAGGTCTGGTCGACCCGGAGGTAGAGGTTCGACCGGCCACCCGCCAAGTGGATGATGTTTTACAGGAGATTCGGATCCGGGTCGACAAGCACGAGCGGGTGCTGATCACCACATTGACCAAACGGATGGCCGAGCAACTGACCGACTACCTGTCTGACAACGGTGTCAAAGTGCGCTACCTGCACAGCGATGTCGACACGGTTGAACGGGTGGAAATCTTGCGCGACTTGCGTTTGGGTACCTTTGACGTCCTGGTCGGCATCAACCTGCTGCGGGAAGGGTTGGACATTCCCGAGGTCAGCCTGGTGGCCATTCTGGACGCCGACAAGGAGGGCTTTTTGCGATCCGAGCGCTCACTCATCCAGACCATTGGCCGGGCTGCGCGCAACCTGAACGGGCGTGCCATTTTGTATGCTGACCGAATCACTGAGTCCATGAAAAAAGCCATGGGCGAGACTGAACGCCGGCGCGCACGTCAGGTTACCCACAACCAGGCCCATGGCATCACGCCGCGCAGCATCGTCAAGCAGGTGCGTGACCTGATTGATGGCGTCTACAGCGAAAAGGCGGGCAAGGAAGCCGAGAAGCTCGAGCGCGACGCCCTGCAGCGCGCGCAGGTAGAGGATATGAGCGAGAAGGATATTGCGCGGGAAATAAAGCGGCTCGAGAAGCTCATGATGGACCATGCGCGCAACCTGGAGTTTGAAAAGGCGGCGAGGGTGCGGGACCAACTCGCGATGTTGAAGCAACAGGCCTTCGGTGCCCCGGGCAGCGACAATGTTGTTTTGCTCGCGACCGCACCGGGTACCCGCAGAATGTGACCGATCAGTCTAGGTACCCGAGCAAATCACTGGGTTTATAGCTATACTTGAGCGGTCTAGTCAACCAAATCACTCTCAAGGAGTTTGTGATGCGCCTCACCACAAAAGGCCGTTTTGCGGTCACAGCAATGATCGATCTGGGTCTGCGCCAAAATAGCGGTCCCGTCACCTTGGCGGCAATCAGCCAGCGCCAACAGATCTCGCTGTCGTACCTAGAGCAGTTGTTCGGCAAGCTGCGCCGGCATGAGCTGGTCGAGTCGACCCGTGGCCCGGGCGGCGGTTATACCCTTGGACGTAGCCCGACCGAGATTACTGTGGCCGACATCATTCTGTCGGTTGACGAACCCATCGACGCCACGCAGTGCGGTGGCAAGGAAAACTGTCTGGGCGAAGGGACGCGTTGTATGACACATGACCTATGGGCCTCGCTCAACGTTCGCATGGTGGAGTTTTTGGATTCGGTCAGCCTCCAGAAACTGGTGGATGATCAATTGGCCAAGGGCCTTCAGGTTGAGGACAAGCCCACGCTGAAGCGCGCCATTTCCAGCCTGCCAGTGGTGAAACCGGTCCGAATCAATGCGCCCAATTCCGTGTTTGCCCTGGGCAATGTTTTCAATAAAACCTGAGCTTCCTCACTGCATTTTCACCATGAACACGACCCCGCATTTCCCGATTTACATGGACTACAGCGCCACCAACCCCTGTGATGAGCGGGTGGTGGACGCCATGGTTCCCTGGTTACGTCAGCATTTCGGCAACCCTGCCTCGCGCAGCCACGCCTGGGGCTGGGAGGCCGAGGCTGCTGTGGAGCAGGCGCGCGAACAAGTTGCCGCACTGATAGGCGCCGATCCGCGAGAAATCGTCTGGACCTCGGGTGCCACCGAGTCCAATAACCTAGCGATCAAAGGCGCCGCCGGCTTTTACAAGAGCAAGGGCAGGCACATCATTACCGTCAAGACCGAGCACAAGGCTGTACTGGACACCTGCCGCGAACTGGAGCGCCAGGGCTTCGACGTCAGCTACCTGGATGTTCAGTCCGACGGTTTGGTCGATCTGGCGGTGTTCAAGGCCGCGATTCGCCCGGACACCATCCTTGCCAGCGTGATGTTTGTGAACAACGAAATCGGTGTCATTCAAGACATCGCAGCCCTTGGCTCCATTTGCCGTGAAAAGGGCGTGGTGTTTCATGTCGATGCCGCGCAAGCCACGGGCCGCGTTGACATCGACCTGGCTAGCCTGCCGGTCGACTTGATGAGTCTTACCGCCCACAAGACTTACGGGCCCAAGGGCATTGGTGCCTTGTTCGTGCGACGCAAGCCCAGGGTTCGGATCGAGGCGCAAATGCACGGGGGTGGCCACGAGCGCGGCATGCGCTCCGGCACGCTGCCCACGCATCAGATCGTTGGCATGGGCGAGGCCTTCCGGATCGCCCGTACCGACATGGCCTCAGAAAACCAGCGTATCCGCGGTCTGCACCAGCGCATGCTGGATGGATTGAAGGACGTTGAGCAGGTCTTTATCAACGGCCATCTGGAGCGCCGTGTGCCGCACAACCTCAACATGAGTTTCAACTATGTTGAGGGAGAGTCGCTCATCATGGGCATCAAGGGGCTGGCGGTCTCCAGCGGCTCGGCCTGCACTTCGGCCAGCCTGGAGCCGAGCTATGTGTTGCGCGCTTTGGGGCGCAGCGACGAACTCGCCCACAGCAGCCTGCGCATGACCATCGGCCGCTACACCACCGAGGCCGAAATTGACTATGCCGTCGAGACCATCAAGCTCAACGTCGCCAAGCTGCGCGACCTGAGCCCCCTGTGGGAAATGTTCAAGGACGGCATTGACATCAGCACCATCCAGTGGGCCGCCCACTGAACCAACCGAGGTAAAACACCATGGCATATTCTGAAAAAGTTGTTGATCACTATGAAAACCCCCGTAATGTCGGCTCGTTTGACAAGGGCGATGAGTCGGTGGGCACCGGCATGGTGGGCGCGCCAGCCTGCGGCGACGTGATGAAACTGCAAATCAAGGTCAACCCCGAGACTGGCGTGATTGAGGACGCTCGCTTCAAGACCTATGGTTGCGGCTCGGCCATTGCATCGTCCTCTCTGGTGACTGAATGGGTCAAGGGCAAGACCTTGGAACAGGCGGCTGCACTCAAGAACAGTGAGATTGCTGAAGAGTTGGCCTTGCCGCCGGTCAAAATTCACTGCTCAATTTTGGCCGAGGATGCCATCAAGGCCGCTGTCAATGACTATCGGCAAAAGCACATGCCAGCCTCGTCTCACTGACATGGCAGTTACTCTCACTGAAGCCGCGGCACGGCACGTGACGCGCTACTTGGCCAAGCGTGGCAAGGGCGTGGGTGTGCGACTGGGCGTAAAAACCACAGGCTGCTCAGGCTTGGCCTACAAGCTGGAGTACGTGGACGAGCTCAACCCCGAAGACGTGGTCTTTGAAGGACACAGCGTCAAGGTGCTGATCGATCCGAAAAGCCTGCCTTACCTGGATGGTACAGAGCTTGATTTCGTCCGGGAAGGCCTGAATGAAGGCTTCAAGTTCAACAACCCGAAGGAGCGGGACCGCTGCGGTTGCGGCGAGTCGTTCCGGGTGTGAACCTTCAGTCCAGCGATTTCGAGCTGTTTGGCCTGCCCTGCCGGTTTTCACAGGACCGCGCAAACCTTGATCAACGCTGGAAAGACCTGCAGCGCGAAGCGCACCCGGACCGGTTTGTCGCGCAAGGCGCAGCAGCCCAACGTTTGGCGATGCAGTGGTCGGTTCGCATCAATGAGGCCTACCAACGGTTACGGGACCCGCTCAGGCGTGCAGCCTATTTGTGCGAACTGCGTGGCGCACCGGTCCATGCTGAGAATAATACGAGCATGCCGGCGGTCTTTCTCATGCAGCAAATGGCTTGGCGCGAAGCGCTTGACGACGCAAGCACTAAGGCCGATCTGGATGCGCTGGCGCAACAGGTCACGGCCAGTCGCGTGACAAACCTGCAGACTTGTGCGGCCCTGCTTGACGAGCAGAACGATGCGACCGGCGCGGTTCAGCAGGTTAGGGCTTTGATGTTCATCGAGCGCTTCAGCGCTGATGTGCAAGTGCGCCAAGACCGCCTGGAGGCGGCAGAGCGGGGACAATAGGATCCTAAATAGATACGAGAAACATGGCTTTATTACAAATTTCCGAGCCTGGCGAGTCGCCCAATCCGCATCAGCGGCGCATTGCTGTCGGTATCGACCTAGGCACCACCCACTCGCTGGTGGCCTGTGTACGGCACGGCGTTGCGGAGTGTTTGCCTGATGCACAGGGCGAGGTGATTCTGCCCTCGGTGGTGCGTTACCTGGCAGGTGGCGGCAGAAAAATCGGCGCTGAGGCGCAAGCCGCGCTGGCGCTAGACCCCGAAAACACCATTGCCTCGGTCAAGCGCTTTATGGGTCGAAGTCTGCAGGATGTGACTGGTGCAGATAAGTTGCCCTATCGGTTCGCCGACCGCCCAGGCATGCTGGGCCTGCACACGGTGCAGGGTGAGAAGTCGCCGGTCGAGGTCAGTGCCGATATTCTGGCGACCCTGCGCTACCGCGCCGAAGACACCATGGTCGAGGATCTGTTTGGCGCGGTGATCACTGTGCCGGCCTATTTTGACGACGCACAGCGGCAGGCCACCAAGGATGCGGCCCAACTCGCCGGCCTGAATGTGCTGCGTCTGATCAACGAGCCGACCGCTGCCGCCATTGCCTATGGCCTGGATAACGGAAGCGAAGGCACTTACGCCATCTATGACCTTGGCGGCGGCACTTTTGATGTCTCCATTTTGCGTCTGACGCGTGGTGTGTTCGAGGTGGTGGCCACCGGCGGCGATTCGGCCCTAGGTGGCGACGACTACGACCAAGCCTTGGCCGACTGGGTGCTCGCCCAGACTGGTCGTACGGTGAACAGCCCGGCGGACAAGGCCGCCCTCAAACACGCTGCCCGGCGTTGCAAGGAGGCCTTGTCTGCTACTGAATCAGTAGCATTCGAGGCCCAATTAGCGGGGTCTAAGCTCGTATTTGATGTTAATAGAACAGACTTTGAAGCGGCGACACAATCCCTGACCGCGCGCACCCTGAACGCCGTACGCAAGGCCTTGCGGGATGCGCAACTGGGTGTGCAGGATGTGCAGGGCGTGGTTTTGGTGGGCGGCTCGACCCGTATGCCTCAAGTACAGCGGGCGGTCGCCGCCCATTTTGGGCAGGAGCCCCTGACCAACCTCAACCCGGACGAGGTGGTGGCACTGGGGGCGGCCCTGCAAGCCAACCAATTGGCCGGCAACAGTGCCGACGGGGATTTGTTGCTGCTGGACGTGATTCCCTTGTCGCTGGGCTTGGAGACCATGGGGGGTTTGGTAGAGCGCATCGTGCCCCGTAACGAGACCATACCCACCGCCAAGGCGCAGGACTTTACCACCTACCAGGACGGTCAGACCGCGCTGGCGCTGCACGTGGTGCAGGGTGAGCGCGACCTGGTGGCCGACTGCCGCAGCCTGGCTCGCTTTGAGCTTCGCGGTATTCCTCCCATGGCAGCGGGCGCGGCACGAATCCGCGTGACCTTTACGGTGGATGCTGACGGCCTGCTCAGTGTCAGTGCAGTGGAGCAGGGCAGCGGGGTTCAGGCGCAGATTGACGTCAAACCGTCTTATGGCCTGGGCGACGACCAGATTGCCCGAATGTTGCAAGACAGCTTTACCACCGCCGAGGCCGACATGCGTGCACGCGCGCTGGTGGAATCGCGCGTTGATGCTGACCGCATGCTCTTGGCGACCCAGAGCGCTCTGCGCGCGGATGGTGATTTGCTGGCAGCAGTCGAACGCGATGCCGTCGATGCCCTGATGGCGGCCTTGCGTGCCACCGTGGCGTCTGTTGACGCGGCCGAGATCGAAGCATCAACCCAAGCGCTGGCCAAGGGCACCGAAGCCTTCGCCGCGCTGCGCATGAACCGAGGCATTCACAAGGCCCTGGCCGGAAAAAATATTGCAGCGGTCTGAAGCCGCCTGCATGGAACCCATTTATGCCTATCATCAAGATCTTGCCGCATCCCGAGTACTGTCCGGACGGCGCTGAAATCACCGCCCCGGCCGGAACCTCCATCTGCGAGGCGCTGCTCGACCACCAGATCAACATCGAGCACGCCTGCGACATGAGTTGTGCCTGTACCACCTGCCATGTCATCGTGCGCGAAGGTTTTGCTTCACTCAATGAGGTGGACGAAAACGAAGAAGACCTGCTGGACCGAGCCTGGGGTCTCGAGCCTAACTCTCGTCTGAGCTGCCAGGCGTTTTTGGCCCAAAAAGATGTGGTGGTGGAGATTCCAAAATACTCCATCAACCACGCCAAAGAAGTTCATTGAGGCGGGCGTCAGACCATGCGTCAAATCTTCCTGGACACCGAGACCACGGGCCTGTCTCCTGACAACGGCGACCGAGTGATCGAAATCGCCTGTGTCGAATTGTTTAACCGCAAACCGACCGGTAACAACCGCCACTTCTACGTCAACCCCGGGCGCGACAGCCATGAAGAGGCGCTCAAGGTGCACGGCATCACCAGTGAATTTCTGAAAGACAAACCGGCTTTCGAGGCGGTAGCGGATGATTTTCTGGCTTATTTGGCCGGTGCTGATGTGTTGATTCACAACGCGCCATTTGATGTCGGCTTTCTCAACAAGGAGCTGTCCTTGCTGGGCCGCCCAACGTTCATCAGCCAAGTGGGGCAGGTCATCGACACACTGGCCATGGCCAAAGACCTGTTTCCCGGCAAACGCAATTCGCTGGATGCCCTGTGTGACAGGCTTGACGTGGACCGGTCCGGCCGGACCCTCCATGGCGCTTTGCTGGATGCAGAACTGCTGGCCGATGTGTATATCAACATGACACGCGGCCAGGATGCCTTGCTGATCGAGCCCACGACCAAAGAATTCGCCGGACCCGCCATGGAAAGCGTCGACCTGCGCAGCTTCACACTGACAGTGCCTGCTGCCAGCGAGCAAGAGCTGGCAGCCCATGAGGACCTGCTCAAACAGTTGGACAAGGCCAGCGGTGGCAAGACGGTTTGGCGGCTGGCAGCTTGACGGCTTATGGCATAATTTAGGTCTTCGCCGGTAGGGGAACAGGGCGGTTAGCTCAGGGGTAGAGCACTGCATTCACACTGCAGGGGTCGCAAGTTCGAAACTTGCACTGCCCACCATAATTTACGGTTATAAATCAGGCACTTAGAAGCGATTCTTGGTGCTTTTTTTATGCCCGAAAGTGGTAAAAACCGGGTTTACTACTTTTGTTAGATTTTTCTTACTGAATTCATAGGTTTTCCCTCTCAAAATCTATCTCAGTTCTATCCTCTGACCTCTGCATGTTGGTGCGTTTTTCGATGGTCAAAAAAACGGCGGTTCAAGTGGAATTCCCGGCAGGTTCTGCGGCGCCGTTTTCCAGCAAGCAGCGCTAGCAAATCTCAACATGACGCGCTATAGGGCTGATTTGAGGCCCGCTTGGGGCATGGGCAAAGCGTATGGGTGGAGTTAGCCATCGCGGCAATTTTCAAGGGTGTTTATCGCGCCTTAAAGCAAAAAGCCCGACTGGCAAAGCCAATCGGGCCGGACTGCCACCACAAGAGGGCGACTGTCACTGGTGACAAGGGCAAGTTTTTGTTGTTGCCCTTGCACGAAGCACAGAGAGGCGCTTCAAGGAAAAGGGCTCTCCCCATGCTGGAGAATGAATCAAGTCATCGAACCCCTGCAGGGCCATGATGCACCCAAAACAAGCAAGCTGGGGACTTATTTGTGGTTCCACAAAAAAGTTTTTCAGGCTGACGACTACAGGATCCAATGGCCGTTCAAGGTCCGCAGCAACGGTTATCAGTCCTAAGTGCCAAAGCTAAATTCCGTGCGTCGGGCGCCAGTCCAACTACTGAGCCCAGCCCAGCCTGGAGATCAGCCGCTGTAGGGCGTTTTTGACACCCGCTTGACGCCCCAAATGCAGTAAACCCGTAAGCCAGCATGCAGGCAAAAAAGAAGCCCTCACTAAAGAGGGCCAAGGAGAGTAGCAACTACTCCAAAATCAAAAATTAAAGTCAAGTGGTCAAGCAACCGAAATTAAAATTGCCATTGAGTAACATGACCGTTGGTTGCTGAAAGTGCTGGTGCCGACAACCATTTGACTTAAGTGGCCAATAGTCGCTCACCTAGATTAAAGGTATTTGGCGCTAAAAATGGCGTTACTTATGAGGCGTCAGCTTGATGTTCGGCATCGTGAGCAGTTCCTGAGTCCGCTTGATGCTCGGCTTCATTAGAAGTTTCCGATTCAGCTTGCTGCTCGGTTTCCTGCGAGGTTTCCGAATCAGCTTGCTGCTCAGTTTCGTGCGAGGTTTCCGAATCAGCTTGCTGCTCAGTTTCGTGCTCTGTCTCAGTGCCAGTTTCCGCGTCATCGTGCGGCTCAATGGTCTCCGTTTGCGAGTCTACTGTTAAATCCACGTTAGTTTCGGTGTTCATTTTTGTCATCCTTGGGTTGTATCTTTCAGCGGTATTGACAAACGCCTGTACGTCACTGCTAGACACTCAGATTAACGTTTACGAACGCTAAATATTTATGACGCTGACGTTTTCAAACTGCCGGACCGCAGTGGTGCTACTTTTAACGGGTTGGCGCCCACGCATGTGCCGCAGACCCGATTCGCCAAAGGCAACTACTTTTTGCTGCAAGGCCGGGCACCGTTTTCCCGGCTGATTTACCCCATGCCTCAAGCTGGCGGCTTGGGTGTGCACCTGACCATCGATCTGGGCGGCTAGGCCCGCTTTGGCCCCGATGTACAGTGGGTGGATTCGGCCGACGAATGGGTGGTAGACCCGGCGCGTGGCAACGGCTTTTATGCCGAAGTGCGGCGCTACTGGCCCGGTCTGCCTGAAGGTGCGCTATACCCCGGCTACGCTGGCATCCGCCCAAAACTTAATGCCCTAAACGAATCGGCCCGTGATTTCTTGATCCAGGGGCCGGCCACGCATGGTGTGCCCGGTCTGGTGAACCTGTTTGGCATCGAGTCGCCGGGTCTGACCAGTTCGTTGGCGATCGCTGAGCATGTGCTGGGGATGACGACAGATTGAGGTTGGCGCCCCGCCAGCCTGATCACCACAGGCTGCCGCCTGTCGTTGGCAAGCCATGCTCAACCAAGTGATGAGAATATACAGATATTGCTATATAAAAAATAGCAGACTATTCAATACTGGCGTGGCCTAGAGCCTTTTTTTAATCTGAATTACAGCTTGTCTAACCAGGGCTGGGCCCTGGTAAATCAGGCCGGTGTAGATTTGCACCACATCAGCACCCGCCCGGATTTTGCTCACCGCGTCGGCGCCGCTCATGATGCCGCCGACCCCGATGATCGGAAAGCCTGGGCCCAGCGCGGCGCGCAACTGGGTGATGACTCGGTTGCTCGCCAGCAGCACTGGCGCCCCAGACAAGCCGCCGGCCTCCGTGGCATGTGGCTGGCCCTGAACCGCGTCTCTAGCCAGCGTGGTGTTGGTGGCGATCACGCCGTCCATGCCGTGCCGCTGCAGTGCCAAGGCGATGGCCTGCACTTGCTCGGGTACCAAGTCGGGTGCGATTTTGACAAACAGCGGCGTGCGTTTGGCGTGCTGTTGTGCCAGGGCTTCGCGGCGTTGGGCCAGCGCGCTCAGCAGGTTGTCCAGCGCCTCGTCGGACTGCAATTCGCGCAGGTTTTTGGTGTTGGGGCTGGAGATGTTGATGGTGACGTAATCCGCGAACGGGTAGACGCCTGTCAAGCCCAGCAGGTAGTCGTCGGTGGCCCGCTCAATGGGGGTCGCCGCATTTTTGCCGATATTGAGCCCAAGCAGCATGGGGGGGTGCTTGCCGGTCCTGGCTGCGCCGCGCTGCCGGTGATGGTCCGATTGCGTGACATTGGCAATAAAGGCAGCAAGCCCGTCGTTGTTAAAACCCAGTCGGTTGATCAGTGCCAGGGCTTGCGGCAGCCGGAACATCCGGGGCTTGGGGTTGCCTGGTTGGGCCAGCGGTGTCACGGTACCCACCTCGACAAACCCAAAGCCCATGGCGCCTAGTGCGTCAATGCAGCGGGCGTTCTTGTCCAGCCCGGCTGCAAGGCCCACCCGGTTCGGGAAACGCAGGCCGGCAAGCACCAGCGGGTCATGGACCCGCTCGGCGCAATAGGCCCATTGCAGGGGTGTGCCCTGGGTTCGGGCCAGGGCTTGCAGCGTGAGGTCGTGGGCCGCCTCCGGGTCCAAACCGAACAAAAAGGGGCGGGCCAGGGCGTAGGGAAGTAACGGCATCGGATAATTCAAGCGGTGTGAGTACGACAACTTCTAAGATCAGCCCGATTCTCCCAGATGAAAAACCAATCCCCCGCCGTCACCCTGTCCCAAGACCAACTCAAGACCCTGGTCGGCGTCGCCGCCCTGGCCTACGTGCTGCCTGGCGAGATCATTGGGGTGGGCACGGGTTCAACCGTCAACAAGTTCATCGAGGCCTTGGCCACCATGCGTGGCGACATCAAGGGGGCGGTGTCAAGCTCGCTGGCCAGCACGCAGCGTTTGCAAGCCCTGGGCATCCCGGTGTTTGACTCCAATGAGGTGGACGAGTTGGCGGTCTACATTGACGGCGCCGATGAGATTGATGGCCGTGGCTACATGATCAAAGGTGGTGGCGCGGCCCTGACTCGTGAAAAAATTGTGGCCGCTCAGTCGCGCCGCTTTGTCTGCATTGCAGACGAGTCCAAGCTGGTGCAGAGCCTGGGGCGTTATCCGCTGCCGGTTGAGGTGATCCCTACGGCGGCGCGCCGGATCGGGCGACAATTTGCAGAGCTTGGGGGCGAGGCCAAGGTGCGAATGATTGGCGGCCAGCCATTGCTGACCGACAACGGTCAGATCATCCTGGATGTGAGCGGCCTGGACATCGCGGATCCCTTAGGTTTTGAGACTTTGGTCAGTCAATGGCCGGGGGTGGTGACGGTGGGCGTGTTTGCCCACCAGAAGGCGCAGGTCTGTCTGCTGGGCACGGCCACTGGTGTGCGCACCGTGACCTATGAGGAATCCAGCCTCAGAACCTGATGCCGGCCGGGTTGGGATTGTTGGCACCAACTGGCGCACGAGGTGTCGCTGCGGATTGGCGAGTCGGTGCTGGCGGTGCTGCGTCTACGGGTGCCGCGACTGATGGTGCCGGCGGGGCGTCTGGGTTGGCGGGTGTGCTTTGCCCGGGGGCTGCCACCGCAGCCGGAGCCAGCGCTACCAGGGGTTTGGCCGCTGGCACTCGGTAAGTACGTGGCAATTGCGACGACCTGGGGTAGCCGGCAGCGTCCAGAAATAACTGCCATTGCGTCTCTGACCAGCCCTTGATTTGCTGGGCGCCAACGGTGAGCAGGGGAAGGGCATTTTCGCCACTTAGGGCTTGAAATGCCTCAGCATCTTCCGGGCTGGTGATGGTTTTCTCAGTAAATGGGATGCCGCGGTGAAGCAGCAGGGCCCGGCCCGTGGCGCAGGGTGTGCAGTTTGCCGTGGTGTAGAGGGCCACAGGGTATTGACTTACGGCCGCTCGCAGGCTGACAGGCAGTGGCAGGGTTGCATCTGCTTCGGGCGCTCGCCCAGCCTCGCTGACTTTGTTCTGGCCCACTAGCGCGGGTGGTTTATCAGCGTAGGTGACCCGCCCATCAGCGCCAACGATGCGGTAGACCGGTTGTGCGACCAGTGCACCGGCGAGTAGTGCGGCAGCGACGCCAGCCACCCAAGGGGCCAAGCGCTCGGGAGCCGTCATCGTGAGCATCATGCCCCTTGCTGTCAGCCCGGTGTCGCCATGCCCTGATGTCGTAACAAGGCATCGAGCTGCGGCTCACGGCCACGGAAGGCCTTGAAGGATGCCATCGCAGGCCGGCTACCGCCCATTTCCAGTATGGTCTCCAGGTAGTGTCGGCCAGTGTCCCGGTTGGGCAGACCGTCCGTGCCGGCGGTTTCTTCGAAAGCCGCATAAGCATCGGCGCTCAGCACTTCGGCCCACTTGTAGCTGTAGTAGCCGGCCGCATAACCACCGGCAAAGATGTGGCTGAAGGTATTGGCGGTGCGGCTCCAGGCCGGCGGCTGCAATACCGCCACCTCGTCGCGCACTTGCTGCTGCAGGGGCAGAAGATCATGCGCGGGGTCGTGTTCGGCATGCAGCAACATGTCGAACAATGAAAATTCAATCTGGCGCAGCGTTTGCATGCCGCTTTGGAAATTCTTGGCGGCCAGCATCTTGTCAAACAGGGCGCGCGGCAATGGTTCGCCGGTGTCGACATGTGCCGTCATGTGGCGCAGCACGTCCCATTCCCAGCAAAAGTTTTCCATGAACTGGCTCGGCAGTTCCACCGCGTCCCACTCGACGCCACTGATGCCGGATACGTCGCGTTCGTTTACCTTTGTGAGCAGGTGGTGCAAGCCGTGCCCGAACTCATGGAACAGGGTGGTGACATCGTCGTGTGTGAGCAGCGCGGGCTTGTCACCAACCCCATCGGCAAAATTACACACCAGGTGCGCCACAGGGGTCTGCAATTGCCCGTTGTCTGGCCTTAGCCAGCGGGAACGCACATCGTCCATCCATGCACCGCCCCGTTTGCCGGAACGCGCAGCCGGGTCCAGGTAAAAGTGCCCCACCAGTTGCCCGGCCCGCTCAATTCGGTAAAAGCCAACCCCCGGGTGCCAGACCGGCGCGGTATCGGGTGCGATGCTGACATCAAACAGGGTTTCAATGATCTTGAACAAGCCGGCCAGCACCTTGGGCGCTGTGAAGTAGGGCTTGACTTCTTGTTCGCTAAAAGCGTAGCGGGCTTCCTTGAGCTTCTCGCTCACATACGGCCAGTCCCAGGACTGAGGGTCGGTCAAGCCCAGCTCGGTGGCAGCAAATTGGCGCAAATCGGCAAGATCACGCTGGGCAAAGGGCCGTGCCCGCTGGGCCAGGTCGCGCAGGAAGGTGATCACATGTTCGGGTGAATCGGCCATTTTGGGGGCGACCGACAGCTGACCAAAGTTGGCATAGCCCAGCAGGTGGGCTTCTTCCTGGCGCAGTGTCAGCATCTCTCCCATCAGGGCGGTGTTGTCAAACTTACGCATGGCCTCGTCGGCCTGGTCCGACGCCCGGGTGACATAGGCGCGGTAAAGCCGTTCACGCAAGGTACTGCTCCGGGCAAATTGCATCACCGGCAAGTAACAAGGCATCTTCAAGGTCAGCTTGTAGCCATCCTTGCTGTCGGCCTGGGCGGCGGCTTGAGCAGCCTGGATCACATCGGCTGGCACGCCATCCAGTTCGTCCAGGCGGGCGTAATAGGCAAAGGCATCTGTGGCGTCGAGGGCGTTTTCGCTGAACTGCTGGCCCAGCGCGGCCTGGCGCTCCTGGATGGCAGCAAAGCGCTCACGCGCCGTGCCTTGCAGCTCGGCGCCGCCCAGCACAAAATTGCGCATGGCATTGTGGTGCGCCTGCCGTTGTTCCGGGTTCAGGCTGACCGGATCAAGGGCTTTGAATTTGGCATAGAGACGTTCGTCGGCACCAAGCCGGGTGAAAAATTCGGTGATACGGGGTAGGGCGGCGTTATAGGCGGCGCGCAGTTCAGGGGTGTCGGCCACGGCATTGAGGTGGCTGACGGCACCCCAGCCGCGCCCAAGCCGCTCGGTTGCGACGTCCAGTACGCGCGCAATCGCTTCCCACTGGGGCACAAAGTCCGGCTGTGTGACAGTGTTCAGGGCAGCTTCGGCAGCTTCCAATAGCTCATCCATGGCTGGTGCGACATGCTCGGGACGAATCTGGTCGAAAAGAGGGAACGCGTTGAACTGAAGTAATGGGTTCATGGACGGGTGATGTCAGTTGACAAGGGCTACTTTTTCGGCGGCTTCCAAGGTGTTGACCAACAGCATGGTGATGGTCATCGGGCCTACGCCACCGGGGACTGGCGTGATGTGACTGGCCACCTGACTGACGCCGTCAAAATCGACGTCGCCGCACAGCTTGCCCTGAGCGTTGCGGTTCATACCAACGTCGATCACGACCGCGCCTGGCTTGACCATGTCGGCCGTCAGGATATTGAGTTTGCCCACCGCAGCCACGATCACATCAGCCTGCAGCGTCATGGCTTTGAGGTCAGCTGTGGCGCTGTGACAGATGGTGACGGTGGCGTTTTTTTGCAGCAACATCAGTGCCATCGGTTTGCCGACGATGTTGCTGCGCCCGATCACCACCGCGTGTTTGCCTTTGAGCTCATAGCCGATGCTGTCCAGCATCTTCATGCAGCCGTAGGGTGTACAGGGCCAGAAACCGGCTTGCCCCACCATCAAAGCGCCAGCACTGCTGACATGGAAGCCGTCAACGTCCTTGGCCGGCGAGATGGCCTCGATCACCTTTTGCGCGTCAATGTGGGCCGGCAGCGGCAACTGCACCAGGATGCCGTGAATGGCGGGATCGCGGTTGAGCGCGTCGATGCGTGCGAGCAGGGCGTCCTCAGATGTGGTGGCCGGGTACTGCTCTAGCACCGAGTGCAGGCCGCTTTCCTGGCAGGCCTTGACCTTGTTGCGCACGTACACCTGGGAGGCCGAGTTCTCGCCGACCAGCACCACGGCCAGGCCAGGCGTGACACCTTTTGCTTTGAGGGCTGAGGCTCGGGTGGCTACTTCGCTGCGCAACTGGCGGGACAGCGCCACGCCATCAATAAGTTGAGCGGCTGCAGACATGGCTCAGGCTTTGCCGCCGTTTTGCCCCAGCGCGATCTTGAGCAGGTCGGCAACGGTGTTGGCGTTGAGTTTTTCCATGATGTTGGCGCGATGCGCCTCTACCGTTTTGATGCTGATGCCGAGGTCATCGGCAATCTGCTTGTTCAACCGGCCGGCGACGATACGCTCCAGCACCTGCGCTTCACGCAGCGTCAAGCGAGCCATCAAGGCATCACGGCTGGCAGCACTTTGAAATTCAGCGAATGAGTCTTTGGCCTGGTCCAGCATGCGCTCGACCAGGGAGACGAGCTGGTCTTCCTTGAACGGCTTCTGGATGAAATCCATCGCGCCTTTTTTCATGGAATCCACCGCCATGGGCACATCGCCGTGACCGGTAATGAAGACGATGGGAAGCGGCGAGCCGACTTCAATCAGCCGGCTTTGCAACTCCAGCCCAGTCATCCCGCCCATGCGAATGTCTGCGATCAGGCAAGCCACTTCACGCGCGTCGTAACGGCTGAGAAATGATTCAGCTGATTCGAAACAACGGACCCTGTAGTCCTTGCCTTCAAGTAGCCATTGAAGGGAGTCTCGCACCGCCTCGTCGTCGTCGACCACGTAGACAGTGCCTTTTTTGGGGATCAAGCTCATGGTGTCAGTGCGCGTCTTTCGCGGTCAGTTGGGGTTCGATACTTGATGTCGTCTCGGCTTGAATGCACGGCAGCCAGAATGAGAAAACACAGCCACTCGCTTCCGAGCCATTGTAGAGGTTCTCGGCTTTCATTCGGCCCAGGTGCGACTCGACGATCGAGCGGCACAGGCTCAGGCCAATGCCCATGCCGTCAGCCTTGGTGGAGTAAAACGCTTCGTACAGCCGGGCTGAGACTTCAGCCGTGAGGCCACGGCCGCTGTCGGTGACGCTGAACTCAATCACGTCGCGATCATTGACGCATTGCTGCGTGACACGCAGTTTGACGCTGCGCTGCGCCGACGGTCGTTGCGCCGCATCAACCGATTCGGCCGCGTTTTTCAACAGGTTCAGCAGCACCTGCTCGATCAGGATCGGGTCCACCATCAGCTGAGGCAGGCGCGGCGCGACATCGTGGGTTAGCCGGACGTTGCGCCGACGCAGCTCGATTTCAGCCAACTCCAGCGCCTCATCCACCATCACCGCCACCTCGGAGAGGGTGCGGTTGGGTTCGCTGCGCTTCACAAAGGAACGGATGCGCTGGATGATCTGACCGGCACGCTGGGCTTGCTTGGCGGTTTTTTCGAGCGCCCCAAGCAGGTCTTGCTCGGTGATTTGTTGGGCTCTGATGCGCGACAGCATGCCGTTGCAATAATTATTGATGGCAGTCAGCGGTTGATTGAGCTCATGTGCCACGCTGGAGGCCATCTCCCCCATGGTGATCAGGCGACTGGCGTTTTGGGCCCGCTCGGTCTGGGCAGCGGCTTGTTCTTCGGCCATGCGGCGCGCCGTGATGTCGGTTGCGATCACCATCTGGGCCAGCCGGCCGTCGACCCAACTGAGGTAGCGGGTGCGAACCTCGAGCCACCTGCCGAGCGTCTCGATGTAAATCTCGGCGCTTTCTGCGTCAGAGTCGGGCAGCAGGTTGGTGGGGAGGCCGGCAAAGGCATCCACATCGTCCTGAACTTCGTCATTGGGTGGGCTGGGCGCTACGCCCGCTTGAGCCACCAGTCGCAGGTGGCCGCCCGCTGGCGTGCCAAACCAAAGGCGGTAGAGCTTGTTGGCAAACAACAGTTCATCACTGCCCAGTGGGGCGACCGAGATGGACGCATCTAATGCTTCAAGCACAGTGGTGAAGCGCTCGTGGGAGGCTGACAACTGCTCACGGATCCGGTTAGGTTCAGTGATGTCGGTCATGGAGGTCATCCAGCCAGTCTGGGTACCTTTGGCGTCAATCAGGGGCGACACATAGAGCCGAGCATCAAAAAGTGTGCTGTCTCGTCGCTTGACACGCATTTGAATGCCGCCAGGGGTGGTCTTTCCGGACAGTTCTTCTTCGAGCCGGGCTGTTAGGTTGGCCGTGTCGTTGTCAGGCCAATAGGGAAACGGCGCGGTTCGCCCGACCAGGTCAGACTCGCTCCAGCCAGTCATTTGGCAAAAAGCGGCGTTGACGTAGGTGATGCGGCCTTGGAGGTCGAGCGCGCGCATGCCCGTTAGCATGGAGTTCTCCATGGCGCGGCGAAAGCTGGTCTCGGACACCAGAGCCTGCTGTGCCTGTAACCGTCGGCGGGTGTGGCGCCAGTTGGCAATCAGCATCCAGGCTGTGATGGCGCTGAGTGCTGTCACCAGCCAGAACAGGCCGCTGCCGATGACGCCCAGCGAGGTGCGGTAAGCCTGGCCTCTGATCAGCAGACCATTGCCCACAGGGGACACAGGCACTTCATAGGCGTTGGTTTGCCTGATCCACGGCAGCAAGCCTGTGGCTGGGCCACGTGGGGGGATTTTGGTGCCTGCAAGCAGTGTGCCCTTGGCATCGTGAAATGAAATGGCATAGCGCGCTGACACCTCTGACGGGACACCATAGCGAAACAGGCCATCAACCGAGTACTCGGCCAACAAGACACCCAAAAAGCGGGCTCGATCGCTCAAGGGCACATGCAATTGCAACAGGGCTGGGTCGTCCGGCGATTCACTGCGCTGGGTGTAGATCGGTTGCTGCAGATCGCGTGTCGGGGTCCGCGTGTTGTCGCTTTCGCCGGTCTTGATCGTGCTGGCGATTGTGCGCAGTTGGACCGCGGTCATGCTCGCGGTGCCGGCACTGGCTTTGATGCGTCGGCGCTCGTCGATCCAGCTCAGACCTTGCAATTCTGGGTGTTGGCCGATCATGGCTTCAGCCCGCGCCTGGAAATCGTCTGTGTTCAGTTCCCGGTTGGACATCTCCCTCGCCAACTGCATCAATTGCTCCTGTCGCTCAAGCAAGCGCAGTCGCAGGCGTTGTTGGGTGTATTCGACATCACGCCGAACGGCTTCTTGCTCGCGGTCGATTTCTTCGAGTCGCAGGTAGGCAAAAGCCACGATGATGGCTGCTAGGAACAGCAGCACGGCCGCCAAGGGCGCCAGTACGGCAAAGCGGTCCTGCCGTTGAGGTGTCAGGCGCCACCACCACGCCCGCAGTTTGGCCAGTGGTTTTTTCTTACCAGGGCTGAACGCTTTTAGCTGCTTCGGGAGGGGCATGGATGAAGTGTAGGTGAGCTGACTGCCAGTTGGTCACCGTTTGGCCGAAGGCCCAAGCCATCGCAGCTGTATTAATTTCACGATATGAATTAAGACGGCATTATTTGAAAAAATTAGAAAATTATGGGAAAATTTCAACAACGTAATAAAGTTGGCGACCAGCCACAGGAGATAGACATGTCCGCAGCACCCGATCAGCCTTTTAGCGGCACGGCCAATGACGCCGATCGCCAGGAAACCCGTGAATGGATGGACGCTCTGTCCGCTGTGATCGAGACGGAGGGCCCGGAGCGGGCGCACTTTTTGCTGGAGCAACTGCTGGAGCATGCCCGGCAAAACAGCATCGACATGCCGTTCTCCGCCAACACCGGCTATGTCAACACCATTGAGACCGACCAGGAAGAGCGTTGCCCCGGCAATATTGAAATTGAGGAGCGCCTGCGCGCTTACATGCGCTGGAACGCCATGGCCATGGTGGTCAAGGCAAACCGGCACCACCCAGTCGACGGGGGCGACCTGGGCGGTCACATTGGCTCCTTTGCCTCGCTGGCTCATATGTTTGGCGCCGGCTTCAACCACTTTTGGCACGCTGAAAGCGCCGTACCTGGCAAAGAACACGGTGGCGACTGCCTCTATATACAAGGGCACGTGTCGCCCGGTGTGTACGCCCGAGCCTATCTGGAGGGCCGCCTGAGCGAGGAGCAACTGCTCAATTTTCGCCAGGAGGTGGGTGGCAAGGGCCTGTCCAGCTACCCGCATCCCAAGCTGATGCCCGAGTTCTGGCAGTTCCCCACCGTTTCCATGGGTCTTGGGCCGCTGATGTCGATCTACCAAGCCCGCTTTCTAAAGTATCTGCACGCCCGCGGCATAGCCAACACCGAGAACCGCAAGGTCTGGGTGTTCTGCGGCGATGGCGAGATGGATGAGGTGGAGTCGCTCGGCGCCATTGGCCTGGCCGCCCGAGAAAACCTCGATAACCTCATTTTTGTCGTGAACTGCAATTTGCAGCGGCTAGACGGCCCGGTGCGCGGCAATGGCAAGATCATCCAGGAGCTTGAAGGCGAGTTCCGCGGGTCTGGCTGGAACGTGATCAAGCTACTTTGGGGCAGCGACTGGGACCCACTGCTGGCGCGGGACAAAGATGGCGCTTTGCGCAAGCTGATGATGGACACGCTGGACGGCGACTACCAAGCCTTCAAGGCCAATGACGGTGCTTTTGTGCGCAAACACTTCTTCGGCCGAGACCCCAAGACGCTGGAGATGGTGGCCCGCATGAGCGACGACGACATTTTTGCGTTGCGCCGTGGCGGTCATGATCCGCAAAAGGTTTACGCCGCCTATGCCGCCGCTGTGAAGCACAAGGGGCAACCTACCGTGCTGCTGATCAAGACCGTCAAGGGCTTTGGCATGGGCAAGAGCGGCGAGGGTAAAAACAATGTGCACCAGACCAAGAAGCTGACCGACGAAGACATCAAGATCTTCCGCGACCGCTTCAACATCCCGGTGCCCGACAGCCAGATTGCCGATATTCCGTTTTATAAACCGGCCGATGACACGCCTGAGATGAAGTACCTGCACGAGCGGCGTCAGGCCTTGGGCGGTTACCTGCCGCACCGCCGGGTAAAGGCGGACGAGCAGTTCACTGTGCCCTCACTAGAGGTATTCAAGTCGGTGATTGAGGCTACGCCGGAAGGCCGCGAAATCTCCACCACTCAGGCCTATGTGCGCTTTTTGACAACGCTGCTGCGCGACCAGGCCCTGGGTCCGCGCGTGGTGCCGATTCTGGTTGATGAGGCACGCACTTTTGGCATGGAAGGTCTGTTCCGCCAGATCGGCATTTACAACCCGGCCGGCCAGCAGTACACCCCGGTCGACAAAGACCAGGTGATGTACTACAAGGAAGACAAGGCCGGGCAGATCCTGCAAGAGGGCATCAACGAGGCCGGTGGCATGAGCAGCTGGATCGCAGCGGCCACCAGCTATTCAACCAGCAACCGCATCATGGTGCCGTTTTATGTGTACTACTCGATGTTCGGCTTTCAGCGCGTGGGCGATTTGGCTTGGGCCGCTGGCGACATGCAGGCGCGCGGCTTTTTGCTAGGCGGCACTTCGGGTCGGACCACGCTCAACGGCGAGGGCCTGCAACACGAGGATGGCCATAGCCACATCATGGCCGGCACCATTCCCAACTGCGTCAGCTATGACCCAACCTTTGCCCATGAGGTGGGCGTGATCCTGCACCACGGTTTGAAGCGCATGGTCGAGAAACAGGACAACGTCTTCTATTACCTGACCCTGCTGAACGAGAACTACGCCATGCCTGGCCTGACCGTCGGCACCGAGGCGCAGATCATCAAAGGCATGTACCTGTGCAAAGAGGGCAAGGAACTAGCCCCCACGCTGTCCGCTGCGCGTGATGCGCTGCCCCCTGAGGGGGTGCATTTGCCCTTGGAGCGGTCCGTCGGGCAAACACTCACCCCGCGCGTGCAACTGCTGGGCTCGGGCAGCATCCTGCGTGAATCGATCGCCGCGCAGGCGTTGCTGGATGCCGATTGGGGCGTGGACGCCAACGTCTGGAGTTGCCCCAGCTTCAACGAGCTCACCCGAGACGGACAGGACGCCGAGCGCTTCAACCTGCTGCACCCGCTGGAGACGCCGCGGGTGTCTTTCGTTGGCCAGCAACTGGAGAAGCACACCGGCCCGGTGGTGGCTTCGACCGACTACATGAAGGCCTATGCCGAGCAGATTCGGCCTTTCATCCCGAAAAACAGTGATGGTTCTGGCCGCACCTACAAGGTACTGGGCACCGACGGCTTTGGCCGCAGCGACTTCAGAAGCAAACTGCGCGAGCACTTCGAGGTGAACCGCCACTACATCGTGGTTGCAGCGCTCAAGGCCCTGAGCGAAGAGGGCTCAGTGCCGGTCTCCAAGGTGGCCGAGGCCATTGCCAAGTACGGCATCCAGGCCGACAAGATCAACCCGCTGTACGCCTGAGCTGGCCGCAAGAAAAAAAGGAGACTGACGTGTCTGTCATCGAAATCAAAGTACCCGATATCGGCGACTTCGCCGAAGTGACTGTGATCGAGCTCATGGTCAAACCCGGCGACACCGTGCGGGCCGAGCAAAGCCTGATCACCGTGGAGTCTGACAAGGCTTCGATGGAAATACCCTCCAGCCATGCCGGCGTGGTGCAAGAGCTCAAGGTGCAGCTTGGCGACAAGGTGAAAGAAGGCTCGCTGGTGCTGATGCTGGATGTAGCCGGCTTATCAGCCGCCGCAGCGGCCCGAGTGGCCTCAGCGTCTTTGGAACCAAAACAGGCTCTAGCCCCCGTCATTGCTAGCGATTCAGCTCCTTTTTCTGTAGCACTGGCTGCGCCAGCGTCGGCGGCAGTGGCCACAGTGTCAATGGGCCCAGTGGAAGTGCGAGTGCCTGATATTGGCGACTTCAAGAACGTCACGGTGATTGAGGTGCTGGTCAACACCGGCGACGCCATCCGGCTGGAGCAAAGCCTGATCACCGTCGAATCCGACAAGGCGGCCATGGAGATACCGTCGGCTGCTGCTGGCGTGCTGAAAGAGCTTAAGGTGAAGGTTAGCGACAAGGTCAACATTGGTGACCTGCTGGCGATTTTGGAAGGTGTGGCTCCGGCCGCGACGGCCGTTGCTGCGCCGGTGGTGGCGGTGGTGGCGGTGGCGTCAGCCCCAGTCGCTGCCGCCATACCCGCGCTGGCTGCACCGGCGGCGCCAACCACCACCGTGGCAAGCCCGGCCCACACCCCCGGCGGCGCGCCGCTGGGCCTGCCGCACGCCTCGCCCTCGGTGCGCAAGTTTGCGCGCGAGCTGGGTGTGCCGCTGGCCGAAATGAAAGGCAGTGGTCCCAAAGGCCGCATTACCGAGGTCGATGTGCAGGCCTTCACCCGCTCGGTCATGGCCGGCACGGTGCAAACGGCGGCCATCGCTGCGCAGGTTAAGCCGGCTGCTGCCGTCGCTGCCAACGACGGTGCCGGCCTGGGCCTGATCCCCTGGCCCAAGGTTGACTTTGCCAAGTTCGGCCCCGTCGAGCGCAAAGAGATGAGCCGCATCAAGAAGATCAGCGGCGCCAATCTGCTACGTAACGCCGTGATGATCCCGGCCGTGACCAACCATGATGATGCTGACATCACCGACCTGGAGGCCTTCCGCGTCGCCACCAATAAAGAGAACGAGAAATCCGGCGTTAAGGTCACCATGCTGGCCTTCCTGATCAAGGCCTGTGTGGCCGCGCTCAAAAAATACCCCGAGTTCAACAGCAGCCTGGACGGCGATGCCCTGATCTACAAGCAGTACTACCACATCGGTTTCGCGGCTGATACGCCCAACGGCCTGATGGTGCCGGTGATCAAGGATGCCGACAAAAAGGGCATCTTCCAGATCAGCCAGGAGATGGGCGAGCTGGCCAAAAAAGCCCGCGATGGCAAGCTCAGCCCGGCCGAAATGTCAGGTGCCAGCTTCACCATCTCCAGCTTAGGCGGCATTGGCGGGCGCTATTTCACGCCCATCATCAATGCCCCCGAGGTGGCGATTTTGGGTGTGTGCAAAAGCAGCATGGCGCCAGTCTGGGACGGCAAGGCCTTCCAGCCGCGCCTGATGCTGCCGCTGTCGCTCACCTGGGACCACCGCGTGATCGATGGCGCTGCCGCCGCGCGCTTTAACGTCTATTTGGGCCAGATCTTGGGCGATTTCCGCCGGGTTCTGCTCTAACCCGAGGCCCCTATCCATGGCAACCGTAGAAATCAAAGTCCCCGACATCGGCGATTTCGCCGAAGTTACCGTCATCGAACTGATGGTCAAAGTCGGCGACACCATCAAGCCCGAGCAAAGCCTGATCACCGTAGAGAGCGACAAGGCCTCTATGGAAATCCCGGCCAGCCAGGGCGGCGTGGTGAAAGAGCTCAAGGTCAAACTGGGCGACAAGGTCAAGCAAGGCTCGCTGGTACTGATGCTGGAGGCTGCTGGCGCCACAGCTGGGCCGGCAGTCAGCCAAACTTTAGGGTCAAATCAGGCCTTAGCCCCCGTGGTTATTGACTCTCCTGCTACACAAAGCGTAGCGACGCCTGCTGCTGCACCTGCACGCGCTGCCGCCAGCTTTGCCGGTGTGGCTGACCTAGATTGCGACCTGCTGGTGCTGGGCGCCGGCCCCGGCGGCTACAGCGCCGCCTTCCGCGCTGCTGATCTGGGCCTGAAAGTGATTCTGGTGGAGCGCTACGCCAGCCTGGGCGGCGTGTGCCTGAACGTGGGTTGCATCCCGTCCAAAGCGCTGCTGCACGTGGCCGCCGTGATGGACGAGGTGAGCCACATGGCCGACTTGGGTGTGGACTTTGGCGCACCGGTGGTCAACATCGACAAACTGCGCGGCCACAAGGACAAGGTCATCGGCAAGCTGACCGGTGGCCTGGCCGCGATGGCCAAGGTGCGCAAGGTGACCACGGTGCGGGGTTACGGCCACTTTATTGGCGCCAACCACCTTGAGGTGGAAGAAACCAGCGGCAGCGCGCAGGAGAAAACCGGCGCTAAAAAAGTCATCGCGTTCAAGAATGCCATCATCGCCGCGGGCAGCCAGGCGGTGCGCCTGCCCTTCATGCAGAAGGATGGGCTCGATAAGGACCCACGCGTGGTGGACAGCACCGGCGCTCTGGCGCTCAAAGAAGTGCCCAAACGCATGCTGATTCTGGGCGGCGGCATCATCGGCCTGGAAATGGGAACGGTCTACAGCACCCTGGGCGCGCGCCTGGACGTGGTGGAAATGATGGACGGCCTGATGCAGGGCGCCGACCGCGACCTGGTCAAGATCTGGCAGAAGATGAACGCCAAGCGCTTTGACAACATCATGCTCAAGACCAAAACAGTGGGCGCCCGCGCCTTGCCAGAAGGCATTGAGGTGACATTTGCCGCAGCGGAGGAGGGCGGCAAAGCCCCTGAGCCGCAGCTCTATGACCTGGTGCTGGAAGCGGTGGGTCGCTCACCCAACGGCAAAAAGATCGCCGCCGACAAGGCCGGCGTGGCCGTGACCGACCGTGGCTTCATCCCGGTCGACATCCAGATGCGCACCAATGTGCCGCACATCTTCGCCATCGGCGACATCGTCGGCCAGCCCATGCTGGCGCATAAGGCCGTGCACGAGGCGCACGTGGCGGCTGAGGTGATTGCCGGGGAACTTCAGGGCAACAAAGAGCTTGCCAGCGCCGCTTTCAACGCCCGCGTTATCCCCAGCGTGGCTTACACCGACCCCGAAGTGGCCTGGGTCGGCCTGACTGAAGACCAGGCCAAGGCACAAGGCATCAAGGTTAAAAAAGGCCTATTCCCCTGGGCGGCGTCTGGCCGCGCCATCGCCAACGGCCGGGATGAGGGCGTCACCAAGCTGCTGTTTGACGACTCACCCGAAGCCCACGGCCACGGCAAGATCCTGGGCGGCGGCATGGTCGGCACCCACGCCGGCGACATGATCGGCGAGATTGCCCTGGCGATCGAGATGGGGGCGGACGCGGTGGATATTGGCAAGACAATTCACCCGCATCCCACACTTGGGGAATCGATTGGCATGGCGGCCGAGGTGGCGCATGGCAGCTGTACGGATTTGCCGCCTGCCAAGAAGTAGTGTTCTGAAATTGCTACTGATCCAGTAGCTGGCCGCACAGCTTCCACGAGGGCTACGCGGCTTTTTTATTCTAAATTCGCCAAAGGTTGCCCTGCATCGGCTTGTCGCGAACGGGCCACTCGAGGCAAAGCATTTGCACGACCTCCATAAGGCTCAACCATTCGGTGAAGGGGTCAACCCCAGAAGCCTTGCCCAGTGGCAGGTGAAAAGGCACACCGGCTTCGCGTGCAAGCACCACACCTGCATCGGCACGGTCTATCGCCGATTCTGAATTTGATTCGTCGTTATCCGAGTAGTTCATTGAGGAGGTCTGGTTTGTTGAACAGGGCAAAGTACTCACGCACCTCATCCATGTTGAGCGAAGTAAGGTGAATTTTGAATAGGGAGCGAATGTCGTCCAAGTCACGCGTGCGCGTTGCGTCGTTCACGAAGCCTTGCAGCTTGAAGCCGATAAGCCCTTCAACGCTGATGATGCGCATGCGGCCCATGGGGGTCTCGCGCTCCGATGCCCGCGCCAGCAGGCGGCGCGCAAGGGGACGGTGCGCATAAAGCAAATCCAGCCCTTCCGCCGCTCGCACATAGTTGGCGGCGTCTTCACTGCGGTATAGGCACTCGTAGCCCAAATCTAGTAGCGCGGCATGTACCTTATCGGCAGCTTCGGCCTCCACCAGAAAATCCACATCCTTGGTGGCGCGCACGACCTGGTGTGCAACCACCGCCAAACCACCGATCAACGCAGGCTCCGTGCCGCTGCGTACAAACATGGACAGTGCTTCGCGAATTTGTTCTGCCAGGTTGGACACGTCTACAGGGTGAAATGGAGGGGTGCGGTCATCATAGCGTGTCGACATTCAGATGCGTACCAACGTGCCGCACATCTTTGCCATCGGCGACATCGTGAGTCAGCCCATGCTGGCGCACAAGGCCGTGCACGAGGCGCATGTGGCGGCCGAAGTGACGACTCACCCGAAGCCCATGGCCACGGCAAGATCCTGGGCGGCGGCATGGTCGGCACCCACGCCGGCGACATGATCGGCGAGATTGCCCTGGCGATCGAGATGGGGGCGGACGAGGTGGATATTGGCAAGACGATTCACCCGCATCCGACGCTGGGGGAGAGCATTGGCATGGCGGCGGAGGTGGCGCATGGCAGCTGCACGGATTTGCAGTAATCTGGTCTTCAAGCTACTCCAAACAAAGCACGAACTGGCAACGGTTCGTACTGGCTTAGCCATACGCGAAGTCCGTAACCCGTTGCGCCTATGTCACCCGCACCTCAACCGTGCGCCCAAGAGAGCGTGCGGCCGTCTCGATCTGGTCGAGTTTGCTGGCGTGTCGCAGGTCAAACAGTCGATCTACTTGCGGAACATGCCAGCCCAGGCGTCGGGCCAGTTCGGCTTTTCGGATGCCTTGCTCTGTCATGGCCTGGTACAAGCCCAGTTTGGCGCCTTCCAGCGCACCTGGGCGCACTGTCTTTTGGCCGCGTTTGGGTTTGCTGGGCACAGGCAGTGGTTTGCGAGACTCCACATAGAAGGAAAGTCCGGTCTCCAGGGCATCGACAGCTTGCAACAAAGCCTCGTCCTCATCGGCACCGAAGGTGATGGCCTCGGGTACGTCGGCAAAAGTCACCAGCAGGGTGTCGCCATCGGGCGTCAGGGTTACGGGGTAATCAAACATAGTCTTTCCTTACTTCAATCCAAGTTGGCGCTTGATGGCGGTTTCCAGCCCTTTGCCAAGTTCGGCGGTGCCGTGCATGGGCAGGGTGCTCTGCTTGCCGTTCAGAAACACTTTCAAGTGCGAACCCTTGCCGGGCTGAAATGACGCGCCTTGTTGCTCCAGCCATTTCTTCATTTGCTTCGAGTTCATGCATTGGATAATAAACAAAAATGTTGTTTTTTACAACGGGAAAAATAACAAATATGTTGTTTATTTCGAGGTGAACTGATGGGCGCCTTCGACATCTCCGAGGACTTCATCGCGCTTACCTTGGTGGCGATGCAACCCAAGGTACTGGTCGAGGAAGTTAAAGAGCTGATTGCCCACACCGACCCCGAAGTGCCCTGGGTCGGCCTGACTGAAGACCAGGCAAAGGCGCAGGGCATCAAGGTTAAAAAAGGCCTATTCCCCTGGGCGGCGTGTGGCCGCGCCATCGCCAACGGCCGGGATGAGGGCGTCACCAAGCTGCTGTTTGACGACTCACCCGAAGCCCATGGCCACGGCAAGATTCTGGGCGGCGGCATTGGCATGGCGGCGGAGGTGGCGCATGGGTCGTGTATGGATTTGCCCGCCGGCGCGAAAGTAGGTTCGTCCGGCCTGTACGGGTTGCCCCACGATGTGCCCGCACATGGCGTTGCGGCTTTCTATTCGACTTTAGGGATGAACCGCGAAACCGCCTTGACCCTGCTTACTCAGCATAAAGCTCAGCTTCAGTGCCAATTCGGGGTTGATGGTTAGGCACTGTTTGGCTCTACCGCGCGTGGTGAGGCAGGTGAGAACAGCGACGTGGATATCTTGGTCTCGTTCAAGTCTGCGCCCACATCAAGACAGTATTTTGGTGCCCGTTTTTATCTTGAAGATGTCTTGAAATGCCCCGTTGATCTGGTCACTGACAAGGCACTTCGCAAAGAGCTTCGTCCCCATGTTGAACGCGATGCTCTTTATGTCTAGCGGCGGCTTTGCCTATCGCGAATAGCGGTTCTATATTGAAGACATGATCGGATTTCGCGAACGAGTACTGAGTTCAGTTGAGCGCCGCTCTATCGCGTCTGCCTGACCTTGAGCGGTGGCAACTACTGCGTTACGGGCACGGCTTAAAACTCCGGGCCTTTGTGCAGCAGGACGGCGCCTTGGTCTAATGCTCACGTGGCGATCCAGGCGCCTGCAATTGACAGCGGATAGGTCGCCTTGTACTCAGCAGCTTTAACGAGCAGGGCATCAAGGTCAAAACAGGGCTGTTCCCCTGGGCCGATTTCGGCAGCGCCTTTTGGGCTATCAGTCGCTCTCAGTCCAATTTGGCGCCCGAATCTTTGATGACCTTGGCCCATTTGATGGCTTCGGTGCGCATCAACTGCGCCATGAAATCGGGTGTGGAAGGCAGGGGCTCCAACGCGGCGGCGGCAAAACGCTCACGGATTTCTGGTAAGCGCAGCACAGCGGTGATCTCGGCGTTCAGCCGGGTCAACACCGCTGCCGGCGTGCCCGCTGGCGCCAGTATGCCGAACCATCCGACGGCGTCATAGCCCGGAACGCCACTTTCGGCCAGTGTGGGCATGTCGGGCGCGAGGGCCGACCGATCTTTACCCATCACACCAATCACTTTAAAGCGGCCAGACTTGAGCAGTGGCTGGATCGACGCAATGTCCGCAATGGCCAAAGATGTGTCGCCGGCCATCACCGCGACGACCGCTGGTGCGCTGCCACGATAGGGTACGTGCAGGATGTCGCTGTCAGTCATAGATTTGAGCAGTTCACCTGCCAGGTGCATGGCTGTGCCATTGCCGCCTGAGGCAAAACTGAGCTTGCCAGCCTGGGCCTTGGCCAGTGCCACGACCTCTTTCGCCGTATTAGCTGGCAACGATGGATTGGCCACCAGCACAAACGGGCTGGTGCCGAACAGCGTGACGGGCGCAAAGTCGCGGCTGGGGTTGTAGGCCAGATTGGGGTAAAGCGAGGGGTTCGCCGTGAGCCCCCCGGCGGACGCCAATACGATGGTGTAGCCATCGGCAGGGGATTTGGCCACAAGGTCTAGTCCCAAACCGCCACCGGCGCCAGGTTTGTTGTCTACGACGACGGGCTGTCCCAGGCGTTCAGCCAGCTTGGGAGCCACGATGCGGGCTGCGGCATCACTGCTGCCTCCCGCCGGGAAGGTGACGACCAGTCTGACCGGTTTGGTCGGCCAGGCGGCTGTCTGCGCCCAAGCCGCGCTGCCGGCAGCGGCGCTGGCTAGCGCAATGACACTGATGATAAATTGGCTGCGTGTGAATTTCATGGTGTGTTGGTCTCAGTGGTTACAGCTTGAATATGCGCTCGGCATTGGACTGGAAAAACATTTTCTTCTGCGCATCGCTCAGGGGCAAAGCGTCCATGGCCGTCACTTCTTCGGCCACGTACTGGTAAGGATAGTCCATGGCATACATCACGCGGTCGTAACCCATTTGCTGTTGCACGAAGGTGACCGACGGCTCCCAGGGCATCCCACTGGTGGTGTAGTAGAAGTTTTCCCGCAAGTACTCGCTGGGCTTTTTCTTCAAAGGCTTGACACCCTCGCTGCGGTTGGCACGCACGATACCTGCGTGCATAAAGTCAATGCGGTACAACCAGAAGGGCAGACCTTCTCCCAGGTGGCCCAACACAATTTTCAGGTTGGGGAAGCGATCAAACACGCCGCTGACGATCAAGCGCAAAGCGTGCAAGCCGGTCTCGGCCTGAAAGCCGTAGATGGCCGCGTCCAGGCAGCGCGACAGAAAGGGCTGAACCATTTGGGGGGACGGCGTGTTGGGGTGGATGTAGACCGGCACGTCGAGTGCTTCTGCAGCGGCAAAAATATCCCAAAACTTCTCATCATCAAGGTATTCACCCTGGGTGTGCGAATTGATCACCGCGCCCTTGAGTCCCAAGTGCTGTACGGCGCGTTCTAACTCCCTGGCGGCCGCATGGGGCACCTGCGGCGCCACGGCTGCCAACCCGGCAAACCGCGTTGGGTGTTGGCGGATGGTGTCGGCCAACTGGTCATTGGTGGAGGTCGCCAGCGCGGTCGCCGTGGCAGCGTCAAACACCTGCACGCCGGGGCTTGTGAGCAGCAGCAACTGCATGTCGATACCGGTGGCGTCCATATCGCCCAGGCGCCGTGCGCCCATGTCCTGAATGCGATTGAACAAATCCTGCGCCCGTGGCGATTGGCTTTGTCCGAAAAACCCCCACAAGCTGTAAAACCCCGGATCATTGATAGAGCGCGTCTCCAATATCTTGAGATACATCTGCATCATTTCCGGCGTGGCCCAACCTTCTTCGGTCGCAATGCGTTTGTAGGGGCGAGCTGCGTTCGTCAAGGGCGTGTCTCCGATGGGTGTGTTGTGCATTGGAGAGGATGCAGATTATTTTGTAAATCAATTAATTATGAATAAGTTATGATTTTTTAGAATGAATATGTCTACCCATGGGTTCTCTCCCACGCTGCGGCAACTACGCGCCTTTCTGGCGGTGTACCGGCTGCGCAAACTGAGCGCGGCGGCCGGCCAGTTGTTTGTGACGCAGTCGGCGATCAGCGTTTTGATCCGCCAGCTTGAAGACGGCTTGCAGACCCGTCTGTTCGACCGCACGACCCGATCATTGCAGCCCACCCAGGCCGCCAATGACATGGTGGCGGTGGCCGAGCGCATCCTGCGTGACGTGGACTCCCTTGGCGCCACCTTCGGCGATCTGAGTGGATTGCGCAGTGGCCGGGTGTGCCTCGCGATCACGCCCACGCTGGCCGGTATGCTGCTGCCCAATGCCATCCGTCGTTTCGGCGCCAAGTACCCGGATGTGCAGGTGGTGGTAGACGACTGCGCACCCGAGCAGTTTTCATCGCGCATCTTGGGCGAACATGTGGACTTTGGCATTGGCACGCCCGAGCGCTCGGGGGGCGAACTGGAACTGCAAACCCTGATGCGCGACAGCCTTTGCCTGGTGTGCGCACCGGACCACCCCTTGGCCCACGTCAAAGATCTGTGTTGGCGTGACCTGGACGGCCACCCCGTCATCGCTGGGCGGCCTGGCTACGGTGTTCGCCAACTGGTCGACGTGGCTGCAGCGAAGGCCGGGGTGTCGTTGCAGGTCGTTAATGAGATCTCGTTTTTGTCCACCGGGCTCTGGATGTCGGTCAGCGGGTTGGGGCCGAGCATCATGCCCTCGGCCTATGCGCTGTGCTCGCCGTACCGCGAATTGGTGATCAAGCCTTTGAATCATCCCAACGTGTCGCGGGATGTGTCCATCGTCACTAAAAAGGGGCGATCCCTGTCGTCGGCCTGCCGAGCGTTTTTGGACGACCTGCGTCAAAGTCTTCAAAAATTTCCCACGGTGCCCGTGACATCGTCAGATGAGCCTGGTGAAAACAGAGACGCAACCGGCTCTTAAAGGCGTGACTAAAGCGTGATACCGTGGCACCTGTAACTGACATACTGACCCGTTTGATGGAGCAACGATGAAGCACGAATACCAACGCCCCCCGACCCGCCGCCAGTGGCTTAGTCACGGCGTAGCGCTGCTCGGTGCGTCTTGCATCGCTCCCAGCGCCTGGGCACAGACCGCCACACCTGGGCCTATTCGGATCCTGGTGGGTGCCTCACCGGGCGGATCGACCGATACCTTGGCCCGTGCCGTTGGCGTTGAGATGGGCCGGTTACTTGGGCGCCAAGTGATTGTCGAGAACCGCGCCGGCGCGGGCGGCAACCTCGCGGCCGATCTGGTCGCCAAGGCGCCTCCAGACGGCAACACCCTGCTCATGAGTTTTACCAGCCACGCGATCAACGCGTCGCTGTATCCCACTTTGCCGTTTGATCCGGTCAAAGACTTTACGGCGCTGACCTGCGTGGCGACTCAGCCGTCGGTGCTGGTGGCCCACCCCTCGGTACCGGTCAAGGACGTTAAAGAACTGATCGACTACGCCAAAACCCGACCTGGAAAACTCAATTTCGCCATCGGGGGCGTTGGTTCATCGCTGCACCTTGCTGGCGACTTGTTCAAGATGCAGTCGGGCCTGTTCATTGTGAACATTCCGTACCGGGGCACGGCCCCTGCGGTTCAGGATGTCATCGCTGGCCAGGTTGATTTGATGTTTGCGCCCTTGGTGAATACGCTGCCCAATATTCGTGCCGGTCGGCTCAAGGCCTTGGGGGTCACCAGCAAGCAGCGCCTGCCGCAGTTTCCAGACGTGCCGGCCATTGCCGAGGTCTTGCCTGGTTACGAGTCGAGCGCATGGTTTGGCTTGTTTGCGCCGGGGCGCATGGACCCAACCCTCAGCCGCCGATTGACCGATGCCGCCCGCCAGGCCGTTCAGAGCGCCGAGGTGCGCCGCCGAATAGAAACTGATGGCGCAACCGCTGTGGGCAATTCATCCGAGGAGTTCTCTCGCTTTGTGCAAACAGAGATCGAGCGTTGGGGCAAGGTGGTGCGGTTCTCTGGGGCGAAGCCGGAATAGCGTTAGGCGGTTTCCGTCAAATTGGTCGAACAAGATGGCTTGGGACTGCCTTCCCTGCCTTGTTACTGGGGGGCTCTGCCTAGAACTTTTGCCACATTCAAAGACCAGCTAAGCCGGTTTGCCGGACGCGAAGCGTTGCTCCAGGTAAGCCAGCAAGGTGCGTATGGTCTGCGCCTCGCCTCCCACCGGCCTACCGGCACGCGCGCCGTCGTTCCAGGCGAACAGGTCGATATGGAGCCAGTCTTGGGACTCGGGCACGAAATACTCCAGGAACAGGGCCGCATTGATGGCACCGGCCATCGCGTTGCGGCCGGTGTTCACAATGTCGCCGATGGCGCTCTCAATTCCGGCCCGGTACGGCGCCCACAGCGGCATGTGCCACAGCGGGTCATCGAGTTGCAGGCCCAGGTCGACCAACTCGCGCGCGGTGGCCATGTTGCGACAGAACAGGGCCGGCAGTTGGGGGCCCAGTGCAACCCGTGCCGCGCCTGTCAACGTGGCCAGGTCAATGACCAGGGCCGGCTTGCCTTCACAGGCATACGCCAGCGCGTCACACAAAATGACCCGGCCCTCGGCGTCGGTGTTGCCGATTTCGATGTGCAGGCCCTGGCGGGTCTTGAATACATCCCCTGGTCGGTAGGCGTTGCCGGCGATGGCGTTCTCTACCGTGGGCAGCAGCACCTGCAGGCGCACGGGCAGCTTGAGCGCCATGACCAGTGCGGCGAGCCCCAGCGCGTTGGCCGCACCACCCATGTCTTTTTTCATCTGGCGCATGCCCTCGGCGCCCTTGATGTCCAGGCCACCACTGTCGAAACACACCCCCTTGCCGACCAGGCAGACCAGGGGATCCCGGGCCTTGCCCCAGCTCAGCTCGATCAGGCGCGGGGCCCGGGTGCTGGCGCGTCCGACCGCGTGGATGGCGGGAAAGTTCTTCTTGAGCAGCGCGTCGCCCACCACTTGGCGGAATTTCGCGCCGTGTTGCTGGGCCACCATTTGAGCGGCTGCGGCCAGTTCTTCCGGCCCCATGTGTTCGGCCGGCGTGTTGACCAGATCCCGCGTGGCTGCCATGGCGGTTGCCAGCGCGACGCCGCGCTGGGCGTCCGGGCCGGGCGCCAGCAGCAATTGGGCGGCAGCACGGCGCCGTGGTTTGTACAGGTCGAATTCGTAGGCACCCAGCTCCCAGGACATGGCGGCCTGCTCGGCGGGCACCGCCAGTCCCTGGTCGGCCAGGCGGTAACGCCCCTCCGGCAAGGCCGTCGGCAAGGCGGACAAGGCAAACGGATGGTCCGCCCGGGCCACGCCTGCGAACACCTGGGCCAGTTTGCCCTGCGCATCCGGTACCAGGGCATGGCTGTCGGGGGCGCCGGTAAACCCGACGGTCTGCAACCATTGCCGGGTTGCGGCCGGCAGGGTCGATGTGAGTTGCACGAATCGTGCGGCGTCCACCACGGTGATGGCGATGGCGTTGGCGGGGATGGTTTTTTGGAGTTGGACAGTCATGTCCGCATGGTAGCGGGTTCCGTCTCAGCCAGCCTAAACGACAATCCAGGCCATGCGTGATCTCCGCCAAAGTTTGAACCACTGTTTTGATAGGCCTCTCGTGGTCGCACTGGAAGGCCCGCATGCACGCTGACAACCGGCGTGGTATTTTGGCCATGAGTTTGGCCATGGCGCTGTTCATTGCCAACGACGCCCTGGTTAAACAAGTCAGTGCCACATTGCCTGGCCCTCAACTCATTTTTATTCGCGGCCTGATGGCCAGCACCTTGGTGCTCATCATGGCGCAGGCCATGGGCCACCTCAAAAACTGGCGCCTCATGCTGAACACGCGCCTTTGGATAAGGGGTTCTCTCGATGCTGCGGCTTCACTGGCCTACTTAACAGCCGTCTTTCACCTGCCCCTGGCCAATGCAACGGCCATCAACCTTTCCTCGCCGCTGTTCATCACGGTGTTTGCCATTGTTTTCCTTAAAGAACAGGTTGGGTTGCAACGAGGCTTGCTCATTTTGCTCGGCTTCACTGGCGTGTTGCTGGTGGTTCAACCCAGTTCAGAGGGTTTCAATGTTTACGCTTGGCTGGCCGTATTGGCGACCTTGTTGCATGCCACGCGCGACACACTCACACGGGGCATTGGCCTTCATGTGCCTGCACTTCTAATTACGCTGTCAACCGCAGTTTCTGTAGCCGTGGCGGCTGGGGGCATTACGCTCACTCAAACATGGACGCCTGTTGACAGCCTATCGCTGGCCTTGCTATTGGGCGCCTCCTTGTTCCTCTCCATGGCTTATTACCTGCTCATTGTGGCCATGCGTTCCGGTGAGATGAGTTTGGTGGCACCCTTTCGATACAGCGGTTTGCTGTTTGCACTGCTCATAGGCTATGTGGTGTGGGGCGACGTGCCCAATAGGCTTGGATGGGCGGGTATTTTTCTGTTGGCGATGTCTGGCTTGCTCATTCTTCGGTCAGAGCGCTTTAAGTCCTTAGATTGACATGGGACTGATTCGCATGACTTGGTTTCACGTGCTGCCATCGTTACGAGTTCAGTGGTCCGCCTGGACGCACGTGCCAAGTGGTCACTTGCAACAGGAGGGCCCTTTTTCGATACTGAATGCCGCAGAACCGTCATTGCGCAGCGCTGAACAAAGGCGTGACCCCTACTCACCCACAGCCTGGCACGCGGCGGCAATCACGCAAGATCCCCGCCGATCCCTTGACCTGTAGCCCATACACCTGCTGTGCGATTTTCCGCCCGCGTCGCTCGTCGATGATGGTCATGCAAGGCGCAAGCTGGCGGGCGAGTGTGATGACCTCGGCCTCAACCGCATCGAGTTCCATCACCAGCTGCTGGTCGAGCAGGGACAAGGCCACCAACGGCCCGGCATTGATCCCCGCACGGTCAAGCATTCGGGGCAAACTTCACATTCAACTCGTCGTCATCCATCATGACGACCATCGCTGGCGCGCCCTATCTGGTTCACAAAACAGGCCTTATGCAAAGTGGCCTTCGCTGGGGTCGGTCGCGTCAGCCGGCAGCGCCTCCCCGGTCGCATTCGCGCCCTGGCGCCTTCGCCTGTGCGCCCTATGGGTCGGCTAGCACCTTGGCCCTAGTCAGTGCGCTTACGCGCAGTGGTGGCAGTCAGCGGCCTACCGGGCGGTTATCACGTGTTTGCGCCCGCCCACCCTTGTGCTTCGCCGCTGCGCGGCATCAGTACTGCGCGGGTTGCCCGTCCGCCCCCCAAGGGCTCCCTCAAGCCCGCGCTGCACTTTACGCCTGTTTGCTACTAAAAGTATAGCTATAAACCCAATAACCACGGGGTCTAGAGGCCTAAAACGTCAGTATTTTCGCTCCGAGCACGTGGCCGGTTATTGCCGCTATGGCGCAAAAACTGTGGTGCCATAGGTATAAGTGACCAAAAAATTACTGTCTGCAAAAGCTGCTTTTTCCTGCTAGCCCGGTGCTAGCCCGCTTCCAAAGCAAAAACCCCTGCTATCTTTTGAATAGCAGGGTTTCTTTGTACCGTAAGGCTTGTTTGACTCCTCGACCTGGGCTCGAACCGGAGACTTACAGGTTAACAGAAAACCCGGATGCTGAAAAACCCATATAAATCAATGACTTATATGGGTTAAACGCCGTCGTGGAATAAACCGCGTAATCAGCCATTTTGTTGCATTATTTAACAAACTGACTTTTGCTCGGTTTTCACTCAGGTCGGATTGAAAAATCAGGCGGGGGAGAGCGCATTCACTCGGGTCGCCAGCACCAACGATCAAATCACCGAATTAAATTCTTCTGCGCTGACACCGGCTTGGCGCAGCACACCATTGACTGTACCTACTTTGACCTCTTTGTGATTTGGGACAACGCAGCCTTGACCATTGCGGCGCATCACAATGTGGCTGCCGGATTGGCGCGTCACCACAAAGCCAAGTCTTTCGAGCGCCCGCACAATTTGTGCTCCCGACAACCCAGGGAATTTAGGCATGCGCCACTTCAAAGGTGGTCACTAAGGGATGCGCATGTATGTTCAATGGAAATTCTTCCAAATAAAGGCTCGTAGCCTCTTTCAGATTTTGTACCGCTTCAGCAATGGTTTCGCCCTGGGTCGTAGTGCCAGTTTCAGGGTTCAGGGCGATAAATCCACCTTCGTCGGCGGCAGTCAGCACGGCTGTAAGCAACATGGTCTTCTCCAGATATAAGCGCATTATGCGAGAAGGCTGCCGAAATGTTCAAGGCTGGGACCAGCCATTGAGTTCTCACCCCGATGGCTACATGGTGGCTACATGAGCAACAAACAAAAAACCCTGCTATCTTTTGAATAGCAGGGTTTGCTTGTGCCGTATGGCTTGTTTGGCTCCTCGACCTGGGCTCGAACCAGGGACCTACGGATTAACAGTCCGGCGCTCTACCGACTGAGCTATCGAGGAATGCAGCCATCAATTATAGCCAGGGAAACCGTCATTTTTGGCTGAACGGTCCGGTTTCTGGCGGCCAGGTTCGCAGGCTCAGTCAAATACCGGGCTCTCCACGCCGAGCACCTTGTGCAGCTTGGGGCTGGTGGTGGTGTACTGTAAAAACACCTTCTTATCGGGCGAGATGATGGGCATGGCCCCAAAGGCGGCCAGGGCGCATTCATGGAATCCGCTCAATATGAGCTTCTTCTTGCCAGGGTAAATGTTGATGTCGCCCACTGCAAAGATGCCTGGCACGCTGGTCGAGAATTTCTCGGTGTCCACCTTGAGCTGTTTGCGCTCGATGTCCAGGCCCCATTCGGCGATGGGACCGAGCTTGGGGCTCAGGCCAAAAAACACCAGCAGCACATCCAGTGGCACCACGCGGGTGACGCCATCTGCTCCGGTGACCTTGGCGCCCGTAAGCTTGCCGTCGCGCTCCTCATAGCCGGTGACCTGCCCGACGATGAATTGCATCTCGTAGGCTTCGCACAGCTCTTTCATTTTGGCCACATTGGCGGGCGCAGCCTTGAAGCCGTCGCGCCGGTGGATCAGGATGACGCTTTCGGCTTTGTGCGGGGTCTCTTTGACGAAATCCAGCGCCCAGTCAAGGGCCGAGTCGCCACCGCCGACGATGACCAGGTTTTTGCCGGCAAAGTCGTCGGGGTTCTTGACGCGGTAAAACAGCTGGCTGCCCTCAAAGGCCTCAAGGCCGTCTACCTTGAGCGTGCGCGGCTGAAACGCGCCCACACCTGCGGCAATGAAGATGGTTTTGGTCAGAAAGTGCGTGCCTTTGGAGGTCTCGACAAAGAAGCGCCCGTCGTCCTGTTTTTGTACTGTGGTCACCTCTTGCCCGTAGTGGAAGGTGGCGCCAAAGGGGGCAATTTGCTTGAGCAGGTTGTCGGTCAGTTCTTGGCCGGTGCACACGGGTACAGCGGGAATGTCGTAGATGGGCTTGTCGGGGTACAGCTCGACGCACTGGCCGCCGGGGTAGGCCAGCGAGTCGATCACGTGAGCCTTGATTTCCAGCAGGCCGAGCTCAAACACCTGAAACAGGCCTACAGGGCCGGCGCCCACGATAACCGCGTCAGTGTCGATTGCGCCGCCCAGAGACAGGGTCACCGAGCTTGCCTCGGCATTCATTTGAAGATCCATGTTGATTGAACGGCCCGCTCAGCGGACCAAAAGAGGCAATTTATTGGCGATATTTTTCCACTCGTCGGCATCAGGCAGCGGCGCCTTGCGTTTGGTGATGCTCTTCCAGCCCGGCAGGCGCGACAACTCTGCATTGAGCGCCGTCATGTGTTGCTGGTCTGCCGGTACGTCTTCTTCGGCGTAGATAGCGTTGACCGGGCACTCCGGAATGCAGACCGCGCAGTCGATGCACTCATCAGGGTCGATGGTCAAAAAATTCGGGCCTTCACGAAAGCAGTCCACCGGGCAGACGTCCACGCAATCGGTGTATTTGCACTTGATACAGGCTTCGGTGACGGTGTGGGTCATGTTGGTTATCGACGTAGGGGTGGAAACCCACTATTTTATTGGGTTTCAGTGGCCTTACCGACTGCGATCCTTATTGCGGACCGGCAGCAGGGGTGCTTTATCCAGCGCTTATCGGGCGAACAGCGGGGCGATGGTGCGGGCGTCGCCCTGGTAAAAACTGGCGAACCGCAAAAACTGCGCCTCGGCGGCTGCGGCGTCCTGGTCAGCGCGCAACACGGCGGAGTCAAAGCCACTGCGCTGCATCTGAACCAGCTGGTCCATCAGCACGTCACCCGTGGCACGCAACTCGCCCTCAAAGCCGAGCCGGCGGCGCAGCAAGAAAGCCTGGCTGTAGGCGCGGCCATCGGTGAACTTGGGGAACTGTAGGTCAATGCGGTCCACACCATCCAGGGCCAGCGTGGCCGGGTCTACGTCGTTGGCCAGTTGCAAGACATTTTGGACCTCAACCCTTGTCGCAGCGTCGTTTATAGCTATCAATTTCATAGTAAATACCGGTTTAGGCAAATTCCGCCACTTGGCTGTGACGTGCGCTATTGGCCGCATTTTTGAAAGGTTCCAGGCCAACCCGGCGCAGCGTAGCAATAAAGGTCTCGGCACTTTGGCGCTCGCGCCGGTAGGTGTCGAGCAGCGCCTCAATGACGTCAGGCACCTCGGCCGCGCCAAACGACGGACCGACGATTTTGCCGGCGCCAGACGCACCGCTCAGGGCCGAGCCATCGGAGCCCCCCAGCGACACCTGGTACCACTCTCGACCGTCTTTGTCTACGCCCAGGATGCCGATGTGGCCGCTGTGGTGGTGGCCGCAGGAGTTGATACAGCCGCTGATGTGCAGGTCAATCTCGCCAAGGTCATGCAACTCGTCCATGTCCTGGTAGCGCTCGGTGATGGCCTCGGCGATGGGGATCGAGCGTGCGTTTGCAAGCGCACAAAAATCGCCACCGGGGCAGGCGATCATGTCGGTTAAAAGGCGGATGTTGGCGCGGGCAAAGCCGTGCTGGCGCGCGGCGCGCCACAGTTCAGGCAGCTGGTCGCAGCGGACCCAGGGCAGCAACAGGTTTTGGTCGTGCGTGACACGGGCCTCACCAGCCGAGAACTGGTCAGCAAGGTCGGCGGCGCGGTCGAGCTGGTCGGCGGTGGCGTCGCCCGGCGCCTGTCCCAGGCGCTTGAGCGACAGGGTCACTGCACGCAGGTCTGGGTTTTTGTGAGGCGCCACGTTTTGCTGCAGCCAGCGACCAAACTCAACATCGTTCTCACCCGCAGCCCGCAGAATGTCGGCCATCTTGTGGGCCGTGTCTGCCCGTTCACTGTGCAATGCAGGCTGCACAAACGAGGCCGATACACGGTCCAGTTCCGCCTGGGTGATGGTGTGCGGGGCACCATCTTTGGACAGGATTTGCTGGTACTCGGCTTCAACCTCGTCGGTAAAGCGTTGGCCCTCGGCCTTAACCAGAATCTTGATGCGCGCTTTGTAAATGTTGTCGCGCCGACCCCAGCGGTTGTACACCCGCACCACGGCCTCCAGGTAATTCAGGATTTGGTTCCAGGGCAAAAACGCCCGGATAGCGCTGGCAATGACCGGCGTGCGGCCCATGCCGCCGCCCACCAGCACCTTGAAACCGACCTCGCCCTGCTCGTTGCGCAGCACGTGCAGGCCCACGTCATGCCAGGCAGTGGCGGCGCGGTCTTCGCGGGCGCCCGACACCGCAATTTTGAACTTGCGAGGCAAAAAGGCGAATTCTGGGTGCAGCGTGCTCCACTGTCGCAGGATCTCGCAAAACGGCCGCGGATCGACGATCTCGTCGACTGCAATGCCGGCGCGTTCGTCGCTGGTGATGTTGCGAATGCAGTTGCCGCTGGTCTGGATGCCATGCATGTCCACGCTGGCCAGCAGGTCCATCACGTCGGCGCTTTTGGCCAGGGGAATCCAATTGAACTGGGCGTTTTGCCGGGTGGTGAAGTGGGCGTAACCGGTGGGCAAGTGCGTCGTACCCAACTTAGCCTGGGTGCTGCTGGCGGTTTGGTACACCTGTGGCTGGGGTTGGTCGTAGTCGCGGGCGATGGTGGCCAGCACCCGCAACTGGGCGCTGGAGAGCTCGCCATAAGGCACCGCCACTCGCAGCATGGGGGCGTAGCGCTGCACATACCAGCCGTTTTGCAGACGCAGTGGCTTGAAATCATCGTCACTGAGCTGGCCGGCCAGATGGCGCTGCAATTGGTCACGGTATTGGACGGCGCGTTGGCGCACGAACTGGCGGTCGAAGGCGGTGTATTGGTACATGGGGCGCGACTTTAGGCGACCACGACCCTTTAACAAACGATCAATTGATGATTTCAATATGCCAAAGACGATATAAAGTCGCCGCCAGCTAGAGTTTCAACCGGCTTGCCCCCGCAGTTCCTGAATGCGCTCATCAAAATAGCTGCCCACGGTGTAGCGCTCTGACAACACCACTTCGCGCCGTGGATGCAGAAACAGCGGCAGCGAAATACGTGATTTCGCCCTGGCTTCGCCGGCTGGGTTGAGCACCCTGTGCACGGTGGATGGGTAATGGTGGCCCGAGGCTTCGGCCAGCATGTCGCCAACGTTGACGATCAAAAAACTGAAGTCGCAAGGCACGTCGTGCCAGCCGCCGTCTTGCCCCAGAACCTGCAGGCCCGGCTCGGTCGCCGCGGGAAGCAGGGTCAGCAGGTTAATGTCTCCATGCGCCGCGGCACGCAAGGCGCCGGCCGGTTCATCACCCGTCAGCGGCGGGTAGTGCAGCACGCGCAGCAGGGTGCGGTCGCTGCCGTCCAGCATGGCGGGCAGCGGGATCGAATAGCGGGCGCGAACCTCTGGGGGCGAATGCGCCTCGACCCAGCCCAGCAGGGTTTGCGCCAACGCGCTGCCCTGGAGGTAGTAGCGCCGCGCTGCGTCTGACACTTCTGCCGGGTACCGGCCCCAAGGGTAGATGTGAAAAAACTCTTTCAGATCGCGTTGGGTATGGCCTTTGGCTATCTCAGACACTGCGGGCGAAAAGTAGCCGTCGTGCCGTACGGTGTCATGGGTGTAGGTGTGCTTAGCCTCACTTTGAAAAAACTGCAGCCACTCGTCGTAAATGCCTTCCACCAGCGTTTGCTGCAAGGGGTGGCGCGTCAGCACCGCAAAACCGGTGCTGTGCAGGCTGTGGCAAAACGCCTGGGCGGCGCCCGGGCTTTGGAAGTCGATCACGGGCAGTTGCATGGCATAGCCTTGTGTTTGGCTGGCAGTCTGTGGCCCTCAGGCGCTCAGCCAGGGGCGCATCATGGTTGACTCGAACAGTGCGCTGCAGGCCTCGGCATCGACGCCCATACACGCCGTGCTGCTGGGTAAGGCCGCTTCCCAGCCGGCTTGCGGGTACTCAATGCCAGCTTGGCGCTTCAGAATGGTTTGACCCTGAGCCACACCATCGGTGGCTACACGAATCTGCCCGGACTTGGTTTGAAACAGATGGGGTGCTACCAGATAGATAAAGGCCAGCACATCGTGGCCAAAGCAGCCGTGCACGGCGGCCACGTGCTCAAAACGACTGCCGTAAAAATTGGCGTAAAAGGCGACGGCATGGTGCAGCGTGTCGGTAGCGCGATGACGGTGATGCTGGGCGATGCGCTCGAACAGCGTCACTGGCAACACCAGACGGTGCGTTACATCCAGGCCCACCATGGTCAGCGGCCAACCCGCGGTGAACACCTGGTCAGCCGCGTGCGGGTCATTCCAGATGTTGGCCTCTGCCACCGGCGAGACATTGCCCGGCTCCAGCACCGTGCCGCCCATCAAGATCACCTCCTTGAGCAGGCGCGGCAGCTCTGGCTCCAGTCGCAGCGCCAGGCTCAGGTTGCCTAGGGGCCCAACTGCCACCAGGGTGATCTGGCCGGGGTTGGCGCGCGCCGTGTCCACGATGAACTGGGCTGAAGAGCGTGGGTCAAGCTGCGCCTTGACCGCCATGCGCTCGGCCAGGTTGCCCAGGCCATCAGCGCCGTGGATGTAGGCAGGCGGTGCTTCGCCTGGCTTGACCCAGGGCCGGGCCACGCCCTGCGTGACGGGGATCTGCCGCCCTGCGAGAGCGCACAGGTAGAGCGCGTTGGTGGCTCCCTGCTGAACCGTCACATTGCCAAAGGTGGTGGTGATGCCGACGACCTCAATGTCCGGGTGGGCCAGGGCAAAGTACAAGGCCATGGCGTCGTCCACACCGGGATCGGTGTCAAAAATCACTTGATGCGGCAGGTCAGGGCTCATGGGGGATTCGCGGGTTCAGGTGGTTTGCTGGGTCAGAAAATCGGTGACTTCGACCTGTGTCGGAATCGAGGATTGCGCACCCATTTTGGTGCAGGCCAGTGCTGCCGCGGCGCTGGCCTGGCGAAGGGCTTCGGCCAAGGTCAGGCTTTGGCTCAGGGCCGCCACCAGAGCGCCACAAAAGGTGTCGCCAGCCCCGGTGGTGTCCACCGGCTGAATACGAAAGGCCGGTTGCACCAAACGTTGCTGGCCGCTGCGCGCCAAGCAGCCGCGCCCACCCAGAGTCACCACCACCGTGGGAACGGCGATGCGGGCCAGTTGGGCGTCCAGGTCCGCGTCACCACCGGCCAAGGCCGCCAATTCACCCTCGTTCACGATCAGGATATCGACGTCCGCCAGAAGGGCCGCGGGCAGTGCTTGCGCTGGCGCGGCGTTCAGCACCACGGTCACGCCCTGGGCATGGGCTGCATGGGCAAAGGCTGCTACCGTGGCCAAGGGGGTTTCGAGCTGCATCAGTAGGTGGCTGAAGCCGGCTAGCGGCGGCAGACCGGTGGATTCCAGGTGCGCCGGCGCCAGTCCCTGGTTGGCACCAGGTGCCACAGTGATGGCGTTTTCAGCATCGTCTGACACACAGATGAACGCAGTGCCGGTCGCCTGGTTCTGCACTCTCACCGCATGCAGCACCACGCCAGCATCTGCCAGAGAGGCTTCGATCGGCACGGCATAGGCGTCGTTTCCCAGTGCCGCCAGCATGTGCGTCACCACACCGCCGGCGCGGGCACAGGCGGCGGCCTGGTTGGCGCCCTTGCCACCAGGGTAGGTCTTGAACTCGCCACCCAGTACTGTCTCGCCCGGGCCAGGAATGTGCGGTGCCCGCACCACAAAATCCAGGTTGGCAGAACCCGCCACTACGACCATTGATGTGCCTTTCGAGGCCTGGGAGCGAAGACGTTGCCTCGCAAACGCTGCTCCCGCTAGCCTGTTGTTGAGTCCATTGTATAAATGCCGGCCGGCATCGCAACCCTGCGAGCAGTACCTGTCAGCTTGGAGAGTTGCCATTGAATTTGTTATGCTATCCAGCGCTTGTTGATATTGAGATTCAATCACCCTGCGCCTGATTTTTTGTCCTGATGATGTCCACCCAACTCTGAAAGAGAACCACCATGAAACTGATGATGACTGCCCGTTTGGGAATCTTGGCCGCAGCCCTGGCTGCCAGCTTTTCTGCAGCGGCCGAACCAGCGATCGTGTTCGACATGGGTGGCAAGTTTGACAAGTCCTTCAACGAAGCCGCTTACAACGGCATGGAAAAGTGGAAGAAGGAGACCGGCAAACAATACCTCGAGTTTGAGATTGCCAACGAATCTCAGCGTGAGCAGGCCCTGCGCCGCATGGCCGAGAAGGGCGCCAGCCCCATCATCGCCATGTCCTTCAGCATGGCATCCAGCGTAGAAAAAGTCGCTAAAGAATTCCCCAAGCTCAATTTCGCCATCATCGATGATGAGGTCAAGCTGCCCAATGTGCAGTCACTGGTCTTTAAAGAGCATGAAGGCAGTTTTCTGGTAGGCGCGATGGCAGCCATGGCCAGCAAGACCGGCAAGGTCGGCTTTGTGGGTGGCATGGACATCCCCCTGATTCGCCGTTTCCAGTGCGGCTACGAGCAGGGTGCCAAATGGGCCAACCCCAAGGCTGAAGTGTTTGCCAACATGACCGGTACCACCGGCGCAGCCTGGAACGACCCGGCCCGAGGCGGTGAACTGGCCAAGGCGCAGTTTGCCAAGGGCGCCGATGTGGTGTTTGCGGCTGCTGGCGGCACCGGCATCGGTGTCTACCAGGCGGCCAAGGACGGCGGCAAACTGGCCATTGGCGTAGACAGCAACCAAAACCACATCCAGCCCGGCACCATGCTGACGTCCATGCTCAAGCGCGTGGACGTGGCGGTGTACAACGTGGCAAAGGGGCATAAGCCTGGCCTGTCGGTGTTCGGCCTGAAAGAAGACGGCGTTGGCTACGCCATGGACAAGAACAACGAGAAGCTGGTGACGGCCGACATGAAGAAAAAGGTCGACGGCGCCAAGGCTGACATTTTGAGCGGCAAGATCAAGGTGGTGGACTATATGTCTGCCAGCGCCTGCAAGTACTGATACCGCGCAGGGCTTGACTGCCAGCACCAGCGCCAGTCTGCCTGAACGCGCCATGGTGCTGGAACCCGCGGTTCAGATGACGGGCATCAGCAAGCGCTTCGGCGCTGTGCTGGCCAATGATGACGTGAGCCTTTCCGTGCGCACTGGCACGGTCCACGGCATCGTGGGTGAAAACGGCGCCGGCAAAAGTACGCTGATGTCGGTGCTTTTCGGTTTTTACACGGCCGACAGCGGGCAGATTGCCGTATTTGGGCAGCCGGCCGTCATTCGCCAGGCCGATGACGCGATCGCGCTGGGCATTGGCATGGTTCACCAGCATTTCATGCTGGTCGACACCCTGAGCGCGCTGGACAACGTCATGCTTGGGGCCGAGCCGCATTGGCGGCTTACCCGGGCCCAGAGGCAGGTGCGGGTGCGGTTGGACGCCCTGATGCTCAGCACCGGGCTCAAAGTTGAACTCGACGCGCTGGTGCAAGATTTGTCGGTCGGGGACCGCCAGCGGCTTGAGATCCTGAAAGCGCTGTACCGCGGCGCTCGTATTCTGATCCTGGATGAGCCCACCGCCGTGCTCACGCCCCAGGAAACCGAGCAATTGTTCGATGTGCTGCGGGTGCTACGCGACCAGGGCAGCACCATTCTGCTCATCACCCACAAGCTCAAGGAGGTGATGCGCGTGTGCGACAGCGTGACTGTGATGCGGAGTGGCCGAGTCGTGCAACAGTTGCCGATCGCTCAGGCCTCGGTGGAGGCGCTGGCGCTGGCCATGGTGGGACGCAAGGTGCACATGGGCCGCTTGGAAGGGCAGCAGCGGGCAGCGCCGGGTGAGGCGCTCTTGACTGCCGCCGGCATCTCGGTGCGCGATGGTTTGGGCGTGCAGCGCCTGGCCGACCTGAACCTGACGCTGCATGCCGGTGAGATCGTTGGTGTGGCAGGTGTGGCTGGCAATGGTCAAAGTGAGTTGCTCGACGTACTTTCAGGTCTGATCGGGCCCGACAACGGCAGTCTGCGAGTCGGCGGGCAGAACTTTGCCGCCGGCGGCTGGCTGGAACCCCACGCTGCACGAGCGCTGGGCGTGGCCCATGTTCCAGAAGACCGCCATGCCCGCGCGCTGGTGATGGCGTTTGTGGCTTGGGAGTCGGCCGTGCTGGGTTATGACGGCTTGGCCGACTACGGCCGTCACGGCTGGATGGCCCATGGCCGCATGCGTGAGGCCACGCTGGCGATGATGACCCGCTTTGATGTGCGACCGGCCGATGTTGAGCTGCTCAGCAGCAAATTCTCAGGCGGTAACCAACAAAAACTGGTGCTGGCGCGGGAACTTGGGCAAGCGCCGCGCGTCCTCTTGGTCGGGCAGCCGACCCGTGGCGTGGACATTGGTGCTATTGAATTCATTTACGAGCGGCTGCGTGCCTTGCGTGATGCTGGCTGTACCGTGCTGTTGGTCTCCAGCGAGTTGGATGAAATTTTGGCGCTGTCGGACAGGGTAATCGTCATGAACCAGGGCCGGGTCATGGGCGAGCTGCCGATCGCCGAGTGCTCTGAGTCCAAGCTGGGATTGCTGATGACCGGGGCTGGCGGATGAGCACTTCACACACACTACCCCGCTGGGCCGATCTGCTGCTGTTGCCAGCGGTGTGTCTGGCGGTAGCCCTGCTGGCAGCAGGCGGCGTGGTGGCGCTGGTGGGGCAAGACCCGCAGGCGGTGCTGGTGGTGCTGGTTCAGGGCGCGCTGGGTACGCCGCGTGGCATCAGCTATACCCTGTACTACGCCACGACCTTCATTTTCACTGGCCTCGCAGTGTCGGTGGCGCACCATGGCGGCCTGTTCAATATCGGTGGCGAAGGCCAGGCTATTCTGGGCGGTCTGGGGACCGGTTTGGTAGCGCTTTGGCTGTCGCCCAGCTTACCGGCCTGGCTGATGCTGCCCTTGATGGTGCTGGCGGGCGCCCTGTTTGGCATGCTGTGGGCGGCCGTACCGGCTTATCTGCAAGCCTACCGGGGCAGCCACGTGGTGATTACCACCATCATGTTCAACTTTATAGCCAGCAGTCTGCTGGTGTACCTGCTGGTGAATCACCTCCGGCCGACGGGCACTATGGCCGTGGAGAGCAAGGCCTTCGCGCAGTCAGCGCGCTTGCCCAGCATGAAAGATGCCTTGGCCTGGCTGGGTCTTGACTGGCCGGCCTCACCCCTGAACCTGAGTTTGCTGCTGGCCCTTTTGGCGGCGCTGCTGGTGTACCTTTTATTGTGGTGGACCCGCGCGGGCTACCATTTGCGGGCAGTGGGCGCCAGCCCGGCCGCGGCGGAGTATGCCGGCATCCGGTCGCAGCGCCAGGTGATGGTGGCGATGGCGATATCGGGCGCACTGGCAGGGCTGGTCGGCATGAATGAAATTGCGGGCGTCAGCGGGCGTCTTTTGCTGGAGTTTGTCAGTGGTGCCGGTTTCACCGGCATTGCGGTAGCCCTGATGGGCCGCAACCACCCGCTGGGGATTGTGGTCGCCAGCCTGTTGTTTGGCGCGCTGTTTCAGGGCGGGGCCGAGGTGGCGTTTGAGGTCCGTGGCTTTAGCCGCGACATGGTGGTGATGCTGCAGGGTTTTATTGTGCTGTTTTCGGGCGCCATGGTTTATGTGATCGCGCCCGGCGTGGTCTGGGTGCTGTCGCTTGGCACAAGAAAACCGGGGGGCCAACATGGATGAGGCGCTCTGGGGTGCCATGTTGGCGTCCACCTTGCGCATGGCTACGCCCCTTGTGTTGTGCGCTTTGGCGGGCCTGTTGGCCGAGCGGTCCGGTGTGGTTGACCTGGGTCTGGAAGGAAAAATGCTGTTTGCTGCCTTTGCCGCCGGGGCTGGGGGCGCGGTTTACGGGTCCACTGCGTTGGCGCTGTTGCTGGCGATTCTGGTGGCCACAGCCATGTCATGGCTACACGGCCTGGCCTGCGTGAGTCACCGTGGCGATCAGGTGGTGTCAGGAGTGGCGACCAACATCATTGCTGCGGGCCTGACGGTCGTACTGGGCGCGGCCTGGTTCGCTCAAGGCGGCCAGACGCCACCTGTGACGGCTGCGGTGCGCATTGGGCCGCTGATGCCGCACTTCGCCGAGTCGGTCCAGGGCCTTGGCGTTATCGGTGCGGTGATCGGGCCCGGCCTGCTCGGCCATAACCCGCTGGTCTACCTGGCCTTTACCCTGGTGCCAGTGGTCTGGTGGCTGTTGTTTCGCACGCGGTTTGGTTTGCGTCTGCGTGCCGTTGGCGAGAACCCGCACATGGTGGACGCTGCCGGGGTATCGGTCCAGCGGTTGCGCTACGCGGCGCTGACCCTGAACGGCGTGCTGTGCGGACTGGCTGGCAGCTACCTGGTGCTGGCGCAAAACGCTTCTTTTTCCCAAAACATGACCGCCGGGCGCGGCTTTATGGCGCTAGCTGCCCTGATTTTTGGTCGCTGGCACCCGGTTAAGGCCTTGTGGGCGTGCCTGTTGTTCGGCTTTATGGATGCGCTGGCGATTCGCCTTCAAGGGGTGCGGTTGGCTGGGGTGGGCGAGGTGCCGGTGCAATTGATCCAGGCTCTGCCCTATGTGATGACGGTGGTGCTACTGGCGGGTTTTATCGGTTCTGCCGTGGCGCCGAAGGCGCTGGGCAAGCCCTACCTCAAAGAGCGTTAGACCGGCCCCTTGTGGCCTCCAGGGCGCGGGCCAGCGAAGCTTCTACCGGTAGCGGCTCCGCCCCCCAGCGGGCGGCCAGCAACTCGGCGCACAGCACCGCCAGGGTGAGGCCGCGCGAGCCCATCGCGGCGCACAGCCACAGACCCTGGTCGGCTCCGGCAGTCACGGGTCCGAGCAGCGGCAGGCGGTCGGCACTGACGCAGCGACTGCCGCGCCAGGCCTGCACTTCACCGGTGGCAACCATCGTCGCCAGTGGCGCGGCCAGGTCTGGCAGCAACCGTGTCAATCGACTGAGGTTGGCCGCATGTTGCGACTGTTCGCCAGGGTCCGCCTCGTCAGCGGGCTGATAAGTAGCGCCAGCCAGCCAGGCCAGACCGGCTGTCAATGGCACCCGCGGCAACAGGCTGCCCGCGCCGTTAACCGGAGAAGCAGGCAGGGCGGCCAGCGCCTCCAGCGGCGAGTCGGCGTGCCGGGCCCAAGACACTTGCCCATGGACGGTTCGCAGGACGGGCCAAGTCAGCTCCGAGGTCCAACTGGTTTCCGCGTTGCTGCAGGCGTCAAGCAGGGGCAACACGCCATGCGCATTCGCCAGGACCACCCGCTCCGCGACGGTCATGACTTGTCCAGCAGTGCCAAGTACCCGCCACAGTCCGCCCTGCCGCTGCAGGCCAGCGACCGCGCAGTCCCCAAGAAAACGCACGCCAGGCTGCGCCAGCCAGGCATGTACCAATGCCGCCGGTTTGACCCAGCCAGCCTGGGTGTGCCAAATAGGCGGTGGCCTTGGCGAGTCGTCATTGCCGCTTGGAAAGCGCTGCAACACGCCGGTGTTCTCCCAGTCCTGGCCTTGCTGTAGCAGGGCCTGCGCCTGCTGCAGCACCATTCGCACGCCGCTGCGCGACAGGCGCGACAGGCTGCAGTCGTCGGCAGATACATGCGGCACCACCAACCCGGCCGGTAAACCAGACGCACCCTGTGCCGGCGTGGCGGCGGCATCCAGCACCACCACTTGCCAACCGCGTCGGGCCAAAGCCGCCGCAACGCTGGCGCCGGCCAGACCGGCACCCACCACCACGCAGCGAGTGACCGGCACCGCCGGCTCAATAGCGTCATGACGGCTGTTTTTGAGCACCCACGCCGGCTGAAACTCTGCCCGGACCACCCCGGCAGGTTCGGACGAATTCTTGTCTGGCACGACAAAGCCGCACTGTTGCAGCACAGGTCTCAACAGCATGGCAGTGTGGCCACGCAAGGCCAACCCGGCGCCACGGCGCGACAGTCGTGCGAGAGCCTTGACCCGCCAAAGGTCCCACCGTCCGTCGGATCTGTCTAGCTTTGGGTCGGGGTCAAGCAGCAGTGTGTCCGCTTGAAAGCGTTGCTGGCGAAGCAGCTTGGATAAATCGCCCATGCAAAGCGTCAGCAGCAGTTGTCCACCCTCGAAGCTGTATCGGTGAAAGCCGGCGGTAATCGTCTGGCTCAGATGCGCGAGTGAGGCGACCAACCCGCTCAGGTGTGGCTCGGCCTTTGCCGCCTCAAGCAGGGCGTCAGACTGGGGGGCTTCAGCACACAGGCCGACATAGTGCAGGAGACGGGGTCTGTGGTCGTCTCGACGCCAAGCATCCCAGACCTTTACAAACGCATGGCCACTGCCGTACGCGGTGTCCAGGCAGCGCCAAGCGTTTTGGCCGGCCCACACAATAGGCAGCCCGGCCGCCGGTAAAAAAGCGCTGGGCTCTGGTTTAGCCATGCGCCCGGATACCTTCAGGCTGTCGGCGGTACGTAACCCTGGGCAGCGTCAGCGCCATCGCCAAAAAAGTGGTTTTCCATTTGGCGGGCCAGGTACTGACGGGCGCGCGCGTCGGCGAGATTCAGACGGTTTTCATTGACCAACATGGTCTGGTGCTTGAGCCAGGCAGCCCAGGCCTCTTTGCTGACGCCCTCCCAAATGCGTTTGCCCAGCTCGCCAGGGTAGGGTGGGAAATCAAGTCCGTCGGCTTCCTTGCCGAGCTTGATGCAGTTGACGGTGCGTGCCATGGGTGACCTTTGAACAATATCGGGTGAGGGATGGACTTTAGCAAGCTTTAAGTGGCAGTTACTGCGGCAGGGTTGGTTGTAGCTTGATTTTTTTGCCCGCGCCGGCTCCATTAGAAGTAAGATCGAAGATATGGCAAAAGTTGACACGAAAACGACGATGGTGGCCGACGGGCTGCGTTACAAGTCCAAAGTATCGGGTTCCCCGTTCACTGCGGCAACCTCATTTGGTGCGGCAACCATGTCGTGCTTTTTGTGCGGCAAACATCGGCCCCGTTCCCAATTAAGCTCACGCAAAATCCTAGGCAAGTCCCAGGCCGTGTGTGCGCCGTCCTGCAAGGCGCTGGACGAATCCAACAGCTGACGCGCCATGTTGTCATGGCTGGCCGTTTGGCTTGACCGGGCGCCGCGCCAGGTCTCTGGTGTGCTCAGCGCAGCGTGCGTGGCGATGCTGGCTTTTGGCCTGTACCTGCAACACGGGGTAGGCTTAGTGCCATGCCCAATGTGCATTGTCCAACGGTACGCTCTAGTTTTAATAGCATTGATTGCAGCACTGGCGGGGGCTACAGGCCGGAAAGGCTTCCATCTCGGGGCTAGCGTCACCCTGGTTTTGACAGCAGCGTTTGGCGCCTACGTCGCGGCGAGGCAAAGCTGGTTGCAGTGGTACCCGCCTGAGGTCGTGAGCTGTGGACGAGATTTCTACGGCATGATCGAAACGTTTCCACTGCAGCGCGCCATTCCCATGATCTTCAAAGGCGGTGGCGACTGCAGCAAGGTGGACTGGACTTTTCTGGGCGGCTCGATCGCCAACTGGTCATTTCTGTGCTTTTGCGGCATTGCAGCGCTGTCTATTGCTCAACTCTGGCGGATCGGCAGCCGCCGCTAACCTACAAAGGGAGGGTGTCAAAGTTGGCGTAGGTATTGCGTAGCCAGGTTTTTACCCGCTGTCGCTCAAGCATGCCCAGGCAGTCCGGGCTGCTGCGGTCGTTGATCGCAGCCCAAAAACTCGCGTTTTGTCGGTCGATCTTGCGCATACTGGCTTCGTGCAGCATAGGCAGATCGATGCAGTAGGCGCCCAGTGACCTTGCTTTTGCCAGCGCGGGAGATCGGTCCAGCTGCGAGAAGTCCGAGCCCCGTCCCTGGTTTTTGAGCACCACATAGCCTGGCCCGGCGCCGTAGGTGGTCAGCAGCCGTCCCAGCAGTTCCACCGAATCATGCCCAACATCGGCCACGTGCCAAAAATTCACGGTGACGCCCATCTCGGCCAGCAGCGCCAGCAAGTCCGAGTCCTGCACCCAGCGTGCCAGGGGCGCCGCCGTTTGGGCAGCCAGGTCTACGATCACGCTCGGCACCGGTGCATCGGCATCTCCCGATTCCAGCGCATTGAAAATCCGGTCCAGCCCTTCGTAGCTGTCCACCACCACCGGTGCCGCGTAGTCGGCATAAAAGCGCGCGAACGAGGTGTGTGAGCGGTCGGTGTCAAAGCCGGTGAAGGGCTTTTCGCGATCGATGAAATACTGCGCCAGAGCACGGGCGGCCACCGATTTACCGACGCCGCCTTTTTCGCCACCAATGAAATTGAGAGAGCTCATGCCTGTTTCCTGTGAATATGTGCGGGACTTAGCCTAATTTCTTAACCAGTACCTGGCTCTTACGGTCCCAGTTGTACTTGCGCTTGCGGGCGTCGGGCAGCCAGTCGGGGTCTACCAGCACGAAACCGCGTTTGAGAAACCAGTGAGTGGTGCGGGTGGTCAGCACGAAGATGCTGTCCAGACCAGCGCCACGGGCGCGCTGCTCGATGCGCTTGAGAATGCGCTCGCCGTCGCCCTGGCCCTGCACCTGCGGCGATACGGTCAATGCGGCCATTTCCGCTGTGCGTCCCTCGGGGTAGGTGTACAGCGCGGCGCAGGCGAAGATCACGCCGTCGTGCTCGATGACCGTGTAGTTGCCCACGTCACGCTCGATCTCGGTGCGGCCCCGTTTGACCAAGGTGCCATCTTTCTCAAAGGGTTCGATCAGTTGCAAGATGCCGCCTACGTCGTCGACCGTGGCCTCGCGAAGGCTTTCCAGCTTTTCATCGACAACCATGGTGCCTATGCCATCGTGCACATAGACCTCCAGCAAAATAGCGCCGTCCACTGCAAACGGGATGATGTGACTGCGCTCCACGCCGCTCTTGCAAGCCTTGACGCAGTGCTGCAGGTAAAACGCCGTATCCGTGGGCTGGTTGGCGGCAGGCAGGGCCACCAACAATTGCTCGGCCTGAGCCAGTGGCAGTTCGGTGTCGATCGGGTTGTCTTCACCCTCGGGTTCGGTCGGGCGCATACGGATGCCGGGCACCTCGGTCAAAAAGATCAGCTTGTCAGCCTGCAGAGCGGTGGCGACTGAGGTGGCCACCTCTTCCATGGTCAGGTTGAAGGCTTCGCCCGTGGGCGAAAAGCCAAATGGCGACAGCAGCACCAAGGCGCCCATGTCCAACGTGCGCATGATGCCGGCGGTGTCGACCTTGCGCACCAGCCCCGAGTGCTGGAAATCCACCCCATCCACAATGCCGACCGGGCGTGCGGTGAGAAAGTTACCTGAGATGACCCTTACCGTTGAGCCGGCCATGGGCGTATTGGGCAGTCCCTGGCTGAAAGCCGCCTCGATCTCATAGCGCAATTGCCCGGCGGCCTCCTGGGCGCAGTCGAGAGACACCTCGTCGGTGATGCGCAGCCCGTGAGAGTAGCGCGGCGTGTGGCCCTTGGCCTTGAGCTGCTCATTGACCTGAGGCCGAAATCCATGCACCAACACGATCTTGACGCCCATGCTCTGGATCATGGCCAGGTCTTGCGCTAGATGCTGAAGTTTGCCGGCGGCGATGGCTTCTCCAGCAATGCCCACCACAAAGGTCTGGTTTCTGAACTTGTGAATGTAGGGCGCGACCGATCGGAACCAGGGGACAAAGGTGAAGTTGAAGACGGAGGTCATGCGACAAGAGCGGGGTGATGGCGTTCGCGGGCAGGGATAATCGTCCATTCTCTACCAAGTTGTCCCCTTGACTGCCCCCTCTTTGAAAATCGAGTTCCCCGAATCCCTGCCGGTCTCAGCCCGGCGCGACGAGATCATGGCGGCGATGGCGCAGCACCAGGTGATCATCGTTTGCGGCGAAACCGGCTCTGGCAAGACCACGCAACTGCCCAAGATTGCACTAGCCATGGGGCGCGGCAAGTGCAACTATCCGGCCGGGCAGGGCAAGTTGATCGGCCACACCCAGCCGCGCCGTATTGCCGCCAGCAGTGTGGCTAAACGCATCGCCGAGGAGTTGGCGACGCCACTGGGCGATGTGGTGGGCTTCAAGGTGCGTTTTCAGGACCGGCTCAGCCGCGACGCCTCGGTCAAGCTCATGACGGACGGCATCTTGCTCGCCGAGACACAGACCGACCCGCTGCTCAAAGCTTACGACACCATCATCATCGACGAGGCGCACGAGCGCAGCCTCAACATCGACTTTTTGCTGGGCTACCTGCGCCAAGTCCTGCCGCGCCGGCCCGATCTGAAGGTGGTGGTGACCTCAGCCACCATCGATGCACAGCGCTTTGCCGACCACTTCAAAAGCAAAACCGGTCCGGCGCCCATCATCATGGTGTCGGGCCGCATGTTCCCGGTGGAGCAGCGCTACCGACCGTTTGAAGAGGCGCGTGATTACGACTTGAACAACGCCATTGCCGATGGCGTGGACGAACTCTGGCGCGACGCTCACAACCAGGGCGACATCCTGGTGTTTTTGCCCGGTGAGCGTGAAATTCGCGAGGCTACCGACCACCTGCGCCGGCACCTGAGCCACCAGCCGCTGCTGCGCCACGCCGAGGTACTGCCGCTGTTTGCGCGCCTGAGCCAGGTCGAGCAGGACCGCATTTTTGACAGCCATGGCGGGCGCCGCATTGTGCTGGCGACCAATGTGGCTGAGACCTCGCTCACCGTGCCCGGCATCCGTTACGTGATTGATGCCGGCACGGCGCGCATGAAGCGCTACAGTTTTAGAAGCAAGGTCGAGCAACTGCTGGTGGAGCCGGTCAGCCAGTCGTCGGCCAACCAGCGTGCCGGCCGTTGTGGCCGGGTGGCCAACGGTATCTGCATCCGGCTGTACGACCAGAAAGACTTTGACGGGCGGCCACGATTTACCGACCCGGAGATTTTGCGCAGTTCGCTGGCTGGGGTGATTTTGCGCATGAAATCCCTGCGCTTGGGCGTGGTGGAAGATTTTCCGTTTCTGGAGCACCCCTCAGGTCGCGCCATTGCCGACGGCTATCAATTGTTGGCCGAGCTGGGCGCAGTAGACGATGCCAATGAGCTGACTGCTACCGGTCAGGAGCTGGCCCGGCTTCCGCTGGACCCACGGGTTGGCCGCATGATTCTGGAGGCGCGCTCGCGCGAGGCACTCGACGAGGTGCTGGTGATCGCCTCGGCCCTGAGCGTGCAGGACGTGCGCGACCGGCCCATGGAGCTGCAGGCCCAGGCCGACCAGGCGCATGCTAAATTTGACGATGAGAAAAGCGAGTTCAGCGGCTACCTCAAGCTCTGGAAGTGGCTGGGCGACAGCCGAGGCGGCAAACAACACGCCGGTGCCGCCAATGAGCACAAGATCAGCAACCGCCAGTATGAGCAGCTGCTACGGCAAAACTTTGTCAGCATACGCCGAGTGCGCGAGTGGCGCGATATTTACAGCCAGTTGCACACCGTGGTGGCCGAACACAAGTGGCGGCTGAACACCAGCCCGGCCAGCTACGAGCAGCTGCACCTGGCCATGCTGGCCGGCCTGCTGGGCAACATTGGCTTCAAAACTGAAGGCGAGGGCCCCCAGGGCGAGTACCTGGGTGCACGTGGCATCAAGTTTTTTGCCCATCCGGGCGCGCACCTTGCTAAAAAACCGGGGCGCTGGCTGGTCGCGGCGGAACTGGTGGAAACCACCCGCCTGTTTGGGCGCGGCCTGGCGAACATCGAGCCTCAGTGGCTGGAGCAGGTCGGCGCCCATTTGCTAAAGAAGCAGTTGCTGGACCCGCACTGGGAGAAAAAGGCCGGCGAAGTGGTGGCGCTGGAGCGTGCCACGCTGTACGGGCTGGTGATTTACAGCGGACGGCGCGTCAATTACAGCCGGATTGACCTGGCCGGCGCCCGCGAGATTTTCATCCGCCAGGCGCTGGTGGCCGGCGAGTGGGAGACGCCACTGTCATTTCTGGCCGCCAACCAGAAGCTGATCCGGCAGGTGGAAGAGCTGGAACACAAGGCGCGCCGGCAGGACGTGCTGGTGGACGAGGAACTGATCTACGCCTTTTACGACCAGCAATTGCCAGCCGAGGTGTGCAGTGGCCACACCTTGGAGGGGTGGTACCGGCAGGAGGCCAAAAAACAGCCGCAATTGCTGCTGCTGACACGCGAAGAGCTGATGCGCCACGAGGCTGCCGGCATCACCACCAGCACCTTCCCCAAGGCCCTGCGCCTGGGCGGCGTGGATTGCGCCGCCGCCTATCTGCACGAGCCCGGCGACGCGCGCGACGGCCTGACCGTGACCGTGCCGCTGTTCGTGCTGAACCAGGTGAACGAGGAGCGTTGCGAGTGGCTGGTGCCCGGCATGCTGCGCGACAAGGTGCTGGCGCTGTTAAAAACCCTGCACCAGCGCCCCCGTTCGCGATTGGTGCCTTTGCCCGAAACCGCCAACCAGATGGCCGAGGCCCTGAATGCGCCCGAGCTGTTTGGCCAGGGTTCCTTGACCGATGCGGTGCTCAAGCTTGCGCGCAAGGCCACTGCGGTGGACATTGCGCGCAATGACTTCAAGGTCGACATGCTAAGCCCCCACGCCTTCATGAATTTCCGAGTGGTGGACGAGCATGGCCGCTTGCTGGGCACCGGGCGCAACCTGGGTGCGCTCAAGGCTGAACTCGGCGCCCAAGCCCGCGGCGCATTTCAGGCGCTGGCCGCGCTGAAGGTGGCCAGCCAGCGGGCCGGTTCGGAAAGTTTAGAACCAAAAGTGGCTCTAGGCCACGCCAGTATTGGCTTAGTAGCTACTAAAAAAGTAGCAAACTCAGCGGTGCTTGATCTGGCTAGCCAGCGCTACACCAGCTGGACCTTTGGCGAATTGCCCGAACTGCTGGAGATCCGCAAGGGCGCACAGACGCTGATCGGCTACCCGGCCCTGATTGACGCTGGCGATGCGGTGACGGTGGAGGTGTTTGACGAGCCCGAGGCCGCCGCGGCCCGCCACCGTGCTGGTCTGCGGCGTCTGTTTGCGCTGCAGATCAAGGATGCGCTCAAGTATCTGGAGAAAAATATCCCCGAGTTGCAAAAAATGGCAGCCGCCTTCATGCAGCTGGGCAAGGCCGCGGACGGCTCGGGCGGCGGCACGCTGGAGGAGCTGCGCGAGCAAATCGTCGCCGTGGCGCTGGATCGGGCTTTTCTGCTGGAGCCGTTGCCGACCCAAGAAGCTGATTTCAAGCGTCGGCTGGACGAAGGTCGCGGCCGCCTGACCCTGATCGCGACCGAGGTGGCGCGGTTGACGGCATTGATTCTGGCCGAGTACGCGGTGGCGGCGCGCAAGATCCGCGACAGCAAGCAGGCGGCTGAGGCCAGTGCCGACGCCGCGCAGCAATTGGCCCGCCTGTTACCCAAACGCTTCTTGGTGCAAACCCCCTGGGGGGCGTTACAGCACGTAGTGCGTTACCTCAAGGCCATTACGCTGAGGCTGGACAAGCTGCGTGCCGACCCGGCGCGAGACACCGCCCGTCTGGCCGAACTTCGGCCACTGGAGCAGCGTTACTGGCGGCTGGTCGCTGAGCGCAAGGGCGTGACCGATGAGCGCATGCTGGAGTTCCGCTGGCTGCTGGAAGAACTCCGCGTGAGCTTTTTTGCCCAAGAATTGCGCACTCCGCAGCCGGTCAGTGTGAAGCGGCTGGACAAGGCTTGGGCGCAGTTGGGTAGCTGAGGTTTATGATCCGGACCCTAGGTTACAAGCGAGCCAACCTCTCCAGCGCAGCGTTCAGTGTCTCGTCTTTCTTTGCAAAACAAAACCGAACCACACGCTGGTCAAAACTGTCGCCGTAAAAGGCCGACAACGGGATGGCGGCGACGCCGATGTCTCGGGTGAGCCATTGGCAGAACTCGGCTTCGCTCAGGTCGCTGACGTCGGAAATGTCCACACACTGAAAATACGTGCCTTCACCGGGCAGCAGCTTGAAGCGGGTGTGGGCCAGGCCGGCGCGAAACAGGTCTCGCTTGCGCTGGTAGAACGCCGGTAGCCCCAAATAAGGCTCGGGATCAGCCATGTAGGCAGCCAGCCCATGCTGCACCGGGGTGTTAACGGTGAACACATTGAACTGGTGCACCTTGCGGAACTCGGCGCTCAGGGACGCTGGCGCGGCCACATAGCCTACTTTCCAGCCGGTCACGTGGTAGGTTTTGCCAAAGCTGGACACGATGAAGGCACGTGCCGCCAAGCCGGGGTAGCGCGCCGCACTCTCATGGGGCACACCGTCAAACACCATGTGCTCGTAGACCTCGTCGCTGATCAGCAAGATGTCGGTCGGTGCCAGCAAGTTTTGCAGTTGCAGCATTTCCTGCGCGGTCCAGACCATGCCACTGGGGTTGTGCGGCGAGTTGATCAGGAGGGCGCGCGTTTTGGGGGTGATGGCGGCGGCTATTTTGTCGAAATCTGGCCTGAAGCTGCCCGGTGTCAGAGGCACTGGCACCGTGACGCCACCCGCCAGCTCGATGTTGGGGATATAGCTGTCATAGCAGGGTTCGAGCACGATCACCTCGTCGCCCGGGTGCACCACGGCCAGAATGGCGGTGATGATGGCCTGCGTGGCACCGGCCGTGATGGTGATCTCTGTCGCCGGGTCATAGTGTCGGCCATACACGGCCTGTACCTTGGCGGCTACCGCTTCGCGCAGGGCTGGCACGCCGGTCATGGGCGGGTACTGGTTCAGGCCCTGGGTCATGGCCGAGGTCACGCCCTCCACCAGACGAGGGTCGCAGTTGAAATCAGGAAACCCCTGGCCGAGGTTGACCGCCTTGTGTTCCGTGGCCAGCGCCGACATCACGGTAAAAATGGTGGTGCCGACCTTGGGCAACTTGGTAAGCAGGGTGGGGGTGGACGTCATCATGGTGGGTTAGAGTTCGTAATCGTTCACATGGCCGGTCATGGCGCGGGCGACCAAGTCGCGGCCGAGCCGGGGGCTGAGCAGTTCGGCAAACTTATAGACGAAATTGCGCAGATAGGCGCCGCGCTTGAACGCGACCCGGGTCACATTTTGCCCGAACAGGTGGCCGGCCGGGCGCACCATCAAGTCACTTTTGGCGCCGTCGGCCACCACGTCGCGCACCGCCATTTCAGCGGCAATGCCCACCCCTAGACCTAAGCGCACGTAGGTCTTGATCACATCCGAGTCGATGGCTTCAAGCGCAATCCGGGGGGCGAGTTTGCGCGTGGCAAAGGCCTGGTCGATGCGGGTGCGCCCAGTGTAGGCCGGGTGGTAGGTGATGAGTGGTTCTTGGGCGATGTCTTCGAGTGTGAGGTGCTCTTTTTGCCCCAGCGGGTGGCCCATCGGCAGCACCAGCACGTGTTGCCACTCATAGCAGGGCAGGGTGACCAGTTCGGCGTAGGTGGCCAGGGACTCAGTAGCAATACCGATCTCGGCCACCTCATCGATCAGCATGCGCGCCACCTGCTCTGGCGACCCCTGGTGCAGGCTGACATTGACCTTGGGGTAGGCCTCGCGCAAACGTGCCACCGGCTCGGGCAGCACATAGCGGGCCTGGGTGTGGGTGGTGGCAATCGACAGCGTGCCGCTGTCTTCGGCGCTGTACTGCTCGCCAATTCGCTTGAGGTTGCCAACCTCTCTCAGGATCAACTCGATGCTCTTAAGCACATGCTGGCCGGGCTCGGTGATGCGTTTGAGCCGTTTGCCGTGGCGGGCAAAAATTTCAATGCCCAGCTCTTCTTCCAACTCGATGATGGCCTTGGACACCCCCGGCTGCGAGGTGTGCAGGGCCTTTGCGGCTTCAGTCAGGTTCAGGTTGCGGCGGACTGCTTCCTGAACAAAGCGAAATTGGTGCAGATTCATATCAAATATCAACTAAGAATGATATTTATTATGTCGCAGGGATCTATTTATCCGAGGAAAGTGCGATTTTTGCCATCAATTCGATCATCGCCGGGTCTTCGCCAATGGCCGACCGCAGCGTCAACTGGATGCTGGGGTGCTGCGCCTGCAAGGCTTGCATCAATTGCGGCAGGTCTTCCCGGGCATGTTTACCAACGCCAAGGAACATCGGCACCACGGTCATTGACTGCACACCCAAGGCCAGCAGTTCGTGCACCATGCTGTCGAGGTCCGGCGCGCAAAGCTCCAGATAAGCGCAGCGCACTTGCACTTGTGGGGCGCTGTCCGCCATGCGGCGCGCCACTGCCTCAATGGGTTGGCGCCAAAGCGGGTCCCGTGATCCATGGGCGAAGAGGATGACCCCGCGCTGGGTCGACATATGTAGCGTGTCACTCATAACAAGATTCATTTCCTAGCGTCGCAATACCAGCCAGCCGAAAGCCGCTAGCGACAACGCAGAGTAAATCAGGCCGGGCAGTGCAGCACTGAGCCAGGGTTGCCAGTTTTGCAAATTGCCCATGTGCCCAAAAAGATTGTTCAATAGAAAAAAGCTGATGCCTGCCATGACGCCGACAAAGACATAAGCCGAAATGCCGCCGCTGCGAAAATGCAGGTAGGCAAAGGGCAACGCAAGAACCACCATCACCAGGCAGCTCAACGGATAAAAAACTTTGCGCCAAAACTCGATTTCATAGCGCTGCGCAGACTGCTGATTGGCCTCCAGATGCTGAATGTATCGAAACAAATCGATGGTGCTCATGCGCTCGGGTTTGAGTAGAGCAGCGGACAGCATTTGCGCGCTGATCTGGTTTTTCCAAAGAAAGCTTTCCATTGTCAGGAGCTGGATCTGGGCATTCGGCTGATCTCTGGCCGGGAATATGTTGCGCACCACTCCGCTTAGGTTCCAAGCGTTGTCAGCATTTATCGTGGCTTGTTCGGCCTGCGTCATGGACATCAAGAAACCCTGGTTGTCAAACTCAAACATGCGCACTCCACGCAGGCTGCCGTCTGATTCCAGGGCACGGACGTTGACCGAATACTGTGAATTGGGCTGTCGCTCCTTTAACCAGGCACCGGTTTGCCCGGTGGTGATCTGCCCTTGGTAACGGGCCTTTAACAATTGCGCAGTCCGATCTGCCATCGGTGCCAGGTAGTCGCCAATCGCAACGGTCAGAACGACAAACACCAGCCCAAGCTGCAACAGCATGCGCAGGGCACGCCCGGGGCCAAGGCCGCTGGTACGAAGGATGGTGTACTCCGAACTTCTGGCAAACCGCGCCATGACGAAAATAGTGCCAATCAGCACAGCGATAGGCAGCAGTTCGTACAAGTGGCTGGGTACCATGAGCACAACGTAGGTCAGCGCGTGAACTAACTGGTAGCTTGCATTCGTGGTTCGTCCGACCGATTGCAACTCTTCGACAAAATCAAAAAAGAAGAACAGACTGACAAAGCCGAGGATGACAAAGCCAACTGCCCACAGCACCTCGAAAAAAACAAGCCGACGGACAGTGTTCACGTTCGCGCTTTCGTCTGCCGGTTCAAGCCACGTTTTAGGACGCCCCACCACTGCCAGTTGTGATGACTCCTGAGCAGCCAAATCAGAGAGAAAGTTAGTACTCCGCCATGCAAGCCCAGCATCAGTCCACCAAAAGAGACCTGCTTTGATGAAATCCAGTTCTGTCCCAAGTTCAGCAAATTAAAGTAAACGACGAAGGCAAACAAGGCGAACACCACGTTAGCACTGCGCCCCACGCGGGGGTTAGCACTTGACACAGCCAGCCCAATCACCGTGAAGTTGAAGGCCGCCAGAATCAGACCAATACGCCAGGACAGTTCGGCCAGGTCTGATGCTGTGCCGCCCTGAATCAGACCCAAGGTCGGCCGAGCGTGCACCGAGGTCGACGCATCACTGCCCAGGATATCTTCACCTACCCTGACACGGTATTCCGCAAATTCACTGACCTTCAGGCCAGATTGTTCAGTCATTCGGTCCAGTCTTTGCCCGTTCTCAAGAACCAGAAAGCGGTCTGTCCCTACGGTTTCGATGCGGCCGCTGCGGGCGGACGTGATGGTGTCTTTGCCTTCCTCCGAGGTGGCGATAAACACGTTGCTGCCAGCGACTTTGCCGCTTGCATCTTTTTCTATAAAAAAAACACGCTGCCCATTGGCCGACTCCTGAAACTGCCCAGGCTCCAACCGTTCAATGTCACCGCGCTTTTCATACTGTTGTTGCATGTCGTCGAGCCGCTGCTTTGACCATGGCAACACCCACAGCGCCAGCACCATGACCACCAGCAGCACTGGCGAGGCAAACCGCAGCAGCGGTCGCAGCAGCACGAGCAGGCCTAAGCCACTGGCAAACCAGATCACCATTTCGCTGTCCCGGTACATGCGCGAAAGGGTGGCGATGATCGCAATGAACAGGCTCAGGGCCAAAATGGTGGGCATGTCTGACAGCACGGCATAGCCCATCGCCAGCGTCACATCTTCCGGCGCGAAATTACCACGGGTGGCCTGTCCTAACGTGCGTATCAAGGTCATGGTCATGACCACCGTGGCGAGCACGATCAGTGTTGCGCCAAAACTGCGCGCCAGCTCTTTGCGAATGGAAGAATGGAATAACATGGACAGTTAATTCTCGGGACCAGTCCAGCACAGAGTCAGGAAACAAACCCGAAATCTTAACAATTGAAAGACCTGAATTATGAACTTTGAACTTAAAGCCATCGACTTGAGCGCCGTAGCACTGGAAAAATGCGAGGCCATGGTGCTGCTGTTTGGCGCCGACTTCAAGCCGGGCAAGGATGCAGTCTCTACGCTGCTGTCTGTGGCTTTGAAGGCGGGTGATATTGACGCCAAAGCGGGGAAAGCGCTGCTGGCGTATCGTCCCGCTGGTGTTCAGGCCAACCGCTTGGTGTTGGCCGGTGTGGGCGAGGGCTCGGCCCGCGAGGTGCGCCAGGCGCTGGGCGCTGCGATAGGTCAGCTCAAAGGGGCAAAGCTCAAAAAAATCGACATTTGCTTCGGGGCCACGCCGCAGCCTGACGCCCTGCGTGCCGCCATCAACGCGGTGGCAGATACCACCTATGTTTACACCAGTACCAAATCCAAGCCTGAGGGCCGGACTGTTCAGCGCGTGGTGATTGGCGTGCCAGCCGTTGCCGGCTTGCAAGCCGGCTTCCAGCGTGCAGTTGCCACTGTCACCGGGGTTGAGCTGGCCAAGGAGTGGGCTAACCGGCCGGCTAATCACGCGACGCCAATGCTGCTGGCTGGGGCGGCGCGAGCTCTGGGCAAGCTGTCTGGCATCAAATGTGAGGTTCTTGGTCCGACTCAGGTGGCTAAGCTGGGTATGGGCTCCTTCATGGCGGTGGCACAGGGGTCCGAGCAACCCCTGCGTTTTATTGTGCTGCGCTACGACGGCGCCGCCAAGACCAAAGCGCCCACCGTTTTAGTTGGCAAAGGCATCACATTCGACAGTGGTGGCATCTCGATCAAGCCTGCGCCCGAAATGGACGAGATGAAGTTCGACATGTCGGGTGCTGCCAGTGTGCTGGGGGTGTTCAGGGCTCTGGCCGACCTCAAGCCGGCAATCAATGTGGTGGGCCTGATTCCCGCCTGCGAAAATCTGATCAACGGCCGGGCCGTCAAGCCTGGCGATGTGGTGACCAGCATGAGTGGCCAGACCATCGAAATTTTGAATACCGACGCCGAGGGCCGGTTGGTGCTATGTGACGCCTTGACCTACGCGGAGCGCTTCAAGCCGCGCGCCGTGGTCGACATCGCGACCTTGACCGGTGCTTGCGTGATCGCACTGGGCGCCGTGCGCAGCGGCATGTTCTCTCCCAATGACGACATGGCCGCCGCGCTGCTTGCTGCGGGCGAATCAGCACAAGATTTGTGCTGGCGCATGCCCCTTGACGAAGATTACGCTGAGGGTCTGAAGACCAACTTTGCCGACGTGGCCAATGTGGCGGGGCGCCCCGGCGGTGCTGTTACAGCGGCCAAGTTTCTGCAACGCTTTGCGGTCAAGTTCCCTTGGGCGCACCTGGATATTGCGGGCACAGCGTGGAAAGGTGGTGCGGCCAAGGGCGCCACGGGTCGCCCGGTGGCACTGTTGCTGGAGTATTTACTTAACCCGGCTGCCGAAAAGTCGCTGTGACTGAAATCGCCTTCCATTTCAACGCGCCCGATCGGCTGGCCTACGTCTGCCGTCTGCTTCGTAAGGCGGTGGCTGCCGACGCCCAACTGGTCGTGACAGGCCCGCCTGAGCAACTGGACCGGCTGGATTCGGACCTCTGGACGTTTTCGGCTTCAGACTTTGTGCCGCACTGTCGAGCACAGTCTGAACCCGAACTTCTTGCCACTTCCCCCGTGGTACTGGCCAATGACACCGATGGCCTGGCACACAGGCAGGTTCTGGTGAATCTGGGGGACGAAGTGCCAGCAGGATTTGAGCGCTTTGAGCGGGTGATCGAGGTGGTTGGGCTGAACGATTCTGACCGGCAGTTGGCCCGCACCCGTTGGCGCCACTACGCCGACCGCGGTTACACCATGACAAGACACGATCTGAAACTCAAAAACAGTCCTTAATGGGCCTTCATTGGTTCTATGCCTTGGGTCAAACTTTCGCCGGATCGTTGAGTTCAGAGCCGAATGGCCGGGTTAGCACGTCGAGGGGCGGGGTCTTCCCTAGGTGGATGGTCTGGAAATTGCTGTATCGTTGAGGGTGTGGAGAATTTATTCACAATTTTTTAATATTCATGGAGTTGTCTATGCAAATGAAGTTGAAAGTTACAGTTGCCGCCGCTATTGCCGCAGCCGCAGGCGTCGCCCTGGCACAAGACATGGTTGTCAAGATTGGTCACGTGGCACCGATTTCCGGTGCCCAAGCGGCCTATGGCAAGGACAACGAGAACGGTGCCCGTATGGCCATTGAAGACCTGAACGCTGCCGGCGTCACCATCGGTGGCAGGAAGGTTAAGTTTGAACTCGTGGCTGAAGATGATGCAGCCGATCCCAAGCAAGGCGCAGCTGTCGCACAAAAACTGTGCGATGCCAAGGTCGCAGGTGTGGCCGGTCACTTGAATTCGGGTACCACTATCCCCGCATCCAAAATTTACAACGATTGCGGCATTCCCCACATCACACCTTCGGCTACCAACCCCAACCTGACCAAGCCCGGCTACAAGACCACCTGGCGTTTGCTGGCCAATGACAATGCGCTTGGCGCTGGACTGGCCTTTTATGCGGCTGACGCCCTCAAGCTCAAGCGCATTGCCGTGATTGACGACCGCACTGCTTATGGCCAAGGCGTGGCTGAAGTGTTCAAACGCACGGCTGCCACGAAGGGCATCACCATCGTGGATGAGCAGTTCACCACCGACAAATCGGTCGACTTCATGTCAATCCTGACTGCCATCAAAGCCAAAAACCCCGATGGCGTGTTCTTCGGTGGCATGGACCCCCAAGCTGGCCCCATGCTGCGCCAGATGGAGCAACTCGGCCTGACCAACGTCAAGTACTTTGGCGGTGATGGCATCTGCACCATGGACCTGATCAAACAGTCCGCCGGCGCCAAGACATTGGACAACGTGATCTGTGCCGAAGGCGGTGCTTCGCTTGAGAAAATGCCTGGTGGCGCCGCCTGGAAAAAGCGTTATGACACCAAGTACCCTGGCCAGTTCCAGGTTTACAGCCCCTACGTGTACGACGCTGTCCATGTGTTGGTTGACGCTATGAAGCGCGCTGGCAGCGCAGACCCCAAGGTCTACGCATCCAAAATTGGCGAGACCAATTACAAGGGCATCACCACCAACGTGATGTTTGAGACCAATGGCGAGCTGAAGAACCCCGCTATGACGCTCTACACCTACAAAGGTGACAAGAAAATTGCGCTGAACTGATTCAGTTCCGAACTGAGAAAAGCCACCTCGGGTGGCTTTTTTTTCGCAGGCGGGGCAGACACTGGCAGACCAGGTGTCTGCCTCAGTTAAAATCACATCAACGGAGCGGTGGATGAGCGGTTTAAGTCACACGCCTGGAAAGCGTGCGTGGGGTTAAACCCACCGCGGGTTCGAATCCCGCCTGCTCCGCCAAATTAATACGAAAAAAACCTTGCAGACCAATACCCTTCAAGGTTTTTGTTCTTCCGGGTTCCTAATGGTCGTTAGCTCGGTCTACTGTGCCCTTGCAAAGCGCGCCACTGATGGTCTCTCCGGGTGGCAGTGCCGCCGGTAGTAGGTGGGGACCACTAATTGATGCATTCAGACTGTTTTGCTTGGCATGCTAGGACGACTTGAATCATAATTGCTGCACTGCATCAATTTTCAAGAAAGACCCCTCATGTTCAAGAATACCCCCTTCGAATCCATCGCAAAGACCCTAACGGACGCTGCGCCTAAATTCAACGCTGACGCCATGCAAGATGCCATCAAGCCCGTTCAGGACAACCTGAAGGTCTGGGCTGACTTGGCCCAAAACCAGGCCATGGAAGCTCAGGCAGCCATAGCTGAAACCATGGCGTCCATCAAGGACATCAAGGACCCGCAGGCCGCCTTTGACATCATGAAAGCGTCGGCCGAAGCTGGCATAGCCATGTTCTCCAAAAATCTGAAAGACGTCGCTTCCTTAAGTTTCGGCCAGTTCCACAGCGCTGTCGATGCCATCGAAAAGGCGCATCCAGCCCCTGAAGCGTTTGCCTCAGTTGCCAAGAACATGAAGGCAGCGGCTGACTCGGCTGAGAGCGCGATCGAGACTGCCATGGACAAAGGCGCTGCAGCGGTGGCTCCGGCAGCCAAGGCCAAAAAGGCGCGTTAATTCGCGCGCCCAGTGGTTCAAGAAAATCCAGGGAATGACCTGTGCCGCGAGCGTGGACCAGGGGAACGGTCTGTGTCGTCTGGATAGCGCTATAGTGGCGACACAGTAGCACTCCTGCTGCTGTGGAAAAAGCGTAAGGGTCGGGTTCGCCATGGATGGGTTGACGAGAGAAATCTTCGCGCCGCTCGGCATCATTTGCCGAGCGGGGGATCCAGGGGACTGCGCTTACGTGATCGAAGAGGGTTGCGTAGAGGTCTTGCGCGGCGAAGGGGAAGACCAACGGCTGGTGGCCGTGCTTTCGGAGGGTGCCATGTTCGGCGAGGTGGCGTTGCTAGACAGACAACCACGCACCGCAACCATCCGGGCTTTGGTGCTGACAAAGTTGGTTCGTATCGAGCGCGACCACGTCGACGAACTCCTCCTGCGGTCAGATCCAGTGATCCAGCATCTGTTGCGGCTGCTGTTGGCTAGATTTCGCAATCCCTTCGGAGCCGGCACTGCGCCGGGACAAAACCAGGCACAAGGATATGGTCAAGTCGGTGACGCGGCCTATGGCGAGCAGCAAGACCGAGACTTACAGGCTTCTGCCGTGCGGACCTTGTCACTGGCGCGCGACCTCTCTCACGCGCTGGAAGCGGATCAACTAGAGCTGTTCTACCAACCCATCATCGCTTTCGGCGACCGATCTTTGGCTGGCTTCGAGGCGCTGCTGCGTTGGCACCACCCTAGGTTGGGCCTGATCAGTCCAATGGAGTTCATCCCGCTGGCCGAGAAAACCGGACTGATTCACCGCGTTGGGCAATGGGTGCTGGAGCGTGCGACGACCGACTGGCTAACCCTGCGTGGACTATGCGCTGTTGGGAAAGCTTGCCAGATGAGCATCAACCTGTCGGCACCTGAACTAGGAGGCGAACACATTGTGGATGCCATCACCAGCTGCTTAAGCGGCCGAGGCATCCCTGCCCATGAGCTGAGGGTTGAGTTGACAGAAACTATCGTCATCCGCAGCATCGATCAGGTGTCGCGGGCGCTGGGGCAATTGCGGGCTGTTGGTGTTGGCATTGCCCTGGATGATTTCGGCACTGGTTACGCGGGCCTGGATTACCTGCAAACCCTGCCTTTCTCCTGCATCAAGATCGACAAGTCATTTGTTCAGCAAATCAACACCTCGGAACGCAGTTTGCATATCGTCAAGATCGCACTGGAGTTGGCGCGCGGTCTTGACATGACAACCGTGGCTGAAGGCATTGAAGATCAGGGCATAGCGGATCAACTCAGGGCCATGGGCTGCACTTATGCCCAAGGCTATCACTTCGGCCTCCCCATGCCGAAGTCAGCTATTGCGGCCTGGCTGACGAATTTCAACGGCGGCCCGGTAGCGGCTTGATCAAGTTCCTTGCTGCGACTGCACCATTTTCATCGCGGACGTGATCAGCGCCGATACCTCGCTCATGTTGCTCGGAACGACCAGTGTTGTTTTGGCGTCGGCCGCAACGCGTGAGTAGGCTTCAAGCGCTTTTTCTGCCACTTTAAGCTGCACCGCATTGGCGCCACCGGGCTGGCGAATCGCAGCGGCGATTCGCTCAATCGCTTGCCCGGTCGCCTCGGCCACTGCCAGAATAGACTCGGCATCACCTTGGGCCTTGTTGATGACTGCCTGCTTTTCGCCCTCAGACCTGGCGATAAAGGCTTCACGCTCGCCAGTAGCAATATTGATCTGCTCTTGCCGCCGGCCCTCTGAGGCTGCGATCAGTGCGCGCTTCTCGCGTTCGGCAGTGATCTGTTGCTGCATGGCATGCAGGATTTCCTTGGGCGGTGTCAGGTCCTTGATCTCGTAGCGAAGTACTTTGACGCCCCAGTTCAAGGCCGCTTCGTCAATGGCCTGCACCACCTGCGCGTTGATGATGTCCCGTTCTTCAAACGTCTTGTCCAGCTCAAGTTTACCGATCACCGATCGCAGCGAAGTTTGCGCCAGCTGAGAAATGGCCATGATGTAGTTGCTGGAGCCATAACTGGCGCGCATCGCATCAGTCACTTGAAAATACAAAATTCCGTCAACCTGCAACTGCGTATTGTCCCGAGTGATGCAGACCTGGCTAGGGATGTCGAGCGGGATTTCCTTGAGCACATGCTTGTAGGCCACTTTGTCGATAAAGGGCATCAAAAAGCTGAGTCCCGGCGTGAGTGTGCCGTTGTACTTGCCCAAACGCTCCACAACCCAGGCGTGCTGCTGGGGTACGACCTTGACCGATTGAGTGACAAAGATGACCGCGATGATCAGCAAAATGAGGGCAATTTCCATGAGTTCTCCAGTTACACCTAAAACGGCTTAGGCCGGTTTGACAATCAGGCGGTTGCCCAATACTTCAACGATCATACAGGCGCCCGGCACTGCGGTGATCCCCGGCGTAATCATGACCTGCCAGTTGGCGCCACGGTATTTGACGCTGGCATGGCCCTGGTCGTCCCAAGCCTCGATGTGTACGATTTCCCCCACGTCCAGATTGCCGTCCGGGTTGGCTGATGCGCGTGCAGACGAGGGTTGGCCTTGTTTATAGGCACGCCAGGCGATCACAGCGCCCCCCCCCACCACCGCCGCCACCACGATTTGGGTGCTCAGGCTGGCACCCAAGTTGGCAGCCACGGCAGCAGCCGCGAGCCCAATAGCGATCATCAGCAGGTAAAACGTACCTGAGAGCAATTCGACCGCGATCAGTACGCCTGCCATGACCCACCAGACCGTTGATTCCGCCATATTGATCCTCCGGTGTATGCCAATCTCCGTATTCTCAGTCAAAAGGACGACTGCGCCGTGGACTGGTCACGATATGTCCTTACACTTCGCCCCGTACCGATGTTTTTCCTGCGCTTTGGAGTGCTCCATGAAGTTCCGTTTTCCAATAGTCATCATTGATGAAGATTTTCGGTCCGAAAACACCTCGGGCCTTGGCATCCGCGCCCTGGCGCAGGCGATTGAATCCGAGGGCTTCGAGGTGTTGGGTGTCACCAGCTACGGTGATCTGAGTCAATTCGCCCAGCAACAAAGCCGTGCCAGCACCTTCATTTTGTCGATCGATGACGAGGAATTCACACCTGGACCCGACCTTGACCCGGCTGTATTGAATCTGCGCCACTTCATTACCGAGGTTCGTCGCAAGAACCTGGATGTGCCGATTTACGTCTATGGCGAGACCAAGACCTCGCGGCACATCCCAAACGACATCCTACGCGAATTGCATGGCTTCATCCACATGTTTGAGGATACGCCCGAGTTTGTGTCACGTCACATCATCCGTGAAGCCAAGAGCTATCTGGAGAGCGTGCAACCGCCCTTCTTCAAGGCCCTGCTCGATTACGCCGAAGACGGTTCCTACTCGTGGCACTGCCCCGGCCACTCGGGGGGCGTCGCGTTTCTAAAAAGCCCGGTTGGGCAGATGTTCCACCAGTTTTTTGGCGAGAACATGCTGCGTGCCGACGTTTGCAATGCAGTCGAGGAGTTGGGGCAGTTGCTTGACCATACCGGGCCGGTGGCGGCGTCCGAACGCAATGCTGCCCGTATCTTCAATGCGGACCACTGCTTTTTTGTGACCAACGGTACCAGCACGAGCAACAAGATGGTCTGGCACCACACCGTGGCGCCGAACGATGTGGTGGTGGTAGACCGCAATTGCCACAAGTCGATCCTGCACGCCATCATCATGACCGGGGCGATACCGGTGTTTCTAAAGCCCACGCGTAACCACTTTGGCATCATCGGGCCGATTCCTAAAAGCGAGTTTGAGCCAGCGGCCATCCGGGCCAAGATCAAGGCCAATCCCCTTGTGCGGGAGCATCTGCCCCATGTCGACATCAGCGCGATCAAACCGCGCGTTTTGACATTGACACAGTCCACCTATGACGGCGTGCTGTACAACACTGAAACCGTCAAAAACATGCTCGATGGGTATGTGGAGAATATTCATTTCGACGAGGCTTGGCTGCCTCATGCCGCATTTCACCCTTTTTACGGCACTTACCACGCCATGGGCAAGAATCGCCCACGTCCCAAGCAAGCGATGGTCTACGCCACCCAATCGATTCACAAACTGCTGGCCGGCATCAGCCAGGCTAGTCACGTGCTGGTGCAGGATTCGCAAACCGTCAAGTTGGACAAACATCTGTTCAACGAGGCTTACCTGATGCACACCAGCACCTCGCCACAGTACAGCATCATCGCCAGTTGCGATGTAGCGGCCGCCATGATGGAGCCGCCCGGAGGCACCGCACTGGTCGAGGAAAGCATCGCTGAGGCCCTGGATTTCCGCCGCGCCATGCGCAAGGTAGACGAGGAATACGGCGACGACTGGTGGTTCAAGGTCTGGGGACCAGACAAGCTTGTGGACGAGGGCATTGGCCGGGCTGACAACTGGATCATCAAAGGTGAATCTCGCAATGCCAAGGCTGGCGTGAACTGGCATGGCTTTGGCAAAATGGCGGCGGGTTTCAACATGCTGGACCCGATCAAGTCGACCATCGTGACGCCGGGCATGGACCTCAACGGCAAATTCGCGAAGACCGGCATCCCGGCGAGCGTGGTGACTAAGTTTCTGGCCGAGCATGGCGTGGTCGTGGAAAAGACCGGCCTGTACAGCTTTTTCATCATGTTTACTATCGGGATTACCAAGGGCCGCTGGAACAGCATGCTGACCGCGTTACAGCAGTTTAAGGATGATTACGCCAAGAATCAGCCAATGTGGCGCATCTTGCCCGAGTTTTGCCAGAAGTACCCTCGCTATGAGCGCATGGGCCTGCGAGACCTTTGCCAGCATATTCATGGGCTCTACGCCAAGTACGACATCGCCCGCCTGACCACCGAGATGTACCTGAGTGATTTGGCGCCTGCCATGAAACCGAGCGATGCCTACGCCCACATTGCGCTGCGCAAGACCGAGCGGGTTGAGATCGATGCCCTGGAAGGCCGCGTCACGGTCGGTTTGGTCACGCCTTACCCACCCGGAATTCCGCTGCTCATCCCCGGCGAGGTTTTTAACCGAAAGATCGTCGACTACCTCAAGTTCTCGCGCGAATTCAACGCGCAGTGTCCGGGTTTCGAGACCGACATACACGGGTTGGTCGAAGAGGAGGGCGCCGACGGTAAACCCCACTACTTTGCCGACTGTGTGGCGCCCTGAGTTGGGTTTCGGCCTGCTAAGTTTGGGTGAATGGGCTCAGCTGTGGCCCAACATTCTGTTTGCCATTGTCACATTAGCCAGTGCCAATATGGTGCAGGCACAGGGCACCGATCAAAGAGCGGCCAAGTTGCAGCAGGAGATTGCGCACGGGTTGACCAAGTTGCGACAAGCAGGCTGCCAGGGGCAGACCGGCAAGCCGGCGTTTGTCGCGGTGCAAGCCCTGAACGGCGCTGCCAAATCAGTGGCGAATGGAAATCCGTTGGGCGATGCGCTCAAGGCCTCGCACTACCGCGCCAGCAAGGCCAGCAACGTCCGGCTGGGCGGACACCCGTCGTCTGCGGCTGTTCTTAAGGCGGTGGCTGAGACCTACTGTGATGTGTTGATGGACAGCGCGCTGTCAGAGCTTGGGGTGGATGTCCGGGGCAGGCAATACGCGCTCATTTTTGCGGCTCCCTTTAGGCCCCTCGTCAGCAATCCTGAGCAGTTGCGCGGGCAGGCCCTCGCCTTGACCAACGAGGCGCGTTCGCAAGGCGCCATTTGCGGAGGTAAACCGTTTGCCCCGGTCGGGGCACTTACTGCCAGTGAGGGCCTGGATCGGGCTGCCCTGGCACACGCGAAAGACATGGCCGAGCACAGCTACTTCAGCCACGATGGTAGGGACGGGAGAAAACCTGCTGACCGGGTCACAGCAGCGGGTTACCGCTGGACCGCCGCTGGTGAAAACATTGCGTCAGGCCAGGAGTCGGTGCAGGAGGCCGTGGCGGGATGGATCAAGAGCCCGGGACATTGTGCTAATTTAATGAACCCGCGCTACCGTGAGATGGGGATCGCCGCCGCTGTGAACGCTGGCAGCGAGGGTGGTATCTATTGGGTTCAGACCTTCGGCGCGCCTTAAATCGCCGGAGATTCGACGACCGCCACCGCGGTCTGACTGACGCCGCAGTCAACATAGGAAATCTGCCCGGTCATGCCCGAGGCCAAGTCGCTAAGCAGGAAGGCGGCCACGTTGCCGACCTCATCGATGGTGACGTTGCGCCGCAGGGGCGAGGCATTGGCCGAAATCGCCAACAGCCGTCCAAAATCCTTGATGCCACTGGCGGCTAAGGTCTTGATGGCGCCAGCGCTGAGGCCGTTGACCCGGATGCCGCGAGAGCCGACTGCCTCAGCCAGGTAGCGAACTGCAGACTCTAGCGAAGCCTTGGCCAGCCCCATGGTGTTGTAGCTGGGTACCACTCGCACGCCCCCCAGGTAGGTTAGGGTCAGCAGCGAGGCTTTTGGGCTTAGGTAGGGCAGCGCAGCCTTAGCCATAGCGGGGAAACTGTAAGCGCTAATGTCGTGTGCAATCCGGAAGTTCTCGCGGGTCAGGCCATCCAGAAAATTACCCGCAATGGCCTCGCGCGGTGCGTAGCCGATGCTGTGGACAAAGCCGTCAAAGGTGGGCCAGTGGCTGGCCAGGTCGGTGAACAGATTGTCGATCTGGGTATCGTCACCTACGTCGCAGTCAAAGATCAGTTTGGAGTCGAAGTCGGCCGCAAATTCAGTGATACGTTCCTTGAATCGTTCACCCACGTAGCTAAAGGCCAGCTCAGCGCCCTGTTGGTGGCAGGCTCGGGCAATCCCATAGGCAATGGAGCGGTTGGACAGAACGCCCGTGATCAGCAGTTTTTTTCCAGTCAGAAAACCCATATCATCCTCAAAATGTCAGCAGGTATTTAGTGCAGAATTGTCTCATGCGCGATTTACTGCTTTTTTGCCTCACTGCGTTGTGCAGCTCGTCATGGGCCGCGCACGGGTATGCCTTGTGGGGCGATTTGAAGTATCCAGAGAACTTCACTCAGTTCGATTATGTGAATGGGCAGGCACCCAAGCGTGGTGAATTGCGCTTGGTCAGTAATCTGCGTGTATCGACTTTCGACAAGTACAACCCTTTCACCATCAAAGGGTCGGCGCCGGCGTATCTGTCAAACATGCTGTTCGACACCTTGCTGGCGGGCTCCCTTGATGAAACCGCGGCCGGCTACGGGCTCTTGGCCAGCGATGTGGCAGTTTCGCCAGACGGCTTGAGTGCAACCTTCCGGCTGCGTCCCGAAGCCCGGTTTCACAACGGCGATGCCGTTCTGGCGGCAGATGTCACCCACAGTTTTGACACTTTGATGGGCCCATACACCTCGCCGTCGTACAAGACGCTGCTCGAAGACGTCGCGGCCGCCGAGGTGGTGGACGATCGCACGGTTCGCTTTCGTTTTCGCAAGGCCAACCGTGAGTTGCCGTTGCGTGTCGGGGGTTTGCCCGTGTTCAGCCGCCAGTGGGGGATGGAAAACGGCAAGCCCAAGTCGTTTGACAAGGTGGTGATGGACGTGCCCATTGGCAGCGGCCCCTACCGGGTGGGCCCCGTGCGCTTCGGCAAGGACATCACCTATGTGCGCGATGCCGCTTACTGGGCTCGTGACCTCAATGTCAAGCGTGGCAGCCACAATTTTGAACGCATCACAGTCAAAATTTACAAGGACAACACCGCAAGGCTGGAGGCCCTTAAGGCTGGAGAGTTCGATCTGATGCGCTTTTTCTCTGCCGGTGACTGGGCGCGCCGCGTTAACGGGCGACGTTTTGACAGCGGCGAGTTGGTGAAGGTTGAGTTTCGACATCGCCTGCCGTCCGGTTTTCAGAGCTATGTCCTTAACACCCGGCGGGAGCGTTTTAAAGACGTTCGGGTGCGCCAAGCGCTGGGCTTGGCGCTGGACTACGAGTGGATGAATCGGCAAATGTTCTACAACGCCTACCAGCGTGTCAACGGTCTGTTCGGAAATACCGATTGCCAGGCTAGCGGCTTGCCGCCGCCACAGGAGCTGGCCTTGCTCGAACCCTGGCGGGCCGAGTTACCGGCTGCGGTTTTTGGACCAATGACTGCGCCACCGCGTACAGACGGGTTGTCGACGCTGCGGGGCAATTTGCGCCAGGCGCAGGCACTGCTTAAAGCGGCGGGCTGGGAGGTGCGTGACGGCGGCCTGCGCAACGGCCGCGGCGAAGCCATGGTGATCGAATACCTGGACAGCAATGAAGGCGGCGCGCGGGTGGTGACGCCCTGGGCCAGAAACCTTGAGAAGCTGGGCATTCAGCTGAACTTTCGGCCGGTCGACTTCGCGCTGTACCAGCAGCGCTTGCAGAAGTTCGAGTTTGACATGACCTCGCTCGCTTATGGCGGTACACATAACCCTGGGCAGGAATATGCCGACCTTTTTGGCGCCAAAGCGGCTGACGTCGAGGACTCCGGAAATATGTCGGGTATCAAAAGCGCCGCGGTGGACGACCTCATCCGGCAAATGACCGCCGCTCGTAGCCGGGACGATCTGCTGCCGGCCTGTCGGGCGCTGGACCGTACCATCAGTCACAACCACGTCCTGATCCCGCAGTGGGCGGCCGGCACGCACCGCATGGCTTACAACGCCTGGCGCCTGCAGGGCCCTGCAAGCATGCCGCCTTATGCGACGGGTGAGGGCTGGGCAATCGACACCTGGTGGGCCAAATAAGCATGCTGACCTATATTTTGAAGCGTTTGTTGCTGATGGTGCCCACACTGCTGGGGGTGCTGCTGATCACCTTTGTGGTCATTCAGTTTGTGCCTGGCGGGCCCGTCGAGCAGTACCTGGCAGAGGCCCGCGCGGGTGCCGGGCCGGGCGCCGAAGGGGCTGGCTCCGCATACCGGGGGTCACAGGGTGTCGACCCTAAGCGCATCCAGCAAATCAAAGCACTGTATGGTTTTGACAAACCGGCGGACGAGCGCTTTATCCAGATGCTGGGCCAATTCGCGCGCTTTGACCTCGGCAAGAGCTTCTTTCAAAACAAAGACGTGGCCCAGCTGATCTGGGAAAAGCTGCCTGTGTCGATAAGCCTCGGTTTGTGGACGTTTTTCATCAGTTACTTGATCGCCGTCCCGCTGGGAGTGGCCAAGGCCGTACGCGCCGGGTCGCGGTTCGACTTGGTCACGACCCTGCTGGTGCTGCTCGGCTACGCGATTCCCGGTTTCGTGCTGGGTGTGGCGCTGTTGGTCGTGTTTGGTGGCCAGTTGCAGTGGTTCCCCCTGCGCGGCCTCACTTCCAGCAACTGGGATGAACTGAGCTGGGGCGGTCGTGTTGTGGATTACCTTTGGCACATTGCCCTGCCGGTGACCGCCATGGTGCTGGGGAGCTTCGCTGTCACGACGATGCTGACAAAGAACGCGTTCCTTGAGGAAATCCGTAAACAGTATGTTGTGACGGCGCGGGCCAAAGGTCTGGACGAGCGACAGGTGCTTTGGAAGCACGTGTTTCGCAACGCCTTGATTCCCATCATTACTGGCTTCCCTGCGGCATTTATTGGCGCTTTTTTTACCGGTTCGTTGTTAATCGAGACCCTGTTTTCGCTCGACGGACTAGGGCTGCTCAGCTATGAGAGTGTGATCCGGCGCGACTACCCGGTGGTGCTGGGCACCTTGTACTTTTTCACCCTGATCGGACTGGTGACCAAGCTGATCTCGGATTTATCCTATGTTTGGGTGGACCCCCGTGTTAAGTTCGACTGATCACTCACCCAAGGCACTCGCCGCCGGCGGCAATTCGCCGACTCGGCGGGCGTGGGCGCGCTTTCGGCGCAACCGCCTAGGTTATTGGAGCCTGCTTGTTTTTTGTGTGGTGGTGCTCCTCAGTTTGGCCGCAGAGCTGATCTCCAATGACCGACCACTTCTGGTGCGCTATCAGGGGCAGTTTTATGTACCCGTGGTGCAGGAGTACCCGGAGACCACCTTTGGCGGCGACTTTCTGACCCCGACCGATTACCTGGACCCTTTTATTCGGGAGCAGCTCGACCGACCTGGCAATTGGGCGGTTTACGCACCCAACCCCTACGGGCCTAAAACCCTGAACTACTTTGCCAGGTCGCCCAACCCCTCGCCGCCCAGCCGCGACAACTGGCTGGGTACCGACGACCGCGGGCGTGACCTGCTGGCTCAGTTGATTTATGGCTTTCGGGTCAGTGTCTTGTTTGCGCTGGCACTCACTTTCACGGGGGTGCTGTTGGGCGTGCTGACCGGGGCAGTTCAAGGTTATTTTGGTGGAAAGACCGATCTGGCCTTCCAGCGATTTATTGAAATCTGGAGCGCCATGCCAGAGCTTTACCTGCTGATTATTTTTAGCGCGGTCTTTGCGCCAAGTCTTGCCCTGCTTCTGGTGTTGCTGAGCCTGTTCGGCTGGATGGGACTGTCGGACTATGTGCGTGCTGAATTTCTGCGTAACCGGCAGTTGGACTATGTGCGTGCAGCGCGAGCCCTTGGGGTGGGCAATTGGCAAATTATTCGGCGCCATGTGTTGCCCAACAGCCTGACGCCGGTGGTGACCTTTCTGCCGTTTCGAATGAGCGGCGCCATCCTTGCCTTGACCTCGCTCGATTTTTTGGGCCTGGGTGTGCCGCCAGGGACCCCGTCGCTGGGTGAGCTGCTGTCACAGGGCAAAAATAATATTGACGCCTGGTGGATTTCCCTGGCGACCTTTGCCGTGCTGGTGCTGACCCTGCTGCTGCTGACCTTTATGGGCGATGCACTCAGGGACGCATTGGACCCTCGTAAGGCAGAGAAATGACCGAGCCGCTCTTGACCGTGAACGGCCTTCGCGTTGGCTTCGCCGGCCGAGACGTGGTGCATGGTATTGATTTCTCAATCGAGCCCGGCGAAAAACTTGCGCTGGTGGGTGAGTCGGGCTCAGGCAAGACCGTAACCGCTTTAAGCTTGCTGCGCCTGGTGCAGAACGCCAGCCTGGGGGGAACCGCGCGATTCAACGGGCAAGACCTGTTGTCCATGCCAGAACGCGCTCTGCGCGGCCTGCGTGGGCAGGACATCGCCATGATCTTTCAAGAGCCTATGTCGGCCTTGAACCCTTTGTTGACAGTGGGCGAGCAGATTGTTGAGGTTCTGCAATTGAAAATGGGGCTGCCCCGCCCGCAGGCTTGGCCCAAGGCCATTCAACTGATCGCTGATACCGGTATTGCAGACGCGGCCACCCGTGCCAATGCCTACCCGCATCAGCTCAGCGGCGGCCAGCGCCAGCGCGCCATGATTGCCATGGCGCTGGCCTGCCAACCCAGGCTGTTATTGGCCGATGAGCCTACTACCGCGCTGGACGTGAGCCTGCGTGGTCAGATCCTTGACCTGATTGGCAGCCTTCAGCAAAGGAACGGCATGGCAGTCCTGCTGATCACCCACGATCTCAACCTGGTCCGCCGGTTTGCCGATCGCGTGATTGTGATGGAAAGCGGTCGGATCGTGGAGCAAGGCCTGGTGGCCGACGTCTTTGCGCACCCACGTCACAACTACACCCAGCGCTTGATCGATAGCAAGCCAGAACGGGACCTGGCCGAGGTGGCGCCCTCTGAGTTGACCATCGTGGCACAGGCGCGAGGGTTAAGGGTTGGCTATTCGGTGCCTCGGCGGGGCGTGGCGGGCTGGTTCCGGCGTGGTGAGTTTGTTGCGGTGCAGGGCGCTGATTTCCAGATTGAGGCTGGCCGCACCCTGGGCATCATGGGTGAGTCGGGCTCGGGCAAGTCAAGCTTGGCGCTGGCTACACTGGGTTTGCTGCCGAGCACTGGGGAACTGCGGCTGGGCGAACTGAGCTGGGGCGCCAGCGTCCCCCAGAACCAACGCATGCGCCGGACCATGCAGGTGGTGTTTCAAGATCCATTCTCATCGCTCTCACCGCGCCTGACCGTCGAAGAGATCGTGGGCGAGGGCCTGCTGGTGCATGAGCCAGCCTTGTCGCCTGCCGGTCGGCGGGAGCGGGTTTTAGCGGGTCTGCGTGAGGTAGGGTTGGGGACCGATGGCGATGCGCTGGCCTTGCTGCGGCGCTACCCGCATGAGTTTTCCGGCGGGCAACGGCAGCGATTGGCGATTGCGCGAGCGCTGATCATCAAACCCGACATCCTGGTGTTGGACGAGCCCACCAGTGCGCTGGATGTGACGATTCAAAAACAGGTGTTGACCCTGTTGCAACGTTTGCAGCGAGAGCGCGGCCTGAGCTACTTGCTGATTACCCACGACGTTGCGGTGATTCGCGCCATGGCCCACCATGTGCTGGTCATGAAAGATGGCTTGATGGTCGAGTCCGGCCCCGTCACTGAAGTATTGCAAAGACCCGTGCAGGCCTACACCCGCCAATTGCTGGCCGCAGCTGGCTAGCTTGTTGCAAATTGCCTTGAAAATCAAGGGTCTTCCCGGGACTTTCAGAGTACAATCCGAAGCTCACGACCAAGCGGGCGGGTAAATACCGCCCGTTTTTTTTGGTCTATTGTTTTTGGTCTGTTGTTTTTGTTGATTGAACCCTGATACCTGTGGCACTGAAGGACATCGTTGAACAAACCGTAGCCGGTCTGGGCTACGACCTGGTGGACACCGAGCGTTCTGCCGGTGGTTTGCTGCGGATCACGATTGATTTGCCCTGGCCACAGGCCAGCAGTGCGTCAGGCGTCGAGCAGTTTATCAACGTGGAAGACTGTGAAAAAGTCAATCGGCAGTTGCAATTTGCTTTGGAAGTCGATGGCGTTGAGTACAAGCGCCTTGAGGTGTCGTCCCCTGGCATTGACCGTCCGCTGCGACATGACAAGGATTTCGAGCGCTTTGTGGGTTCGGTGATTGACATCACTCTCAAAGCCCCAATGGGTGCCGCGGCACAGGGCCAGGTCAATGCCAACCGTAAAAAGTTTCGCGGCACGTTGGAGCGGCGAGATGGCGACGGTGGCCTAACCGGCTGGCAAATCGTCTGGCGCGATGAACCTGCCGTGAAGCCAGGGCAGAAGGTGAGCCGCAAGCGCGTACCGGCCCCGATGCAGGTGCTGGGGTTCACGCAAGATGAGTTGCGGGAGGCGCGTTTGGCGCCTATTGTCAGTTTCAAGGGCCGGGGTGCACCAGCAGGTGCTGACGGCAGTACAGATGAATTTGGTTTGAGTTGAAACAGGAGAGTCTTGGCATGAATCGCGAAATGTTAATGCTGGTAGAAGCCATCTCACGTGAAAAAAACGTGGAGCGTGATGTGGTGTTTGGCGCTGTCGAAGCAGCGCTGGCGCAGGCCACAAAAAAGCTGTACCAAGGCGATGTCGATATTCGGGTGGCTGTTGACCGTGACAACGGCAACTACGAGACATTCCGACGCTGGCACGTCGTTCCCGACGAGGCTGGCCTGCAATTGCCCGACCAAGAAATATTGCTTTTTGAAGCCAAAGAGCAGATCGAGGATGTTGAGGTTGACGAATACATCGAAGAAACGGTTGCCTCGGTGCCCATTGGCCGTATTGGCGCCATGGCGGCCAAGCAAGTCATTCTGCAAAAGATTCGCGACGCCGAGCGCGAAATGCTTCTCAATGATTTTATGTCTCGTGGCGACAAGATTTTTGTCGGCACCGTCAAGCGTATGGACAAAGGCGACATCATTGTGGAGAGTGGTCGCGTTGAAGGGCGCCTGCGCCGCAGCGACATGATCCCGAAGGAAAACCTTCGCACCGGTGACCGGGTGCGGGCCATGATCATGGAGGTGGACCTGACCTTGCGCGGCGCACCTATCATTCTGTCGCGGTCGGCCCCTGAGTTCATGATGGAGTTGTTCCGTCAGGAGGTGCCCGAGATCGAGCAGGGCTTGCTGGAGATCAAATCTTGCGCCCGGGACGCAGGCTCACGCGCCAAGATCGCCGTGCTGTCGCATGACAAGCGGGTGGACCCTATTGGCACCTGTGTTGGTGTTCGTGGCACCCGCGTCAATGGGGTCACCAACGAGTTGGCCGGTGAGCGGGTTGACATTGTGTTGTGGAGCGAAGACCCGGCGCAATTTGTGATTGGTGCGCTGGCACCTGCCAACGTGTCTTCCATTGTGGTGGATGAAGAGCGGCATGCCATGGATGTGGTGGTGGATGAGGAAAACCTGGCGATTGCGATTGGCCGGGGTGGCCAAAACGTGCGCCTGGCCTCTGAGCTCACCGGCTGGAAAATCAATATTCTTGACGCGGCAGAGTCGGCGCAAAAGCAAGCCACCGAGATGGATTCTGGCCGCAAGCTGTTCATGGAAAAGCTTGACGTTGACGAAGAAATCGCCGACCTGCTGATCGCCGAAGGCTTCACCAGCCTGGAACAGGTCGCCTACGTGCCGCTGGAAGAAATGCTGGAGATCGAAAGCTTTGATGAAGACACGGTCAACGAACTGCGGACCCGGGCCAAGGATGCTCTCCTGACCATGGAAATCGCTCATGAAGAGAGCGTTGGCGAGGTCTCGCAAGACCTGCGTGACCTCGAAGGCTCGACGCCGGAACTGATTGCCAAGCTCGCAGACAGCGGCGTGCACACACGTGACGACCTGGCCGACCTGGCAATTGACGAACTCACCGAAATCACCGGCCAGTCTGATGACGAAGCCAAGGCCATGATCATGAAGGCGCGCGAGCATTGGTTTGCCAATGAAGCCGCGTCAGCAGCATGAAGTCAACGTCATGAAAACCCATTTTCAGTGATGGTTGCACAGAGCCCGCAGGGCTTGGTCAGCCGAACTAAAGGTTACACAAGAAATGTCCAGTACGACCGTCGCCGAGTTTGCAACAGAACTCAAAAAGTCAACCGAAACGCTGCTTGAGCAGCTGAGATCGGCCGGGGTTGCCAAATCGGCAGCCTCCGATAACCTGTCTGAGGCGGATAAGCAACGATTGTTGGGTTATCTCCAGGCGAGCCATGGCACGGCCAGTCCTGAGCGCAAGAAAATCACGCTGGTTAAAAAGTCAACCAGTGAAATCAAGCAGGCGGATTCGACGGGTAAGGCCCGCACGATCCAGGTTGAGGTCCGTAAAAAGCGCACTTTTGTGCGCCGTGAAGATGGCGTGGAAGTCTCTCAGGATAGCGCCGCCGCCCCGGCGGAGGCCGAGGTCGACGACGTCCAGCCGATGATTGACACGGTCGAACTGGCGCGGCGTGAAGAAGAGGCTAGCCGGCAGGCCGAGCTGATCCGCCGCCAGGAGGAAGAGCTGGTCGAGCGGCGGCGTCAGCGAGAGGCCTTGGAAGCCCGAGCTCGCGAAGCGGCTGAACAAGCGGCGATCCAAAAGGCCGCTGAGCTCAAAGCCGCTGAAGCGGCTGCTGAAAAAGCCAGGCCGGTTGCGCCTGAGTCCCTCGCCAAAGAGGCCTTGGAAAGTGCTGCAGCACGGGCCCAGGAGGCTGCTACCAGGGCGCTTGCCGTGGCCAAGTCGCAGGAAGGCGAGCGCGCGAGCGCAGCGGCGGCGGCCAAGGCCCGAGCCGATGAAGATGTCGCCCGTGCAGCTGATCTAGGCGACCGCCGGCGCAAGGCCGAGGCCGAGGCCGCAGCCATTCGGCTGATGATGTCGGCCCCAGCCAAAAAACCAGCACCGCCGCCCAAGAAGGTTGAAGAAGTTAAACCCGTGGCCAATGCGGGCGCAGTCGATGCCACCAAAGTCGGTCTAAAAGGCACCCTGCACAAACCCGCCGCGGGTGCAACTGTGGCTAAGCCAGCACGCCCCGGCGCGCCTGGTGCGCCTGGCACCAGCGCGCCGGCAGGACCCGGCAAAGAAGTTAAATCGGCCAAGCTCTCAAGCAGCTGGGCCGGCGACCCGGCCAAGAAGAAGGCCATCCCGACCCGCGGCGACACGGGCGCTGGCGCCGGTCGTGGCGGCAACTGGCGAGGTGGCCCGCGTGGTCGGCGTTCCGGCAATGACCGCGATCGTGATGATCACGCGATGCAGTCGGCGCCCGCGGAATTAAGAGTTATTGAAGTGCACGTGCCTGAGACCATCACGGTGGCCGAATTGGCGCACAAGATGGCCGTGAAGGCCTCGGAGGTGATCAAACACCTGATGAAGCTCGGCCAGATGGTGACCATCAACCAGCCGCTGGACCAGGACACAGCCATGATTTTGGTGGAGGAAATGGGCCATAAGGCCATCGTTGCCGCACTGGATGACCCCGAAGCATTCACTGCCGATGAGGTGCTGCAGCAGCAGTCCGAATCACTGCCAAGGGCGCCTGTTGTGACCGTGATGGGCCACGTTGACCATGGCAAAACCTCCTTGCTGGACTACATCCGCCGGGCCAAAGTGGCATCGGGTGAGGCTGGTGGTATCACCCAGCACATTGGTGCCTACCACGTGGAAACGCCGCGCGGCATGATCTCCTTCCTGGACACTCCTGGTCACGAGGCCTTCACGGCCATGCGTGCGCGCGGTGCCAAGGCAACCGACATTGTCATTTTGGTGGTGGCCGCCGACGACGGGGTCATGCCGCAGACCCGCGAGGCCATTAAGCACGCCAAAGCCGCTGGCGTGCCCATCGTGGTGGCGATCAACAAGATCGACAAGCCCGACGCGAACATGGAGCGCGTCAAGAACGAGTTGGTGGTTGAAGAAGTCGTGCCAGAAGAGTTTGGCGGTGAGTCGCCCTTTGTGTCTGTGTCGGCGAAAACCGGACAGGGCATTGACAACCTGCTCGAACAAGTGCTGTTGCAGGCGGAGGTGCTGGAACTGCGGGCCCCCGTAGATGCCATGGCAAAGGGCCTGGTGATCGAGGCTGAGCTCGACAAAGGCCGTGGCCCCGTGGCTACGGTGCTGGTGCAGTCCGGCACGCTCAAAACCGGTGACATCGTGCTGGCTGGGTCTACCTATGGCCGCGTTCGCGCCATGCTGGACGAAAATGGCAAGACCATCAAGTCGGCCGGGCCGTCTATTCCTGTCGAGATTCAGGGTCTGACCGAAGTACCGCAGGCTGGTGACGAGTTCATGGTGATGTCTGACGAGCGGCGCGCCCGAGAAATCGCGACCTACCGTGCCGGCAAGTTCCGTAATACCAAGCTCGCCAAGCAACAAGCGGCCAAGCTGGAGAATATGTTCACCGATATGACGGCGGGCGAGGTCAAACTCGTCCCCATCATCATCAAGGCCGACGTGCAGGGTTCGCAGGAGGCGCTCGCGCAGTCCTTGCTCAAACTCTCTACCGAAGAGGTCAAGGTGCAGTTGGTGTACACGGCGGTCGGTGGTATCAGTGAATCCGACGTGAACTTGGCCATTGCCTCGAAGGCGGTCATCATTGGCTTCAACACCCGTGCAGACGCTGGCGCGCGCAAGCTGGCTGAAAACAACGGTGTCGACATTCGTTACTACAACATCATCTACGACGCTGTGGATGAATTGAAGGCCGCTATGTCGGGGATGTTGACACCAGAGAAGAAGGAGGAGGTCATTGGTACCGCCGAAATTCGCCAGGTGTTCAAGGTGTCCAAGATCGGCTCGATTGCGGGCTGTATGGTCACCGCTGGTCTGGTACGGCGGGCTGCGCGTTTGCGGCTGTTGCGCAACAACATGGTCGTATTCACTGGGGAACTCGAGTCGCTCAAGCGATTCAAGGACGATGCCCGGGAAGTCAAAGAAGGTTTTGAGTGCGGTTTGAACATCAAAAACTACAACGACATCCAGGAAGGCGACGTGCTGGAGTTCTTTGAAATCCGCGAAGTCGCCCGAACCCTGTAATGCGGGCAAACTGAGCCGTGCGCAAAAAGTCGAGCACACCCAACCGCAGCTTCAAGGTCGCTGATCAGATCCAACGGGATCTGACCGAGTTGATTGCGCGCGAGTTGAAAGACCCGCGCGTGGGCATGGTGACCATTCAGGGGGTTGAAGTCACGCCTGATTATGCCCACGCCAAAGTGTTTTTCAGCCTGTTGCAAGGCGACACCAAAGCCTGCGCGGAAGGCCTGAACCAGGCTGCCGGCTTTTTGCGGGCGGGCCTGTTCAAGCGGTTGCACATCCACACGGTGCCAACCTTGCATTTTTTGTTTGACCGCACCACCGAACATGCCGCAGACATGAATGCGCTGATCGCGCGGGCGGTGTCGTCTCGGGCTAAGGAAGACTGACGCCGTGAACGCGCCGCAAGCACGGATTGCCAGGCGCCCCGTGCACGGGGTGCTTTTGCTCGACAAGCCCCTGGGCTTATCGAGCAACAATGCCCTGCAAAAAGCCAAGTGGTTGCTGCAGGCTGAAAAAGCCGGTCATACCGGCACGCTGGATCCGCTGGCCACAGGCGTTTTGCCGCTGTGTTTTGGCGCCGCCACCAAGTTCAGCCAGTTGCAACTCGACGCCGACAAGACCTACGAGGCTGTTGCTCGCCTGGGCGTCAAAACCAGCACCGGTGACGCTGAAGGCGATGTGATTCAAAGCCGTCCTGTGAACGTGACCGTGGACGACGTTGCCGCCATACAGGCTCGTTTTAGCGGCGCTATCCTGCAGACGCCCCCGATGTACAGTGCGCTGAAAAAAGATGGCCGAGCTTTGTATGAATATGCCCGTGCTGGAATCGAGGTCGAGCGGGCCGCCCGCGCTGTCACTATTTATGAGCTTAATATGGCGCTAAGCCACGTCAATACTGAATACTTTGCTATTAAAATAGTAGTAAAATGCAGCAAAGGCACCTACATCCGTACATTGGCTGAGGACATCGGCGAGGCGCTCGGCTGCGGCGCTCACCTGACTGCACTGCGACGCATAGAAACCGGTGGTTTTCATGCCCTACAGTGCGTGAGTCTTGAGGCCCTTGAGGCGATGACCTTGAGGCAGCGCCTGGCCTGTTTGCATCTCGTAGATGATTTGTTGCGGCAACACACGGTCGTCACATTGCAAAGTGACAATGCGGGGCGTTTCTTGAGTGGCATGCGCCGTCGCGGCACTTGGGCAGACCAGCCTCAGGTGGCGGTCTACGCCGAGGCACCACAAGCCCTTTTGGGCACCGGCCACATCCGGGCCGAAGAACTGATACCTGGCCGGCTACTGAGCCCGATTGAAATCAAGCAAATTGCCGAGCAATTTGCCTTAGACGGCGCTGAAGCTTTCCAAGGCGCGGAACCCGCATCCAAAAAAACGATTGAGATTAACGAGAAAGTGAACCATGAGTAACAAGCAAATTCGAAATATCGCCATCATTGCCCACGTGGACCATGGCAAGACCACCATGGTGGACCAACTGTTACGGCAGTCAGGTACCTTTGCCGAGCACGAGAAAATCGTCGATACCGTGATGGACAACAACGCCATCGAAAAAGAACGCGGCATCACGATTCTGGCCAAAAACTGTGCTGTGACCTGGGAGGGTACGCACATCAACATCGTCGACACCCCCGGCCACGCCGACTTTGGCGGCGAGGTGGAGCGTGCGCTGAGCATGGTCGACGGCGTGGTGCTGTTGATCGACGCGCAGGAAGGCCCAATGCCGCAAACCCGTTTTGTCACCAAGAAGGCGCTGGCCCTTGGCCTCAAGCCCATCTTGGTCGTCAACAAGGTCGACAAGCCCGGTGCCCGACCGGACTACGTCGTTAATGCGGCATTCGACCTGTTTGACAAGCTTGGCGCTACCGATGAGCAACTCGATTTCCCGGTGGTCTATGCCTCGGGCATCAACGGCTGGTCGTCTATGGAAGAGGGCAAACCCGGCGAGCAGTGGGGCCCAGACATGTCAGCCCTGTTCAACACGGTACTGAGTCACGTGCCGGCGCAGAAGGGTGACCCCGATGCCCCGCTGCAGTTGCAAATTTCTGCGCTTGATTTCTCAACATTTGTGGGCCGGATTGGTGTCGGCCGCATCAGCGCGGGCACCATCAGGCCGTCTATGGACGTACTGGTCATGGAAGGCCCAGATGGCCGCACGGTCAAGGGGCGGATCAACCAGGTGCTGACCTTCCAAGGCCTCGAGCGGGTGCAGACTCTGGAGGCCGGTCCCGGTGAAATCGTGCTGGTCAACGGCCTGTCTGACATCGGCATTGGTGTGACCATCACTGACCCACTGAACCCGGCGCCCTTGCCGATGCTCAAGGTGGATGAGCCGACCCTGACCATGAATTTTTGCGTCAACACCTCGCCGCTGGCCGGGCGCGAAGGCAAATACGTGACCAGCCGTCAAATCTGGGACCGCCTGCAAAAAGAGCTGCAGCACAACGTAGCCTTGCGGGTTAAAGAAACCGACGAGGAAGGCATTTTTGAAGTGATGGGGCGCGGCGAACTCCACTTGACGATTTTGCTGGAAAACATGCGGCGAGAAGGCTATGAACTGGCGGTGTCCAAACCCCGTGTGGTCTTCAAACTGGTCGGTGGCGAAAAGCATGAGCCTATCGAGATGGTCACAGTTGATATCGAAGACCAGCACCAGGGTGGTGTGATGCAGGCGCTCGGTGAGCGCAAGGGCGATCTGGTGAATATGGAGCCGGACGGTCGGGGTCGTGTTCGCCTGGAATACCGCATTCCGGCACGCGGATTGATCGGGTTTACCAATGAATTCCTGAACCTGACACGCGGTTCTGGGCTGATTGCCAATATTTTTGACCGCTATGAAGCCTTTAAGGGCGAGATTGGCAGCCGTAAGAACGGCGTGCTGATTTCCATGGACGAGGGCGAGATCTTCACCTACGCTCTGGGTAAGCTCGATGACCGGGGCCGCATGTTTGTAAGGCCCAATGACCCAGTGTATGAGGGCATGATTGTCGGCATCCACAACCGTGACAATGATCTGGTGGTCAACGCCACACGCACCAAGCAGCTGACCAACTTCCGAGTTAGCGGCAAGGAAGACGCCATCAAGATCACACCGCCGATCATGCTGACACTGGAGTACGGCGTAGAGTTTATTGCCGACGATGAGTTGGTCGAGATCACGCCTAAGTCGGTTCGTCTGCGCAAGCGCCACCTGAAAGAGCACGAGCGCAAGAAGGCAGGACGCGAGTCGCTTTAAAAGAGCCGAAAGTGTCATTCCCGGCTTGACCGGGAATCCAGTCAGCACTGCGCGGGGCCGACGGGGCCACAAGCGACCGACTACCCCGTCAGGCTGCGACTGATGAATGAGCTAGGCCGCAACTTGAGCAGTGATACCGAATTCGCGCGAGCCTGCCACAACCAGTTGCCAAAAATGGTCGATAAAGCTGCGTCGGACGAGCAATTCGAAACCGGGTGCATCGGCCGCTCTCCAGAGGGTGATGCCCACCTTGTGGAAATGGGTGGTAGCGGCTTGAGCAACATGAAAGACGCTGGGGTGGAAATCCATCGGGCAGCCTTGAGCAAGCAAGTCCTGCGCTGATGGCCCTGATAGGCTGACAACGAAGTAGCCGCTGCTCACGTCGGTCACAGCGGCGTGTTGCTGGACCAGCGCTCCGCGCAGCGCCTCGACCAGCGCGGCCTGCTCGCCCTGCGGGCCAAACACAAACCAATCGTCTGGCCCTACCCAGACCAGACGCAGCCGCTGATTGGCCACCGTGGTACAGGACTGCACCGGCAGGGTAATGTCCAGCGCCTGCTGTACCGCATCTGAAAACGCAGGATCCTGCGCATTCCCGCGTAAATTGACGATCGCTAAGCTCTGCTGGCCCACCCGCAAGGATTGCGGATTGGCACTTGGCGCTAAGGCGGGGAGTTGATGAACCTTAGGCATTCTGGCGCTCCGACTGGGGATCGTAAAACACGGTGGAGCCGATCGTCGCTCGCACCGTTGTGCCGTTGCTGAGCGCCACTTGAACGGTTTCGCCGGTGCGTTGATGGCCGCCCTTGACCACGGCCATGGCGATGGAGCGACCGAGCGTCGGGCTTAGGTAGCTGGACGTCACGTGACCGATCATGGGCACCGGCAGTTGCGACAAATCGGTGCTGTCGGTGATCTGGGCACCTTCTTTGAGCACCCACTGCGGGTCGTCGGTCAACAGGCCCACCAGTTGTTTGCGGTCTGGCCGCACGGTGTCGGAGCGCTTTAGCGAACGCTTGCCCAGGCAATCCTTGGTCTTGGCCACCATGGCGCCCAGGCCCAGGTCCATCGGGGTCATGGAGCCATCGGTGTCCTGCCCGACGATGATGTAACCCTTTTCGGCGCGCAGCACGTGCATAGCCTCGGTACCGTAGGGTGTGATGCCAAATTCGGCGCCCGCAGTGTGAATGGCTTCCCAAACCAATAAACCGTCGGCGGCCGGCACGTTCACCTCGTAGCTGCGCTCGCCCGAAAAGCTGATGCGCATGACACGGGCCTTGATGCCCGCTACGGTGCCCTCACGCCAGGACATGAACGGAAAAGCCGTGTCATCAAAGTCAATGTCGGTGCACAGTTTGCGCAACACGTCGCGCCCCTTGCTGCCGACGACTGCCGTGGTGGCCCAGTGGTCAGTCACCGTGGTCAGGTAGACCCGCAGGTGCGGCCACTCGGTCTGCAGCCAGCGCTCCATCCAGGCCAGCACCCGCGCTGCGCCACCGGTGGTGGTGTGCATCAGGAAATGGTTCTCGGCCAGTCGAACCGCCACACCATCGTCAAACACCATGCCGTTTTCGTCGAGCATGAGGCCGTAGCGGCATTTGCCCACCTCCAGCTTGGACCAGGCGTTGCTGTACAGCCAGTTGAGCAACACGGCGGCGTCAGGCCCCTGAATGTCAATCTTGCCCAGGGTGGAGGCGTCTAGCGTGCCCACGCTTCGGCGCACGGCCAGCACCTCGCGGGCCACGGCGGCGTGCAGGTCTTCGCCGCTTTTCGGGTAGTACCAGGGCCGTTTCCACTGCCCGACATCCTCAAACAAGGCGCCATGGCTGGCATGCCAGTCATGGATGGCGGTGGTGCGGATGGGGTCAAAAAGGTCGCCCAGCTCATGGCCGGCTATCAGCCCAAAGGTCACCGGCGTGTAATTGGGCCTGAAGGTGGTGGTGCCCACTTCGGGAATGGTGCGCCCCAACACCTGGGCCGCTATGCCCATGCCATTGATGTTGCCGGTCTTGCCCTGGTCGGTGCCGAAGCCCATGGCGGTGTACCGCTTGACGTGCTCGATGGATTCAAAGCCCTCGCGCACCGCGAGGTGAATGTCACTGGCACCGACATCGTTCTGGAAATCGACAAATTTCTTCGGCGCCCGGCTGGTGGGCTTGGGGTGGGGCACTTCCCACAGTTTGCGCAAGGCGCCGGGTGCCAGAGCTGTGGTCAGCGGTGACGCCACGGCGGGCGCAGCCAAGCCTGCGGCAAGCACGGCGGCCAGGCCGGCCGCTGTGCCGTCTTGAGCGCAGTCGGACAAGTTCATGGGTTGGCGGCAGTTGCCGGCGGAGCGCTGGGCCTGCATCGCCGGACCCGGCAGAAAGCAGGCCAACGTGTCATTCCAGACCACTTTGCTGCTGGACTGGCAATGCAGGTGGATGACCGGGCTGAAGCCACCCGAGACCGCCAGCAGGTCACAGGGGAGGGCGCTTGACTCACCCTGGAGCTGGCCCTGCCCATCCATCCGGTAAATCTTTACGCTGCTGACGGCCTTGCCGCCGCTTGCTTCCACCACCACTTGGCCAGCCAGAATCGTCAGGCCCAGGTTTCGCGCCTGTTCACTGAGCGCGCCATCGGCCACGGCTCTGGCGTCCACCACCGTCACCGACGCACCGGCCTGGTGCAAAGCCAGTGCCGCATCGTAGGCACTGTCGTTGTTGGTGAAAACCACCGCCTGCCGACCCAACAGCACGGCGTAACGCCGGATATAGGTGGAGACGGCAGAGGCCAACATCACACCTGGCAAGTCATTGTTGGCAAAGACCAGCGGGCGCTCATGGGCGCCAGTGGCAAGCACCACCTGCTTGGCCCGCACCTTCCACAGCCGCTCGCGCACCGGTGCCACACCGCCTTCGAGGTGGTCGCCACGGCGCTCAGCCAGCGTCAAAAAATTGTGGTCCTGGTAGCCAAACACCGTGGTTCGGCTCAGAATCTTCACCTCGGGCATGGCGCGCAGCCGACGCAGGGCATCTTCGACCCATTCGGCGGCCGGCAGATCGTCCACCATGGCATCGCTGGACAGCAGCCAACCGCCTGGTTCGGCCTGTTCGTCAGCAAGAATCACACGCGCACCAGAGGCACCCGCTGCCAGCGCGGCGCTCAGGCCCGCCAGCCCACCGCCCGCTATCAGCACATCGCAAAAAGCAAAGCGCTTGTCGTATTGGTCAGGGTCCACCTCGCGCGGCGACTCACCCAGGCCGCTGGCCTTGCGGATGTGGTGTTCAAAAAAGTGCCACGCCTTTTGGGAGGCCATGAAGGTTTTGTAGTAGAAACCGGCTGGCAGAAATCGGGCAAACCAGCCGTTCACACTGCGCAGGTCAAACTCGATGCTGGGCTTAGCGTGGATAGACGCCGCGCTCAGCCCGTTAACCAGTTCAACCTCAGTCATGCGCGCATTGGGCACGGTGCGGGCACCGTCAAACAACTGCACCAGGGCATTGGGCTCCTCGACGCCGGCGCTCAAAATGCCGCGCGGTCGGTGGTATTTCCAGCTGCGCGCTACCAGGGACACGCCATTGGCCAGCAATGCAGAGGCCAGTGTGTCACCGGCCAGCCCTTCAAAACTGCGGCCATTGAAGCTGAAGCGCAACGGTGTTCCGCGCTGTACCCGCCCACCGGCGCTCAGACGACGGTTGGTGGCGCTCATGTTGGCTCCTTGGCCGTGCCGGCACTGTGGGCTGTAGGCGCGGGTTCACCTATTTTCCAGACCGCCTCAAAGCGGTAACTCACGGTGTCGCGCAGCGCATTGAACCAGCGGCCGCAACCACTGGCGTGGCGCCATTGTTCGTGGTGCATCCCCTTGGGGTTTTTGCGCATGAACAGGTAATCACCCCACTGTTCGTCGCTCAGCGTCTCAGTCTGCAGCGGGCGGGCAATGCCGCCTTCGCCGCCATAGGCAAACTCGGTTTCGGCGCGCACGCCGCAATACGGGCATTCAATCAATAGCATGGGTGTCGTCCGGTTCAGTGCGCCACGGCCGCTGCGCCGTGCTCGTCAATCAGGTGGCCGGTGTAAAAACGGTCGAGTGAGAACGCCGCGTTGAGCGCGTGGGGCCGGTCTTGTGCCACCGTGTGCGCCATGGCCCAGCCCGAACCCGGTGTGGCCTTGAAGCCGCCAGTACCCCAGCCGCAATTGATGTACAGCCCCTTGACCGGGGTCAGGCCGATGATGGGGCAGGCGTCGGGCGACACGTCCACAATGCCGCCCCACTGCCGGTTCATGCGCACCCGCGAGAACAGCGGAAACATCTCAACAATGGCCTGCAATGTGTGTTCGATGGTCTGGTAGCTGCCACGTTGGCCGTAGCCGGTGTAGGCGTCGATGCCGGCGCCGATCACCAGGTCGCCTTTGTCAGACTGGCTGATGTAGGCGTGAATGGCATTGCTCATCACCACGTTGGGGAAAATCGGTTTGAGTGGCTCTGACACCAGGGCCTGCAGCGGGTGGCTCTCGATCGGCAGCCGAATGTCGGCCAGGCTGGCCACCACACTGGAGTGGCCAGCAGCCACGATCGCCACCTTGGGCGTCTTGATGAAGCCGCGCGCCGTGTCTAGTCCGACCACAGCGCCGTTCTCGCGCCGTATGCCAGTCACTTCGCAGTTTTGGATGATGTCCACGCCCAGTGCATCTGCGGCCCGGGCATAGCCCCAGGCCACGGCGTCGTGCCGGGCCACACCCCCACGGCGCTGCAGCGACGCTCCCAACACCGGGTAACGGGTATTGAGGTTGATGAAAGGAATCATTTCTTTGATCTGCGCCGGGCTGACCACCTCGGCGTCCACGCCGTTCAGCCGGTTGGCGCTGACCCGGCGCTCGATGTCGCGCATGTCTTGCAGGCTGTGGCCCAGGTTCATCACGCCGCGCTGGCTGAACATCACGTTGTAGTTGATGTCCTGCGACAGGCCTTCCCATAGTTTCATGGCTTTTTCATACAGCGCCGTCGACTCGTCCCACAGGTAATTGGAACGCACGATGGTGGTGTTGCGCGCGGTGTTGCCGCCACCCAGCCAACCCCGTTCCACCACGGCAATGTTGCGCATGCCGTGTTCCTTGGCCATGTAGTAGGCGGTGGCCAGCCCGTGGCCGCCAGCCCCCACCACCACGGCGTCGTACTCGCGCTGGGGCGCGGGCGAGCGCCAGTGCTTTTGCCAGCCCTCGTGGTAAGACAAGCCATTTCGCAGCAATGACCAGATTGAAAAATGTTGCATGAATTCCTGCCTCAGGGTCGCGGGCGTGCCGCCCGGCTTAAGCCTGAATGATATTGTGAGGGCGGCCTTCGGGGAACGCAAACGATCCGCTCCTGACTTTAGGTGCTGTCAGGCCAGGCCGAGCACTTATTTGCGACATGGGATATCGCAATTGCGATGACTTGGCCTTAGTGGTCAACGCTCGGGCTGGTCGTGCGCTCCGCCTCGGGACCTTGGGCGTAGTCCAGCCGGTATTTCCGTCCGACAGTTGCTGCGCCAATGGCGGCCATCGCCCGATGATCTGGCGCCGGGCTTACAGGTAGAGCCAAGGCACAATGCCGGGTTTTGGCAAAACAGAAAGCGTGTCATGTGGGACTGTCCTGAAATCATCGCAACGGTCGAAGGCCGGGTCGGCTTGCTCACCCTGAACCGCCCCAAGGCCCTGAACGCGCTGACACTGCCCATGGTTCGCGCGCTCACCAGCGCCGTTTTGCGTTGGCGCGACGACCCAGCCATTGCCGCGGTGGCGATCCGGGGCATGGGGCGGGACGGCCCGTTTAGCAGCTTTTGCGCTGGTGGCGACATTCGTTTTTTTCACCAGGCCGCACTGGCCGGCAGCCCCCGGTTGGAAGACTTCTTTACCGAAGAATACACACTCAACCACCTGATCCACCGGTACCCTAAACCCTATCTTGCTTTCATGGATGGCATTGTGATGGGCGGCGGCATGGGCATCAGCCAGGGTGCCAGCACCCGCATCGTCACCGAGCGCAGCAAGCTGGGTATGCCCGAGACGGGCATTGGGCTGTTTCCCGATGTGGGAGGCGGCTATTTTTTAAGCCGGTTGCCGGGATCCGCCGGCGAGTGGCTCGCCTTGACCGGGCAAGTACTGGACGGCCAACAAGCGCTCGGGCTCGGTCTGGCCGACGCCTGTCTGCCTGTGGACGCCCTGCCGGCGGCCTGGGCCGCCCTGCCTGGCCTTGATTGGTCAAGCCCCCAACCTCTTGAATCTTGGGTTGCTACATATTCAATAGCTAAGTCTTCAGCGGTGACAAGGCCTAAGGGCCAATTTGACTCATTTTTTTCCCGGCCGAAGGTGTCCGATATTGTGCAGGCCTTGGAGAGCGACGGTGGCGACTGGGCCACCCAGACCGCAGCCACCCTGCGCCAGAGATCGCCGCTGATGCTCCACGTGGTGTTGGAGCAGATCCGGCGAGCCCGCAGCTTGAGCCTGGCGGATGATCTGCGGCTTGAGCGCGACTTGGTACGGCATTGCTTTTTCACCGAGCACCTGGGCCGCTCGGGCGTCAGCAGTGAGACGGTGGAAGGCATCCGGGCACTGGCGGTGGACAAAGACCACCAGCCGAAGTGGCAACCAAACCGGATTGAAGACGTCACGCCTGAGATGGTGGCCCCGTTTTTTGCCAGCCCCTGGCCGGCACAGATGCATCCCCTGCGCGACCTTGTCTGACACACCGGCCTTACTGGCGGGTGGCTAGCGGTTTCGGCCCTTCATGGCCCGCTCCACCTCGCGCTTGCCCTCGCGATCCTTGATGGTGTCGCGTTTGTCATGCTCGGCCTTGCCCTTGGCCAGCGCGATGTCGCACTTCACTTTGCCGGTTTTCCAATGCAGGTTCAGGGGCACCAGGGTGTAGCCTTTTTGCTCCACCTTGCCGATCAAACGCTTGATCTCTTCCTTGTGCATCAGCAGTTTTTTGGTCCTGACCTTGTCCGGGCTGATGTGGGTGGAGGCGGTGTTGAGCGGTTGGATCTGCAGGCCGATGATGAACAACTCACCGTTGCGGATCACCACATAGCCGTCGGTGAGCTGTACCTTGCCCTCACGCAGGGATTTGACTTCCCAGCCCTCCAGCACCAAGCCCGCTTCAAAACGCTCTTCAAAAAAATAGTTGTACGCCGCCTTTTTGTTATCGGCGATGCGGGCAGCGGGATCGGGTTTCTTGGCCATTGAACGGAGATGGGGTTGTATAAGGTCTGTACAAGGCTTGTCTACAATCCCTGGCAGGCCCCATTCTATAAGTATGAAAACCGTCGCCAAGTCCGTTTTACTCTGGTACAGCCCGCAGGAAATGTACGCCTTGGTGACCGGCATTGAGCACTACCCCAAGTTTCTCCCCTGGTGCGACCGGGCCCGGGTCATCAGCACTGACGCTGACGGCGTCACGGCCGAGGTGGGCATTGCCTTCAGTGGCTTGCGGCAGTCTTTTACCACCCGCAACCGACACCTGCCAGACCGCCAAGTGGTCATCAGCTTGGTCAACGGGCCGTTTTCCCGACTCGACGGCGCCTGGAATTTTGTGCCCCTGGGCGACGGCTCACAACGCGCCTGTCGGGTGGAGCTGACCCTGAACTACGGCTTCGACAATGCCACACTCAGCCGTCTGATCGGGCCGGTGTTTGACAAAATTGCAGGCAGCCTGGTGGATGCGTTTGTCAAACGCGCCGGGCAGGTCTACGGTGAGTGATGGTCTGATCCAGGTCTGCCTGGTTTATTCGGCGCAAGCCCGCGAGGTGCTGGAGCTGCATCTGCGCGTGAGTCCTGACTGCACGGTTATCCAGGCTCTGCAGACCAGTGGCTTGCTGGTTCAAAGGCCCGAGATTGAACCGGCCGCAATGACGGTGGGCGTTTGGGGACGCAAAGTCGCCTTGACCCATGTGCTGCGCGATCAGGACCGGATTGAGATTTACCGCCCGCTCAAGGTTGACCCGAAGGTCGCACGGCGTGAACGGTTTGCGCGCCAGGGCGCCCGTACTGCCGGGCTGTTTACCAAAAAGCGGCCGGGCGCCAAAGCTGGCTACTGACTTGACCGAACTCGCAGGTCGCCAAGGCCTGGCTCAAGGGCCTTTGCACTCGGTATCCACCACGCCCTGCAAGCGCCGCTGCTCCAAGGCCCGGGCCGCATCGTCCAGTACCTCGCGCTCACCCTTGTCGTTGCTACGGGCAACACGCTGTCCAGACGCCAGGTGTGCGAAGGCGCTTTTGGCCCGCCTACAGTTGTCGGCCCTGGCCTGGCGCAACCGGGCCTCCTGGGCGCCACGCTGCGCCAGGTCTGCTTGCTCCGCTTGTTTGGCCTTGGCGGCCAGTGCCGAATCGGTGCGGCGGACGACCGGCGGGCTGCCGGCGCTGGCGGCACTTGCGGCACTTGCGGCCGGCATGATGCTGGGGCCAGAGGCGGCGCCAGCGGGGTCGGCTGCGCTCGGCACACTCGGGCGCTTGCGGATGGCCTTGTCGGGCACCTCCGGCGGCGGTGCACGGTCGCTGAACACCATCTTGCCTGCCGAGTCAGTCCATTGCCATTGGGCCAACACGGGCAGACTGGCCGCACTCAGCGCGAATGCGGCGATTTGGTATAGCCTTTGCCGCATCAGGAACCAGGGCGTTTTCATTCAGGCAGTTTAGCTTTTTTGCCTTGCAGCGAGACGGCATGGCATGCCAAAGCCGACACGAAAAGCCGATAAACCGCGCAGGTACAATCTGTAATTTGGAGCTTAGACATGCGCCTGATTGGTAAAGCGCTCACCTTCGACGATGTGTTGTTGGTGCCAGCTTACTCCCAAGTCCTGCCCAAGGACGCCTCGCTTTCCACCCGTTTTTCTCGCAATATCGCGCTGAACCTGCCACTGGTATCCGCTGCGATGGACACCGTCACAGAGGCCCGGTTGGCCATTGCCATTGCCCAGGAGGGAGGCATCGGCATCGTGCATAAAAACCTCACCCCGCAAGAGCAGGCCGCACAGGTGGCCAAGGTCAAACGCTACGAGTCGGGTGTGCTGCGCGACCCGGTGGTGATCACCCCGAGCCACACCGTGCGCCAGGTGATGGCGCTGTCAGAGCAACTCGGCGTGTCAGGCTTCCCGGTTTGCGACGGGGGCAAAGTGGTCGGTATCGTGACCGGACGCGACCTGCGTTTTGAGACCCGTTACGACCTGCCTGTCAAAGAAATCATGACCCAGCGTGACAAACTCGTCACCGTGCCTGACGGCACCACGTTGGCCCAGGCCAAGGTGCTGCTCAACCAATACAAGATCGAGCGGCTGTTGGTGGTGAATGACGCCTTTGAGCTCAAGGGCCTGATCACCGTCAAAGACATCACCAAGCAAACCAGCTTCCCCAACGCCGCGCGTGACGCGCAAGGCAAGCTGCGCGTGGGTGCGGCGGTTGGGGTAGGCGAGGGCACCGAGGAACGGGTCGAGGCCCTGGTCCGCGCCGGTGTGGACGCCATCGTGGTGGACACCGCGCACGGCCACAGCAAGGGCGTGATCGACCGGGTGCGCTGGGTCAAGCAAAACTACCCGCACATCGACGTGGTGGGCGGAAACATTGCCACCGGCGCTGCCGCACTGGCGCTGGTAGAGGCCGGTGCCGATGCCGTTAAGGTCGGCATTGGGCCCGGCTCCATCTGCACCACCCGCATTGTGGCCGGCGTGGGTGTTCCACAAATTATGGCGATAGACAGCGTGGCAAATGCCTTGCGGGGTACCGGCGTGCCCCTGATCGCCGACGGCGGTATTCGCTACAGCGGCGACATTGCCAAGGCCATCGCCGCCGGCGCCAGCAGCGTCATGATGGGCGGCATGTTTGCCGGTACCGAAGAGGCACCCGGCGAGGTGATACTTTTTCAAGGCCGCAGTTATAAAAGCTACCGTGGCATGGGCAGCATTGGTGCCATGCAGCAGGGCAGTGCGGACCGCTACTTTCAGGAATCCAGCACCGGCAACCCCAACGCCGACAAGTTGGTGCCCGAAGGCATCGAAGGCCGGGTGCCCTACAAGGGCTCTATGGTGTCCATCGTCTACCAGATGGCCGGCGGCGTGCGCGCCAGCATGGGCTACTGCGGCTGCGCCACCATTCACGACATGCAAAACACCGCCGAGTTCGTCGAGATCACCACCGCCGGCATCCGCGAAAGCCATGTGCACGACGTGCAGATCACCAAAGAAGCACCCAACTACCGCGCCGATTGATGTCGCCCCCACGCTCGCTCACTGCGTGTAGCTCACTGCCCCCCAAGGGAGCTGGCCTTGCTTGGGGCGGCCCTGCGCTGCGGCCGTTCCATCTTCAATTTATGCATCAAAAAATTCTGATTCTGGACTTCGGCTCGCAAGTCACCCAGCTAATTGCCCGTCGCATCCGCGAGGCCCATGTGTTTTGCGAAGTGCACCCCTGCGACGTCAGCGACGACTGGGTTCGCGCCTACGCCCGTGATGGCTCGCTCAAGGGCATCATCCTGTCCGGCAGCCACGCCAGTGTTTACGAAGACAGCACTGACAAAGCGCCCAATGCGGTGTTTGAGCTGGGCTTGCCGGTGCTCGGCATCTGCTACGGCATGCAGACCATGGCGCACCAGCTTGGCGGCCGGGTGCAAAGTGGCCAGCAGCGTGAATTTGGCCACGCGGAGGTGCGCGCCCATGGCCACACCGAGTTGCTGCGCGGCATCCAGGACTACGCCACGGGCGAAGGCCACGGCATCCTCAAGGTCTGGATGAGCCACGGCGACAAGGTCACCGACTTGCCCCACGGCTTCAAGCTCATGGCCAGCACGCCCAGCTGCCCGATTGCCGGCATGGCCGACGAAGATCGGCGCTTTTATGGCGTGCAGTTTCACCCCGAGGTGACCCACACCCCGCTTGGCGCGGCGATTTTAGAGCGCTTTGTGCTGGGCATCTGCGGCGCGCGGGCCGACTGGATCATGGGCGACTACATTGCTGAGGCGGTTGAAAAAATCCGCGCCCAGGTCGGTACCGAGGAAGTCATCCTGGGCCTGTCGGGCGGGGTCGATTCATCAGTGGCCGCCGCCCTGATTCACCGCGCCATCGGTGACCAGCTCACCTGCGTGTTTGTCGACCACGGCCTGCTGCGGCTGAACGAGGGCGACCAGGTGATGGCCATGTTTGTCGGCCAGCTACACGCCAATGTGGTGCGGGTTGACGCGGCCGAGCAGTTTCTGGGGCACTTGGCCGGGGTGAGCGATCCAGAAGCCAAGCGCAAGATCATCGGCCGCGAGTTTGTGGCATGTTTTAAGGCTGCAGCCCTTGATATCACTCGCGGAGACGCTACTAAAAACGGAGCAAAGTGGTTGGCGCAAGGCACCATTTATCCTGATGTGATCGAGTCAGGCGGCGCGGGTAACAAAAAGGCCGTCACCATCAAGAGCCACCACAACGTGGGCGGACTGCCCGAGCAACTGGGTTTGAAGCTGCTGGAGCCGCTGCGCGAGCTGTTCAAAGATGAGGTGCGCGAGCTGGGCGTGGCCCTGGGCCTGCCCCGCAACATGGTGTACCGCCACCCCTTTCCCGGCCCAGGCCTGGGCGTGCGCATACTGGGTGAGGTCAAACAAGAGTTTGCCGACCTGCTTCGCCGCGCCGACGACATCTTCATCCAGGAACTGCACAATTTTCAGGACGAGGCCACCGGCAAGACTTGGTACGAACTCACCAGCCAGGCCTTCACCGTGTTTTTGCCGGTGAAAAGCGTCGGCGTCATGGGCGACGGCCGCACTTACGACTATGTGGTGGCCCTGCGCGCCGTGCAAACCAGCGACTTCATGACCGCCGACTGGGCCGAACTACCCTACGCCCTGCTGAAAAAAGTGTCCAGCCGCATCATCAATGAAGTGCGCGGTATCAACCGTGTGACCTATGACGTGAGCAGTAAGCCGCCGGCGACTATTGAGTGGGAGTGACGGGAATTTTTAAGTGAGTGAGTGGTAAAGACTTTTGATTTTTGAGTGTCAATCTGATAAATCACTAAGTCATTGATTTTATTGAATATGAGAATTTTAAGATACACATAAACTTACACACTGGTGACACAATTCGAAATCATAGTTACGTATTTTGGAAGGCGATATGGAAAAACTATACGATTCTATTGGTTCAACATACACGTTTACTCGACAAGCTGATACTGAAATTACTCAAGAAATTTCCCGCCTTGTTTGCAATGAGAAAGGCGGGAAATTTCTTGATGTTGCTTGTGGCACTGGAAACTATACTTCTTCAATAGCCACTTTAGGTGGCGAATGGTATGGCATTGATATATCTGAAGTTATGCTTAAACAAGCTTTTGACAAATATGCAAATATCAAATGGACTTTAGGTGATGTAGCTTCACTGCCTTACTCTGACGAGTATTTCAATGGCGCTGTTTGCTCTCTCGCTATACATCATTTTACTGATTTGACTTCTGCATTTAAGGAAATCTATCGTGTCATTGATAAAGGGAATTTTATTATTTTTACGGCGTTTCCAGATCAAATGCAGAGCTATTGGCTGTGTAATTATTTCCCAGAGATGATGCGACGTTCTATTCACAATATGCCAGATCAAAAAACATTAGTGACTTCACTGCAATCTGTCGGTTTTGAGGTAAAAAACATTGCCCCGTTCTTTGTTACCAACGAACTACAAGATATGTTTTTATATTCTGGTAAAGAACGGCCTGAGATATATTTTGATCCCAATGTGCGTTCCAATATTTCTTCTTTCGCTTCAATATGCGACATTGAAGAGCTAGGTAATGGACTTAGTTCGCTAAGCGCAGATTTAAGCACTGGAAAATTTCTAAGCATTAAACAGAAATATTCTTCGATTTCTGGTGACTATGCTTATGTTGTTGCTCGCAAGAATTAAAGCGCATTTAAGAATTTTTTAACGATCAATACAGCCTTTTCTTGAATTAATATCAAACTGCACAGTGTGTAACTTAAACTTGCTTAAGTCGTTGATTAAGAAAAAAATTAAGGTATGAAACTTGTTAGAAAATACAACCTCGACTTACATAAAAGTTACACACTCGGTTTTGGTCGGCTTGAAACCCGCATAAACACTGGGTTTTTTGACCGAGTAACTACGGAGTGGGAATGACGGGAATTTTTAAGTGATTGATTGGTAAAGACTTTTGATTTTTGAGTGTCACGCTAAGAAATCACTAAGTCATTGATTTTATTAGTTGTGAAGGTTTTAAGTTACACATAAACTTACACACTGGCGACACTATTCGAAATCATAGTTACGTAATGGAAGTGAGAAATGAACAAAGATGGAAGTGCTGGAGATACTGACTATGGAATTATTGGTAGCAGTTACAGTGACTTTCGCAAACCAGAATACAAAATACTAGAAGTTATTGTTTCGCAATTAGGCGAGGCTTATTCAGTATTAAACGTTGGTGCTGGGACTGGTTCTTACGAGCCTACAAACATAAACATAACAGCTGTTGAGCCCTCAAGCACTATGAGGGCTCAACGTCCTTATGGATTAAAACCTGCTATCAATGCTGTAGCTGAAGATTTACCATTTGCTGACAACACGTTTGATGCGTCTATGTCTATATTTTCCATACATCAATGGAAAGATTTAAGAACAGGGCTTGCTGAAATGCGTCGTGTAACGCGAGGTAAAGTAATTTTAATGTCTTGCTTGCCTAGTAAAGTTTGTGATTATTGGTTATACGATTACGCTCCGCAGATACTTGAAATTGAAGCTAAACGTTTTCCATCTAAAGAAGAAATAGAGGATGGACTTAATCAAAAAGTAAATTCAATACAAGTTCCAATTCCATTAAACTGTAGTGACGGATTTAATGAGGCTTATTACGGAAGACCAGAGCTGTTATTGAACAAAAAAGCGAGACAAAGTTGCTCCTCTTGGGGCTTTGTTGATAGTAGATTGGCTGACGAATATGTAAGTAACTTGAAGAATGATATTGATAGTGGTAAGTGGGATTTGCGATATGGAAATTTAAGACAAGCTGACTTTTACTTAGGCTCGTTATATTTGTTTGTAACGATTTAGGTTACTTAATTATTAAAATATTAAGTTACACATTGTGTAACTTAATCTTCCCAAAGTTTTTGATTAAGAAAAGAATTAAGGTGTGAAACTTGTTGGCATTTATTGTCGTGACTTACACAAAAGTTACACACTTGGTTTTGGATGGCTTGAAACCCGCATAAACACTGGGTTTTTAGATCGAGTAACTACGGAGTGGGAATAAGTCTCATGAGACTCCAACTTGTTCGATCAATCTATGTTCTGCTGGTGTGCGCGGCATCTTGTCTGCCCACTTGGGCTCAGGAGGGGTCTTCGGTCTTTAAATCCGAGAAACACGCGTTCCGTGTGGCCACTTTGGTGACTGGCCTGGCAAATCCCTGGTCGGTGGCTTTTTTGCCCGATGGGCGAATGCTGGTCACCGAACTTGAAGGGCGTTTGCGGCTTGTGGGACAGGATTTTCAATTGGACCCGAGACCCATTGAAGGATTGCCTGAAATTGTGGCGCAAGGGCAGGGCGGTTTGTTTGACGTGGCCCTCCATCCTCAATACGCACAAAATGGCTGGGTCTATTGGGCCTACAACGCGCCTGGACCGGGCGGCTGGGGAACAGCCCTGGCTCGAGGCAAACTTCAAGGTCAGCGAATGACCGAGGTTCAGGTGCTCTTTAGCATGCAGCCCAAAACGCGTTCAAGCCACCATTTCGGCGGGCGAATCGTGTTCGACCGATCCGGGATGCTGTACTTGACCTTGGGTGACCGAGGTGAAAAAGGTCGTGCCCAAAAACTAAACGACCACGCCGGCTCGGTCATACGCTTGCACGACGACGGGCGTGTGCCTGCCGACAATCCCTATGCCAAGCTGGCAGGGGCCTTGACAGAAAAATGGACGCTGGGTAACCGCAACATGCAGGGTGCTGCACTGCACCCCATGACGGGTGAACTGTGGACGCACGAACACGGGCCCCAAGGCGGCGACGAGGTCAATGTGATGCGGTCGGGTCTTAATTACGGCTGGCCCGTCATCACCTACGGTGTGGAGTACGGCTGGGGCACCAAAATTGGTGAGGGTCAGGCCAAGCCTGGCATGGTGCAGCCCTTGCATGTGTGGGTACCGTCGATTGCGCCATCAGGAATGGCATTTGTGAGCGGGTCACAGTTTCCACAATGGCAGGGCGATTTGCTGGTCGGGGCTTTGCGCGGCCAGATGCTGGTGCGTCTGACGCTCACTGGTGAGAAAGTACTGAAGGAAGAGCGTTTGCTGCAAGGGCGGCTAGGCCGCATTCGTGATGTGCGCATGGGGCCAGACGGCTTTGTTTACATGCTGACTGACGATGCTCAAGGGGCTTTGCTCAGGCTGGAGCCCGTCAAACTCTGAAACGAACAGGGTCTCAGGCAGACTTGCTTAATCGGCCAGCCGAGTGGTCTTTTGCGCATCCGCTCGCCCCGCCTCGGCTCGCATCGTCACACTAAAGTCATACAGGTCACCTAAGCTCGCACTAGTTTTATTAGTGTTAGCTTCAACAAACTCCACTGATGACGAGCACCCTCTCACTCCGCGATCTCAGCAAACGCTTTGGTAACACACTGGCCGTTAACAGCGTGTCACTCGACTTTCAGCCTGGCAGCTTCGTCGGCATTATTGGCCGCTCAGGCGCTGGCAAGTCCACCCTGCTGCGCATGGTCAATCGTCTGAACGAGCCGACGCAAGGCAAAGTTTTATTTGGCGGGCAAGTCATCACCGATCTCCAAGGCATGGACCTGAATCAGTGGCGCCGTAACTGTGCCATGGTGTTTCAACAGTTCAATCTGATTGGCCGCCTGGATGTGCTGACCAATGTGCTGATGGGCCGTTTGACCAGCGTGCCCACATGGCGTGCGATGCTTACCATGTGGAGTGCTGCCGACAAACTCGAGGCCTTGGAGGCCTTGGACCGGTTTGGAATGGCGGACTTCGCGGCACAGCGTTGTGATCAACTCTCTGGCGGCCAACAACAGCGGGTGGCCATTTGCCGCGCGCTGGTGCAGCGCCCCCAAATCATTTTGGCTGACGAGCCAATAGCGTCCTTGGACCCTCGCAATACGCAGATGGTGATGGACGCCTTGCGCACCATCAACCAGGAAATGGGCATCACCATCTTGTGCAATTTGCATGCGCTAGACATCGCGCGGAATTACTGTGGCCGGCTGGTGGGCATGTCTTCCGGCAAAGTGGTCTTTGATGGCGCCCCTGATGAATTGACCGAGGATGCCGTGGGAAGCCTTTATGGCATCGAGGCCATCGAAGCCTTGCAAGAAGCACCCAAGCTCAATCTGCAATCGACTCAGACACTACCCCTGTCTGTAGCGGCCCAAGTCCACTGATTTCCCTTCCCTTCCCTTTGCTCATTTCATTAAGGAAACTCCATGTTGAACCGTCGTACCCTCTTGGCCATTGCCGCATCCTGCGCAATGATGTCTGCTGCCCAAGCCCAAGACTGGAAAGCCAAATACCCCGAACTGGTCATGGCCGCTATCCCCAGCGAAAACGCCGCCCAGGTGACCGAGCGTTTTGGCCCATTCGCGGCCTACTTGAGCCGTGAAATCGGTGTTCCGGTGAAACTGCGTATTGCCGGTGACTACGCTGCTGTGATCGAAGGTCAGCGTGCCGAACAAATTCACATCGCTTACTACGGCCCGGCATCGTATGCCCGCGCACGCATGATCGGTGTCAAGACAACGCCTTTCGCCATCGAAGTCAACAAAGGCGGCGTCAAGGGCTACCACGCTGTTTTTTACGTTAAGGCCAACTCGCCTTACAAAACCGTGGCTGACCTCAAAGGTAAAAACATCGGCCTGGTGGACCCCAACTCAACGTCTGGCAACAACGTGCCCCGCTTCGCGCTGGACAGCATGAAAATCAATCCCGATGAATTTTTCGGCAAAGTTGTTTACACAGGCAGCCACGTCAACGCCGTGATGGCATTGAACCAAGGCACCGTGGATGTGGCGGCCAACTGGTGGAACAACGAAAACGACTCTGAATTGCAACGCATGGTCGACAAGGGCATGGTCAAGAAAGAAGACTTTCGCATGATTTTCAAGTCGGATCAGATCGTCAACTCCCCCATCGCCCACCTGGACAGCCTGCCTGCGGATTTGAAGAAAAAAATCGAACAGGCTTTCTTTGACGCACCCACCAAAGACAAAGTGGCTTACGACAAATTGTCCGACGGTAAAAACGACCCCTTCCAGCCTGTCAAGCACGAGGCTTACTTGCCGGTGATCGAACTCAACAAGTTCGTGGACAACCTGCGTAAAAAGTAAGCTATTTTGAATTCGCTCGAACTGCAGAGCGCTGCCTACGCCCAAGCGGTGGCCTTGAAACGCCGCCAGCTTTGGCTGGGAATTGCTGTGCTTTTGGTTTGTGTGCTGGTTTCAGGACAGATTGCTGAAATTTCTTTTTCAAAATTTATTCAACACATTGGAAACTTCACCAGCTATATCTACCGGATTTCTCACCTAGAAAATGGCCAATGGGTCCTGAGCGATCCTGCTGAATGGTTCTGGGGTTGGAAGAAATGGCTGGCCCTGATGGGCGAGACCCTGTTGATGGCCTATGTGGGCACCTTGCTGGGTGCAGGTGCGGCACTGGCACTTTGCTTTTTGGCCAGTAAGAACATCACCCCTAACAACACGGTGGTGTTTGCGACGAGACGCTTCTTGGAGTTTTCGCGTACCGTGCCCGAAATGGTTTTCGCGCTGATCTTTGTGGTGGCGTTCAGTCTGGGGCCCTTGCCCGGCATTCTGGCACTTGCCATCCACACCACGGGTGCACTCGGGAAATTGTTTGCTGAGGTGGTGGAAAACATCGATATGAAACCGGTCGATGGCGTGATTTCTACAGGCGGCACCTGGCTTCACAAAGTACGGTTTGCTGTTCTTCCGCAGGTGGCCTCTAATTTTGCCAGTTATGCCCTGCTTCGGTTTGAGATCAATGTTCGTGGCGCGGCGGTTTTGGGATTTGTTGGGGCCGGTGGAATCGGGCAGACACTGCTCGAAGTTATTCGCAAGTTTTATTACGCCGACATC
>CAMELV010000001.1 GCA_945925985.1 Comamonas sp. lk | reverse complement strand
GCAGATGGAGCGGGTGGTGCCGTGGGCTGAATTGGTCGTACTCATTGCGCCGTACTACCCAGAGGGCAAGAACGGCCGACCACCCTTTCCCTTGGAGACCATGCTGCGCACACACTTCCTGCAGCTGTGGTTCACCCTGTCTGATCCGGCCATGGAAGAAGCCTTCTTCGATGTACCGCTGTACCGGGAATTTGCGCAGCTGCCCGAGTTCACCCGGCTGCCCGATGAATCCACCATCCTGCGCTTCCGCCATAGGCTGGAGAAACACAAACTTGGTGAGCAGGTGCTGGGCGTGGTTAACGGCATTCTGAGCCAGCGCGGCTTGCTGCTCAAAACCGGCACCGTGGTCGATGCCACCTTGATCGCAGCACCCACCTCCACCAAAAACCACGACAGGGCCAGAGACCCCGAGATGCATTCGAGCAAGAAGGGTAATCAATGGTACTTCGGGATGAAGGCCCACATCGGCGCCGATGCCGACTCCGGGCTGGTGCACAGCGTGCGTGGCACCGCAGGCCATGTGGCTGACATTGCCGAGGGCAACACCCTGCTGCACGGCCAGGAGAGCGTGGCCTTTGGTGATGCGGGCTACCGCGGTATCGACAAACGCACTGATGCCAAAGGCGGTGTCACCTGGCACGTGGCCATGCGCCCGGGCAAGCGCAGAGCACTCAACAGGCAAGACGAGGAGGATGCCCTGATCGACAAGGCAGAAAAGCTCAAGGCCGCAATTCGGGCCAAAGTGGAGCACCCGTTTCGGGTGATCAAGCGCCAGTTCGGCTTTGTGAAGGTGCGCTACCGGGGGCTAGCAAAGAACACGGCGCACCTCAAGACCTTGTTTGCGCTGTCGAACCTGTGGATGGTGCGGCACAAATTGATGGGTGCGGGGGCATGAGTGCGCCCGAAATCAGGGCTTGGGGCCGGCGAAGCGGTGCCGGAGCACCAAAGGGCCAAGGAAAACGGTGCAGCTTCAAAGGTTTGAAGCCGCAATCTCACAATCTGATAAGTGGGTGGCGCCTACCCGTTTCAGGGGCGGGTTATTCAGAGCAGCCTTAGGTTGTTCGTCGGTTCTCAATTGCTGACTTGGCGGGCAGGCACAGGATCATCTCAGTAGGTCGACCGCCCACCTGAAAGGTCAAACACTGCACCCGTAGAAAAGGAGCACTCCTCTGTGCAAAGCCAAGTAACCATGGATGCCACTTCCTCGACCAAGCCAAAACGGCCCATAGGAATCTTGCTGAGCATGAATTGGATGTGCTCAGGTGTCATTTGGTCAAAGATGGGAGTCTTGACAGCCGCAGGCGTAACGGAATTGACGCGCACACCGGTATCAGCAAGCTCCTTGCCCAAGGACTTGGTCAAACCAATGACGGCAGCTTTACTCGCACTGTAGGCGCTGGCATTTGGATTGCCGTCTTTCCCGGCCACAGAGGCAATGTTGACAATGCGCCCGTAATCGCGTGCGCGCATGTGGGGGGAAAACTCGCGGCAGCAATAGAACAGGCCGTGCACATCAACGTCAAAAACCTGGCGCCAGGCGTCCACTGGGTACTTCCAAAGCTTGGCGTTTGGGCCCGTGACCCCGGCGCTGTTGACCAACGCATCCACATCAGCCATGGCAAGCGTTTGCTTGGTTGCGTCTGCAACTGCCTCATGACTGGCAACATCAACCGCGATGGATGCAACCACCGCACCAGCGCGCGTTCGCTTCAGCTTGTCCGCCGCTGCAGCCACGGCTTGTGTGTCACGATCCCAAAGTGTTACGCGCGCACCCGAGCCAATCATCCGCTGCGCGATGGCGTATCCGAGACCAGTAGCCCCGCCCGTGATGACCGCGTGGCGGCCGTTCATGTCCAGCAAATTCATGTTGACCTTGTAATCAAAAGTATGGGCAGATCGCGCGAATTGCTGATTTAAGTTGGGCACTACCATCAACCTGACGACTCAAACCACTGGACTGGGGCCAGTCAGGATCGGTCGCGTCAGCCTATAAATTGCGATGGCCACTGAAAAGGTGATATTTCCTTGAGCATCTTTGAAAACCTGAATCGAACTGAAGGATCGACTCAGTTGCCATGCATCGCTTTCCAATAAGGCCACCAGGTGTCAATGGCGCGCCCAAAAGCGTTCATCTCTAAGCCCGACGACACGCGACGAACACCGAGGTCCATATCCAGTGCCCGGGCGGTGATCGCGCGGCCAACGTCGATGACAGTATCCAAGTCCTGCATGGCGAAGTCCACATAAGGTGCGATACGACAGTAGGCTTGTGTTGCCTCCTGCCTTTGGCCTGCAGTCCACGCCGCCAAGATGGGTTGCAATGCCATCGCCATTTCTGTTCCAGGGATCACACCAACCGCACCGATCCTGAGGTATTCGATTAGGTTCTGGCCGTGGCGGCCTACCAATAGCGCCAAAGGTTTATCGAGCGACGACAGGTGCGCGGAAAGCTCGATACTGTTGTACTCTGCCTTAAGAAATCGCAGGCGCTTAAGCAAGGTGGGATGGGCGCTAAGCGAGCCTGCAGAAAAGGCAGTGTCGATAAGTCCCGGCGCAAGTTGCAAGCCTAGGTCGATGCGCTCAGCCAGTGCAGGGTCTGAAAACAGGGTGTCGATCTGGTTGATTGATCGTGTTGGATCCTTGCCGATTTGCACAATAAGCGACACACGGTCTCTGTATCCGATCGCGCTGCGGCTCAGGTCTTGAATGTCGTCGTCTGGTCGCACTGTCACCAGTAACGCATCTTCGGGAGACAGGTTTTTGCACGTATGCGAAAGCAAAGCCTTCCGTTCAGCGGGCGAAAGTGCCGCACCCTCGGACGCCAGACCAAAAAGTGCGACCCCGGCGGCGCCACCGCTTTTGGTCCAAGCCATCTGTCGCTCATGAGCGTCAAGGTCGAGTGCCCCGGAGCTCGTGAAGAAGCTATACAGAACAGGAATGACACCAGCAACCATGCGCTACCAGTCAAGTGGCGTGCCATCGGCGCCCTGTTCGGCCAGGCGCGGTACCCGAGCCTCATCAAAAAACAGCCTATTCGCTTGTACGCTGAGCCCAACGCCGGGTGTAGATTGGAGTGGAAATGATCCGTCGGAGCCGAATATTGGAAACACGCCATCGAATACTTGGTTGGTAATGGCGCTCGGCCGGAATTCCAATGCGCCAAAGGTTTGCGCGATGGCGGCGCAGTGCATCGAAGCGCAGGTGTGGAGTAGGCCGTTCGGGCTATGCGGTCCGAAGGCAACATGGTAGGACTCAGCCATGTCGGCGAGAACCCTCATCTCGGAGAGCCCTCCTACATTACCGACGTCCGGCTGAATGATGTCCACCAACCCTCGGTCAAGAACCTGCTTGAACTGCCATCGAGTAAATAGGCGTTCGCCCAGCGCGATAGGAACTTGGAAATGCCGCCGAACCCGGTTGAGCGCTTCAATGTCCTCACTCGCGACCGGTTCTTCGATCCAAAGTGGTCGGAGATCGCGAATGGCATGTTCGATCGCAATCACCGTATGCGGAAGCGTTCTTCCGTGGAGGTCGATAGCGAAGTCGCGTGATGGTCCGATCACATCCCGGACCGCAGCGCAGCAGTCGTAAACCCTCGAAATCAAGGCGGTCTGCGGCAGAGCTTCCATCGGTGGAAGGGGATAGAACTTCACAATCTGGAAACCGGCATCGATCGCGGTCTGCGCGCGCCTGGCCAATTCGTCTGGGTCCGTAGAAAGACCACAGTTCGCGTAAGCCTTGACTCGATCCCGCACAGCACCACCAAGGAGCGCGTGGACCGGCTTCTGGGCGACTTTGCCCGCAATATCCCAGAGCGCGATATCGATGCCCGATAGTGCCGATGTTTCGACCGCACCGCCACGCCAATAGCTGTGCCGATAGGCAGTTTCCCAAATCTTGCGGATCGACTCAACCGGCATACCCATAATCAGCCGAGCCGCGTCGCGGACAGCGCCGGCGACAGCATACGGCTTACCCGGCAATGTGCACTCACCCCATCCGGACACCGAAGGGTCCGAGGTCTTGATCTCGACAAAAATGAGATCCGAGTATTCGCCCGAATGCAGATGGGCGTGGATCTGTGTTATTTGCATGATGTACTCCGTCTACCAGTCAACCACCGAACCGTCCGGATCCACCGCCGCACTTGTAAGCAGTGGCTCGTTGCGACCCTGTAGCCGCGCCGCAAACGCCTCATCTACAGTGACGCCCAAGCCAACGCATGGCTTCATCGTCCAATAACCAGACTCAAAATGGATCGGCGTTTCAATGAAATCGCTTGCTGCACTGAAGTGCGCGCTCATTTCTTCCTGAACAAGGAAATTTTCCGTGGCCAACGCAAAGTGCAGACCGGCGCTGCTGGCTACAACACCCAAGGGGTTATGCGGCGCAACCGCAATATTGAAGCCGGCGGCGATAGTTGCAACCTGAGTAGCGGCCAACAACCCACCGCAATGTGCGATGTCGGGCTGAAACACCGCGACCGCCCGAGCGCAACCCAGGTCCACGAAATCACGGAGTTCCACCAGTCGCTCGCCCGTTGCCAATCGAACATCAAATTTCTGCGCTAGGGCGGCCAAGGTTGCGGCAGGAGCGGGACGCAGGACTTCTTCCAGGAAGAGCAGGTTACGACCAGAGAAAAAAGACAACAGCGTTTCAGCGGAGCCGACCGAGCCGCATCGGCCATGTGCATCCAGTGCGACATCAATACGGCCCTGGCATGCATCTAGAATTTCATCCATCATGCTGAAGTAGGCCGTGCGCCGTGCCGCGAACACATGCTGGTTGTGGAACGGTACGTTCACAACTTTTACCGCGTGGTAGCCCCGCTCGACAATTTTCTCCAGTGATTCCAGGGCATCAGCAGTCATCGATTTCTCGTAGACATGTTCCGAACTTCCGAAACCCAGGTGCGTATACACAGGAACACGGTCCCGCACGGCGCCGCCCAATAGATCGACAACGGGCCGTCCAACCGACTTACCAAAGATGTCCCAACAAGCCATTTCGATACCGCTGATCGCCGACATGCCGATTACCCCTGGATCCCAGTAGTGGCGCTTGACCAGCTTGCGCATGAGGTGACGGATTCGCAGAGGATCCTCCCCGATACACAGGTCTTTCATCTCCAGCAAGGCGGCGCCAACGGAGCGGGCTTTCCACTCAACTGTGGCTTCACCCCATCCGAAGAGTCCGGGCTCTGAAGTCTCCACTTTCACAAGTATCCATGTCCGGAAACTTACCGGAATGGAATAGACCTTGATGTCACGAATTTCCACAGATGATTCCTTGCGGCTGGCGGCGAGAAAGCGGATGCCTTTAGGGACGCGGCAATATCACCACACTGGCAAATTGGTCAGCGGGGTGCCGATCCATCGGCGGCTGATTTGATCCAGTTCGCCGGTGATTTTCATAAACGCAACAAATTGGTTCATCCACTGGAGGATGTCTATTTCGCCCTTACGCACACCGATGCCATAGGGTGACTGCCGCACCGTGAACTTAACTTCAATCTTTGCTGCAGCATTTCGTTTGATGAACTCGGCGGCCCATTGACTGGCAGTTACAACAGCGTCGACCTGGCCCGCGAGCAGTGCCTGCCCGACAGTGGCGTCGTCGTCGAATCGGACGATCGTGGCGTTTTTGGGGGCAAGCGGGGTGAACGATGTGTCTTGGATACCACCTCGCACCACACCAATACGTTTGCCCCCAGTGTCACCGGCATTGGCAATCTTGTTAGCCGCTTTCGAAATGAACACGACGTCAACGCTGCCGTACGGCATGCTGAACCAGACTTGGTTAGCGCGTTCGGGGCTCATCCCCAATGTGGCCACAACGATATCCACCTGATTCGTCAACAAAGCGGGAATTCTTGTGGGACCTGCTACTTGTACGAATTCCACTTGCACGCCCAGTCCTTTTCCGATAGCCCGAGCGACGTCAGCGTCATAGCCTGCAGGCTCACGCTTTTCGTCAAGCAGACCGTACGGGGGAATGGTTTGGTCCATTCCGATCACGATCTTTCCACGCTTCTGGATTGCTTCGACCGTTTGAGCGTATGCGCCTGACGAGAGAAGTGCCATAGCCACCAATGCTGCGGCGAATGGTTTAAAGAAAATTTTCATGTTGTCATCCTTTCAGTTTTGTTTCAAGCCGAGAAATTGCGCCAACTCATCCGTCTTCGGCTGACGAATGATTTCCCGAGCATCACCCTGCTCGTGAATCTTGCCTTTGTGCATAAACACAATATGGTCCGCGACCGTTTCCGCGAACCGTATGTCGTGGGTAACCAGCAGCATGGTGTGGCCACGTTCGGCCAGCGAACGAAGGACGCCTATAACTTCTTCCACGAGTTCAGGGTCGAGAGCGGATGTGACCTCGTCCAACAGAAGGATTTTTGGCTCTAACGCCAACGCCCGGGCAATAGCCACGCGTTGCTGCTGCCCGCCTGACAGTCGCGCCGGATACGCATCAGCCTTTTCCCACAGTCCTACGGTCTCCAATGCTGCGCGACCCCGCTCCATCACCACGTTTTTGCTAAGTCCCTGGACTTTGCGCAGTGCGATCGTCACATTGGAAAGTGCTGTGAGATGCGGAAAAAGGTTGAAGTGCTGAAAAACGATGCCAATGTTGCGAAAGTAACCTTTGTCGGCGGCTTGGTGTGCTTTCAACTCCTGGTCACCACAGGTCAGTTGCCCGGACTGGAATATTTCAAGGCCACCGATACAGCGCAGCAGTGTGCTTTTGCCTGAGCCCGAGCGGCCCATGACTGCAACAACGCTACTCTTCTCGATGTCTAAATCCAGGCCATCGATGACCGTGTTTTTTCCGTACGACTTAGACAACTGCCTAACACTAACGAGTGGCATGCTGGGCTTTCTCAAGGTGACGGGACAACAGTGACATGGGCCAGCACATCGCGAAGTAGATGGCTGCGATCAAGCCGTAGACCAGCATGGGCTCAAACGACATGTTGGCGATGACCATTCCCGATTTGGTTAGTTCGACGACGCCGATGATGGCCGCTAGCGATGTGACCTTCATGAGTGAAACCAGAAACCCTACTGTGGCCGGCAACGCAATCCATATCGCCTGTGGCGCGATGAGCAACAGGAGCGCCTGAGTTCTACCGAAACCGAGGCTCTTGGCTGCCTCCCATCGGGGCCGAGGTACGGCCTCGATGGCTCCTCGCCAGATCTCCCCAAGGAATCCTGCCGCGTAAAGCGATAGTGCAACGGCGGCTGAAAGTGCCGGTGCTAGCCGAACTCCCAAAGTCGCCATGCCGTAGTGAACGATGAAAAGCAGCAGAAGGGCGGGCGTACCTTGGATAACGAAAATGAACATGCGACCGAGCTCACGCAACACGACAGAGCGAGCCGTCCGCATGACTGCTACCAACAGGCCAAGGATGGCTCCCATGATGGCCGGGACAAGAAACAGCATGAGTGTGATGCCGGCACTGATCCCGAGCGAAGGGAGGTATCTGACGATGACTTCCATAGTTGCTATTCCCACCGATGGAATGTCATTCGCCATATCGCCGCAAAGGTGATCCGGCAAAGGGCAGTGAGCGCAAGGTAGAAACCCGCGGTGACGAGATAGACCTCGAAGCTACGGAAATTTAGAGATTGGATGTAATTTGCGGCCGCTGTGAGGTCTTCCGCCGATATAGCAGACACGACAGACGAACCAAGTAAAAGCAAACTGAACTGGCTCGTTAGCGACGGATAAGTGTTGCGTACCGCCTGTGGCGCCACAACAAAGATAAAGGTTTGGACTTTTGAGAATCCGATTGACCTGGCAGAGTCCAACTGCGTGGCTGGAATCGATTGGATCCCACCCCGAAGAATTTCAATGGTGTAGCCCGTGAAATTCATGATCATGGTCATCAGCGCAGCCTGATTGGCTGTGACCTGTATGCCTATGGTTGGCAAGGAGAAGTAAATGAATAGGAGTTGGACTAGAAACGGCGTATTGCGGATCACTTCCACGTACGCCCTAGCCAGGGTCGCCGCAGGTTTGAATCCGGACATCAGTGCGTAGGCCCCCACCAACGACGCGACCAAACCAAAGGCTGAAGCTTGGGCAGTCAACGCAATCGTCAGCAGAGCCCCCTGAAACAAAGCGTCCAGATGGGGCCAGACATGCCAGAACTGAAGGCTGAAATTAGGCATCGGCCTTCTCAAAGTATTCTGGATACTGCTTGATCAGCGCCTCTGCAACGCGATGGACGCGGTCCATGTGGCGGTTCATCGCACTCTCCGCACCGTCTGGATCGCCTTTCGCTAGCGCGCTGGCAATAGCCAGATGGTCAGCGATGATCTCTGGCAGGTCCGCGGAACGATTCAGGCTCAGATTGCGAAGGCGGTCCACAAACACTCGAACATCGCGAATGATGGTCCTGCACATTGCATTGCCGGCGATGGTGTGGATCGCACTGTGGAATTCAATGTCCAGCCGACTGAACACCTTAAGGTTCTTCGCGGAATGATCAAGCTTCTGCTGATCAATGAGAAACATCAGCTCATTTCGCTGGCCATCGGTGATCAGTTTGGCAGCTTCCCTGGCACACGCGCCCTCCAGCTCGCGCCGGATGAAGTTGGCTTCGAGCACTTCCTCCATACGAATACGCGACACGAAGGTTCCGGCTTGGGGTCGGATTTCTACAAGGCCGAGGTTTGCCAACCTTAGCAAAGCCTCACGCACCGGAGTCCGACTCATATTGAGCGTTTCGCAGAGGTCGCGGTCCGACAGGGCCGACCCAGGCGGGAGCTCGAGACTGACGATCGCTTCGCGTAAATGTTCGAACGCGGCATCTGAGGCGCGTTGGCCAACTTTTGCAGGGAGGATTGAAGCCATGATTGGAATTATAGAATACTAATATATCAATTTACCAGGTGTCCAAAAAAAATGAGGCTGGAATCATTTATCAGCTTTTTTGTCCTGATCCCACATTGAGCAATGGCGCCGATGCCCTTTATTCAGGTGCCCCATGGCAGCGGCGTGGATGTGCCCCTGCTGCGCAGCCCGCTGCACCTGTCGGCCGCGCCGGTTGAGCACCGCGCACCGCCCACGCGCGGACAACACTCGGCCGAGGTACCGCAGGAGTTGCTGGGCAAAAGCGAAGCCGATATCAAACGCTTAAGAGCAGCGGGGGTGGTGTAGGTAGTTGAATGAAGGGTGCTTTGGTCTGTTTCTCAAAGCGCCACCACGCCCATCTCGGTGGGCGGTGGGGTTCGCGGGCGCAGGCCCCATTCGCGGTTGCCCACCCGGCGCCCAACCAGACACCGTTTTGACGCTGCAACCTCAATCCACCAAAGTTAGTCGCCCGCGAGCGTGGGCCGGAGAACGCGAGCCACGCCGCCCGCCAGCAACGGGATGGTCACCTTCAGAGCACCCTGACCAAGGTGACATCCAGGCAGGCGACGGGTTGTCACCTCAGGTCGCGCGCTTCCTGAGCGGCTTGGTCCAGCCGTCGCCTGCTATTGGCGCATGATCCCCAACCTTGTCCCACGCCGCTTGGGCCGCCGACGTATCAGCCGAGGCTGCCCGTTTCTCAAAAAACTTTGCCGTCTCCATGGCGCTGATTTTTTCGGCGATCGCCACCACAAAAAACTGGTTCATCGTGGTGTCATCGCTGGCGGCGATCCGTTTGGCGGCCTGTTTGAGCGATTCTGGGAGGCGAAGGGCGTAGTTGCTCATGGTGTCATATCCTCGGAATAGCAAGATCGAAATACTTGAAGGCTTGTTCAGGCGTCAACACCTGAATGCCAAAACGCTTGGCGGGAATGAAGTCGCGCAAGTTGTAGGTCACCAGCGCACCGACCCGGGCATTCGCCGCAGACTCCAGCACCATTTCATCAGCCGGGTCGCGCAACTGCGGCCGCCATTGGTAGTGCGTCAAAACCGGCTCCAGCAAGGCCGCCAGCTCATTCAGGATCGCATCAACATCCTTGACGCTCAAGCCCGAGGCTTCCCTTTGGTCAGCACGTTGGAGCACATCCTCGTGCTATCCGAGAGGCACCAGTCAAAGGATCGCCCGCCAGCGCGAGATTTTCGACAGCATCAAGCGCCGCTAACCATTGAAAGGCCGCAGTGCCGCCAGATAATGCCAATATCGACGCAAAGAAATAGGATCTCCATGCCAAAACATCTCTCCGCGGCGTTAGGCTGGGTTGGCTTGGCCATCGCCCTGCTACTGGCCGCCTGTGCCGGCGGCAAACCCGCTGAAATAGAACTGAGCTTCACCGAACGCGAACTGCAGGCGGCCTTGAACAAGGCCGACATGAGTACCCGGCTGCTGGATGGCCTTGTGGTGGTCTCTGTCACGGGGCAGCCGCAGGTCAAACTGGGCCAGCCGCCAGAGCGCATCGGCATTGCGGCCCAGCTGTCGATCAAGGTGGTGGGCCTGCCCGCCATGCCGGCGAGTGTGAAGGGCTCCTCCGGCCTGCGATATGACGACGCGCAAAAAGCCTTTTTTCTGGAGGCGCCGCAACTTGACGCCGTGACGGCACCCCTGCTTCCCAAAGCCATGGAAGGCGCTGCCCGAGCGGCGATCACCCGCCAGTTGGCCGCCAGTTTCAGCAAGACCCCTGTCTACAGCCTCAAGACCGATGGCTCGCTGAAAGAGCAGGCAGCCCGCCAGACCCTGAAATCGGTCCGCATCGAGCCGGACCGCATCGTGGCCCGTTTCGGGCTGCTGTAAACGTCTTTTCCAACTTAGGATTGCCCGCATGAACCAGCCTGCCGCCAACGCCAACGCCACATCAGCCTATGTGATCTGGGTCGAGTTTGATATCCACCCAGAGCATCTGGCTCAGTTCATCCGATTGGTGCGCATCAATGCCGCAGCGTCATTGGCCAATGAGCCGGGCTGCCACCGCTTTGATGTGTTGCTGCCGACGCCAGGCCGCGCCACCGTGGCCCTGTACGAAATTTATGACGATGAAGCGGCTTTTGCCGCCCATCTGGCCTCGCCGCACTTCAAGACCTTCGCTGCAGCCATTGAAGGCTTTGTGCGCGAACGGCGCCTGCAGGCCTACGGCTTGTTGCCGCCGGTCACGGCGGCATAGTCCACCAGCGGCTCGTCGTAAATGGCCGTGCGCAAGACGCCATCGGCCTGAACAACACCCCGGTACATGCCGGCGCAGTTGAACGGCAGCGATACACCGCCATGTCGGTCCACCGCGATGATGCCGCCTGAACCGCCATGGGGTGCCAGAACATCCATCACCACGCCCTGCGCGGCCTGGGCCAGAGTTTGACCAGCATGGCGCATCCTGGCGGAAATTTCATGACAGGCGGCATAGCGGATAAAAACCTCGCCGTTGCCCGTGCCGGACAGGGCGCAGGTCTCATCATCGGCCCAGGTGCCGGCACCGATCACCGGGGTGTCACCCACCCGCCCGGGCATTTTGGCTGTCATACCGCCGGTGGAGGTGGCCGCTGCCAGGTGGCCGTGGCTGTCGCGAGCCACCGCGCCCACGGTGCCGTGCTTGCGCGACGCATCCTGGTTGTCCACGCCGGCCTGGCGCATGGCCAAGGTGTCCTGCAGGGCCTGCCAGCGGGCCTCGGTAAAGAAATAGGAGGTTTCCTCGAAGACAAGACCTTGCGCCCGACAAAACGCCAATGCACTCTCGCCAATCAGCAGCACATGCTCGGTATGCGCCATCACCGCGCGCGCCGCCAGAATGGGGTTACGCGGCCCGCAGATGCCGGCCACCGCACCCGCAGCCCGATCCCGGCCGTCCATGATGGCAGCATCCATTTCTTGCTTGCCGGCGCTGGTGAACACCGCCCCGCGGCCGGCATTGAACAGCGGCTCATCCTCCAGCGCCATCACAGCGGCGGTGACGGCATCCACTGCGGCGCCACCGGCAGCCAGCACCAACTGTCCGGCCTCCAGGGCCCGGCGCAAGCCGGCGTGGTAGGCCGCTTCGCGGGCCGGGGTCATGGTGCTGCGCAGAATGGTGCCGGCACCACCGTGCACGGCCAGACTGAATGCGGATGGGGGCAGTAAATTTTGAGTCATGGCGGACAGGCGTCAAGGTTGGATTAAGTAGGTCAGCAGCTTGGCGCCTCAGGAACGCCCACCGTCCACGCTGAGCACCTGGCCAGAAACCCAGCTGGCCGCATCCGAGGCCAGGAAAGTCACCGCGTTGGCAATGTCTTGCGGTCGGCCCAGGCGCTTGGTGTGGATGCTGTCGAGCAGGCGCTGCTGGCCGTCTGGCCCGTAGCTCTCCCACTGGCGTTGGGTCGACGGATTGGACAACACAAAACCCGGTGCCACACTGTTGACGGTGATGCCATGCGGCCCAAGCTCCAGACTGAGTTGCTTGGTCAGCCCGACCAGCGCGTGCTTGGAGGCCGTGTAGGCCTGTATCCCGGTGAGGCTGGGGCGCAGGCCGGCGCCAGAAGAGATATTGATGATGCGGCCAAAGCTGCCCTGCTTCATGTGGCCGGCACTGGCTTGGGCACACCAAAAGGCGCCGTGCACATTGGCTTCAAACACCACCAGCCAGTCCTGCTCGGTGATGTCTTCAATCGGGCGTCCGACCTGTCCGCGTACACCCCCTGCGCAATTCACCAAAATGTCGAGGCCGCCTAATTGCTTGGCTGCACCGTTGACGGCTTCGGCCACGCTGGCGCGCTCCGCCAGATCGATGGTGGTGGTCAGGCTGGCACCGGCTGCACGCGCAGACTCCAGACCCGTGCCGTCGATGTCAAACGCCGCCACCTGCAAGCCTTCGGCCACGAAGGCCTGCACGATGCTCAGTCCGATGCCCTGCGCAGCACCCGTCACAATGGCCCGGCGGCCCGAAAGATTCAAGTTCATGCGGCCACCAGCAAGTCAAGCGTTGCCCAGGACTGGGGCCGGCGGCCCTCCTCAATATCGTGAATCAGCGAGACCAAGCGGTCAATGGTGGGCGTGGCGAGCCCGCCTTTGGCACCGATCTGAGAGATGATGGCGATCTGGGCATCGACTTCAGTTTTGCGTTTGCGAATAGCCAGGTCGCGCCAGATGCCGGAGTGGGTCTTGGCGGTGTGGCGGTTGAACTCGGCCATATCCGCCACCGAGCGTCGGGCCAGCGCCTCTGGCGCGTCAGGCATGAAGGCGACTGGATCGAAACCGTTGAAACCCAAAGGCGTCACCCCCTGCTGCAGTGCCACCGCCATCACCTCGCGACCCAGGCGGTGGAACACGGAGAAGTGCGGTTCGGAGGCCAGGTTGTCCGACATCGAGGCATCGGTCAGCGCGGTGGCAAACAGGATCGCACCATAGCCGAGCTTGCCCCACAGGTAGCCCCAGATATTGGGCGTGTGCACCGCATCGGGCTCAAACAGTTGCAGCAGTCGGTGGTAATCCGCCGCGCGTGCAGTGGCCCGGCCATCAAGCTCGCCCAGCGCCACGGTGGCCCGGTTGCCCAGCAGGATACGCCCCGGCCCCAGCCAGTCAGCACCAAAATTAACAAAGCAGCCCACGGTTCGCTCGGCGCCGACCGCCTCTGCAATGACCAGTTCGTTGAGACCGTTTTGCGCTGAAAGTACCGAGCCCTCGTTGGCCAGATGAGGTTTGAGGGCAAGCACCGCTTGATGCGTGTGATGGGCTTTGACCGCCAGGATGACCCGGTTAAAGGTACCGCTCACCTGGGCTGGCGTTGCCGCCCGCACACCTTGGGTGAAGCACTCTACCGGCCCCTCAATGGCGAGGCCGTCACGGTTCATGGCGTCTACGTGGTCCTCTGCAATGTCCACCAGCAGGACGTCTTCACCGGCGCGGGCCAAATACGCGCCCAGTGTGCCGCCAACGGCGCCGGCGCCCCAGATCAAAATAGTGTCTTGTTTCATGTGTGCGCTTTGGTTCACAGGGCGTCGATCAAGGTACGTGTTTCTTCCACTGCCACCGACCAGACAGCATTCATATCGTCGTCCGAGCGCTGGTAGCAGCCGCCAAAATTGCCATCGCCGATCAGCTCGCGCACGCCGGTCGGGCCAAGCGTGCGCATCAGGGCCAGGTCGACCATTGGCTTTTGCAGGTCGGGCTGGACCACACCCGCCAAGCGGGTGCAGGGAAAGTTTTCCATCCAGGACGCGTGCGAGGCCACCGGATCAATCTCCTTGACCTTGGCAAACGTTTTGGGTGCATTCCACCAATTGTGGATGCGCACCTTGCACCCCGGGTTGGCCTCCAACCAGGCGTTGACGGCGATCAGACCGGGCGCGTTGCCGCCATGGCCATTGACCAGCAGGATGCGCTTGAAGCCGGTGCTGCGCAGGCTATCCAGAATATCGGTCAGCAGGTTTTGGTAGGTCTCGGTGCGCAGCGATACCGTGCCGGGATAGGCCATGAAATAGGGCGTGATGCCATAGGCCAGCACCGGGAACACGGGAATGTTCAGTGGCAGCGCGGCATCCGCGGCCACCCTTTCGCTCAAGATGCTGTCCACCGACAGGCTGAGATAGGCGTGCTGCTCAGTGCTGCCGATGGGCACCACGGCACGGTCATCTGTGGCCAGGTACTGTTCGACCTGGAGCCAATTCATGTCACTGATCTTCATGGGTTCTTTCCTTTTGAAACGCAATTTGACTGCGCAGCCTTTCGACGGCGGGGATAAGTGTCTGTTCGATGGCATGGGGGTCAGGCACGTAACGAAACTCAATCGCCTGCCGGCCCGCCGGCCAATGGCGCAATATCTCACCCGCGCCACTGGCGTACACCAGCACGTCGACACCGGTCAAAAAAGCCTGCAGGTCTGGCGCGGTCATCAAGCGCAACTCGGGGTTGGCGACATGGGGGGTGAAGCGCAGCACACCCAGCTTCATCAGCGCCATGAACTCGGGGTAGACCGACACAATGCCGACCCGCGCCAATGGGTCAATGGACGCCAGCAGTGCCCGGGTTTCTTCGGCCGGGATGAAGCTCAAGCCGACCACTGGCACGCCTAACGGCAGCCTGTCCTCCAACTCGCCGCGACGATGCGCCAGCGTCACGCAGATGTCGTAGGGAAACTCCCCCCCTGTGACTTGCTGCAAGGCCTCCAGGGTGGTGGCCGTGATTGTGTCGCCCTCTCTCAGGTAGGTGCTGATCCGGTCTGCGTATTTTTGGGTGGTATCAAGAAAATTGCCCACCATCACCAGGCGCAGGGCACGGCTTGTGGTACGGCTGCGCGCCACCCGTGCGTTAACCAGGGACGCCACCAAAGACGGCGCCAGGCCCAGCGCTTCGGCCTCCCGCAGCAAGCGGTCAACCCTGCGTTGCAGTGTCCGCATGGCCGTTGAGCGCAGGCCATCGCTGCGGTGACCGTCGGCCACGTAGGTGCCGGCGCCTGGCTTGGTTTCGATCAGGCCTGACAAGCGCAACTCGGTGTACACCGTCGCCACCGTCATCGGGGCCACATTGGCGCGCGCCGCCAGCTCGCGCACGGAAGGCAGCCGTTGCCCCGGCGGGAGTTCGCCCAGTGCAATGCCAAACTCGATCAAGCCGCGCAGTTGCGTCCCTAAAGGAACCGGTAAGCTGCGGTCCAGGGACTCAGCCAGGTCCACCAGCAGTCGCGCTGTCGGCGCACCTGATCCCTGGCTGCCAGTGCCGGCTCCTGCTTGTGCAGCTCTGCGGTTTTTCATGGTCTCCTATGCTGTAGCCCTGCCTCGACACGAGACTGTACCATCAGTATAGAACGGTTGACCCCATGGGACCATTGGTAATTTGATGAGCCAATGCGTGCACAGCCTATGTTATAGTTTTGTAGAACAGTGTGGGCTGGAACGCGTTGTACAGTGTAATTAAAACAAACAGGAGTATCTGATGAAGCCAATTGTGAAGCAAAGCAAGCACCTTGCCCTGGCAGGGCTGATTGCCGCCGCCATGCTCGGCGGCACCGTGTCGGCACAAACGCTGACGATGGGCGTTCGGGCCGGCCCGGATTCCATGGACCCGCATTGGTCCACCCTGGGCGGGCAAGCCGAGGCCTTAAGGCACGTGTTTGACACCGTGGTCATGGCCGACGACAAACTCCAGCTCAAACCCGGCCTGGCGGTGTCCTGGAAGCCAGTGGATGAGACCACCTGGGAGTTCAAGATTCGCCAGGGCGTCAAGTTTCACGACGGCTCAGAGCTGACTGCGGAAGACGTCAAGTTCTCGATCGATCGCATCCCGGTCGTCACCGGTCCGATGAGCATGACGATCTACACCAAGCAGGTCAGAGATACCAGGGTGGTTGACAAGTACACGCTGCATGTCAGGACCAAGGCAGCGGCCCCTACCCTGCCTAACGACTTCATCCGGCTGTTTGTGGTGCCCAAGTCCATTGGCATGGAAGCCCGCAACGAGCAATTCAATTCGGGCAAGGCCGCGATTGGCACCGGCCCTTACCGCTTTGTGTCCTGGGCGCCCAAGGGTGACATGGTCATGAAACGCTTTGACGGCTACTGGGGCGAAAAACAGCACTGGGAGCAGGTGATTCGCAAAGAAATTCCGAGTGATCCAGCGCGCATGGCGGCTTTGAAGTCAGGCCAGGTTGATCTGGTCAATTACGTGCCGGCAACCGACTATGCCTCGCTCCAGCGTGACAAATCGGTTGATACCTTTATCGCCGACACGGTGTACATCCTTAACATCACGCCAAACGTCAAAGAAACCCTGCCCAAGCCCGTCAAGGTCGACGGCAAAGAGATAGCAGCCAACCCCCTGCGTGACGCCCGGGTGCGTGAGGCCATGGACCTGGCCATCGACCGTCGGACCCTGGTCCGCATCGTGCTCGACGGGCTCGGCCGGCCTGCCAACCAGCTGATGCCAGCCAACTTTTTCGGCGGCAGCAAGAACCTGCCCGAGCGGCCGTTTGATGTCAACAAGGCCAAGCAGTTGTTGACCGACGCCGGTTATCCGAAAGGTTTCGAGATCGATTTTTTCTGCACCAACAACCGCTTGCCAGGCGACTCTGCGGTTTGCGAGGCGCTGTCGCAGATGTGGGCGCGGGCTGGCCTGAAGGTCAACGCCAACGCCCTCAACGGCACGGTGTTTTTCCCGGCGCAACAAAAGGGCGAGTACAGCCTGTGGATGAGCGGATGGGGCACCCTCACGGGTGAAGCCAGCTACACCTACGGGTCTTTGGTGCACACAGCCGATGCAGCCATGGGCCTGGGTGCCTTCAACAAGCAGGGCTACTCTAACCCGGCTGTTGACAAGCTGCTGGAAGAAGGCAGCCGCACCATGGACGACAACAAGCGCCGCGCCTTGTTCGAGAAGGCCTCTGAGCTGTCCATGACCGACCGTGCGCTGATCCCGACCGTGCAGTTGCAGACCATCTGGGCCTCCAAAGCCGGCATGATGACGATTCCCGCACGCATGGACCAGGAAACCCTGGCCTACGAGATCAAGCCCAAGCGTTGATCCTTCGGCCAACATGATCGGGTTTTTCATACAGCGCCTGTTGCAGGCGGTGCTGGTCGTCGTGGCAATGTCGATGCTGGTGTTTGTCGGGGTGTACGCCATCGGCAACCCGATCGACGTCATGATCGATCCGGCCTCCAGCCAAGCGCTGCGTGAAAGCCTGATCCAGCGCTATGGGTTTGACCGACCCCTGTACGCGCAGTATTTCATCTTCATGGGCAACCTGCTGCAAGGGGACATGGGGGAATCCTTCATTTACCGGCTGCCAGTGTTCGGCCTGATCTTTTCGCGGCTGCCGGCCACGCTGGAGCTGGCGGTGTCTGCCATGCTGATCGCGACGCTGCTGGGCATACCGCTGGGCATCTGGGCAGGCTACAAGCCCGATGCGGTCTCGTCCAAAGTGATCATGGGGGTGTCAGTACTGGGCTTCAGTGTTCCGACCTTCTGGGTCGGTCTGCTGCTGATCATGGGCTTTGCGGTGGAACTGCGCTGGCTGCCTTCGGGTGGGCGCGGGCCGGTGACGGAAATGCTGGGCATGAAACTGTCGATTGGCTCGCTGGAAGGTCTGAGCCATCTGGTGCTGCCGGCGTTCAACCTGGCACTGTTCAAGCTGGGCCTGTTGATCCGCCTGGCTCGGGCCGGCACGGTCGAAGTGATGAGCTCTGACTATGTGCGCTTTGCCCGGGCCCAGGGCTTATCTGAGTCCAAGGTACTCGGTCTGCATGTCTTGAAAAACATTTCCATCCCCATCGTGACCGTGTTCGGTCTGGAGTTCGGCTCCACACTGGCGTTTGCGGTGGTGACCGAAACTGTCTTTAATTGGCCCGGCATGGGCAAACTGATCATCGACTCCATCACGGTGCTGGACCGCCCGGTGATGGTGGCTTACCTGGTGCTGGTCGTCGTGCTGTTTGTGTTGATCAATTTTGTGGTGGACCTGATCTACGGCCAGCTCGATCCCCGCATCCGGATCAAGGCCGCGCAATGAGCCTGGCCCTTGAGACCCGTTGGAGCCGGCTCGCCAACTTCTGGGCCGACTACCGGCAAAGCCGGGTCGCTGTGGTGGCCCTGGCGGTGATCGCTATGGTGATCCTGGCTGCCGTGCTGTCACCCCTCATCACACCGCAAGACCCCTACAACCAGGCCACTTTGGACTTGGCTGCAGCGCGCCTGATGCCGGGCGAAATCGGCCCCGGCGGCTATGTGCACTGGCTCGGCACCGATGCCGCTGGGCGGGACATTTTCTCTGCCATTTTGTACGGCCTGCGCACCAGCCTGTTGGTGGGCGTATTGGCCGGCACGCTGGCCCTGATGCTCGGCGGGGTGGTGGGCCTGTTGGCCGCCTACTACGGCGGTCGACTGGAGGCGGTCATCATGCGCGTGATCGACCTACAACTCTCCTTGCCGGCCATCCTGCTTGCGCTGGTGCTGGTGGCTTTACTCGGTCAGGGTTTGCCGCAGCTGGTGGCGGCCCTGGCGCTGGCGCAGTACGCCTACTTTGCGCGCACCGCCCATGGCGCGGCCAGCGCCGAACGCAACAAGGACTACATTGAAGCGGCGCTGTCGACGCCGCTGCCAGCCATGCGCGTGCTGTTCCGCCACCTGCTGCCCAATGCCCTGCCGCCTTTGATCGTGGTTGCCACCGTACAAGTCGCGAACTCCATCGCGCTGGAGGCCACCCTGTCCTTTCTGGGCCTTGGGTTGCCGCTGACACAGCCCTCACTGGGGTCGCTCATTTCCAATGGTTTTCAGTTCCTGTTGTCGGGCCGCTACTGGATCTCCATCTACCCGGGCATTGCCTTGATGCTGACCGTGGTCGCCATCAACCTGGTGGGTGACCAGGTGCGCTACGTGCTTAACCCGAGGCGCAGCCGATGAGCGATGCCGTTCTGCGGGTTCAGGACCTGCGCACCGAGTTTGCCGTGCGCGGCGGGGTGGTCAAGGCCGTCGACGGCGTGAGCTTCGAGGTTGGCCGCGGACGTATCTTGGGCCTGGTGGGCGAATCTGGCTCGGGCAAAAGTGTCACCGCGTACTCCATTCTGGGGCTGATCGAGGCACCGGGACGGATCGCCGGCGGTCAGGTCCTGCTCAACGGCGTTGACCTGACGCAACTGCGTGGCGAAGCCTTGCGCCAAATCCGCGGGGCGCAGATCGCCATGGTCTTCCAAGACCCCATGATGACGCTGAACCCGGTGCTCAAGGTCTCCACCCAGATGGTTGCGGCCGTCAAGGCGCACGACAAGGTGTCGACCGCCGAGGCGCTGGAACGCGCCGGGCAGGCATTGGTCACGGTGGGCATCCCTAGCCCGCAGGAGCGGCTGGACGCTTACCCGCACCAACTGTCGGGTGGCATGCGCCAGCGGGTGGCGATTGCCATCGCCCTGCTGCACCGCCCGGCGGTGATCCTGGCCGATGAGCCAACCACCGCGCTGGATGTGTCGATCCAGGGTCAAATTTTGGCTGAGGTGCGGCGCCTGGCCAGCGAGACCGGCACCGCCTTTGTCTGGGTCACCCACGATCTGGCGGTGGTGTCCAGCCTGGCCGACGATATTTGCGTGATGTACGCCGGCAAGATCGTCGAAGCCGGCTCGGCCGACGCGGTGATGGCCGAGCCGCACCACCCCTACACCGCCGGGCTTTTGGCCTCGGTGCCGGCCGAACACGAGCCCGGCACGCGACTGCAGCAGGTCCCGGGCCAGGCCCCCTCTTTGGCCGACCTGGGCCAGGGCTGCGCCTTTGCACCGCGCTGCGCCAAAGCCAGCCCGGTCTGCAACACCCCGCCGCCGCTGCAGCAACTCGCCAATGGCAGAAGCGCGCTGTGCCACCACCCCATCCAGTGGACCTAGCCATGGCCGACCTGCTCCAAATCCAGGGCGTGTCCAAGCGCTTCGTCAAGCCAGTCTCACTGGCCGAGCGGCTTGCTGGCCTGATGGGTGGTGCCACCAGCCGTCAAACCGTACGCGCCGTCACCGGTGTGGACTTGAGCCTCCCCAAGGGCGAAGTGCTGGGCCTGGTCGGCGAGTCCGGTTGTGGCAAGTCCACCCTGGGGCGCATCATGGCCGGCATCTACAGCCCAAGTGACGGTCAGGTGGTGTTTGACGGCGCGCCAGTGGCCCGGCAACAGGGTCGGCGCACGGTCAAGCTGACCACCCGGGTGCAGATGGTCCACCAGGATCCTTTCTCCAGCCTCAACCCCCGCATGCGCGTGGGCGACACCATTGGTGAAGGGCCGCTCACGCACCATCTGGTGCAGCCGCAGCATGCCGACGCCTATGTGGCCAGTATGCTGGAGCGTGTGGGGCTGGACCCGGATCTGCGCCGGCGCTTCCCGCACCAGTTCTCGGGTGGCCAGCGGCAACGGGTGGCTATCGCCCGTGCCCTGGCCATGAAGCCTGATCTGCTGGTGCTGGACGAGCCGGTGGCCTCGCTGGATGTCTCGATCCAGGCCCAGGTGCTGAACCTGTTCATGGACCTGCGGCGCGACCTGGGACTGACGGCGGTCTTCATCAGCCACGACCTCGGGGTGGTTCGCCACGTGTGCGATCGGGTGGCCATCATGTACCTGGGGCGGATCGTCGAAATTGCGCCCATGGCCCAGCTCTATGCCACGCCAGGCCACCCCTACACGCGCGCCCTGTTCGACAGCGTGCCCAGGGTGGGTGCAGGCCGGCAGGTGTTTCACCCGATCGCCGGCGAAATTCCCTCGCCACTGAACCCGCCCAGTGGCTGCCATTTCCACCCACGCTGCCCGCTGGCTGGTGCACGCTGCAAGCGCGAAGCGCCAGCATTGCAGACCAGCGCTGACGGGCGGCAACTCGCCTGCCATCTGACTGCCGGCGGCGTAGCCTGAAACATCCCGTGACGAGAACCTGATGCCCAACAACAGCCCCCTGGCTGCGCTGCAAGCGCGGGTTGCCGCCGTGAATGATGTGCTGAACGCGATCTCGGTCCTGACCTGGGATTCGCGCACCATGATGCCCGCCGGTGGCGCACAAACGCGCGGGCTACAAATCTCGACGCTCACCGGCCTGGCGCTGGAGCTGCTGCTCAGCCCGCTGACCGAGGCCGCCTTGGCGGCCGCCGAGCAGGCAGTACAAGAGCTGGCACCAGACGCGCTTGAGCGCAGCATGGTGGCCCAGGTGCAGCAGGCGGTGGCGCACCACCGGCGTATTCCGGCCAGCCTCACCCAGGAACGGGCCGCACTGCGCACGGTGGCACAAGCAGCCTGGATCGAGGCCCGTGCACGCAGCGACTTCACCCTGTTTGCCCCGCATCTGGAAAAAACAGTGGCGCTGGCGCGCCGCTATGCCGATTGCGCCGGGTGGCGTGAACACCCCTACGACGCCATGGTGGCCTTGTACGAGCCGGGCGAAACCGCCTCAAGCCTGAAGCAGCTGTTTGCCACCCTGCGCCAGGGCCTGCTACCGCTGTTGGCCGCTGCCCAAGCGCAGCCGCCACGGCGGCGCGACTTTTTGTTTCGCGATTTCCCAGAGGCCGAGCAACGCAGCTTCGGCCTGGCCCTGGCCGAGAAGCTGGGCTTCGACCTGCAGCGCGGTCGGCTGGACACCACCGTGCACCCGTTTGAGGTCTCGTTCACCCGCGAGGACGTGCGCATCACCACCCGCTACCGGCGGGACTACCTGCCGGCATCGATGTTCGGCACCGCCCACGAAACCGGCCACGCCCTGTACGAGCAAGGCGTGGACCCCGCCTACACCCGCTCCGTTTTTGCCACCGACCTGATTGGGCTGTACGCGGTGGGCGGCACCAGCTTTGGCGCGCATGAGTCGCAGTCCCGCCTGTGGGAGAACCATGTGGTGCGCAGCCGCGACTTCTGGCGCCTGCATTTCACTGAGCTGCAGAGCCACTTTCCCGAGCAACTCGCCGACGTGACACCCGACGAGTTTTACGCCGCAGTGACCCACGCCGAGCCAGGCTTCATACGGGTTGAGGCCGACGAGCTGAGCTACGACCTGCATGTCATGCTGCGCGTTGACATCGAATGCGCCTTGATGGATGGCTCGCTGCCTGTGGCTGACCTGCCCGGGGCGTGGAATGCGGCCATCCAGCGCGACCTGGGGCTGACCGTACCGAATGATGCCCAAGGTGTGCTGCAGGACGTGCACTGGTCCACCGGCTACATAGGCTCTTTCCCGTCCTACACCATTGGCAACGTGATGGCGGCCCAGCTCATGGCCGCCTTGCAGGCACAGGACAGCACTCTGGCGCCGGCCATCCAGTCCGGGCACTATGCGCCGCTGAAAGCGGCTTTAGGTCAGGCCATCTGGCAGCACGGCCGCCGCTTCGGGCGTGAAGAGCTGCTGGCGCGCAGCACAGGTCGCGGCCTGGACCCGGCGCCCTACCTGGCCTACCTGCAGACCAAGTACAGCCCGGGCACCGCCCATCAATAGCCGCTGCGCTCTGCAGTCACCCCACCGGCCGTGACCGCCACCGCGCAGTACTTGAACTCAGGGATTTTGCCCACCGGGTCCAGCGCGGCGTTGGTCATCAGGTTGGCGGCGGCCTCATAGTAGGCAAACGGCATAAAGATCGCACCACGCGGCGTGCCATCGTCCCGGCGCAGGTGGATCGCCACCTGGCCACGGCGCGAGCGCACCGTGATCACATCGCCGGGCTGGAGGCCCATCTGTTGCAAGTCGTCACCACACATGGAGGCCGTGGCCATCGGCTCAATCGCATCCAGCACTGCCGCACGGCGCGTCATGCTGCCGGTGTGCCAGTGCTCCAGCTGTCGCCCGGTGATCAGCACAAAGGGGTAGTCGGCATCCGGTCGCTCATTGGCCGGGATGATGTCGGCCGGCACCAGGTGCACCCGTCCGTCCGCTGTGGCAAAACGCTCGATAAACACCGTAGGCGAGCCTGGGTCCTCCGCCGACAGGCAGGGGTAAGTCACGCTGGACTCGCGCTGCAGTCGCTCCCAGCTGATGCCCGAGATGGCGGCGTGCATGGCCTGGCGCATCTCCTCGTACACGGCGGCCACGCCGCTGTGCTCGCCGGGGTAGTGCCAGGCCAGGCCCATGCGCCGGGCGATGTCCTGGATGATCCACAGGTCGGGCCGGGCCTGACCGGGTGGGTCAATGGCCTGCTGACCCAGCTGCACCATGCGGTCGGTGTTGCTGACGGTACCGGTTTTTTCGGGCCAGGCGGTGGCGGGCAGCACCACGTCGGCCAGCCAGGCGGTCTCGGTCATGAAGATGTCTTGCACCACCAGGTGCTCCAAGCTGGCCAGCGCATGGCGCGCGTGGTTCAGGTCCGGGTCGCTCATGGCCGGGTTCTCGCCCATGATGTACATGCCGCGCACCTTGTGCGGGTCGCTGTCAGGCGCCAGCGCCTTGTGCATGATCTCGACCACGGTATAGCCGGGTTGGTCGTCGAGTTGGGTACCCCAGAAGTTTTCAAACCAGCTGTGCGCGGCCGGGTTGGTCACGCGCTGGTAATTGGGGAACATCATCGGGATCAGGCCGGCATCGCTGGCCCCCTGCACATTGTTCTGGCCACGCAGCGGGTGCAGGCCGGAGCCCGGCTTGCCGATCTGCCCGGTCACACTCACCAGGGCGATCAGGCAACGCGCGTTGTCGGTGCCGTGCACATGCTGGCTGATGCCCATGCCCCACAGGATCATGGCGCTTTTGGCCTTGGCAAAGGCGCGCGCCACCTCGCGCAGGGTCTGCGCCGGGATGCCGCAGATCGGCGCCATCGCCTCCGGGCTGTAGCCCAACACGTTCTCACGCAGCGCTTCAAAGTTGTTGGTGCGCCGGGCAATGAAGTCCTGGTCGGCCAGGCCTTCTTCGATCACGGTGTGGATCAGGGCATTGAGCATGGCCACGTCGGTGTCGGGCTTGAACTGCAGCGTGCGCCAGGCGTGTTTGCCGATGTCGGTCACGCGCGGGTCGGCCAGCACGATTTTGGCGCCGGCTTTTGCGGCGTTCTTCATCCAGGTGGCGGCCACCGGGTGGTTGGAGGTGGGGTTGGAGCCGATCACCAGAATCAGCTCAGCGTGGGCCACATCGTTCACTTGGTTGCTCACAGCGCCTGAGCCCACCCCCTCCAGCAGGGCGGCCACGCTGGAGGCATGGCACAGCCGGGTGCAGTGGTCCACGTTGTTGGAGCCAAAGCCGGTTCGCACCAGCTTCTGAAACAGGTAGGCCTCCTCGTTGCTGCCCTTGGCCGAGCCAAAGCCGGCCAGGGCTTTGAGGCCATGGTCGTCACGCAGACCTTTGAGCCGGCCGGCCGCCAGCGCCAGCGCCTCGTCCCAGCTGGCTTCACGGAACACGGCCGACCAGTCGGCGCTGTCGCGGTTCAGGGCCTGCAAGGCCTCGGGGTCCTTGGCCACGCCGGGGCGCCGGATCAGCGGCACCGTCAGGCGTTGGGGGCTGTGCGCGTAGTCAAAGCCGAAACGGCCTTTGACGCACAGGCGGCTGTGGTTGGCCGGGCCATCGCGCCCGTCCACACTGACAATTTTGTTGTCTTTCACGTTGTAGGTCAGCAAGCAGCCCACGCCGCAAAACGGGCAGACCGAGTCCACTTTTTTGTCCACCACCTGCGAGCCTACCTGCGTCTTGGGCATCAGCGCCCCGGTCGGACAGGCCTGCACGCACTCGCCACAGGCCACACAGCTGCTGTCGCCCATCGCGTCGGCCAGGTCGAACACGATCGCGCTGTGGCTGCCGCGCAGGGCGTAGCCGATCACGTCGTTGACCTGCTCCTCGCGGCAGGCGCGCACGCAGCGCTTGCACTGGATGCAGGCGTCCAGGTTGACCGCCATGGCCGGGTGCGACAGGTCGGCGGCGGGCTGTTCGCGCCGCAGCGCTTTAAGCTCGGGCCGCACTGTCACGTTCAGCCGCGCAGCCCAGTCGCTGAGTTCGCCATGCTGCATGGATGCCGGATCAAGTCCGGCATGACGGTCCTGGGGCGCCGTACCAGCCGCTCCACCCGAGCCAGCTTGGCCATCGTTCCACTTGTAGCCGGTGTCGGGCATGTCGGAGAGCAGCATTTCCAGCACCATCTTCTGGCTTTTTTCCGCACGCTCGCTGTTGGACTGCACCTCCATGCCGGCGGTGGCGCTGCGGCAGCAGCTTGGCGCCAAGGTGCGTTCGCCCTTGACCTCGACCACACAGGCGCGGCAGTTGCCGTCGGCGCGCAGGCCGTCTTTGTAGCAAAGGTGCGGAATATCGATGCCATGCCGCTGGGCGGCTTTGAGGATGGTTTCGCCTTCGAAGGCGCGAATGGGGATCTGGTTCAGCGTGAAACTGACGGTTTGCGGCGTCACTTCGGCCAGGTGGGCGGGCGCGTTCATTTAAACAATCTCCTGCGCAAAATATTTTTGAATGCTGCGCACCGGGTTGGGTGCGGCCTGGCCCAGGCCACAGATGGAGGCGTCAGTCATCACCACGTTGAGGTCTTCCAAGGTGCTGTTGTCCCACACCGGCGCCTGCATCAGCCGTACCGCCTTGGCGGTGCCGACCCGACAGGGCGTGCACTGGCCGCAGCTCTCGTGCTCAAAAAACTTCATCATGTTGAGAGCCGCGTCGCGGGCCCGGTCTTTTTGGCTCAGCACAATCACTGCCGCCGAGCCGATGAAGCAGCCATAGGGCTGCAGCGTGTCAAAGTCCAGCGGCACCTGGTTCAGGCTGGCCGGCAGAATGCCGCCAGAGGCCCCACCGGGCAGGTAGGCGTACAGGCTGTGGCCGGGCAGCATGCCGCCGCAGTACTCGTCAATCAGCTCCTGCACCGTGATGCCGGCCGGCGCCAGCTTGACGCCCGGGTGCAGCACCCGCCCGCTCACACTGTAACTGCGCAGGCCCTTGCGGCCATGGCGGCCAAAGCCGCTGAACCAGTCCGGACCGCGTTGCACAATGTCGCGCACCCAGTACAGGGTCTCAAAATTGTGTTCCAGCGTCGGCCGGCCAAACAGGCCCACCTGGGCAATGTAGGGCGGGCGCATGCGGGGTTCGCCGCGCTTGCCCTCGATGCTCTCGATCATGGCCGACTCTTCGCCGCAGATGTAGGCGCCCGCCCCTCGGCGCAGCTCGATCAGCGGCAGGGCGCAGGGCGGGTCAGCGCGCAACAGCGCCAGCTCGGCCTCCAGGATGGCGCGGCAGCCGTGGTATTCGTCACGCAGGTAGATGTAGCAGGACGCTATGCCCACCACCTGGGCCGCCACCAGCAGCCCCTCCAAAAAGCGGTGCGGATCCCGCTCCAGGTAGGTGCGGTCCTTGAAGGTGCCGGGCTCGCCCTCGTCGATGTTGACCGCCATCAGCTTTGGGCTGGGCTGCTCGCGCACAATGCGCCACTTGCGTCCGGCCGGAAAGCCAGCCCCGCCCAGGCCGCGCAGGCCCGAGTCTTCCATGGCTTGGAGCACCGCCTCAGCCGGCTGGGTGCCCGTGGCCAGCGCCGCCGCCAGCGCGTAGCCGCCTTGGTCGCGATAAGCCTGGTAGCCGGTGTAAGCAGGCGCCACCTGCGTGGCTTGTGGCAGCGGCGAGACGGACGCCTCGGCATGTGCCGCTGCTTCAAAAATAGTAGCACTAGAGGCAAGCGGGTGAAGGGCTGCAGCCGATTTGACTATAAATTCTACCGACTCTGGCGTGGCCTGCAGCACCGGGTTTTGGTGCACCACCGCCACCGGCGCCTGCTCGCAGCGGCCCAGGCAGGGCGCGGCGATCACCCGCACCTCGGTGCCCAGGATCGCTGGCAACCGGCCCAGCAGATCGCGCGCGCCAGCCAGCTCGCAGCTCAGGCCGTCGCACACCCGCACCGTCAGCGCCGGGCCTGGGTCATCGCCGCGCAGCACCTCGAAGTGGTGGTAGAAGGTGGCCACCTCATACACCTCGGCCAGCGGCAGGTTCATCAGCTTGGCCAGCGCCGTCAGGTGGCGCTCATGCAGGCCACGGTACTGGTCGTTGAGCTGGTGCAGGTGCTCGATCAGCAGGTCACGCCGGTACGGCGCCACCCCAATCAGCGCGCGGACTTCGCACAGCGAAGCCTCGTCGGCCTGGCGTCCTTTCAGCTGGCTTTTTTTGCGGATGCGCTCACGCATGTCGTGCAGCGTGGCCAGGGTCTGGACCGCGGGGCCGGTCTGGGAAAGAGGAGTGCTCATGGTCAGGTCAGGGGTCAAGGTTCGGGATCAGGGTTCTGGATCAGGCAAAAAACTGGGCCACACTCAGTAGCGTGCGGTACACGCCCCAGGCGAGCGGCAGGCCCACGCCAGCCCAAGCCAGTGCCAGCAGCCAGGGGCTGACATGGTCGGCATGGGCCGCGGTATCGCGCACCAGCACGGTAGAGGCCATGCGCTCATGGGCCAGGCGCTTTTCAGCGGCCAACTCGGTATCGGTCATAAACCATTTGGGCGCCAGCGGGCGCACCAGCAGGTTGCAAACCAGGCCCACCACCAGCATGCCGGCCAAGATCAGCATGGTCTGGTTGTACACCTGCGCGCGCGGCAGGCCCAGGCCCAGTTGGTACTCGCGCATGTAGTTCACCAGTACCGGGCCCAGCACGCCGGCCGTGGCCCAGGCGGTCAACAGCCGGCCATGGATGGCGCCCACCATCTGTGTGCCAAACAAATCCGCCAGATAGGCCGGCACGGTGGCAAACCCGCCGCCGTACATGCTGACAACCACGCACAGGGCCGCCACAAACAGCACGATGCTGCCAGCCGCCGCGCTGCCGGGCACGCTCAGGTACAGGGCACCGCCCAGCACGAAAAACACCGAGTAGGTCAGCCGCCGCCCCAGCCGGTCCGACAGGCTGGCCCAGACAAAGCGGCCGGCGATGTTGAACAGCGACAGCAGCGCGGTAAAGCCCGCCGCCACCGTGGCCATAGCCGCCAACTGGGCCTTGTCCAGCTCGCCAAAAGTCGCCTTGACCCCGATCAGCGCGCCGCCAAACACCTCTTGCAGCATGGGCGAGGCCATGCCGATCACGCCAATGCCGGCGCTGACGTTCATGCACAGCACCAGCCACAACAGCCAGAACTGCGGAATGCCCCAGACCCGGCTCACATGCACATGGCGCTGGGTGATCATGTTGTTGTGCGCCTGTGCCACCGGCGGCGTCCAGCCCGCAGGCTGCCAACCGGTTTCGGGCACGCGATAGCCAAAAGCACCGGCTAGCATGAACACCAAATAAATCAGCGCCATCACCACAAAGGTCGGCGCCACGCCAACATCGGTCGGCGACGAAAAGTAGGCCATCAGGTCCGCCGCCAGCGGCGAGCCGATCATGGCGCCGCCGCCAAAGCCCATGATCGCCATGCCGGTGGCCATGCCGCGCCGATCAGGGAACCACTTGATCAGCGTCGACACCGGCGAGATGTAGCCCAGCCCCAGGCCGATGCCACCAATCACACCCGAGCCCAGGACCATCAGCCAGAACTGGTGCAGGTACACCCCCAACGCCGACACCAGCATGCCGCCGCACCAGCACAGCGCCGACACCACGCCCGCCTTGCGCGGCCCAGCCCGCTCCAGCCAGCCGCCCCACAGGGCCGCACTCGAGCCAAGAAGCACAAAAAACAGGGTGTACATCCAGCCCAGAGTGGAGATCTGCCAGTCGCAACCGGTGGTGAACAACTGCCCCCAAAAACCAAGCTCGGGGCCGCAGGCGATGGCCGACTTGACGCCGAGCGCACGCGACAAGGGCAGCCAGAACACCGAAAAGCCATAGGCCATACCAATGCACAGATGGATCGCCAAGGCAGCCGGCGGCACCAGCCAGCGGTTGAAACCGGGGCCGGCGATGGTGTTTTCTTTGTCGAGGAAGCGAGGAAGGGACAGCGTCATGGTGCCTGCATGCTAGGGGCGCGCACAGTGATGCCGATTGAGCCCGGTCAAGCAGTATCGAGTCAGCCCAGTGCAGCCGTCCAATTGAATCGACGCATTGCATCATTCAACGGCTGAATGATGCAATGCAACATAGACAGACTTGTCGGGCAAGTCTCCCGCTACGCTGGTCTGACGTCGTCAGCCTACTTGCTGGCGGCGCTCGCCGGTGCCGAAGCGGCAGGCGCCGCAGGTGCCGAGGCAGCCGCCTCCGGCACATGGGTGGCTTCAGCGCCGTGCTTTTCGCCGCCCATGTCGATGTTGCCACCCGTACTCAGCAGGTAAAGGGCCAGGGCAGCAAACAGAATGAATCCGACAACAATTTTCCACATGGTGGTTTTTCCTCAAGTCCAGGCCCCGGTACCGGGGCAAAAATAAGCCCTCACGAGGAGGGCTTGGTATTTGATCGCGACCACGCCAGGGCGGCGTGGTCAGTGCGTCAAGGCAAGGTCAGTCGTTGGCGTAAATGTCCACATCCTTGGTTTCCTTGACGAACAAGGAGCCAATGACGAAGGTCATGCCAGCGATGATGATCGGGTACCAGAGACCGTTGTACATATTGCCGGTCTGGGCCACGATGGCAAATGCTGTGGTGGGCAGCAGGCCGCCGAACCAGCCGTTACCAATGTGATACGGCAGGCTCATGGACGTGTAACGGATGCGGGTCGGGAACATTTCAACCAGCATGGCAGCAATCGGGCCATAGACCATGGTCACCAGCAGCACCAGGTAGCTCAGGATCAGGACCACCATGACGGTGTTCACACGCGCCGGATCAGCCTTGGTGGGGTACCCAGCGGCCTTGAGTGCGTCAGCCACGGCTTTCTTGAACTCGCCGTCTTTCTTCTTGGCTTCGTCAGCCGGCAGGCCTTTGGCGGTGTAACTCGGGATCACGGTCTCGCCGATCTTGATGGTGGCGGGTGTGCCAGCTGCGCCAGCTGCGTTCTCGTAGCTCACCGATGCACCTGCCAGCACCTGCTTGGCGATGTCGCACGAGCTGGTGAACTTGGCCGTGCCAGTCGGGTTGAACTGGAACGAGCACTCATTGGCGTCCGCCGTAACCACCACCTTGTTCTTGGCCTGGGCTTCAGCCAACGCGGGGTTGGCCGCGTTGGTCAATGCCGTGAAGGTCGGGAAGTAGGTCAACACCGCCAGCAGACAACCGGCCATGATGATGGGCTTGCGGCCGATCTTGTCCGACAGGGTGCCGAACAGAATGAAGAAAGGCGTGCCGATGATGAGCGAGATGGCCACATAAATGTTGGCGGCTGCGCCATCAACTTTGAGCGCCTGCGTCATGAAGAACAGCGCGTAGAACTGGCCCGAGTACCAGACCACGGCCTGACCGGCGGTGAGGCCAACCAGCGCCAGGATCACGATCTTCAGGTTTTTCCACTGGCCGAACGATTCGCTCAGCGGCGCCTTGGAGGTCTTGCCTTCGGCCTTCATTTTGGCGAAAGCGGGGGACTCGTTCATGCTCAAACGGATGTAGACCGACACGGCCAACAGCAGGATGGAGACGATGAACGGCACTCGCCAGCCCCAGTCGGCAAAGGCGGCTTCACCAATCGCGGTACGGGTCCCAAGAATCACCATCAGGCTCAGCATCAGGCCCAGCGTGGCCGTGGTCTGAATCCAGGAGGTGTATGCGCCACGCTTGCCCATGGGCGCGTGCTCGGCCACATAAGTGGCAGCGCCACCGTATTCACCGCCCAAAGCCAGGCCCTGCAGCAGGCGCAGCGCGATCAGGATCACCGGTGCCGCCACGCCGATGGTGGCGTAATTGGGCAGGATGCCGACGATGAAGGTCGAGACGCCCATGATCAGGATGGTCACCAAGAAGGTGTACTTGCGGCCGATCATGTCGCCCAGGCGGCCGAAGAAAATGGCGCCAAAGGGGCGCACGATAAAGCCAGCCGCAAAAGCCAACAGCGCGAAGATGAAGGCCGAGCCCGCATCCAAGCCGCTGAAAAACTGCTTGGCAATGATGCCTGCAAGCGAGCCGTATAAGTAAAAGTCGTACCATTCAAAAACCGTACCCAAAGATGAAGCGAAGATAACTTTCTTCTCTTCAGCGTTCATGGGCCGTGCGGCCGCAGCTGTTGCCATAGTGATGTCTCCAATCGTTTGCAGTCTCCGACGTGAAGACTTATCTAGATTGTGAAAGACCGCACTGACCACACTCTGACGCCAAACCAACGCAAGCTTGCGCCAAACTGAACGTCAACTTACGCCTGCTGGCTGGCCGCTCTCGCCAATTGCGCCCGTGCCGGGCGCACCACGAAAAAGGCCCGCCAGGGGCGGGCCTTTAGTTCAACCGCGGAACGCTCAGGCGGCGCGGGTGTCGATATCACCAGCGATGCTGGGGTAGCGCACGTGTTCCACCAGGTCCTGAATTTCGCGCCTTGGCGCGGGTGTCAGCAGGCTCACCACGATGATGATGGCAAAGCCCAGCGGCACACCGAACACACCGGCCGAGATGGGCTGAATGCCCCACCACAGTTCAACCGGCGAGGTCACGCTGAAGACGCCCCTCAACCAGGGTTGAGTCATCACCATGTAGTACATGGTGACGCCCAGGCCGCCCACCATGCCCAGCACAGCCCCCCATTTCGTGGCACGTTTCCAGAAAATACCCAGCGTCAAGGCCGGGAAAAAGGATGCCGCTGCAAACGAGAAGGCTGCCGACACCAGGAACAGAATGTCCGCCGGCTTCTGCGCCGCCACATAGGCCGCCGCCAGCGCCACCACCAACAGCAGCAGCTTGGAAATGGCAACCCGGCGCTGGGCCGATGCGTTGGGGTCGATCATCTTGTAATACAGGTCATGCGACAGCGCGTTGGCAATCGTCAGCAACAAGCCGTCGGCTGTGGACAATGCCGCCGCCAGGCCGCCTGCAGCCACCATGCCGGAGATCACGTAAGGCAAGCCGCCGATTTCAGGTGTTGCCAGCACGATGATGTCACCGCCAATCTTCATCTCGCCCAACTGCAGCAGGCCGTCCTTGTTGATGTCGACCAGCGACAGCAAAGACGGATCAACCGCCGCCCACTGTGATACCCAGGCTGGTAGCTTGTCAAACGGTGTCCCCACCAGCACCGTGAAGATCTCATACTTGACCAGCACGGCCAGCGCAGGCGCAGTGAAATACAACAAGAAGATGAAGAACAAGGACCAGGTCACCGAGCTGCGCGCCTGCTTGACCGATGGCGTGGTGTAGTAGCGCATCAGGATGTGCGGAAGCGCTGCCGTGCCCACCATCAAGCAAAACACCAATGCCATGAAGTTTCGGCGGGAGAGGTCAAACGCCTCCTTGGCTTTGGCGTCGCCATTGGGGTCACCCGCATACTGGGCCGCATGTCGAGGCATGCCACCCAGCGGTTTGGCACGGGCCTCGTTGTCGGCCTTGCCCTTGGCCCAGGCCTTCTTGGCACTCTCTTCGTCCTTGGGCAGAGCGGCCAGGGCTTTCTCGGCGGCGGCAATGTCGGCGGCCGGGCCGTTGGCGGCTTTCAGGTCGGCCAGCGTCTTGGTGGCGGCTTCGGTGTCGGCGGCCATGGCGGCCTTGACGTCCTTGAGCTTCTCGCCAAACCCATCGGCCCGGGCCTTGAAGGCCGCGATCACTTCCTTTTCTTTTGGATCGTCGATCAGCACTTTTTCCTTGGCTGTGACCTTCTCAAGCTGATAGCCGTAGATCAGCTGGGGAATTGGCACACTGGTTTGCTTGACCGACAACCAGATCACGGGAATCAGGTAGGCCACGATCAGGATGATGTACTGCGCGACCTGGGTCCAGGTGACGGCGCGCATGCCCCCCAGGAACGAGCACACCAGAATGCCACCGAGCCCCAAAAAGATGCCCAGCTCGAAGGCCACGCCCGTGAGGCGGGTGGTGATCAGGCCCACACCATAGATCTGCGCCACCACGTAGGTGAAGGAGCACAGGATGGCGGCAAAGATGCCGATCAGCCGCGGCAGGTTGCCGTCGTAGCGCGCGCCCAGAAAGTCAGGAATGGTGAACTGTCCAAACTTGCGCAAATAAGGCGCCAGAAACAGTGCCACCAGGCAGTAACCGCCCGTCCAGCCCATGATGAAGGCGAGCCCGCCATAGCCGGTCAGGTACAAGGTACCGGCCATGCCAATAAAGGAAGCGGCTGACATCCAGTCAGCGCCAGTGGCCATGCCGTTGTACATGGCTGGCACACGGCGCCCCGCCACGTAATACTCGGCGGCGTCGTTGGTGCGGCTCATTACCCCGATACCGGCGTAAAGCAGCACCGTCGCGGCCAGGAAGATGTAGCCGATCCAGTTGCGGGGCAGTCCCATCTGCTCCAGCACAGCCAGCACGATCACGAAGACCAGAAAGCCTCCGCCGTACCAGCTGTAGATTTTGTTCAACTGCGACTTGAAAGCCGAGTTGCTCGCGGCGCTGAATACGCCGCCGGTTTGGTCGTTGGTCATGCCAGCCATGTCAATCCTCCTCTACTTCGGCCACGCCATGCGCCTGGTCGAGTTTGTTCATGTAATGGGCGTAATACCAGATGATCGCCACATAGACGACCAGTGAGCCCTGGGCTGCAGCCCAAAAACTAAATGGCCAGCCAAAAAAGATGAAATTCAGGTCTCTCGCAAAATAGGCCATGACAAAGGTCACCACAAACCACACGGCCATCAAGATGGCGGTGATGTTGAGGTTTTTTTGCCAATACTGCCGATGGTTCTCGGTGATTTGCACGCTTGTCTCCTCTGTAAAAACCGCCTTGTTGCGGCGGGTGGGGTCACAACGGGTGCCGGCGAACCGGCACCATGCAGCATCGTTGTGAATTAGTGCCGTCAGGCCGACTTGAGTCCGGTTTCGCGCTCAAGCTGGGCCGCGATCTTGGGTTCAAATCCCTTGAGGTGGCGAATGATCTTCGCTGCCTCGCCGGGCTCCTGACGGTCCATGTGCACGCGGGCGAGTTGGTACCACGCATACGGGCTCATGGGCTGCAATTGGGTGTTGTGGCGCAAGGCGGCAATGGCCTCGTCAAACCGCTTGAGCTGGATCAGAACCAGACCCAGGCCATACCAGGCGCGGTCCAGTTCCGGGTTGATCTCGAGGGCTCGGCGAAAACTGGCCTCGGCATCGTCAAACTGACGCAATTCTTCCTGCAAATAGGCCTGGTTGAACCAGTGTGCCGCCTTGGCGCCGGGCGCTGTGGTTAGCCGAGCATAGTCGCGCAGGGCACCCTGACGGTCCTGGTCCTGCGCTTTCAGGTGCGCCCGACTGGCAAGGGCATAGGCATCGTCAGGGTTATCGTGCAGCAGGCGCTCGAGGTCCTGGTAGGCGTCGGCACGCCGCCCCAGCGTGATCTGCAGGACGACCCGGTACTTCAGGAAGAGGTAGCTCAGGCTTTTCATTGACAGGTCTTGATGCCCACACTGACACAGTGTTCAATCTTGGCCAGCGTGACGGCAATGTAGGTCACACCCAGCATGAAAAAGGCTACGAATGGCACATGCTCTGGCGCCACGCGCTTGGGCGAGACTTGCTTGGCCAGCCAGACCCAGGGCTTGTTAAGCACCTGAAACAGTTGGTAGAAGAGGTTGGAGCTACGTCTAGCGCCAGCCAGCACGAACAGGATTCCCTGCCCGAGCAGTGCAAGCAAGCCGATGTACAGGAGCAACTGGAGCGCGTTGAGAAATTGGAGCACGACGAAGTTTCAAAACTTGTAGCCTCAAGTCTAAAAATCCGTGGCTTACCAATTCCTTACTGTAGGGTCTTGTTCAGCCAAAATACGGGTAAATACGGGGTCGCTACAGGCCTTCGATATCGATTAGCGCAAAGCAGAATCCCTAAAAATCGAGTAAGGCCACTGGCTGGGCTCAGGCGCTGGCTATCCGGGCCCTTGAGGCGCCCGCTTCGCCTGGCGCCTCAGGACGCGCAAGTCGGCGCGACACGCCGACCGGTAGCCGCGCCGCTGCGCCCCACTCCGGCCCAACTGACCAGGGGCCGCCGGCCAGGTAGTCGGCCAGCATCGGCAGGGCGTCAAAGCCCCAGAACAAACGGTCATCCACCGACAGCGTGGGCACCCCAAACACGCCGCGGGCAATGGCTTCGTCGGTGTGGGCTTTCAGGTCAGCCTTGACGGTTTCGTCGGCCGGGTCACGCATGGGCGCCAGTTGTTGGGTCAAAGCGGCCAGACGCTGAGGATCGCCGGCATCGGCGCCGCCGTGCCAGACATGGCGCAGCAGGGTCTCGCAGACGTGGCGGTTGGGCAGACCCTGCGGCTCGCAGGCCACTGCCAGCCGCAGCAGCGCCAGAGAATTGAAAGGATGGGCCGCCGGCAAGGCCAGCTCAATGCCATGACGGTGGGCCAGCCACAGCACCTGGCGGTAAGTCCAGTCGCGCTTACCGGGTACCTCGGCCGGACCCAACTGGCCAAAGTGCTTCAGCAGCGCGCCAAACAGCACCGGCTTGTGGCTGACCCGGTAGCTGTGGCCCATCAAGGCCAGGGGCAGTTGCTCGAAAGCCAAATAGGCGTAGGGGGAGATTGGGTCAAAGTAAAAGGTGATGTGCTTCATGCTGCGCGGGCCTCCATGCGTTGCTCTATCAGGGCCCAGACCAGGCGCTTAGCCTCGGGGCTGGCGCCGCCCCACTGACAGATTTCATCCAGGGTACGCCAGCAGCCTTTGCACAAGCCGCTGACTGCATCCATGCGGCACAAGGAGATACAGGGCGAAGGCACTGGTGTGCCGCCAGCCCTTGCCAGTGCTGCGCGTAACGCTACTATTTCAATAGCATTATCAAGTCCTGAGGCAGAGTTGGTCTGGGTCATGGCGCGGCTCAACCCGCGCGCTGGCTGAGCAGTGCCACCGCCACCCGGGAGTTGGGCCGGCGCTGTAACTGCGTGCTGATGTACTCACCCGCGTCGATCAATCGGTTGAGGTCGATGCCAGTGGCAATGCCCATACCATGAAGCATGTAGACCAGGTCTTCCGTGGCCACATTGCCGGTGGCGCCCTTGGCATAAGGGCAGCCGCCCAGCCCAGCTACCGAGGCGTCAAACTGCCAGATGCCCATTTCCAGACAGGCCAGGGTGTTGGCCAGTGCCTGACCATAAGTGTCGTGAAAATGGCCAGACACCTCGTCCAGCCCGAAGTGCTTCAGCGTGGCGGCCATGGCGCGCTGCACCTTGAGCGGGGTACCGACACCAATCGTGTCGGCCACGCCAATATGCTGTACCCCGATGCCTTTCATCAGGCCGGCCAGGTAGCCCACGCGCTCGGGCGCTACCTCGCCCTCGTAGGGGCAGCCCACCACGCAGGACATCGCGCCGCGCACCGGAATGCCGGCAGCGCGGGCCGCCGCCACCACGGGCGCGAAGCGCTCGATGCTCTCAGTGATCGAGCAATTGATGTTGCGTTGGCTGAAGGTCTCGCTGGCGGCGCCAAACACCACGATTTCGTCGGGCCGGCTGGCGCGGGACGCCTCAAAACCCTGCAAATTGGGGGTAAGCACCGAGTAATGCACATCTGGCAAGCGGGTAATGCCAGCCATGACCTCGGCGTTGTCGGCCATCTGCGGCACCCATTTGGGCGACACAAAGCTGGTGACCTCGATGGCTTTGAGGCCGGCGGCTTGCAGCCGGTGCACCAACTCAATCTTGACGGAGGCGGGCACCGCCTGTTTTTCGTTTTGCAGGCCGTCGCGCGGCCCGACATCGACAATCTTGACACGAGTGGGTAGGGTCATCTCAATAGCCTCTTTGCACGTTAACGATACCGGCAATCGGCTCGCCCCGTGTCAGGGCTCCGATCTTGTCCACGATCTGCGCGATGCTTTTGCCAGGCAGAGTGCCCGCCGATATATGCGGTGTGACTCGGATCTGAGGATGGCGCCAAAACGGATGCTCGGGCGGCAGCGGCTCGGTGTGGAAGACATCAAGCGTGGCCCCCGCCAGCTGGCCACTGGCCAGCAGCGGCAGCAGATCGTCCTCCACCAAGTGTCCACCGCGTGCCACATTGATCAGGTACGCCCCGCGTGGCAATTGCCCGAGTGTGTCGCGGTTCAGGATGCCCTGCGTCTCGGGCGTGAGCGGCAACAGGCACACCAGCACGCGGCAGCGGGCAAAAAAGTCTGGCAGCGCCGCCTGGCCAGCGTAGCAGTTCAGCCCCGCGAGCACCCTGGGCGTGCGGCTCCAGCCCAGCACCGGGAACTCGAAACCCTGCAGGGCCCGCACGACCCGTTCCCCCAGCACACCCAGCCCCATCACCCCCACAGGGAACGCGGACCGGTCTGGCGCAGACCGGCGCTGCCAGCGCCCCTGCTGTGCATCGGCCTCGTAAGCCGCAAAGTGACGCATGTGCCGAACCACCGCGTGGCAGACGTATTCAGCCATCTGCACCGCCATGCCGGCGTCATCAAGCCGGACCACCAAGGCCTGGGCCGGCAAGCGCAGCTTCATGAGCGCGTCGACCCCGGCGCCGACATTAAAAATCGCCTGCAACTGAGGTTGCTCGTCAAAGAATTGCTGGGGCGGGGCCCAGACTACCGCCATGTCGGCCTGAGGTGCGCCGGGTTGCCAAAGTGTCACGGCGGCCTGCGGCAAGGCAGCCTGGAGTTCGCCCATCCAAAGACTGGCGTTGTCATCTTTGCAACAAAAACTGATGTTCATCACGTCTCCTCAAGCATTTAAGGTCAGCAGTGCAGCACCCTCGCCGACCTGATCGCCCGGCGCGTACAGCAGTTCGCCCACTACGCCATCCGACGGGGCGGCGATGGTGTGCTCCATTTTCATGGCGTCCAGCACCGCCAGCGCCTGGCCGCGTTTGACACGGTCGCCCGCCTTGACGGCAAACGACACCACCTTGCCCGGCATGGGCGCAGTCAGGCGACCCCCCTCTGCCTGCGCGTCACCGGCGTGGGCCAAGAGGTCGATGGTGGTGAGCTGCGTGGCGCCCTTGGCGGTGTGGACATGGGCCACATCACCACGCCGATAAACATGCACCACCTCGCTCAGGTCGCCCCAATGCAGAGCAATACCGGTGCCAGCCGCCGCAAAGCGCAACTCGCCCGGCGTGCCAGCCACGCTGAGCAGCAGGCTGCCGTCACGCCGGTAGCGCAGGCTGGCCAGCACCTCTTCCGGACCGTGGCGAAAACTAAAGCGACGCACCCATTCGCCCAGACTGCGCCAGCCGTCGGTCTGACCGAAAGGGCCCGCACCCTGCGCGGCCCGCTCAGCCAGCAGGGTGCGCGCCACCTCGGCCGCGCAGGCCAGCGCCAAGCTGACCCGGGTCTGACCAAACAGCGCTGCTGCCTCGCGGGGAATCAGCGCCGTGTCCAGATCGGCCCGGGCAAACGAGCGGCTCTGCACCACATGGCGCAAAAACTGCACATTGGTCTGCAGACCGACGATGTGGGTCTGCGCCAACGCCGTATCAAGCCGTGCCAGCGCCTCTTCTCGGGTGTCGCCATGGACGATCAGCTTGGCCACCATCGAGTCGTAATACGGTGAGATGGCATCGCCCTGTCGGACGCCTGAGTCCACCCTAACGCCATGGTCGGCCCGCTCAAAGGTGCTGCAGGCCGGCAGCGCATACACATCGAGCCGGCCGGTGGCGGGCAGAAAGTTGTTGTCCGGGTTTTCGGCGCAAATACGGGCCTCAATGGCGTGGCCGCTCAGGCGCAGTTGGTGCTGCAGCAAAGGCAGCGGCTCGCCACTGGCCACCCGCAATTGCCATTCCACCAAATCGAGCCCGGTGACGGCTTCGGTCACCGGATGCTCCACCTGCAGCCGGGTGTTCATCTCCATAAAGTAGAAAGCCCCCACGCTTGCCACTGCGTGTGCTGCGCTGCCCCCCGAGGGGGCTAACCCCGCCTTGGGGCGGCCCGGCGGCGGGGTTGTGGCCCCCAAGCTCGGCAGTGCGTGTGCTGCGCGGGCGTCAGAGCTTGTCTCTACGATGAACTCGACCGTGCCGGCGCCTACATAGTGCACGGCCCGGGCGGCGGCCACCGCCGCTTCGCCCATCTGCTGGCGCAGCGCCGGCGTCATGCCGGGCGCCGGGGCTTCTTCCAGCACCTTCTGGTGGCGGCGTTGCACCGAACAGTCTCGCTCATGCAGGTAGACGTAGTTGCCCTGGGTGTCGCCAAACACCTGGATTTCAATGTGGCGCGGGCGCTGCAGGTACTTTTCGATCAGCACCGCGTCGTCTCCAAAGCTGTTGCGCGCCTCGCGCTGGCAACTGGCCAGCGCGGCGGCAAAGTCCTCCGATCGCTCCACCGCGCGCATGCCCTTGCCGCCGCCGCCGGCACTGGCCTTGATCAACACCGGGTAGCCGATGCTGTCAGCCTCGCGCTGCAGCAAAGCGGGGTCCTGGTCGGCGCCGTGGTAGCCGGGCACCAGCGGCACGCCGGCGGTGGCCATCAGTTGCTTGGACTCAGCCTTCAGGCCCATGGCGCGAATGGCAGCCGGAGACGGGCCGATGAACACCAGGCCGGCATCAGCGCAGGCCTGGGCAAAGGCGTCGTTTTCGCTCAGGAAACCGTAGCCGGGGTGCACCGCCTGCGCGCCAGTCGCCAGGGCCGCCTGCAGGATACGCTGCCACTGCAGGTAGCTGTCGCGCGGCGCGTTACCCCCAATGTGAACAGCCTCGTCGCCGGCGGCCACGTGTTTGGCCGAGGCGTCTGCATCCGAGTAAACGGCCACGGTGCGAATGCCCATACGTCGGGCCGTGGCCGCCACCCGGCAGGCGATTTCGCCACGGTTGGCAATCAGGATTTTGGTGAACATGGTGCGGTCTCGTTGAAATTAGGGGCTTGTCCAGCGCGCGATCACGGTGCAGCCATACTTGAGTGTTGCAGCAAGCGCGGTCAGGGCTGCCAAACCACATCGTTGTCTACCGCATAAAGTTTGCAGACTTGGCCATGCCGTTGGCAGTTGCCCAGCGCATGGCCGTGGGCATAGTCTCCCAATGACAAGCTCCAGGCACCGCGATCGCCAACGGCGAATGCCCGCGGACCTTTCGCCTCCAGAAATTTGCTGTAGCCGCTAGACCGAGCCGCCGCACTGATCGGCACCCAGCGAACATCGGCAAGGTCGGCAAACCCGCTGGGCGGAGGCCTGGCCACAATCGCCGAAGCCGTGAAGCCTAGGTCAGCCAAAAATGCATCGACCACAGGCAGCCAATGGTCCATATCGCGCGTTAGTCCGCTGTGGCCATCCTCACCAAAGGGGCCGAAGGCGACAAACTTGGCCGCGCCGCCGCCATCAAGCCAAGCCTGGTGCCAGGACTTCGGGATGTCCGGACCCCAGAATTTGTCGTTCTGCCAATAAAGCCACAGCATGGGCGCCTTAGCATTTTTGGCGATATCAGCCCAATAGCGCGATGTCGCAGCCGGGTTGCATGGCTGGCCCGGGTTGCGATCCGGATTGCCGCCGGTGCCACCCGAAAAATTAATGCCACCCAACAGCCCCACGGGCGAACGCCCGACCGTCGCCACGGCGGTCAAACCGCCGACCGACTGACCAGCAACCAGCCAGCGACTGGTGTCCACGTAGCCCAGCGTCTTGGCAAACGCCACCGTGGCCAATACCTGCTCAGAGGCGGCAATCGACATGGCAGCGATGCTGCGGCAAGCACTGTGCTCAGGGTCAAAATCGCCATAGGGTTCCCAGTACCCGATGCGATTGGGCACCATCACCACAAATCCTTTGGCCACCAGGTAGCGCGCGACGGCCTCAGGCCGGTAGCGGCCCTGAGCAGCGCGTTTGGCCTCGACGGCACGCCCATGGTTGAAAACAACCAGGGGAAACGGCCCCTCGCCCTTGGGGCGGTAGACCGTGATGGGTACCGGGCGGCTTTCCTGACGCCCGTACATGTCCTTGACCGAGACATCAATACGCAGGATGTGTTCGCCCAAGTCTCTGGCCAGAACCTCGGGTGCATTTGCCAGCGGGGCCGCGCCGGGCTGTTGGGCCAAGCCTGCCCCGGCCAGCAGCGCAAGCCATAGCCAACAGAGAAGCCTGAATGTCATATCAAGTCTGCACCTACATCCGGAAAACACCAAACCGGGTGTCTGGGATCGGCGCATTCAACGCCGCCGCCAGACCGAGCGCCAGCACACGGCGGGTGTCTGCCGGGTCGATGATGCCATCGTCCCACAGGCGGGCGGTGGCAAAGTAAGGGTGGCCCTGCTCTTCGTATTGACGGCGAATAGGGGCTTTGAAGGCTTCTTCTTCTTCCATACTCCAGACGCCGCCCTTGGCCTCCAGGCCATCGCGCTTGACGGTGGCCAGCACGCTGGCGGCCTGCTCGCCGCCCATGACCGAAATGCGGGCGTTCGGCCACATCCACAAAAAGCGTGGGCTGTAGGCGCGGCCACACATGCCGTAGTTGCCGGCACCAAAACTGCCACCGATGATGATGGTGAACTTCGGGACCGCCGCCGTCGCCACGGCGGTGACCATCTTGGCGCCGTTGCGGGCAATGCCCTCGTTCTCGTACTTGCGCCCGACCATGAAGCCGGTGATGTTCTGCAAAAACACCAGCGGGATCTTGCGCTGGCAGCACAGTTCGATGAAATGCGCGCCCTTCAGGGCCGACTCTGAAAACAGGATGCCGTTGTTGGCGATGATGCCCACCGGCATACCCTCGATACGGGCGAAGCCGGTGATCAGGGTGGTGCCAAAGCGCGCCTTGAATTCGTCGAACTCGGAGCCATCCACGATGCGGGCAATGATCTCGCGCACGTCAAACGGTTTGCGCGTATCGACCGGGATCACACCATACAACTCGTCTGCTGCATATTTAGGAGCAACAACCTCAATCGCAGCAAGGGTTGGAGCCTGTTTTTTATTCAAATTTTTGACAGCAGCACGGGCCAGTGCCAATGCGTGCGCGTCATTCTGGGCGAGGTCGTCGGCCACGCCCGACAAGCGGGTGTGCACATCGCCGCCGCCTAGGTCTTCTGCCGTCACCACCTCGCCGGTGGCAGCCTTCACCAGCGGCGGGCCACCCAGAAAGATGGTGCCCTGGTTTTTGACGATGATGGCCTCGTCGCTCATGGCCGGCACATAGGCGCCACCGGCAGTGCAGCTGCCCATGACAACGGCAATCTGGGCAATGCCCTGCGCGCTCATGTTGGCCTGGTTGAAAAAAATCCGGCCGAAGTGGTCGCGGTCGGGAAACACCTCGTCCTGGTTCGGCAGGTTGGCGCCGCCAGAGTCGACCAGGTAGATACAGGGCAGGTGGTTCTGCTGCGCCACTTCCTGGGCGCGCAGGTGCTTCTTGACCGTCATCGGGTAGTAAGTGCCGCCCTTGACCGTGGCGTCGTTGCAGACAATCATGCAGTCGACCCCACTCACGCGGCCGATGCCGGCTATCAGGCCGGCGCAGGGTGCGCTGTCGCTGCCGTCGCGGTCGGGGTACAAGCCCAGCGCAGCCAGGGGCGACAACTCCAGAAAAGGCGTGCCTGGGTCCAGCAGCATCTCGACCCGATCGCGCGGCAACAGTTTGCCCCGCGCAGTGTGCCGGGCACGTGCGACCTCACCGCCGCCTAAAACCACCTGCTCGAACTTGGCGCGCAGATCGTCCACAAGCGACCGCATTGCAGCAGCATTGGCCAAAAAATCCGCCGAACGGGCGCTAAGTTGGGTCTCCAGAACGGGCATAGGACGGCTTTCGGGTCAAGAGCAGCCAAGCCACTGCCGGCTGCAGCTCGGTCTCGGTCAGTTGACGTTGACGTAAACGTCAATTGTGTCATGTTTTATAAGCCGAGCAGGCTCGGCAGCAGCGCCATATCGTCGAACACATGGCAGGCGCCGGCCTGACGCAGCACGATGGCATCAACGTGCCGTGAGCCTGGCGGCACATAAGCGAACACGCTGGCGCCCGCAGCCACGCCGGCGCGAACGCCAGTCAAAGTATCTTCCACCACCGCGCAGCGCGTGGGCGGTGCTGCCAGCGCGGCGGCGGCGGCCAGGTACACATCGGGGTGGGGTTTGGAACGCGGCATTTCGTAACCGCTGAAGACGCGCTGTTCAAAATACCGCAGCAGGCCCAGTTGGCCCAGCATGAACTCAACTTTGAAACGGTCGGCGCCCGATGCGCAGGCAATGCGGCCTTCGTACGCTGCATGGATGCGATGCACCGCGTCGATGACATTGGGAATAGCGGTGACCTGCGTTTGCAGCGCCATGTTGCGCCGGCTGCGAAAGCTGGCCAACCAGTCTTCGTTCACGGGCATGCCGGTTTTCTGCTCGATCAGCGCCGCCTCGTCACTAACCGCCTTGCCGACAAACTGCAGCATGCATTCATCCACGGTCATCGACCAGCCGCGCTCGGCCAGCATGTCGCGCAGCACACCATTGGTGATTGGCTCGCTGTCGGCCAGCACGCCATCGCAGTCAAACAGCACGGCGTCAAAGTGTGGCGTATTCATAGGGGTTGGGCGCGACTCTCTGCCTCGAGGCGAGGGTCGTTTTGTGTCAGGGGCCTTGGGGAGTTCCTGTATCAGGCCAAGGCCCGTTGAATGATGATCTTCTGCACGTCCGAGGTACCTTCGTAAATCTGACACACCCGCACGTCGCGGTAGATGCGCTCTAGAGGAAAGTCACTGACATACCCGTAGCCACCCAGGGTCTGGATGGCGGCGCTGCAAATCTGTTCGGCGGCCTCGCTGGCAAACAGCTTGGCCATGGCGGCTTCTTTCAGGCAGGGTCGGCCAGCGTCTCGCAGGCTGGCCGCGTGCCAGATCAGCTGACGGGCGGCTTCTAGACGAGTGGCGCAATCAGCCAGCCGGAAACCTACCGCCTGGTGGTTAAAGATGGCGGTGCCGAAGCTTTGGCGCTCCTTGGCATAGGCAATCGCCACCTCCAGCGCGCTGCGCGCCATGCCCACGCTTTGCGCGGCAATGCCGATGCGCCCGCCCTCCAGACCGCCCAGGGCGATCTTGTAGCCCTCGCCCTCCTCACCCAGTCGGTTCTCCACCGGGATGCGGCACTGGTCAAAATTGATCTGCGCGGTATCGCTGCTGTGCTGACCCAGTTTGTCCTCCAGCCGGGCCACCGCATAGCCTGACGCGTTGGTCGGCACCAGAAAAGCGCTCACGCCCTTTTTGCCAGCGCCCCGGTCGGTCACAGCCATGACGATGGCCACGTCGCCATGCTTGCCGCTGGTGACGAACTGCTTCACACCATTGATCACATAACAGTCGCCATCACGCACTGCCGTGGTCCGCAAGGCGGACGCGTCCGAGCCCACGTGAGGTTCGGTCAGGCAAAAGGCCCCCAGCATCTCGCCACGCGCCAGCGGCACCAGCCACTGCTGTTTTTGCGCTTCGGAGCCATAACGCAACAAAATGGCGTTGACGGGGCAGTTGGTCACACTAATGGCGGTGCTGGTGCCGCCGTCGCCGGCCGCGATTTCTTCCAGCACCAGGGCCAGCGTCAGGTAATCCAGGTTGGCGCCGCCGTAGGTTTCGGGCACACAAATGCCGTAAGCCCCTAATGCCGCCAGGCCGCGGTGGGCGTCTTTGGGGAAATGATGCGCCTTGTCCCAGCGCGCAGCATGAGGCCAAAGCTGTTCCTGCGCGAAGTCACGCACCGCGTCGCGGATCATTTCCTGGTCTTGGGTCAGCAGCATGGTATCGGCGCCGGGTTGATGAAATTTATAAGAAAACAGGCTCTAGGCCTTATCCCTATTGGAGTTATAGCTACTATTATGATAGCAATTCAATGGCAAGCGCCGTGGCCTCACCGCCGCCAATGCACAGGGTAGCCACGCCTTTGCTCAGCCCGCGCGCCTGCAGGGCATACATCAGCGTCACCATGATGCGGGCGCCGCTGGCGCCAATCGGGTGGCCCAGCGCACAGGCGCCGCCGTTCACATTGACGATGTCGTGGCTCAGCGCCAGCTCGTGCATCAGCGCCATCGGCACCACGGCAAAGGCCTCGTTCACCTCCCAAAGGTCCACCTCGGCCACCGTCCAGCCGGCCTTGGCCAGCACCTTGTTCACGGCGCCCACCGGCGCTGTGGCAAACCAGTTGGGTGCCTGGGCGTGCACCGCGTGAGCCACGATGCGGGCCATTGGCTTGCTGCCAAGTTGTGCGGCCGTGCTGGCGCGCATCAGCACCAGGGCAGCCGCGCCGTCGTTGATGCTGGAGCTGCTGGCGGCGGTGATGGTGCCGTCTCTCTTGAAGGCCGCCTTGAGCGTCGGGATTTTGTCGAGCTTGATGCGGCCCGGACCCTCGTCGGTGGCCACCAACACATCGCCGCCCCGGCCTTTGACCGTCACCGGGGTGATCTCCGTGGCAAAGGCACCACTTTGGACTGCCGCCTGCGCCCGCTGCACGCTGGCGGTGGCAAAAGCGTCCTGTTGTTCGCGGGTGAAGCTGTACTTGGCGGCGCAGTCCTCGCCAAAGGTGCCCATGGAGCGGCCGCTCTCGTAGGCGTCTTCCAGGCCGTCGAGCATCATGTGGTCAAAAATGCGGTCGTGGCCGATGCGGTAGCCCCCGCGCGCCTTGGGCAGCAGATAGGGCGCGTTGGTCATGCTCTCCATACCCCCGGCCACCAGCACGTCGGCGCTGCCGGCCAGCAGCATGTCGTGCGCCAGCATGGCCGCGCGCATGCCAGACCCGCACATCTTGCTCAGTGTGATGGCGCCCGCACTGTCGGGCAAGCCCCCTTTGAAAGCCGCCTGGCGCGCTGGCGCCTGGCCCTGGCCGGCCATCAGGCAATTGCCCATGAGCACCTCGTCCACCTGCGCCGGCGACACGCCAGCGCGGTGCACGGCGGCGGCAATGGCCGCGCCGCCCAGGTCATGCGCTGCCAGCGCGGCAAAGTCTCCCTGAAAACTGCCCATGGGGGTGCGCGCTGCACCCACGATAAAGATTGATTCACCCATGATGGCGTCCTTTCAAATGGAGGGGAGTTCGAGGGGGGGGGTCAGGCCATGAAGCGCTCGGCCCCACGGCCGGCGGGGGCAAAGCGCTTCTCACGGTCATAGGGAAACACATCGAGCACATGACCCGCCTGGATGCGGTCTTTGTGCGCCTGCCAAAACGCGGCCTCCAGCAGGTCGGCATGGTGCTTCATGAAAATGGCGCGCACCGCCGGGTTACCCAGCAAAAAAGGCCCGAAGGTCTCGGGGAAGACATCCTTGGGGCCGACGTGGTACCAGACCTCCCCCGACATCTCGTCTTCTTCGTTGCGCGGCGCCGGTACCTTGCGGAAGTTGCAGTCGGTGATGTACTCGATCTCGTCGTAGTCGTAAAACACCACCTTGCCGTGGCGCGTGATGCCAAAGTTTTTCCACAACATGTCGCCGGGGAAGATGTTGGCGGCCACCAGGTCCTTGATGGCGTTGCCGTACTCGATCACGCCGCGTTCAATCTGCTCACGCGCCCGCTGGGCGGCGGGGCTGCTGTTGGCAGGGTCAGTACCACCAGCATCAAAGGCCTCTTTCAGGTAGATGTTGAGCGGGATCATGCGGCGCTCAATGTAGACGTGCTTGATGATCACCTCCAACTGGCCATCGCCATCGCGGTCGCTGATCTCAAGCTGGCTGGGCGCGAATTTTTCGATTTCGGCAATCAGCTCGTCATCAAAGCGCTGCCGCGGAAACGCCACTTCGCGGTACTCCAGCGTGTCGGCCATGCGCCCCACCCGGTCGTGTTGCTTGACCAGCAAATACTTACCCTTGATCTGCTCGCGCGTGGTGTCTTTTTGGGGCGGGTAATAGTCCTTGATGACCTTGAACACATAGGGGAACGAGGGCAGGTCAAACACCAGCATGACCATGCCCTTGATGCCGGGTGCAATGCGGAATTTGTCGCTGGAATGCCGCAGATGGTGCAAAAAATCGCGGTAAAACAGGGTCTTGCCCTGCTTCGCCAGCCCGATCGCGTTGTAGATTTCATTGCGCGGCTTGCGCGGCATCATGCTGCGCAAAAACTGCACATAGGCCGAGGGGATCTCCATATCCACCATGAAGTAGGCGCGGGCAAAACTGAACAGCATGAGCAGGTCGTCCTCGCCAAACAGGGCCGCATCGATCACCAGATGCCCGCCGGTTCGAACATGCAGGATCGGCAGCGCAAACGCAAACTCGGTAAAGCCGTTGATCAGCTTGCCCACGATGTAAGCGCCCTTGTTGCGAAAGAACAGGTTGGTCAAAACCTGCACCTGGAAGTTGGCGCGCAAGGTGGCCTCCCCCAACACGCCGGCCAGGGCCTTGGCCACCAGATGCGCGTCGCGCGGCAGGTCTTCAAAAGGCAGTCGCAGGTCAAAATCCTGCACCATCTGTTGCAACAGGGCCGGCAAAGTGGCAGCAGCCGGGTAGTAGGCACGGTAGGTCGGACGCGCTTCGCGCTCTCCGTCCTCGATGTACTCAGTGCTGACGGCGGGGCGCACAAAGATGAAATCGTTGTGGAAATGGGTGCGGTGCAGGATTTTGGTGGTAACCGAATTGAAGAAAGTCTCGGCCAGCTCCGGCTGGTGATGGTTGACCAATAAGCCGATGTAATGCAGCTTGACCTGCTGCCAGATGTCCATCGGCTGTTCGCCCGCCTTGTACTCACGCTCCAAGCGGGTTGAGGCCTCTCGCACCCGCAGGTCGTAAAACTCAATCCGCTCGCGTTGGGCGCGTTGCTGCCCGTGCCAGTCGGCGGTCTCGAAGCGGTGTTTGGCGCGCGCCGATTCAGTGCGAAACAGTCGGTAGTGACGGTTGAAGCCGTCCAGCATCGCCTTGGCGATGTCGTAGGCCAGTGTCGAGTCCAGGCGTTGCGGGAACATGGCGACTACCCTCGGCTCAAGTCGGCAACTGGCTGCCGCGCGGGTAGCGTTTGAGTGCATTGCGAAACACATTGACCACCTCGTGGGGTCCCTGCATGCTCACGCCCAGGTCTTTGACCAGGCCGTCCTTGAGGCCATAGCACCAGCCATGCACCGACACCTTCTGGCCCCGGCTCCAGGCGTCCTGCATCACATTGGAGAGCGCCACATTGCCCACCTGCTCGATCACGTTCATCTCGCACAACACGTCCTCCTGCTCCGGCACGCTCAGGTGATCAATGCGGCGGCGGTGCCGCAGCTTGACATCATGCACGTGGCGCAGCCAGTTGTCGGCCAAGCCCACCCGCAAACCACGCAACGTGGCCAGCACGCCGCCGCAGCCGTAATGGCCGACCACCATGATGTGCGCCACCTTGAGGTGGTCAACCGCGAACTGGATCACAGACAGAGCGTTGAGGTCGGAATGCACCACCACATTGGCCACATTGCGGTGCACAAAGACCTCCCCGGGGTCCAGACCGGTAATTTCGTTGGCTGGCACCCGGCTGTCGGAGCAGCCGATCCACAGGTACTTGGGGCTTTGCTGATGCGCCAGTTTTCGAAAAAAACCGGGGCGCTCCCGCTCCATACGGGCCGCCCAATCACGGTTGTTAGTTAGCAGGTGGTCTAGAGATGAGCTCATGGTTTGGTATTTTCCCGATCTGCAAATTTGGGTTACATCGTTTCAGCAAACAATTCTCGGCCGATCAGCATGCGCCGGATTTCACTGGTGCCGGCGCCTATTTCGTACAACTTGGCATCGCGCCACAGCCGTCCGAGCGGGTAATCATTGATGTAACCGTTGCCGCCAAAGATCTGGACCCCCTCTCCCGCCATCCAGGTGGCTTTTTCAGCGCACCACAGAATCACCGAGGCACAGTCTTTGCGCACCTGGCGCACATGCTCGCTGCCCAGCAGATCGAGGTTTTTGGCCACGGTGTAAGCAAAGGCCCGGCCGGCCTGCAACACGGTGTACATGTCGGCCACCTTACCCTGGATCAGCTGAAACTCGCCAATGCTCTGCCCGAACTGCTTGCGGTCGTGAATATAGGGCACCACGTTGTCCATCACCGACTGCATGATCCCCATGGGCCCGCCGGTCAGCACCGCGCGCTCGTAATCCAGGCCGCTCATCAACACCTTGGCGCCGCCGTTCAGATTGCCCAAAATGTTTTGCGCAGGCACCTCGACGTTGTGAAACACCAGCTCACCGGTGTGGCTGCCACGCATGCCGAGTTTGTCGAGCTTTTGCGCAATGCTAAAGCCCCGCATGCCCTTTTCAATCAAAAACGCGGTGACCCCGCGCGCACCCAACTCGGGCTCGCTTTTGGCATACACCACCAGCGTGTCGGCATCTGGCCCGTTGGTGATCCACATCTTGTTGCCATTGAGCAGGTAGTAGCCGCCCTTGTCCTCGGCCTTGAGTTTCATACTGAGAACGTCGCTGCCGGCACCGGGCTCACTCATGGCCAATGCGCCAATATGCTCACCGCTGATGAGCTTTGGCAGGTATTTTTGGCGCTGCTCTCGGGTGCCGTTGCGCTTGATCTGGTTCACACACAGGTTGCTGTGGGCGCCATAGCTCAGGCCCACCGAGGCGCTGGCGCGCGAAATTTCTTCCATGGCGATCATGTGCGCCAGGTAGCCCATGTTGGCGCCACCGTACGCTTCCTCGACCGTGATGCCCAGTACCCCCAAGGCGCCCATCTTGGGCCACAGGTCCATGGGGAACTGGTCGCTGCGGTCAATCTCAGCCGCACGCGGCGCAATTTCGGTCCGGGCAAAGTCGCGCACCGCGTCTCGCAAGGCGTCGACATCGGCGCCGAGTTGAAAGTCAAGTCCGGGCAGGTTCATGGGCAATCTCCTTGCGCTGTCGGTCAATGGAATCAATAGGTTTTAGGCACGGGCACCAGTGTTTGCTGCATGAGGGCGCACAGCGTCTCTTGGCCGTCAGCGGCGAGGTGCCTGACTTCGGCACTGGTGACGACAATGCGCCGACCGGCCTTCACGACGCGCCCAATGGCGCGCAACTCGCCGCCCTGGAAGGCCGCAAGAAAGTTGACTTTGTACTCGACCGTGCTCACTTCCATGTCGTCGGGTACCACGGTCAGCGCCGCGTAGCCGCCAGCAATATCAGCCAGCGCACCCATGGCACCGCCGTGGAAGCTGCCCTGCTGCTGCGTCACACGGTCCGAATAAGGCAGCGCCACCTCGCACAGGCCAGGAGCCGCCTGCAGCAGGCGGGCGCCCAGGTGGCGCATCATGCCCTGGCGGTCAAAACTGGCTTGCACACGTTGCCAAACGGCGGTATCAGACGGCATCATTTTTGACTCCTTTCCCGACCTTGCTCTTCGCCAGAAGGGCTCGCGCCTCACGCTGGTGGAGCTTAAGTTCATCCAGATTGGCTTGCAGGTCGACCATCTGGGCTTCCAGCTGTTGCTGGTGCCTGGCCAGCACTTCTAAAAATTTCTGTAGCTGCAGCCCAGTGTCTCGCGGGCTGTCGTACAGGTCAATAATCTCTTTGGCTTCGGTCAGGCTCAGACCCAGCCGCTTGGCGCGCAAGGTCAGCTTGAGCCGGGTCCGGTCTCGGCCACTGTACACGCGATTGCGACCGCCCGGACCTGAGCGCTCCGGCTCAAGCAACCCCATGTCTTCATAAAAGCGCATGGCTCGGGTGGTCAGATCGAACTCCCGTGCCAGATCGCTGATGCTGTAGGTTGTCGCCATAAGTAATACCCGCCGGTGTACGTGCTGAAGGTGACTGCCAGCAGGCGCTGCGCCACCTACAATGCCTCTATTGCATTGACGTTTACGTAAACGTCAATTATCCCGCAATTCAGGAGCCCCCTTGAACGAACTGGAAAAACAGCTGCACTACCCGTTTGGCGAGGCCCTGCCCGCGCCGGGGGCCGCACTGCTGGTGGCACCCGGCATCAAATGGATCCGCATGTCGCTGCCGTTCGCTCTCAACCACATCAACCTGTGGTTGCTGCGTGACGCAGTGGACGGCGTTCAAGGCTGGAGCTTGGTGGACTGCTGCATCAGCCACGACGACGCTCGGGCGCAGTGGGAACAGATTTTTGCCCAGGAACTTGACGGCCTGCCAATCCTGCGGGTCATCGTGACCCACATGCACCCTGACCATGTGGGGCTGGCCCACTGGCTCTGCGAGCGCTGGCAGGCGCCGCTGTGGATCAGCGCCACCGACTACTGCATGGCGCGCATCGGCACGCTGGGGCCAACCGGTTTTGGGGGCGAATCGGCTGCTGCCTTCTTTGCCAGGCATGGGCTGAACGACCCGGAAGCGATGGCGCAGGTCGCGGCCCGCTCCACTTACTTCCCTTCGCTGGTGCCCTCAATGCCCAGCCAATACCACCGGATGCAGGACGGCGACACCCTGAGCGTGGGCGGCCACCACTGGGCGTGCATCAGCGGCTATGGCCACGCGCCGGAGCATATCTCTCTGCATTGCGCCGAGCTCGGGTTACTGATCGGCGGCGACATGATGCTGCCGCGTATCTCGACCAACGTCAGCGTCTACGACCTGGAACCCGAGGCCAACCCCCTGCGCCAGTTTCTGGATTCAATCGACCGCTTCCGCGCGCTCGACGCCCAGACCCTGACACTGCCCTCCCACGGCAAACCTTTTACCGGCCTGTACCAGCGGATTGACCAGCTGCACGGGCACCATGCCGATCGCTTGGCCGAGGTGCTGGCGGCCTGTGCCGAGCGGCCCTGCAGTGCCGCCGAGGTGCTGCCCGTGCTGTTCAAGCGCGCGCTGGATCTGCACCAAACAACGTTTGCAATGGGCGAATCGATCGCCCATCTGCACCTGCTATGGCACGACGGCCGCCTGCAGCGGGGCATCAGCGACGATGGCATTTACCGCTTCTCGGCCCAGGTCGCTACACCGGCACTCGACGAGACCCAACACGCCGATGCCACCTGAGGAGGCCAAGCCTATACCCCATGGCTCCCGGCTGGGACGCTGGCAGCACCACGTCCACACCAGCGTCCAGCGCCGCACGCTGCACTTGCCTGGTGCCACCCGTGGCCTGATTTGGGCGGCAGTGGCTGGGTTACTGTTCACCTTCCTCAATGTGTTGATGCGTCTGCTGGCGATGCGCATCGACCCATTCCAGACCCAATTTTTGCGCTATGTCTTCGGACTGCTGGTGCTGCTGCCCTTGGTTTGGGCCCATGGACTGGCCGCTTACCGACCACAACAGATCGGCGGCCAGTTTGGTCGCGGCGCACTGCACACGGTGGCCCTATGCCTGTGGTTTTTGGCCCTGCCGCACATCTCGTTGGCCGATACAACCGCCATCAGCTTCACCACGCCCCTGTTCATCATGCTCGGTGCCTATGTTTTTTTCAAGGAACCAATGCGCTGGGACCGTTGGCTGGCGACACTGCTGGGCTTCATTGGCGTCCTGATCGTGGTCGGCCCCAAGCTGGCGGGCGACTCGGGCGGCAATGGCGTCTACCACCTGACGATGTTGGCCTCGGCGCCCCTGTTTGCCGCCTCGTTTCTGGTGACCAAGGCACTGACCCGCTATGAAAACACCGGCACCATCCTGGTCTGGCAAGCCATCACGGTGTCGCTGTTCAGCCTGCCCTTGGCGCTGATCAACTGGCAGCCGCCGACCGCCATGGAGTGGCTGATCTTTCTGGTCTGCGGCGCACTGGGCAGCGCGAGCCACTACTGCCTGACCCGCTCGCTCCTGTCAGCCGACATTTCAGCTACCCAGTCGGCCAAGTTTCTGGAATTGGTGTGGGCTGCGATCCTGGGCTGGTTGGTGTTCAGCGATGTGCCGGCACTCAACACCATCGCCGGCGGCCTCCTGATCAGCGTGGCCACCGTCTGGGTGGCGCGACGCGAGTCGCGCCAGCAGGCGACCAGTCCCTAAAGCCAGCGGGGGATGGCCTCGTCCCTAAGCTGACCGCGCAGGCTGGCGTAATCTGGCACCACCGTGCGCACCGTGTCCCAAAACTGCGGGCTGTGGTCCATGACCCGCAGGTGACTAAGCTCGTGCACCACCACGTAGTCGATCACCGCCAGCCTGAAGTGAATCAGCCGCCAGTGCAGCCGGATCGAGCCGTCAACCCGGGCGCTGCCCCAGCGTGTGCCGGCACTGCTGAGCGTGAGTTTGCGCCACTGCACCTGCAACTGCGGCGCAAAGTGCGCCAAGCGCTGCTGGAACAGGGTCTTGGCCTGGCGCATCAGCCAGGCCTGCACAGCGTCGCGGATCTGCTCGGGTGTGGCGCCGCGCGGCAGGGCCAGGTGAAGTTGTTCGGTGCCGTCCCCGCCGGGCAGCAGCGCCCCCCCAACGTCGGCAAAGGCATGACTCGGATCAAGCACCAGTCGCACAGACTGCCCCAAAAACGGCAGGCTAGCGCCGTCCCGCCAGTCGATGCGATTGGCCTGCAAGCGCTCATGTCGCGCACGGGTTTCGGCCAACTTTCTCAAGACCCAGCCCGATTTTTCAGCCAGCGCGGCGTCCACTTGGTAGAGTGGCGTCCATTGGGGTGCACTGACCACCAGGCCATCGGGTCCGACAGAAAAGCCAATGGTGCGGCGCTTGCCGCGCTTGAGCTGGAAGCCCACCACGGCCTCCCCCAGCCGCGCCTCGCGGTTGGCCAGAGGGTGCTGGAACCGCGCCGGCGGCGTAAGCGCCTCCAGCTTGGCGCCGGGCTGATAGGGCTTATCCGCTATAGAATTTATAGCTACGTAGTGAGCATTGACGGGGGCTGGAGGCGTATTTGACTCAAAAAGATCGAGCGTGTAGCGCAACAGCGGATGCATGTTTGGGTCTCAGCGGTACGCCTCGGGGTCGATGCGGCGCATCTCGGCCTCGATCCAGGCCTCCACCTCTCGCATCAGCGCCTTGGGATCGCGGCCGACACTCGCTATCGGCGGCCCGATCGACACATCCACCACACCTGGCGACTTGATGAAGCCCTTGCGCGGCCAACAGCGGGCCGACGCCACCGCGATCGGAATCACCGGCGCCCCGGTGTCCACCGCCAGCCGCGTGCCCGCCGTCTGGTAGGTGCCCTTCTCGCCGCGCGCCATTCGGGTGCCTTCGGGAAACATGATGATCCAGACCCCCTGCCCAAGCAAGACCTTGCCTTGGCTGACCACATGCTTGAGCGCCTGAGCACGGGACTCACGGTCGATGTGAATCATGTCAAGCCGCGCCATCGACCAGCCAAAAAATGGGATCTTGAGCAGTTCGCGCTTGAACACAAAGGCCAGCGGGTGGGGCATCAGGGTTGGCAGCAGCAGAGTTTCCAGCGTCGACTGGTGTTTCACCAGCAGGATCGCGGGGCTGGAGGCACCATCGGGCAGGTGCGCCAGACCGTGCACCTGGAACCGCACCCCCAGAATCACGCGCGTGCCCCACATCACCACCCGCATCCAGTTAACGGCAAACCACCATAAAGGCGCCCCGCGCACACCCAATGACAACAGCACCACGCCAATACCCCAGGGGATGACGGTGATGAGCATCCACCCCATGTGCAGGATGGAGCGGATCAAATTCATGGCGAACGATGGCCGCGCGCGATCAGCACATCGGCAAAAGCAGCGAGATCCTGGTGCACCCGGGTGCTTGCCGGCAAGGTGTCGGGCAGGCCACGACGGGCGTACATCTCGCCTTTACCGGTCAACACCAGGTGTGGCTCGCAGCCCACGGCCGCGCCGGCCAGCACGTCGCGCGGCGAGTCGCCGATGGCCGGCACACCCCGCAAGTCGAGCCCGTAACGTTCGCCAATCTGCTCAAACAGGCCCGGCTCAGGCTTGCGGCAACGACAGCCCTCGTCTGGCCCGTGCGGGCAATAAAAAACAGCATCTACCCGGCCGCCAAGGGCAGCCAACATACGGTGCATCTTGGCGTGCATGGCATTCAGCGTGGACACATCGAACAGGCCGCGGCCCAGTCCCGACTGGTTGGAGGCCACCACCACATGCCAGCCCGCATGGTTAAGCCGGGCCACGGCCTCCAGCGCGCCGGGCAGGGGCACCCACTCTTCAGGTGACTTCACGTAGTCGGCGCTGTCTTCGTTGAGGGTGCCATCGCGGTCAAGGATCACGAGTTTCATGCGGGCGCCTCAGGTTGCCAGCCGCGACAGGTCGGCGACGCGGTTCATCGCCTCGAACAGGCTTTTGAGCAGGCCCTGGCGGTTCAGCCGCAAATCCATCTCCTCGGCGTTCACCATGACACCATCAAAGAAGGCATCCACCGGCGCACGCAGCGCCGCCAGCGCCTGCAAGGAGCCGGTGTAGTCTCCCGCCTGGAACTGGGCCAGCGCCTTCGGCAGCACCTCCTGCATAGCGGCGTACAGAGCGATTTCAGCCGGCTCCTTGAGCAGCACCGGGCTGACATGGGCATCCACCTCGGCAGCCTTCTTGAGGATATTGCCAATGCGTTTGTTGGCTGCTGCCAGTGCCGGCGCCTCGGGCAACTCGGCAAAGGTGCGCACCGCCGCCAGGCGGCGCGGCACGTCACCCAAACGCTGGGGCCGCAGGGCCAGAACCGCATCCACCTCCTGGGCGCGGAAGCCCTGCTCGCGCAGGGCGCCAGCCAAACGGTCGTCAATAAACTGCGCCAGTGGCAGCGCCACCTCTGCGATCGGTCCAGCAAAAGCCGGCAGGGCCTGCGCGATGACGCCATCAAGGTCCACAGGCAAGTCGCGTTCAACCAGCATCCGGATCAGACCCAAGGCGTGTCGCCGCAATGCAAACGGGTCCTTGTCACCGGTGGGCAGATTGCCAATGCCAAACATGCCCACCAGCGTTTCAAGCTTGTCGGCCAATGCAACCGTCACGCCAACCAGATTTCGCGGCAGGGCATCACCGGCAAAGCGGGGTTTGTAATGGTCTTCAATGGCTGTGGCGATATCGTCGCCCAGGCCATCGTGGCGCGCGTAATAGCCCCCCATGGTGCCCTGCAACTCGGGGAACTCACCCACCATATCGGTCAGCAAGTCGGTCTTGGCCAGACGCGCAGCAAGTACCGCCTTGTCGGCCAGCTCGGCGCCACCGAGTTGCTGACCGATCGCCTTGGCGATGGTGCAGACCCTGGCCATCCGCTCGCCTTGGCTGCCCAACTTGTTGTGATAGACCACCTTGTTCAGGCCGTCGACGCGGGATTCCAGCGTCTTCTTGCGGTCTTGGTCGTAGAAAAACTGGGCATCGGCCAGTCGTGGGCGCACCACCCGCTCATTGCCTTGAATCACGGCGGAGGCATCATCGGGCGTGATGTTGCTCACCACCAAAAACTGGTGCGTTAACCTGCCGGCAGCATCAAGCAACGGGAAGTATTTCTGGTTGGCCTTCATCGTGAGAATGAGGCATTCCTGCGGCACCTCGAGGAACTGTTTTTCAAACTCACAGACCAGCACATTGGGCCGCTCGACCAGGCCAGTCACTTCGTTTAGCAGCGCTTCGTCTTCGATCGGCCGCACACCGCCACCGACCTGGGTCGCCGCCGCCCGCAATTGGCGTTCTATGTCGGCACGCCGCTCGGCAAAGCTGGCGATCACCGCGCCGTCGTGGCGCAGGGTGGCTGCATAGCTGTCGGCATGCCCAATCACTACCGGCGACACACGCGCCTCGAAACGGTGGCCCTGGGTCTGGTTGCCGGCACTCAGGCCCAGCACCTTCACCGGCACCACGGCGCTGCCGTGCAGCGCCAACAGGCCATGCGCCGGGCGCACAAAATTCACACTGCTCCAGCCAGGCAGCTCGCAATCCGTCTCGAGCTGGTAGCTCATCATCTTGGGGATCGGCAGCCGGGCCAGCGCCTCCTCCAGGGCTTTTTGCAAGCCGATGTCCAAGGTCGCGCCAGTAACCAGGCTGTCATAGAACAGCGCCTCGTTCTTGCCGTCGGGTGCCCGGCGCAGCGCGGCGACCGCAGCCACCGGGTCCGACAGATCCGCTCCCAGCGCCTGCAGCTTCTTGAGCAGGGCGGGCGTGGCCTGGCCAGCCGAGTCCAGTCCGACGCCGGCAGGCATCAGTTTTTGCGGCACGGCCTTGTCGGCGGCCTTGCGCCAGACTTGGCTGATGTGGGCGGCCAGTCGGCGCGGGGAGGCGAAGGGTGTGACCACCGAATCGGCTGTGGCCAGCCCCTGGGTCCGCAGCTGTGCAGCCAACTCCTGGGCAAAAGCATCACCCAGCTTTTGAAGTGCCTTCGGCGGCAACTCCTCAACAAACAATTCCACCAGCAGGTTGTCAGTGCTCATCACGCAACTTTCTTCGTCATTTGGTCCACCCAGGCCCGCGGGGCCATGGGAAAGCCCAGTCGCTCCCGGCTGTCCAAATAACTTTGCGCGACGCTGCGCGCCAGGTTGCGGATACGGCCCATGTAGGCGGCGCGCTCGGTGACGCTGATGGCGCCACGTGCATCCAGCAGGTTGAAGCTGTGTGCACACTTCAGGACCTGTTCATAGGCGGGCAGGGCCAGTTGCACCTCGATCAGGTGCTTGGCCTGCTTTTCATGCGCCGTGAAGGCGGTGAACAGGAAGTCAGCGTCCGAGTGCTCAAAGTTGTAGGCCGACTGTTCTTTTTCGTTTTGCAGGTAGACATCGCCATAGCTCATGCTGTCGGTCCACTGCAGTTTGTAGACGTTATCGACCCCCTGCAGGTACATCGCCAATCGCTCCAGACCGTAGGTGATCTCGCCTGTGACCGGCCGGCAATCGATGCCGCCCACCTGCTGGAAATAGGTGAACTGCGTCACCTCCATGCCGTTTAGCCAGACCTCCCAGCCCAGGCCCCAGGCCCCCAGCGTTGGGTTCTCCCAGTCGTCCTCGACAAACCGAATGTCGTTCTTTTTCAGGTCAAACCCCAGCGCCTCCAGCGACCCCAGGTAGAGCTCCAGAATGTTGCTGGGCGCCGGCTTGAGCACCACCTGGTACTGGTAATAATGCTGCAAACGGTTCGGGTTATCTCCATAGCGGCCGTCCTTAGGGCGTCGGCTGGGCTGAACATAGGCCGCTTTCCAGGGCTCGGGGCCAATCGCACGCAAAAAGGTGGCGGTGTGCGAGGTGCCCGCGCCCACCTCCATGTCGTAAGGCTGTAACAAGGCACAACCTTGGGCGTCCCAGTAAGACTGAAGGTTAAGAATGATTTGCTGGAAGGTCAACATGAGCGGTCGTGGTTCGGCACCGGCAGAACCTGGGTATTGACAACAGTCAAACCGCGCCGAGGTGCAGGTTTTGATTTTACGGGCGTTCCGAGTCAGCGACCGTGGCGAACATCAGCGTTTTCGCAAGTGCCACCGCCAGCTCAGCAGCACGGTGGCCAAGCCGGCAAGCCAGTACGGCCAAAGGCCCAAGCGGGACACCCACCAGGCGTAGGGGGTGAGACCCGTACGGCCTTCGACCTCGCCCACCAACACACCACGCGTATCGCGCGGTAGCGTCTGCAACACCCTTGCCTGGTGGTCCACGATCGCCGTCACCCCGGTGTTTGTGGACAGCAGAAAGGGGCGGGCAAATTCCAGCGTGCGCCACCGGGCGATTTGCAAGTGCTGGTCCCTCGCCAGAGTGCCACCAAACCAGGCCAGGTTGCTGAAATTAACCAGAATCGTCGGCGCTTGAGCCGCATCACGGAACTGCTGTGCCAACTCCTCCCCAAACAGGTCCTCATAGCAGATGTTGGCCGAGAGGCTCTGGCCACCCCATTGGAAGGTTGGTTGGCCAAGCCCACCCCGCATAAAGTCACCCAAGGGAATGTTCATCAGTTCAGTAAACCATTTGAACCAGGGCGGGATGAACTCGCCAAAGGGGACCAAATGGTGCTTATCGTAGCGCCATGGCCGATCCACACCCGGGCGCAGGCCGACCACTGAATTGGTGTAACCGTCGTCAAAATTGCCAAGGGGAATGCCCATCAGCGCTGCCTGTGTACCGCCAGCGAAGCGGGCTTGCAGCGCGGCCCAATACCCGCTGGGGAGCTGGTGCGGCAACAACGGCACCGCCGTCTCGGGCGCGACCACCAAGGCGGTACGGGCTTGCTGCAGCTGCTCTGCGTACCACTGCAGCGCCAAAGGAACCCCGCTGCCAGACTCAAATTTTTCATTCTGCGGGATATTGCCCTGGAGCAAGGTGACCGTCATCCGCCCGGTGCTCTGGGTCAGGTCATGCCCCAGCAGATGCACAACCGTTGGCAGGCTGAGCACCAATAACGCGCTGGCCAACAGCCCTTGACGCCGCCGCCATGAGTGGTCTGCGAGCAGCTGGGCCAACACCATGGCCAGCCAGGCGGCCACAGCGCCAACGCCGTACGCGCCCAGCCAGGGCGCATAGCTGGCCAACGGGCCGTCTGGATGCGCATAGGCCGTCGCACCCCAGCCAAAACCGGTCAACCATAGGCCCCGTGCCAATTCAGCACAAAGCCAGAGTGCCGAAAACAGCGCAGCACTGTGCCAGACGCTCAAGGGGGCCAGAAACACGAAAGCGCCGCACGCGACGGCGTAATAACTGGCAAGAAAGCCTGCCAAGGCCAAGACGGCCAACGCAGATGGCACGGCTGGGAGCCCGCCATAGGTATGCATGGCGACAAAAGTCCACCCGAAAGACGCCGTCAACCAGGCGCAGCCGAAGAGCCCACCATATAGCAGACCTGCGCGCCAACTGGCCAAGGGTTGTTGGACGCAATGTCGCAGCAGCCAGGCCAGGGCAGCCAGCGATAGGAGTTCGAGCCACCAGACTGGCTGGCCCGCAGGTAAGCCAGTCACCGACAGGCCCAGCAGGCTTGGCCAAGCCATGCTCATTGCGTGCAGAACGCCAGCGGCGAGCGCCAAGACGACAAAGGGAATAGACAGACCTGTCATGCGCGCTGCCGTGGCATGTTCAACGGGCGCGGTTGCCCTTCAGGTCGGGTCGGACGCAATCGGCGACACCTTGAACCATTTCACAGCACCGCCTTTGGTATGGAGAACGACAAAGTTCAGGCCAGCCATCTCATGGCGCTCCCCGCGTTTCGGCACGTGGCCCATTTCGTGTGCAATCAGTCCGCCAACAGTATCGAATTGCTCCTCGCGGTCACTGGTGTTTAGTGTGACGCCAAATGCGTCGTTGACTCGCTCAATGGCGGTGTCGCCACTGACGCGGTACGTGCGGTCGGCAAGGCCAAAAATATCCCCCTCATCCTCGGCGATGTCGAACTCATCTTCAATCTCGCCCACAATCTGCTCGAGCACGTCCTCAATGGTGATCAGACCAGCGACCCGACCAAACTCATCGATCACGATCGCCAAATGGTTTCGGTTGCCCCGGAACTCTCGCAACAGGTCGTTGAGGCCTTTGGTTTCCGGGACGAACACTGCCGGTCGCAACAAAGCACGAATGTTGAGTTGAGGCGCCCGCTGCAGCTTCAGCAGGTCCTTGGCCATCAGGATTCCTATGATGTTCTCTCGCTCACCGTCATAAACGGGGAAACGGGAGTGTGCGGTGTCGATGACGACATGCAGCAACGCATCGTACGGCTCATCAATATTCACCAGGTCCATGCGCGTCGCCGGCACCATCACGTCGCCGGCAGTCATATCCGCCATGCGGATCACGCCCTCCAGCATGAGTCGTGATTCCGCGCCAATGATGTTGTTCTCCTCGGCATCCGCCAAGGTCTCGATCAGCTCCGCTGTTGAGTCCGGGCCCGGGTGGATAAATTCAGCCAGTTTTTGGAGGAACGTGCGTTTATCTTCTCTGTCGAAATGGCGTGCGGGGTGGGGGTCTGACACAAGTGATGGCGCAGGACGTGCTGTGTTTAAACAGGCTCAAGGATAGCGGATTTGACCGGGGTGCTGAATTTTGATTGACCATAAATCGGCCGGCCGGGTCAGCTTGGCGTTGGTGCGGTGGTGACCCACTCGCAGTTTCTGCGCCAGTCAAGCTTCAAAAGCTTTGCGCCGGCAGCGACGGCTCCGCCAGGCCCACCCCTGCCCCCGGGCGTGTTCAAGCCCTACGCCGGCGTGTCCACGCCCATACTGCTGTTGACCAAAACCAACTCGAGCGGTACTCACACCGTATAACTTTACGACACGAAGGCCGACGGCTGGAGCCTCGACGACAAACACCAACCCCTGCTGCCTAAGGACAAAATCGGCCTCCAGCCCTTGCAGGACGGGCATAGTTTGCTATCAGAAGCAGAGCACACCAAAAACAACCTGCCCGACGTGCTGGCGCGCCGGGGCCAGCGCCACAGCAGCGCACTGCAGCGCAGCCGCACCGACCAAAGCTTTTTCGTACCCAAAGCAGACATTGCCGGCAACGACCACGACCTGTCCATCAACCGCTGCAAAGAGGTGGTGCACGCGGCCCGCGAGCATCTGCCGCCCCAAGAAATCTTGGCCAAGCTGGCCGTGCTGGAGGCCGAGATTGCCAGCGGCATGAAAGCGCTGGAAGCCATGCTGAGCCAAGAGGCTTAGGCGTCGAACAGTGTCAAACAACTGTTATTTGCATAGCTCTTAATTGTTAAGATGCAGTAAATGCCATTTTTGATCGCCCCGTGCCCACTCTCACCCGCAAAGGCCCACCATGCACACCCTGAACCTTGAGCAACTCAAAGCCACCACACTGGCCGGCGGTGTGACCGGCATCACCCTGCGCGGTGACGGCGCGGCCTTTGTCGTCAGCGTGCAAACCCTGCGCGACGAGGCCATTTTGGTCACCTCGCGCAAACAGCCGCGTCGCTTTGCCGATCCGCGCAAGGCCTTGCAAGTGCTGCGCAGCACTGGCTGGAACGAATGCCACATTGACGCCAGCCAGTGGCGGCCGGAAGACCGCGCTCTGGAGAAAACAACACGCCCCGACCGCAGTGCCGCCCTCAAAGCCGCGCACGAGGCAGCAGACTACGACCGCTGGTTTCGCGCTAAGGCAAGTGCAGCGCTACAGGGCCTAGCGGACGGGACGAACCGGATTCTCAGCGATGAGGAAGTGAACGCTCGACGCGCGGCATTGCGCGCCCAAGTATTGGCCCTGGAAACCAAAGCAGGCGCATAAATGGGAAAGCTGCATGTCGTCAAAACCGAGCAGTTTCATCTCGACCTTGAACAACTGGCCGATCACAACTTTCCCCGGCGACTCGGACGCGTGGCTGGCACGATGGAGCTGGTTGCCCACCCGAACTACATCGTGCTGCTTCAACAAACTGAAACCACCGTAACCGCATTGGCCGTGATGCATGCGGCCCGCCAATACCCATGAATTTACAAGCCAAATCAGCCGCTAGCCCTTTTGGCACCTATGGCTTTAGCTATGAATACAAGAGCAAAAGCTTGTTTGGGTAGGGTGCGATTTTGGACACAAAAATGGTAGGGCGTGAGTGACTTGAACACTCGACCAAAGGATTATGAGCAGACCGAGCCGCTAGGACCCCAATAAACACGGGGGTTTGCGGCGGCCTCAACCCTACCGTGGAAATTTTTGTGGAAGTATAGCTGCACGTAACCATATGTTTTTATTGAAGATTTTTGGTTCAATCTTTCATCAGGGTGTGCAAGCAAAACTGCCTATTTTTTAATCAATGTTTGAGCTTGAACTTAGCCACCCACGCTTCAAAGCCTTGAACACTCATGTACCTTGGATCCAAAGTATTAGCGTGATGCGTTGCCCATCGCACCCATCGATCAAAGTCCTTTATGGGTTTCTGAGAGGCTTGGGACTTGGCTTGCATGATCTCAATCAACTCCCTAATCTGGTCAGCATGGTTCATGCCCTCAACCGCTGAGCTCATCAAGGTTTCCCTGTTGGCTAGCAGTTGCTCAAGGGCCTTGCGCTTTTTCTCAGCAGCCTCTTGAAGTTGTGATTGACGCAATTCGATTTCGTACTTGCGTCTATCTACTTTCCATTCGTAATGTGAAACAACTCGGGACCTGTAGTCGTTTTCGTCTTTTCTAACCACGTCCATCACGATTTGCTTGATGGCTTGGGGGTTCATCGTTTCAAACTCGTAATACGTTCTGCCCTTAGCGTATTTTTCTGTCTCCTGGTCCCACCTGAAACAGTAAGTCATTGACTGTGTCTTCTTATGGTACTTGCGCTGCACTAGCGTTGGATTTTGCTCATTGATGAAGAAGACGAATTGTTTGTGATGCCCAAGAAAATTCAATTGGAAAGAAAAATGCTTCCTTCCTCTCAAGATGACTTCAAAACCAAGCACCTCAAAACTGTGGATGAGCACGTTTAGCCATTCCAGGCACATCTTGCCTTTCTCATCTTGATAATTGGGACTGTCCCAACCTCCACGCCTTTTCAATGCAGCCAAGGTTAGGTCAAAGTCAAAGAGCGTCTGGACAATCGGATGACGAGTTTTGATCGTCTCTGGGGCAGGTAGCTCAGGAAAGATCGCCTCAATGCGCTCCTCAAACTCCTTAATGCTTTCAGTGGGAGGTGGCGGCGGAGGCTTGATCGGGTCATTGAGGTCTTGTGGGTCGAAGTCATCCGTACGTGCGGCCTCCCTATCCGCATACTCTCTACGCATCAAGCTATTGAAATTCTGATTTGGCTCAGGCAAATTAGGCAAAGGCGGTTTTGTAAAGCGCCCAATTTTTTTGACTGAAGTTGCTTGAAGGTTTGCCCAGTACCCTCTTGGTGGTCGCGGGACATTTCGCTGCTCACATATCCTGCCAAGCATCGAGCCAGAAATCCCAAATTGCTTGGCGGCATGCATGATGGGCTTTGACCATACAAGGTCGTATAGCTCTTGTCTTGAAATATCAACCGACATACAAACCCCTTTATCTGGACGAATGAAACGTCAGTATAAAAATCAATACTCGCTTGGCAACATCAAAACCCAATGTTCTGCATCCCAGCAGGCATAAATGATCTGCTCGGGCAGGGGGAAGTCCGTGTAGCCAATGTCTTGGTGAGCACGAATAGCCCCATTGCCATCCTCCAGTGTCAGCATGGCCTTGCTGTCATTGACCAAAAGTCGCACCAGCACAAACCAATCATCGGTGCCAAGTTCCAACAGGTAGCTGGCAGCGGTATCCATTAGCCAATAAGCACCCGCGGCCTCTGCGAGGTACTTGGCACCGTCTGTTATCACGCACTTGCGGTTAATGCGGTAGTAGCGTTCCGTGCCCGTGAACTGGGCGAGACTGTCCAGCAGCGTTTGGGATTTCTTCGTCATAGTCAGCATTGACGGTGTGCAGGCACCAAAGCCCACACACTCATCAACCTATTCACTTGCCAAAGCCGCTGCGAATTTGTCCAGACAGTGCCTCGATTTGGGTATCCAACTCCCCTGCCATTGTTGCCGTATGCACTGCTTCGAGAACACCAACCAAAGCATCGGTGCTACCGACGTCAATGACATTGGCTTTGGGCGACAGTTGAATTGGCTTGGCGCCATAACGAATTTGCAGGTAGAGCTTGCCGCCCTCGGTAAACCACCAGGGCTTCATCCGTTTTGCGTGATTGACCTGCACACGTTCGCCTGCGGCATTGGTCACAGTCTTAAGGCGTGTGGGTGCGTAGGTCTCACCGCTACTCAGTGCCTTGGCCAAGTGAATTTGCTCCGCGATCTTGGTGCAGAGTTTTTGCCGACGATGCTGGACAGGGCTTTGAGTTGCACTACGTTTGACCGCTGCCAGTTTGAGGGAAGTCAGAGTTGCCATTGCGTTGTCCTTTCTTTGTTAAATAACGCAAAGCAACTGTATTTTCAGACCTGTATGAGGACAACCGGAATGATTGCCACTGACTGGTTCAGAACCAATATCAATGGGTTTTCATATCAGTCTTGATAAATATTTGCATGAACCCATTAAAGAACTTCAAGGATGACGCTCTCAGAGAAGATTGGCTACGCGACATAGGTTTGGACGATAAAACATTCGACACTGCAAAACTCAATGTTGTTAGGGCGCAAGCTATGGCAAACACGCTATTAACGCAACACCGTGCTTTGCTGTCCAACAGGGACATTCACTCCCTAACAGCGTTTGTAGATGCGTTCAACAATAAACGCGAACGGCAACGCATTACGAATGCTTTTTGTCATTGCGTAATGAACATACACACACGCACAAACCGTAAGTTGTTCAAGCAGCACCGCAAACTTACACAATCAAACATGAAGGCACCCAACACATAAAAAAACAGGTAACGACAGCAGATAAACAACTGCTTTAATAAAGTGTAAAAACCCAGTTTGGAATATGACGGCTAATGAGACTGGACTTGCTAAAGATTTCTGTAATAGTCTTTAGCGCATAAGTAGATGCCGCGAGTATCAGCATTAGTGCTGTTTGGAAGTTTCAATACATCAGTCTTCCACCAACTCGATTACAGCGTGTAGCGAGATGAAGTGATACTCAAATCAAAATACACGACACGGCGGCTGATAGCACCAAACATTTTTGTTCGTGCTATAGCCGTCGTGCGCTCATTCGTTCTATCTAAATCAATCTAAAACCCCTTCACACAACTGCGTTGTGTTCGGCCTCCCATAGTTAAACAAAAATGTGCTGAACAAAACACAGAGCGACAGCGATAGTGTTTTGTGATGGCACAAGCGAACAGCAGGTTCGCTCTTACTTGTTGCAGCAGGAAAAATGCCGAAAGTACAAATGGAATGCCACGAGTTTGAGGCTACCTATCAAGTTGCTAGATTGATCAACAGGCTCTCCACCAAAAATCACTGCCAGCAATACATTACATGCCCTAAGACAGTTAGCCCTATACAGGCTCAAAAAGCTAATGTCTAAGCAAGGTGTAGGACTTCGGATGTCACCACAAATGGCTATGGCCTGATACGAAATCATCCAGCCGTTTATTGCCTTGAACGCTCTTTGAGAAGCCACAAAAGCTCTGAGCTTTTTGCGCTATGTGTGCATGAAGGTAATCTTTGAATGTGGATTTCAACCAGTCATGCCAAGGGGACTCACCTGACTCGCTATTTTTTTTGCGGTCAATCGCATTTTTGTACTTGTTACGTGCAGCTGCCTTCAGTCCAAAAGGACTTGTATCTTTTGAGATTTGGACGTGATTGGGGAACTCACCCTTAAGCAAGTTTTCAATAAGGTAGTCAGCATTTGCTAATGCTCGTAGGACCTGCTGCCTCAATTTTTCACACTGCTTCTTCGCTTCAACAGTCGCTAGCTGACCGTCGAAACCCCTAACAGTCACATCCGGCATCATGCCTAATCGATCTGCTATGACCCATCCTTGCACTTTCGGATAAAGCTGAGCGTAGATGTAGCAGTGGAATGTTTCGGCTAATTTCTCAGGGTCATATCGCATGGTGTAGGGCTTGAGTACAGCACCGCTGTAATCGATCGGTTTTAAGTCCTTACCAGGGTGATGATCCTTCAGGATGTCTTTGATCTCATTCAAGATTGTTTCTCTGTTAACAATCATTGAGACGTGCAGAAGGACGGTGTTTTCGTCTTTGTACTTGGAGGGCAGTTTCTTTGGGTCTTTGATTTCCCTCACTGCTTTGAGTTCCCTGGGATCTCGGAATGCATCGAAACCTCTTGCACGCCACCAATCCTCAAATAGATCCTGCTTTAGATCACCCAGAGCCATGAACGATTTCTGGGAAGTTGGATTGACAAGAGCAGCGCCAGATGTCCGTGCGTGCCAGAACACTGGATTAGCGCGGGCGAACTGCCACCACCAGTAATAAACGCTGGCTTCTCGTAATTGCTCATCAGTTGCAAATGAGCTATCTGCCCAATGTCCACTGACACCCTTAAAGAAGGATCGCTCTAGATCTTTAACCATATTTCCTCGTACGAAAACGACTTTTACTCAGATCGTACTGGAAGTGTACGTTTTGTGCATTAGTCCATTTCGTACAGGGAAAGTACGTTTTGTACATTGGCTGATTTCGTACGAAATCCTTTGAAAAACTTCAAGTTCTTTCAAGTCACTTTGGCTTGGGGGAATTTTTAAATTAACCGAAGGAAACCTATGACTGATGTCATTCACGACCCCGGCCAACCTAGCAACTTGCAAGGTGCGGCCAACACTGCTCAACATTCCTCTGCCAAAGGGGAAATGAGCACTCACCAACAGCTGCAAATGCGGCTTGACGATCTGAAAACGGAGTCCATTTCTGCGTTGAAGGAGGAACATAAAAACCGCCACAAGCGTAACCGCATCCGCGCACGTACGCTGCTGTGGTGGCATGACGCATCGACTGATTCCGCATTCGATGAGTTGATTAATTGTATCGAATACGCTGGGCGCAAAGTTAACCACGGTAAGAATTTCTCTGGTGTTCTCAAGCATCTTTATGGCGACTTGATGTCCGATCAGGATCGCAACAAAGAGTCGCGCCTGTTGAATGCGTTGCTCAAGGAATATGAGCTCAATCCAGAAACTTATTCCAACAATGCGGAGGAAAAGCTGGCTGGCTACATCCAAAGCAAAGGCGGGTTTGTCAACTTGGTCAAATCCACTTACAGCAATGCCGAGATTGAGACGGCCAGCAACAACGAACTGTTGACTGAAATCAGCATTGCCGATTATGAAGAACAGCAAGCAGCTGAGTCCCAGGCCGATGAAGCTGAAATCGCAGGTTGGGGCTTCAAGTTCAAGCTCAAGAAGCGCATGGTTCTGAAAGAGTCCAAAAAAATTGGCCCCGATGCAACCTTCAAAAAGCTGCTGCCATTGGCGTCCACAAAGGTCAAAAAAATCAAGGCCATTACCCCCATCGGTAATGCCTCGATCATTCAGCGCACACCCGAGGGTTACTCACTGGTTCTGCTCAAGCACGAGAACAATTCGACAGAAATCATTCACGACTGTGTGGACAAAGAATTGATCGATAAGCTCTTTGTTGACGCCTACAGCAACGACCTCACCGAATGCGCAGCACCACTGCGCGGCATCTGCGAGATCATGCTCACTCAAGCACTGCCCTTTCATGGCAAGTTCAAAGAGAACGACCTCGTTGAAGTGATCCAAGAAGCAAGCGAAGATCAACCTCAGATCCTGGCTCACCATCGCTTGATCTACAAGCATCAGAGCAAAGAAATCTTGTTCAGCCCGATGCACTCGGTCTCTGGCGTTATCACGCGGGTACAGCCCAAGTCGGATTGGATTGCCGAGCCAACTGGTGATTTGGCCATGACTGGCATCAGCCGCAACACGGTCCGTAGTCGTCTGCTCGCGCAAGCAACCTACAACCATTATGAAACTGAGGGCAGCGAAGTCATCAAGCACTTGGGAGTTGATCCTACGTTCACCCACGTGCTGAATGTCAAGCACAAAGCAGATGCAAAAAATAACTTCAACTTGACTTTCCATACGTTCGAAGAAGGCGGAAAACACAATCACGCTCAGCTCGAGCTGGACAGTCAGTGGGAGCCTGATGACAGCTTTTGCATTCCAGTTGAGACCGTTAAAGCAATCGGTAAATCGCTGGCAAATCCTTGGCTGAAAGGAATTGAAAACCACATCATGCGTCCTCGCAATGCGGTGACCAAGCTCGCAATCATTGACGGGACTCTGATCGTTTCCTTTGAAAAGGACGTTGAGGAGATGGCACAAATCAAGGCATTTCAATACGCCACCACGATTGATCCTGAGCAGCCCATTAAGCGCATGAGCTTCCTGTCCAAGGACTTCATGACCGTTTTGTCCAATCTCAGTTATTTGCCCATCACTACTGATGTCACCTTCAAGGTCACCGACGAACTCTTGGTTCTGGATTTCGAAACCTCGATCGCGAAGTACGAAATTGTGGTGCCGACTGTTGATGAGTCCAAGAAGTGCCGTCGCTCTGTTGGCCTGGTCAATTACTCACCGCAACCTCCTGCCAAGTCCGCTCAAGAAATTGAAAAGGACCGTCTCGAAAAAATCCTCAACGGCTTCCCCCCCGATGAAAGCTTTGAAGACGACGTTCTTGTCGAACAGCAATCTGAAATCACTGTGGAAATCTAATCATGAAAACTTTTAATATCACTGATCAGGCGATCTATCTGCCTGCCGTTAACAGCCCTTTTGCCAAGGATGTTTGCAAGCCTCTCCCTGAGGGCCGTCGCTTTCCGGCGAGCATCGATGTGAAGGATCTCAACTTCTGGGAACCTAACAAGTTGTTCTATTACCCACATATCCTTCATTCTGTGGGCGCCCACAAATTCGGTGATTGGCCGAATAACGCAGTTACACGAACTGACTCTAATCAGGTTCAAATCATCGGCGACAGCGGAGGGTATCAACTGGGTACGGGCGCGATCAAGGGCTACAGCGACTTGAAAAAAGGCATCGCCGCTGAATCTGCGAAGGTGATCTGGTCCAAAGCGCATTCGCTGCGTAACTGGGTGATGACGTGGTCCGAGACCTTTACCAGTGCAGCAATGACTTTGGATGTGCCGTTGTGGGCAACCACCCCCAAAAGCCAATCACCGTTCGCCAAGTGTGACCATGAGCAAATCATGGACATGAACCAACAAAGCATTGACTTCATCAAGTTCTATGCGCAGCCTGACAGCAAGTGGATCAATGTGATTCACGGGCTCGATCTCCATTCCACGAAAGTTTGGTGGGATCGTTTTAAGGCCGAGAAATTCTCCGGTTGGGCAATGGCCGGCGGTGCCGGAACACGCGGTGGACTGTATCAAATGCTGTACACCCTCTTGATGATGCGCGATGACGGTGGGTTTGATGAGAGCACAGAGTATTTGCATGTGCTGGGTGTGTCCACGCCCAAGTGGGCTGTTGTTCTGACTGAGCTGCAAAATCAACTGCGCAAACACAGTCCTGCACTGCAAGTTACCTTTGACAGCAGCAGCCCATTTCAAGAGGGCATGGCCTTTGAGGCTGCCTGTATTCCGCCTACTTACGGGACCGATAAAAGCGACTGGGTCATCGGGTCAGATCAATTGATCCAAGGTCACAAGTACGTCGGCAGCAATACTTTGTTCAAGTATGACGCGAGTCCGATCGGAAAAATCATGGATATGGGGCACCTGAATTGCAAAGGCAATGCCAACTCCAAGACCAATTTCGATAGCCTCAGTCGTCTGATGCTGGTGAATCACAACGTGTGGGTTTACTTGGATGCATTCGAGCGTGCCAACCAAGCCGTGCGCAGCAGCGACAAGTTGGATTTGGTTCCCAACGCATTTCTGGATATCTTGGACATCGTTCAAGAAGCGTTCGGAGAAGTTGACTGGCAGTCTTTCCTCTTGAAGCACAAAGCCCAGTTGGACAAGTTTGAAAAGTCTGAGTACGACCAAGCTGTGGCTTAGGTCTTAACGTCAAAGCGAGGCTGTCTGCCAATGAACTTTTCTGGCAGGCAGCCTTTTTAAAAATCATTGGGCTTGTGCTTCTTTTCTAGCAAGTTGCTAGTTGGTCATGAGCCTATTTAAGGAATAGAAATGAAAAATATTGAAAACACTCTTTACTTTGGAAAATTCGTCATTGCACCTCTTTGCAGCAAACTTAATGCTAAGAAAATTCGCAAACTTTCTGGCGCAGATCATGTCGAACTTATCGTCGAACCTGACTGGGAAATTTATGGGACTGATAACGAACTTTACGAACTCTTTAGGTCCGTAAATGTTGCTTATAGCTATATTGAAGATGGCTGTATCCATGACCTTGAAATCTACAAACTGCATGGAAATCCAAATTCTGAAAAACTTTTCTTGAAAGGTAACTCCATTTCTTGCGTTGAATTTGATGAAGCAGTTTTGCGGGACTTGCAACATAACGCTTACGTTGCATGGCATGCCGAACGTGCGAAAGATCATATGCTGGAGTGCTGGTCGGATAATGCGCCATCTAAAGGTGTTTTCAACCAGGTGGGATTCACAGACTTGGTGAATGTGGCCTATGTTAAAGCTATCAAAAACTTTGATACAGCCAGCGATGGCTTGATTAAAGAATGTGCGGCGAACATGAAAGCCGCACTTGCACCAACTTGGTAGGGCTAGCATAGCCTGTCCCTGAGGCGTCAAAAAGATACGTGCAGATCAGTCAAAATCAACGGTGAAAGTCGTTGATTTAGGCTGATCTGCCGTAAATTATCATTGCTTCATTAGACAGCTTCAATACGAATAGTTTCAACTTTCGCGTCGTACCATCGACAGCCTAAAATTGTTGAGAAAAATTTAATCTGTAAGTCAATTTCATTTTTCTGTTCTGGGTTTACAAGTTGCTTAAAAAAAGCATACTTCCTTTCAAATGTAATTCGTAAGACCGGTATCTTTAACCCTTGTATCTCCCTAACTTCATAAGTCAATATTACATTGCCAAGAGGTTCATTTTTAAAAAATGGTCTGTAATCTATGTTCTCGAAAGTGTCCTGGTAATAGCTTAAATCAGCATCATCGGCGTACTCTCTGAGATCGGTACTATCGTTTCTGGATATTGATTGATTAGGCCCGAGAAACATCGTAATGGCAGTCTCGGAACACAGGTCTTCAAACTCCAACTCCAACGCATGGGACATGCCTTCAGTATTCAACCTAGAAACCAAAAGATCAAGTTTCATTCTTTGCTGTTCAAACTTGTTCATTTTCAATCCTTGTTAATACCCATAGGGTGTCGCACATTGCGGTCACAATAAGTTTCATGCTAACTCATTTCACGCCGGAATTTCAAGCAGATAACCCCGCTGCAAGCGATGCTAGTTCCCCATACTCAAGTGGGAAAAAATTACGATCAGCTCACCACTGTGGACTCATGATTGATCGCAGGTCATCAACTGCATCTTCGTAGCTCATCAGGCAGAGTTGATAGGCTGAGCGGGTGACAACTGCTGGCCAATTTTGCTCAAAGTCTGGTTCACCTTCGGTCAGTCCAGTTTTCGCATTGGGCAACATACTTGCCGTGTTGTCGTAATAACTTGCGATGCAGCCCAACTCATCACGCATCAATACCATGTGCGCGGCATGAGTGGTGTGAATGCGCAGCTGCTCGTAGACCACATCACTCATGTCAAGTGCGGCGACGAATGCAGGGTCAGCCATCATGTAAAGCGTACTTTGAGCTCGTTCGTCCAGTTGGTAGCAACGCAGGCCTTCAAATGACTGCAAGCGATTGACCAATTCCACTGCAGTTCTGATCAAGTCCAGCACCATGCTGTTGTCGCTGATGATTTGGTTTCCCGGCGTGATTTCCTGGACAGTTGCACTGCCCGTTAGACGTTTTATGTCATCGATGGTCATCTTGGATGATCGATGTACGACCAAGATGCGGCCAAAGTCTGAATTGCCGGTCAGCGCTTTGAAGTTCAGTTCAAATTCAAGGTGACTGAGGTCATCGTCATCCACTACGGAGTGGGATGCCTGCACCTCAGTTGGGCGGTCGAAGATCACATCATCTTCAGTGTGGGGTTGGGTTAGGTTGTTTTGCATAGTGCCTCCACTTGTATTTATGGGAGGCAAAGTCAGAGGCACAAATTGCGGCGGCCTTGGTCATTTTTTAATCAAAGTCACCAGATTGGCCAAAATTGCACTATCCTGACGTTTCGTACAAAAATTGGCCAAAAATATGTCTCTCAGTGCTGAAGGTGAAGGAATACTGACCATCAAAGAGGTTGCCGACTACCTCAAGGTGACAGAACGCACCATTTACCGGCTATCCCAAGCCAAGAAAATTCCTTCGTTCAAGGTCGGCGGTATGTGGCGATACCTTCGCAAGGACATTGACGCTTGGATTGCCCGGCAGACCGCAGGTACGGAGATCGCACAATGAACGCCATCGAAATAGAAGAAGCGGTTACACCGCTTGAATTAGCGCTTTTTCAAAGTGCTGCAGACAAGTCAAAGTCGAACAAAAAATAGCCTTGATGCGCCCATATTCAACATATCAAGCAAAGCTATTTGCAACGCAACTGACCTTGCGACAACCAGCAAACAGCATTGACAAGCTTAGTCAGGCAATTGCTTCGGCTCGAGTGGACCTAAACCCGCATCAGGTTGACGCGGCTTTGTTTGCAGTACGCAGCCCATTAAGCAAGGGCGTGATACTTGCTGATGAGGTCGGATTAGGCAAAACAATTGAAGCTGGCATTGTCATCAGTCAAAAATGGGCAGAACGAAAACGTAAGCTGCTCATCATTGCCCCGGCCACATTGCGCAAACAATGGCAGCAGGAGTTGATGGACAAGTTCAACATTCCGAGCACCATTCTTGAAAATGCCACATACAAGCAACTGAGAAAAGACGGCATTCTGCTGGGCGGCACCAGTCTACTCATCTGCTCATACAACTTCGCTGCGGCTAAAGCTGACGTGCTTGAAACTGTGGCTTGGGATTTGGTAGTTGTTGATGAAGCACACAGGCTGCGCAATGTGTACAAAGTTGGCAACAAAATGGCATCGGCGATTGCAGGTGTAGTTGCCAAAGTGCCCAAATTGCTGCTCACTGCAACACCCTTGCAAAACAGCCTACTTGAACTATATGGCTTGGTAAGCATCATCGATCCGCACGTCTTTGGAGACATTACGTCTTTTAAGGAGCAATACGTGCGCGGCGTAAATGAAAACCTGCGAAACGCCCGGCTAAAAGAGCGCATAAAACCTTTTTGCCAACGAACACTACGCAAGCAAGTGCTCGAGTACATCAAGTTTACGCAGCGTGTTGCGATGACAGAGGAGTTTGTACCAAGCGACGACGAACACCGCCTGTACGAGCAAGTCTCCGCATACCTGCGGCGCGAAAAATTGAATGCACTGCCTCGTAGCCAGCGAACATTGATGACACTGGTGCTGCGTAAGCTGCTCGCATCTAGCAGCTACGCCATTGCTGCTACTCTTCAAAAGTTAGTGGAGCGGCTTGAAAAAACCCAAGCACGGCAAAGTGTCCTTGAGCTACTGGATGGAGAAGTTGAGGGACTTGATGAGCTTGCCGAGGAAATTGGTGACGATGCGGTTGAAGAGGCTAAAGGCAAACTCTCAGAAGAGGAACTTCAAGACCTACGTCTAGAACTGGGTGAACTGCGGGACTATGCAAAACTTGCTACAGGCATACGCGATAACGCCAAGGGTGCAGCGTTGCAAAAAGTTCTTGCAATAGCGTTTGAAAAGCTGCAAGGGATTGGTGCAGCAAAAAAAGCAGTAATTTTTACAGAGTCCACACGTACACAGCGGTACCTGGCTGAATTGCTATCTCAGTCGGGTTATGAGAATCAGATTTGTATGATGAACGGAACAAATACTGATCCTTTGTCAAAGTCCATTTACGCTGATTGGGCGAAGAAACACGCAGGCAGCGACAAGATATCCAGTTCAAAGACGGCAGATATGAAGGCTGCAATCGTCGAAAATTTTAGGGACAACGCAACTATATTGATAGCGACTGAAAGTGCAGCAGAGGGTGTGAACTTGCAGTTCTGCTCGTTAGTCGTCAACTTTGATTTGCCCTGGAACCCCCAGCGGGTTGAGCAGCGGATTGGTCGTTGCCACCGCTATGGACAGAAGTTTGATGTGGTTGTGGTGAACTTCTTAAACAAGCGAAACGCCGCAGACCAACGTGTCTATCAGCTGCTTGCCGAAAAGTTCAAACTCTTTGATGGCGTGTTTGGTGCCAGTGATGAAGTGCTTGGCGTTATCGAAAATGGCGTAGACATAGAGAAACGGATTGCCTCGGTCTACCAAACTTGCCGGACTGAAGCCGAAATTCAAAATGCCTTTGATGAGATTCAGCAAGAGCTGGATGTGCAAATAAAGGCTGCACTTGAAACTACACGCCTTAAGTTGCTTGAAAACTTCGATGAAGAAGTCAATGCACGCCTGAAAGTAAGTCACGACCAAACGCGGGCGATGCTTGATAAGCGGACTAGCTTGTTGCTGATGCTTGCAAGGGCAGAGCTAGCAGGCATTGCGGACTTTGTAGGCAATGGCTCCGTCTTCGACTTGAACAGTAGCCCGGTGGGGAGTGGCGCAGCAGTCGGTACTTATAACTTTGATTGGCGCATAGCTGACAGCAAAGACCAGCACTTCTTCGCTGAAACAAGCCCGCTTGCTAGCTGGATTGTGAGCAATGCGATAGGGCGCGACTTGGACAGTAGCGTTAAGCTTGAGCTTGACTACAAGGCTTACCCTTTCAAAGTCAGCGCACTGGAGCCTTACATTGGCAAGAGTGGTTGGGTTGCTGCTGAAAAAATTACAGTCAGCAGTGTTGAGGACGAGGACTTCCTAGCAATAACAGCTCTTACTGACAGCGGTGAAGTGCTGGATGCGGAGTTGGCAGAGCGGTTGATGGCAATCCATTGCACGGATGCCACACCTTCCAAAGCTCAGATGCCAACCGTGCAGCTTGAGAAAGCGATCAACAAGCAGCGTGATGCCGTGGCAAGGCAGTTAGACCAACGCAATGCCGTTTACTTTGATGAAGAAACCGCCAAACTGGATAGTTGGGCAGACGATCTGAAGTTTGGTCTTGAAACAGAGATTAAGCAACTGGACAAGGACATTAAAGAAGCGAAGAAAGCAGCGTCAGTTGCCATGTCGCTTGCCTCGAAACTTGAGCATCAAAAGCTATTACGTACGCTTGAACAAACCAGAAATGCTAAGCGACGAAGCCTGTATGAGGCACAGGACAGTATTGATGAGCAGCGAGATACGCTTATCAAAAAAGTGGAAAAACAATTGCAATGTACGGTAAGCAACACGAAACTGTTTACGGTGCGATGGAGCCTAAATTAAATGACAAAAACGCAGAAACTTGAGTTAACTTGGATCGGGAAAGACCAAGTAACTAAGCTGGAGCCCCGCATACTTATTGAAGACGCTGAGCTTTCATATCACGCCTCCAACCGTCACAGTGACGACGACTTGTTTGATAACAAATTAATATTTGGTGATAACCTGCTCGCATTGAAGGCTTTGGAGCAAGAATATTCTGGCAAAGTAAAGTGTGTATTTATTGATCCGCCCTACAACACGGGGTCGGCTTTTGAACATTATGACGATGGAATTGAGCATTCGTTATGGCTTTCACTAATTAAAGATCGCCTTCTTATTTTGAGAAGGCTGATATCGAACGACGGGTCAATTTGGATCGCCATAGATGATAATGAATTCCATTATCTAAAAGTAATTTGTGATGAAGTTTTTGGTCGCTCTAACTTTATCGGGAGTGTAGTTTGGCAGCATAGTGTTCAAGGAAAAAATGATGCAAAACTACTTTCACTTCATCATAACTATTTACTCGCGTACCGTAAATCAGATAGTTTTTCAAGAAATTTGCTGCCCAGAACTGATGATCACAATACTAACTATAGAAACCCTGATAACGACTTAAATGGGCCGTGGCGGTCTGGTGATGTTCGTAGCCCTAATCTTAGGGAAAACCTCCGTTATATGGTTCGCACTCCAAGTGGAAAAACGATTCATCCTCCAGAAAAAGGTTGGCGGTGGAGCGAGGAAACATTTAATGAGAAAGTAGCATCTGGTGAAATTACTTTTTTAGATGGTGAAACAAGGGTTTTTAGAAAAATTTATCTGAAAGACCAAGAGGGTCGAGTTCCAGAAAGTATTTGGTTTGGGAAAGATGCGGGCACAACAAGGGATGCGAGTAATCATTTAACTAGCCTATTACCGAATGCCCATCAATTTGCTACGCCGAAGCCTGAGCAATTGATCGAGCGAGTGTTACAAATTGCAACTGTGTCTGGTGATATTGTCCTCGACTCTTTCGCGGGTTCAGGCACAACTGGCGCAGTAGCCCATAAGATGGGGCGTCGCTGGGTAATGATTGAACTTGGCGAGCACTGCCACACGCATATCATTCCACGTCTTAAGAAAGTAATTGATGGCGAAGACCAAGGTGGCATCACCGAAGCAGTGAACTGGAAAGGTGGCGGTGGCTTTCGCTACTATAAACTTGCACCTTCCCTGCTAGAAAAAGACAAGTGGGGCAACTGGGTAGTCAACAAAGCATACGATGCCAATATGCTCGCTGCTGCCGTGTGCAAACACGAAGGTTTCATATACAGCCCAAGTGAAACTGATTGGTGGGCACACGGGCACAGCACAGAGACTGACTTCATCTACGTCACAACCCAGACGCTCACCGAAGACCAACTGCTTGCATTGAGCGAAGACGTTGGCAACCATCGCACTTTGTTAGTCTGCTGTTCAGCATTCAAGGCGACGCCAATTATGTTGAGCAACAAATTGACTAATCTGACGCTCAAGAAAATGCCTAACGCATTGCTGTCAAAGTGCGAATGGGGCAAGGACGACTACAGCTTAAACATAACGAATTTGCCATTAGCAGTTCAGGATGTTGAACAGGTAATCGCTCCAAGAGTGAAAGCTGCTAGCAAAGAAGCTGACTTGTTCGGTAATGAATAAAGAAAGCACATATGACAGCCTTCAACAGTCTTAACGATCAAAGCAAGCGCAATGTGAACGCAATCAGTTCACGCCTTAGCTTGCGTAAGCCGCAGCGTGACAGCCTTGAAATATTAGCCCATATCCTTGAGATTAATCCGCCGGTAAAGGGCGGCGACCTTGATGCTGAGTTGGCAAAATTGCAGGAGGCATATCCAAGCGTTGCCAGCTTCGACCGAGAATTTGTGTCTCTTTGTTTTGCGCTTGCAACAGGGGTTGGTAAGACACGACTGATGGGTGCTTTTATGGCATTGTTGTATACGCAATACAACGTACGAAACTTCTTTGTTCTTGCTCCTAACTTAACGATTTACACCAAGCTGATTACGGACTTCACGCCTTCGTCAGCAAAGTACGTACTAAACGGCTTGCAAGAGTTTTCAAACAACGCACCAAGAATTATTACTGGTGACAACTACGATAGTGGCATTGATGTTCGCACTCGCAGCTTTAACTCTGACGAAGTAACTATCAACGTGTTCAACGTAGCCAAGATCAGTAGTGAAGTACGCGGCGGAAAAGCACCTCGTATAAAGCGACTTAGCGAGTACATAGGGCAAAGCTACTTCGACTACTTGGCTGGCTTAGAGGACTTGGTAATGATTATGGATGAAAGCCATCGTTACCGCGCAAGTGCAGGCTTCAAAGCAATCAACGAGCTTAAGCCTATGCTTGGTTTGGAATTGACAGCAACGCCGCAAGTTGAAACTGGCACAACACCAGTCCGTTTCAAAAATATCATTTATGACTACCCGCTGGCGAATGCTATCGCTGATGGATTTGTTAAGGAGCCCGCTGTTGCGACACGTGAAGACTTTAACGCTGATAACTACGGTGAAGAAGAGCTTGAGGACTTGAAAATTCGTGACGGCGTGGTTGTGCACGAGGACACCAAGATTGAACTAGCAACGTTTGCTCGTAATCACAATTTACCGATCGTCAAGCCATTTATGCTTGTTGTCGCCAAGGACACGGCACACGCGGACCACATTGTTGAACGCATTAAGCGTGATGACTTCTTCGGTGGACGCTACAAAGACAAGGTAATTACCGTTCACTCAAATCAAAAAGGTGTTGAAAGTGATGAAACGATTGCACGTCTGCTTGCAGTTGAAGACCCTAATGAGCCCACAGAGATCGTTGTTCACGTAGACAAGCTCAAAGAGGGCTGGGACGTCCGAAACTTGTACACGATTGTTCCGCTTCGTGCTGCTAATTCCTCAACACTTGTTGAACAGAGCATTGGACGTGGTTTGCGTTTGCCCTACGGTAAACGTATGGGTGTTGCAGTTGTAGACCGTTTAACTATTGTTGCCCACGACAAGTTTGATGCAATCATCAATGAGGCGAACAAGCCGGATTCAATTATCCGCGCTGTTATCCGGATCGGGAAAGACATCAATTTAGTGGGCAAAAAGGCTGTCACCGTTACCAACACAGCTATTGAGCAGATGATTGGTCGTCCAACCTCACAACCTGTTCCAGGTCAACAGTTTGAGTTAGGCATTCAGCAGACGCCGGTCCTTTCAACACGAGATGAGCAGAACGTTGTCAACTTAATTGTTGAGGCGATTAAGGAGAATGAACGCCGTGTAACTGACGTGCCAAACCTTGAGGCCTTGATCAAGCCCGAGGTGCAAGAGCGCATAGCCAAGAAAGTCACGGAAGCCTACGAAACAACCTATCGTCCTGTGCAAGCAGAATTTACTGAAACAAGTACCAAGCCGGATATCGCAGCTATCGTCAAAGATAGTTTGAAAAGGTATTTGGATATGAACATTGGAATTCCACGAATAAGCGTTCGTCCCAAGGGCGTTGTTCGTACGGGTTTCAAGGACTTTGAACTTGATGTAAGTGCTATCAATCAGCAGCCGGTAGATCAAAATATTCTCATACAACATCTACGTACAAGTGACCGAGAACGGATACACGCCGACTTAGCCTATGCAACTGAAGATCGTTTTGAAAATTACATCGTGCGTAACATCGTTGGATTTGATGACATCAACTACGATGAGCATGCCGATATTTTGTACAAGCTCTCAGGCCAGGTAGTCACCAAGTTGAGAGGATATTTGTCAAATGAAGATGAAGTTCTAAACGTAATCCAATTCAACCAGCGGCAATTTGGAACGTACATTCACGCCCAGATGCAAAAGCATTGGTGGCAAGTCGCTGATGAAGGCTATGAGGTGACGGTCAGTCGCGGGTATCAAACGTTTACTGACACTTCATATTCAGCAGACGGCGATGAAAAGTTACGCAATGTGCATCAGCCACTTATGACAGGCGAGCGTGACAGGATTGGGGGGATGTTGTTCGGTGGTTTCGTACGTTGCTCTTATCCTGTGCAGAAATTCGGCAGCGATAGTGAACGGATGTTTGCTAGCCTCTTGGAAAAAGACTTGGACGTGAAGAAGTGGTTTAAACCAACTCGCGACCAATTCGCCATTAACTACCGCGATACCAGCGGCAGTACGGCAACTTATGAACCCGACTTTGTTGTCGAGAGCGACACTCACAAATACATCTTTGAGCCAAAGCAAGCGAACTTGATGCTTGACCCTAACGTGCTGGCTAAAAAGGCTGCTGCTGCTGCTTGGTGCGCTAGTGCAACTGACTACGAACAGAGTAAAGGCGGAAAGGCTTGGAAATACGTCCTTATTCCACACACTGCAATTGTTCCAAGCGCAACATTAAGTGGGTTGGTGCAGCAGTTTGGAGGCTAATTTTTCGAATAAATGCACTTCCAGACACTCTACATGTGAAAGCACCCAATGACACTTTATGCAATCAATAACGCCACGTTGAAAGAAGTTCCCGAGAAGCCTTTCAAACTTGAGCGGGATATTCAAGCCCTGTTTGAAAAGAACTTAAAGGAGGTGATGGCGTTGACGTTGGTGCGTAGCGAGTTCACGATCAAGAATAGACGCATCGACACGCTAGCTTTTGACGAGACAACCAAGGCATTCATCATCGTTGAATACAAGCGAGACAAGAACATCAGCGTGATCGATCAAGGCTTCACCTATCTTGGCCTAATGCTTGAGAACAAGGCTGACTTTATTGTGGAGTACAACGAGCAGCTGAAACAGAATTTGAAACGCGACCAAGTGGACTGGTCACAGACACGGGTTGTTTTCGTTTCACCTTCGTTTACTGACTTCCAAGTGGAAGCAACTAATTTCAAAGACATTGCTATTGAGCTTTGGGAAGTCAAGCAGTACACCAACAACACAGTCGCAATCACTCAGTTGAAGAAGTCCAAAGGTGCCGAAAGCATCAAGCCGCTTGCACAGCAAAACAAAGAGCTAAAGAAGGTCATCGACGAAATCAAGGTCTATACAGAAGAGCATCACGTGGATGCCGTCACGCCTGAAATGGCCGAACTGTATGAAAAATTCAGAAACGCAATACTCAATCTTGCTGCCGGTATTGATCTTGTGCCGCAAAAGTTTTATCTGGCCTTCAAGCGAGACAAATCAAACCTAGCTTGTATGGAGCTTCAGAAGAAACGCATAAAGATTTGGATTGGTGCCAAGGCAGGCAAGCTAGATGACACCAAAGGACTGGCTATTGATGTTTCCACAACAGGACACTATGGCACAGGCGATTACGAGGTGCGAGTGGATAGTGACGCCGATCTGGAGTACGTGATGAGCTTGATCAAACAGGCACTGTAAAAACTTGGTGTTAGAGCAAAACCACCGGCCCCGAGATCTCCAAACCACGAAAAAATTGCAGCGCAGATTTTTGGGCTGCATATAGACCGGGCCCTAGCACCGCGTAGGTAGCCCTACAACACGTTTTTTACACCCTAGGCTGGCAATGGCTGCTGGGCACCCTGATCGCAGCTTGTAGGGCTTGGCAAAAATAAAGCGTCATTTTTGAAGTTGCTTAAATTTATTGATACAAGTCATCGCTTAATTGCGATCTGACTCGTTGGCTAGAGGCGACTTCAAAAAGCAGTGATTCAAAGGGCTGAACAATTTCTCCAAAATCCGAAAAGTCCTTTTCTTGATCGGCTATCCCAGATAGTTGAATACTCGGAAAGAACGCAATTGAGTTGACTCGCATTTGACTTCTGGCGGACAGCATCAATTGCTTGAGTTCGACTTGATTTTCAAACAACATGTCATCACTGACAAACGTTCTAATTTCAACTTTATGGATTTTTTCGCGAGTCATTTCGCCAAACAATAGTCCTGATTTAGTCGGTATCACAGGATAGATAACATCAGTTGCAGAAGACTTAAAAATATCTAATGCACGAGCAATCCAAAATGAACTCCAAAAAGCAGCCTCCGATAGTTCTAATGCGAATGTGAATAGATTTTTTTCTGCATTTCTAAATTTGTCCACAGAAATTGATCTTTCGAAAATACGCTGAATAGTGTGCTCACTCAACGAGTAGCCAGAATAAACTGCGTCTACGTGCCATGGTGAAAAAATGATTAACAACTGAACAGAGTTCAGACACTGTTCATTCCATGAGTTAAATTTTTTTCGAGGGTCACTATCAAGTGTGGAAATACAAAGAATAGGCTTCCTTTTTGTACCGCCTATAAATTTCTGAAGAAGAAAATAAGAAAAGATAGACTCAATCTCTGTGACGTATCTATTCCAGTTGTTAAGACTGGTCCATGCTTTATTGCTTCTAGTATGCTTGGTATATCTTTCTGTTGCCAATTCGACTTCTTTGGAAATTTCGCGAAAGAATTGGTTTTTCACTCCTCTTGCTAATGAAGGATCCATGCTTTACCTAATGTGCTTTTTGAGAATTGGCAGGGGCTTTTCGATTGGCCAGTTCGGACTTTCTTTATGTGCCGCTAAACACATTTGAAATACACGATTTCTAATCGAATGAAATAAAGTAAGTGCTACTCCGCGATTATTAATAACTCGTTTGTTTGCCATATCTTCCAAGATTGACAGGTCAAGAAAGTAGGCTCTCTCTTCCTCTTCTATATAGGCGTCAAAGTAGATGCCATCTGCGAGTTCAAAATTGATGTTCGAGAAGTCGGACATAAATAAGTTTAAAAGTTCAAATTAAATTTATTTGATCTAGCTAAATGAAAAAAGCTTGGCTGCCAGCACCGAAGTTCGAGTGTGTCCGAATTTTTGTATTGACGGAGTTAAGAGTCATTGCTGAGGGACCCGGTCCTTAAGCTCAATACTAAACCGATTCAGTGCTACATTCCAGTCCAAAATTAGCAAGCTTCATTTCAGGCTAAAGTTTATTATTGCCAAACCGAACAATCTTTTTCACGCCTCATCGCTTCGAAACGATCCACGGCACTCAACTTGCATGACTTGGGCAGGAGTACGTTTAGAACGTACTTCCCGTTGTGGCACACAAGCCACGGACAGGACATAAATACCACTGCGTAACTTTTGTGAATTTTCTTATCAGTGGCCCTGTAGGCGACGTAACCTCGCGTTTTTATTGAGGTTTTTTTCGTCAAAATTCCGGTAGGAATTTCCTTCATATGAAAACACACTTACAGCACGTTTTTCATATGACTAAGGAGAGTACCGATGACCAAACAAGCCCGCGTTTTGAACGACCGCGAACTGCAACGCCTGCTGGATTTCGTGGCCAAGGGCAAAAACGCCAAACGCAACAGAGCAATTCTGATGTGCCAATTCCTCGCAGGCATGCGAATTGGTGAGGTCTCTGCTCTACAAGTTTTTGACGTACTTGCATCGGACGGCACCATCCGCACGGAAATCCAGTTGAGCGCAGAGCAGACAAAAGGCAAAAAAGGCCGCACTGTGATACTCAACCAGCGGCTGCAAGCAGAACTTGCTGCCTATGTGCAAAGCATCCGGGTGCGTGACAAAAAGCAACCGTTTTTTGCTACCCAGCGAAGCGCAGGATTTTCGTCGAATTCGTTGACCCAAGTTGTGAACGGAATTTATCGACGGGCTGGTTTCGACGGATGCACAAGCCATTCGGCAAGAAGATCGTTTGCCACAAAAATCAGCTCCAACGGAACCAGTATGCGTGTGTTGCAAAAATTGATGGGGCATCAGAACATTCAGACAACCGCAATCTACATTTATGCCAGTGATGACATGCTCCGGAACGCTGTGGAACTGCTTTGAGGCGAATCCAAGACTTTGGCAACCTCCAAAAGTCCTGCACCCTGTTTTAGCTCAGCATCTTCGCCTTGTTTGACTGATAAATCTCGGGAATTTCAGCTTGACCAAAAAACGCAATGTGCGTGTTGGATGCCTTTACATTCTTCGTAATTGCCTCCCCCGTAGCTCTGTCATAGTGCTTCTGGATCATCACAACGCTATTGCCCAGTTGCTTTGACAGGTCACGAATTGGTACTGCATCCAAGTTCAGGGCAGCGGTAGTGTATGCACTACGTATGCTGTAGAACACACGCTTGCGACCAGTCTTAGGGTCAATCAGCAAGTTGTGGTCCTTTAGGAAACCATCGAACATGTGATTGAAGCATTCGCAAGCATCTAGGTAGTCATCGTGCATGTTCCAGCTTGACCTAAACACGAAGTCTTCGCTCTTGTTTTGGGTCAATTCTTCAAGGGTTGTCGCATTTTCTCCTGTGTAGTTGCGCTTAACAATTTCATTCAGCACTTGATAACTGACCGCAAACCCATTGAGAGTTCGATCTTTGGTCTTCCCATAGACATCCATGTACACGGTCACATCGAATTCAGGTTCGTTTAAGCAATTACCTTCAGCGTCATACTTGCTGTCGATGGGTTCACGATCGATGAATTCAGGGTCTTCACTTTTGCTGGAGTTCTTTGCAACAACATCGGGTACGACGACGATGCCACCAGTTTGAACTTTATTGATGCGGATGTTTTTCCACTTCAAGTTCAGCAACTCCTTGCCTGGCCTTGCACCAGTTTCAATCAGCACACGCACGTAGTCATGCACAACATGACGGCGCCAAAAACTTTTCTTACGCTTAGTGTTCACGATCCATGCTGGCATGTGCGCCAAGATGGCATTGATCTCCACGACTTCAAAAGTTGGGTAGTTCTTCGACCTAACGCCTTTTGTTTCAAGGTAGGGGATCTGTGTTTTATGTAAGTAGCCACGCTCCAGTGCTTCTTGGAAAACACGATTTAGTGTGACGTTGTGCTTACGAATGCTGCTGTAGGCAAGTGGCTTGCCCAGCTTCTTGGTGCGCCACTTGTCGAACTCACCCATCAGCTTGGGCGTTATTGAGTCGATGTGTTTTTTGCCAAAAAATGGCACGATGAAATCGTTGATGATGCGTTTGTACTGCGGGAATGAATCCGAGCCAGCTTCATAGCCAGCGTTGTCATCCATCTTCTGAATAGCCAGCTTTGCAATGTCGCTTACTTTTTTGCTGACTACTGGAAGGTTGCGCTCCTTCAGCAAACGAGAGCCAATGAGTATTTCATGTGCTTTGGCGCTTGCCTGCTCCAGATCGAACTCTCCTGTGCTTTTGCTGTGCCATTTTTTCCCGTCAACTGTGTAGCGGCATTGCCATACTTCGCTATCGGGTCGTCTGTAGACAACGAGTTTTTTCTTTAATAATTGGTGTGTGCTTTCGCTCTTTTCGGGCATAAATTTTTTACTTACTATGCGCTGCTAAGGTAAATTTTTCCCTAAAAATTTATGCTTGCAGGCTTAAGTAAATATTAAAGTCAGCGCATTCGTAGAGCAAAGGTTTTGGTGAAATTGAAGTTAGAAAATTTTCAAGCAGCAGCCCACGGAATCTGATTCGCATTTAAAAATGCAATCAAGTCATTCGCGGTTATTGCTTCTCCTATCACGACTTGAGTCATATCTCTGAAATACTGCAATATGTCTGCAACAATTTGTGATTCAGCAAAATTCGTAGTTCCACCTTGCGAATTTGTGGCGGTGAAAACAACCCCAGAATTGTTATTTTTCAGAGCCGCTATAGCTGACTGTAAGTATGGTGTTATCGGTGCATGTTTTGTCACAGCCACACCACGTACAGCTAACTCGCCCCATTTAAAAACAGGACCTCCAGAATTTCCAGGGTTCAATGCTGCATTCAGAACTAATCTAAGTTGGGGGGTTTTCATTCCTTGAATCAAATGTCCATTGAACCCTGCCAAATATCCAACAGTAAGAATAGGTGATGGCCCACTGTACCCAAGCGGATGTCCCCATGCATAAACCTTGTCAGCTACATCCAGCGTTTTTGCTTCAATCTTTAATGGTGTATAGGTAACTACTCCAGCTAATTCAAGCACGGCTAAGTCTGTATAAGGATCGCAGATAATTTCCCCAACTTGATGCACCGTGCCATCAGAAAATTGCACAACAACATTTCCTGGATCTCCTCCGCGTACAACGTGCTCATTCGTGACGATGTGTTGTCCAGAGACTAACCATCCAGTTCCTTTTTGACCTGTTATGTTGCAAAAAACTATAACAACAGACAAGATAACTTGCGTTGGCAACGTAGCACCTGAATTCAAAGTGCATTGCGTTGAAATTGGCATGTCACTGCTTTTCATAACGATCATCCTTTGTGAGTTGTAGGTTAACCTTTTTAATAAAAAAACCCCTGCCATCTCTGACAAGGGTTTTTAATTTGGTGGGCCCCCCGAGAGTCGAACTCGGCACCAACGGATTCTGGTTTGTGTGACTTTCGCCACTCCCTGGACTTTGCCTTCACCATAGCTTTCGCCTTAGGTGGGTGCCGTCAAGTCTCTACACCTTCAAAGTGATTTCTCACTGAGCTTGGCTCGGCATTGCCCTACGCATTACTGCGCTTAGGTTTCACCGAATTTGACACCATCCCATACGCAGTTTCCAAACGCATGGCACAAAATTTATGAGTCCGCTGCTCTAACCAAGCATGAGCTAGAGGCCCGAAAAACTGATTTTAGTGGCGCAATCACCTATCAACTTGCTAGCTAGAAAACTTTGCCACCGTAGAAGCGCCGTAGAAGCAATTTTTCGCACCTTCGACGCTTGCAACCTATTGATTTATATAGGTTTTCTTTAAAAATGGGGCTTGGGCAGGTCTTTTATGAGTCCTCTGCTCTAACCAACTGAGCTAACGCCCCAACCTACTCCGGATTGTACGGGGCTACTTGTGGTGGCTCAGGGCGTTGCTGACCAGGCGCGAGGTGATGTCCACGATCTGGATCATGCGGTCATAGGGCATGCGGGTGGGGCCGATCACGCCCAGGGTGCCGACCACCTGGCCGTCCACCTCGTAGGGGGCGCTCACCACCGACAGCTCTTCAAACGGCACCACCTGGCTCTCGCCGCCGATGTAGATGCGCACGCCCTCGGCGCGGCCGGCCACGTCCAGCAGGCGCATGAGCTGGGTTTTTTGCTCAAACAGGTCAAAGGCGCGGCGCAGGTGGCCCATGTCGTGCGAAAAATCAGACACCGCCAGCAGGTTGCGCTCGCCCGATATCACCACCTCGCCGGCGTTTTCAGAGATAGCCTCAGAGCTGACCGCCACCGCAGCCTGCATCAGGCTGGCGATTTCAGAGCGCAGGCTTTCCACCTCGGTTAGCAGCCGCTCACGCACCTGCTCAAGCGCCAGGCCCACATAGTGGCTGTTGAGAAAATTGGCCGCCTCTACCAGTTGCGCCTGCGAGTAGTCCACCTCGGTAAAGATGACGCGGTTTTGCACGTCGCCCTCGGGTGAGACGATGATCACCAGCAACCGGCGCTCGGACAGACGCAAAAACTCGATGTGGCGAAACACCGACGAGCGGCGTGGCGCAATCACCACGCCCACAAAATGTGACAGGCTAGACAGCAGGTTGGCGGCGTTGGAGATCACCTTTTGCGGCTGGTCCGGCGCCAGGCTGTGGGCGCCAAACTGGCTGGGCTGCACGGTCAGCATGGTGTCCACAAACAATCGGTAGCCGCGCGCGGTAGGAATTCGCCCGGCCGAGGTGTGGGGGCTGACGATCAGGCCCAGCTCTTCCAGGTCAGACATCACGTTGCGGATGGTGGCGGGCGACAGCTCCAGCCCCGAGGCCTTGGAGAGCGTGCGCGAGCCCACGGGTTGCCCGTCGGCAATATAGCGCTCGACCAGCGCTTTCAACAACAACTTGGCCCGCTCATCCAGCATCGACTCATTTTAGTGATGTAATTTGAGGATGACGTCCTTATTCCGACATGTGGCGCTGATTGGCAAGTACCAGACCGTGGCCTCGGGCGCGTCTGGCGCGTCATCGCGTCAGGCGATCAAGGACATCGCGCATTTTTTACATGCGCAGGGCTGCGAGGTGGTTTTTGAGCACGACACAGCGCACAACATGGGCATCACCGATTACCCGATGCTCGATGTGACGGGCATCGGCGCTCAATGCGACCTGGCGCTGGTGGTGGGCGGCGACGGCACCATGCTGGGCATTGGCCGCCAAATGGCGCACCTGGGCGTGCCGCTGATCGGCATCAACCAGGGACGGCTGGGGTTCATCACCGATATCCCGTTTGGCAATTTTGCGGCCACGCTGGCTCCGATGCTGAGGGGCGAGTACGCGGAAGACCAGCGTAGCCTGATGCAGGCCCGCGTGATGCGCGACGGCCGTTGCGTTTTTGACGCATTGGCCATGAACGACGTGGTGGTGAACCGCGGCGCCACCTCAGGCATGGTCGAGCTGCGGGTGGAGGTAGATGGCCATTTTGTAGCTAATCAGCGTGCCGACGGACTGATCATCGCCACCTCAACGGGCTCCACCGCCTATGCGCTGTCGGCGGGTGGACCGATGCTGCACCCGTCTGTCCCTGCCTGGGTGCTGGTGCCTATTGCACCGCACACGCTGTCTAACCGACCTATTGTTTTGGCCAACACCATGGAAATTGCGATTGAATTGGTCTCTGGCAAAGACGCCAGCGCCAATTTCGACATGCAGTCGCTGGCATCGCTGTTGCACGGCGACCGCATTGTGGTGACACGATCCGAGCACCACGCACGGTTTCTGCACCCACGTGGCTGGTCATACTTCGACACCCTGAGACAAAAACTTCACTGGAATGAAGGAGCGGTCTGACCGTGAGCCTCAAGCGCCTGGCCCTTCGTGATTTTGTGATTGTGAGCGAGCTTGAGCTAGAGCTGGCCACCGGCTTCAGTGTGCTGACCGGCGAGACCGGCGCCGGCAAGTCGATCCTGATCGACGCGCTGCAGTTGGTCACCGGCGGCCGCGCCGATGTAGGCGCCGTCCGTGAAGGCGCCAGCCGAACCGACGTGAGCGCCGAATTTGACACCAGCGCCGCCATCGATACCTGGCTGGACGAAGCCGGGTTTGACGCCAACGGTGGCCTGTTGCTGCGCCGCACCGTGGACACCCAGGGTAAAAGCCGGGCCTGGATCAACGGCAGCGCCGCCACCGCCACCCAGCTGCGCGAGCTGGGCGAGCAGCTGCTGGACATTCACGGTCAGCACGCCTGGCAAAGCCTGACCCGGCCCGAAGCCGTGCGCAGCTTGCTGGATGCCTACGCCGGCCTGGACACGGCAAAAATGAGCCAGCTGTGGCAGGGCTGGCGCCAGGCCCAGGCGGCCATGACCCAGGCCAAAGCCGCACAGGCCACGCTGCAAACCGAGCGCGAGCGCCTGGCCTGGCAGATTGGCGAGTTGGACAAACTGGTCCCCGGCGCTGACGAATGGGACGAGCTCAATACCGAACACGGCCGCCTATCCAACGCGCAGGCCCTGCTCGATGCCGCCAACGGCGCGGTGCAAAGCCTTGACGAAGAAGAACATGGCGCGCTACGCGCGCTGCACCAGGCCTGCCAGCTGCTACAACAACAAGAGCATCTAGAGCCCGTATTTAAAGGGCTAGCGGAGGTTTTGACATCAAGCCTGGCCCAGGTTGAAGACACTGTACACGGCCTGCGCGCCTACCTGCGCCGCACCGAGCTTGACCCTCAGCGCCTGGCCGAACTCGACGAGCGGCTGTCGCTGTGGATGTCACTTGCGCGGCGTTACCGGCGCGACCCACCCGACCTGCCCGACCTGCTGACGCAGTGGCAGCTCGAACTGAAGCAACTGGACGCTGCCGCCGATATTGCCGCGCTGGAAGCCGCCGAGCAGAGAGCCCAACGTGAGTACCAGCAGGAGGCACGCCGCATTTCGCAGACTCGTTCCAAGGCCGCGCCCAAGCTGGCCCGTGCTATCACTCAGGCCATGCAGGGCCTTGGCATGCAAGGCGGCCAGTTTGAGGTGGCGCTGACGGCTGCGGCCCAGGCCATGCAACACGGCCTGGAAGACGTAGGATTTCTGGTGGCTGGGCATGCCGGCAGCACGCCGCGGCCAGTCAACAAGGTGGCCTCGGGCGGCGAGCTGTCGCGTATGGCGCTAGCTATCGCTGTGACCACCAGCCAGCTGGGCACCGCGCAGACCCTGATTTTTGACGAGGTCGACGCCGGCGTGGGTGGCGCCGTGGCCGAGACCGTCGGCCGCCTGATGCAGCAGCTGGGGCAAGACCGGCAGGTGCTCGCGGTGACGCACCTGCCGCAGGTGGCGGCCTGCGCCGACCACCACCTGGTCGTGGCCAAACAATTGATGGGTGGCGCCACGCTAAGCTCGGTCAGCCCGGTGCAGGGAGAGCAGCGGGTGGGCGAGGTGGCGCGCATGCTGGGCGGCGAGCGCTTGTCTCACACCACGCTGGCCCATGCCCGCGAAATGCTGCAAGCGAGGGCCTGAGATGAATGAATCACCCGCCGCCATTCAAATGGTGCTGATCACCGGCATGTCGGGATCGGGCAAATCCGTGGCGCTGCACGCCTTGGAAGACGCCGGCTTCTACTGCGTGGACAACCTGCCACCCGAGCTGCTGCTGCCCTTTGTCGAACTGAAAAAAAGCCATCAGGCCACCCGTCTGGCGATCGCGGTGGATGTACGCAGTGCGACCTCGCTGCCGCTGCTCCCCCAACAGCTCACAGCCCTGCGCGCGCAGGGTGTGGCAGTTCAGCCGCTATTTTTGGACGCCAGCACCGACACCCTGGTGCGGCGCTACTCTGAGACCCGGCGCCGACACCCGCTGTCGCAGGCTGGCTCAGTGCCCACCACGGCGGACCAGCGCCCTGCATTGGTGGAAGCCATTGAACTTGAACGCGGGCTTTTGGCCAACCTGCGCGAGCAGTCCCATGTCATCGACACCAGCATCATCCGGCCGGCGCAGCTGCAGGCCTATGTCAAATCACTGATCAGAGCGCCGGGTGGGCAGCTCACGTTGGTGTTTGAATCGTTTTCTTACAAGCGCGGCATTCCAGCCGACGCCGACTTTGTGTTTGACGTGCGCATGCTGCCCAACCCACACTACGAGCCGGCGCTGCGCCACCAAACCGGGCGCGATGCGGCGGTAGCCGAGTTTTTGCAGCAGCAACCCGAGGCCATGCTGATGCTGGACCACATTCGGCAGTTCCTGGCTCACTGGATGGTGAGCCTGGCACGGGACCACCGCAGTTACGTCACGGTCGCCATTGGCTGCACAGGTGGCCAGCACCGATCGGTATTTCTGGTGGAGCGGCTGGCGCAGGCTTTCGCCAACGAGTGGGCCACGCTGACACGGCACCGCGAGCTTGACACGGCCTGAGCGTCAAGGTCAGGCGGGCTCAGCGCGGGGTCAACTCCGGCTGAGCCACTTGCGAATGGGCGCCGGCAGGCCCAGTGCTGGCCATTGGTCGGCCCCCACCCAAGCCCCGTCCAGGCCCAGCGCCACAGCCTGCGGCAAACGCAGCTCAATCGGGTGCAGGTGCAGGTCCTTGTGGGTCAGCACATGGCGCAGCACCGGGCCAGCCTGCAGGGCGCCGCGCTGGGGCTCAGGCAACACCAGCTCCAGTGCGTCCAAACTGTCAAACAAGGGCAGGCAGAACAGCCCGGCCCACACGCCAGGCGTTGGCCGCTGGCTTAACCAGACCTGGCCATCGGCGCTGCTGGCCCAGAGCAGCCAAAGCAACTGTGTGCTGCGCTTGAGCTTGCGAGTTTTGACCGGGTAGCTCAGCGGCTGGCCCTGCGCCTTCGCAACGCAAAGGCTGGCCAGCGGGCAGCGCTGGCACTGGGGCTGACGACTGGTGCACAGGGTGGCGCCCAGGTCCATCACGCCCTGGGTGTAGCGCGGCATGGTCTGCTGCAAATCAGACTGCGGCAGCAAATCGGTGGCCAGGGCCCACAGCGCGCGCTCATTGGCGGCGCTGGCCAGATCTGCGCCAAAGCCCAGCGCTCGGGTGAGCACCCGCTTGACGTTGCCGTCCAAAATCGCCACCCGCTCGCCGTAGCACAGCGAGGCCACCGCCGCCGCGGTGGAGCGGCCAATGCCCGGTAGGGTCTGCAGTTGCTCAGCCGAACGCGGAAAGGCGCCGTCGTGCAAGGTCATCACCGCCTGGGCGCAGCGGTGCAGGTTGCGGGCCCGGCTGTAGTAGCCCAGGCCACTCCAAAGGCCCAGCACGTCGTCCAGTGGCGCTGCCGCCAGAGCGGCCACCTCGGGGAATCGGGCCAGAAAGCGGGCAAAATAATCCAGCACCGTGACCACCTGCGTCTGCTGCAGCATGATTTCTGACAGCCAGACGCGGTAGGGGTCGCGGGTGTTTTGCCAGGGCAGATCGTGCCGGCCATGGACTTGCTGCCACTGCACCACGCGCCCTGCCAAATCTGCGCTCATGGTTTTTGGCACTGCGGGCAGAAAAAAGTGGCGCGTTGACCTTGGCGCAGCATCTTGATGGGCGTGCCACAGACCCGGCAGGGCTGCCCGGCGCGCCCGTAGACCATGGCCTCGAGCTGAAAATAACCCGTTTCGCCGCTGGCGCTTGAGAAGTCGCGCAGCGTGCTGCCGCCCTTGGCCACGGCACGCGCCAGCACCTCACGAATGGCGGTGTGCAGCCGTGCGGCACGCGGCCGGCTCAGCTTGGCGGCGCGCACGGTCGGCCGGATACCCGACAGGAACAGCGCCTCTGAGGCATAGATATTGCCAACCCCAACCACCAGATCGCCGGCCAACAGCACTTGCTTGATGACGGTCTGACGGCGTTTCAGACCAGCCTGGAACGCGGCCAGATCGAAACCGCCAACGCCCTCGGTCAGCGGCTCCATACCCAGCCGACCCAGCAATTTTTGCGCCACCACGTCATCCTCGGCGGGGGCGTACACCACCGCACCAAATCGGCGAGGATCGTGCAGGCGCAGCGTGCCCTGGCTGGTGACCAGCTCAAAGTGGTCGTGTGCGCCGGGTGGCGGCAGGAAGTGGGCAAAATTCAGGCTGCCCGACATGCCCAGGTGCAGCAGCAGCAGCCCTTGGTCCAAGTCCAGCAACAGGTACTTGCCGCGCCGGCGCACGCCGCGCACCGTACGGCCCACCAGGGCCGCTACCGAGCAGCCCAGCGGCCAGCGCAGGGGCTTGCCCAGGCGGGCCTCCAGAACCCGGGCACCGGCAATACGTGAGGCAAAGCTCAGGCGGGTCACTTCAACTTCGGGTAATTCAGGCATTACAAACAATCAGGGCTGGCATAGATTATTATGGTCTGATGCGTATTGCCCCACGTTTCACACTGTTGGCCCTGCTGCTGGCCGCGCTCGGCGCGAAAGCGCAGACCCTTGGCGTACCGGCTGCGGCCGCCGCTCCGCCAGTCCAAAGCTCGGCGCTCGATGGCCCGCTGTTTTACCAATTGCTGCTGGGTGAACTCAACGCCAACGGTGACGAACCAGGCGCCGCGTTCTCACTCATTCTGGACGCCGCCCGCAAAACCGGCGACGCAAGGCTGTACCAGCGCGCGGTAGAGGTCGCGCTCAAGGCCCGCTCCGGCGACTCAGCGTTACAGGCAGCACGCGCCTGGCGACAGGCCCTGCCGAGCTCGCGGGAGGCCAACCGGTACACGCTTCAGATCCTGATCGGTATGAACCGGCTGGCCGAGACCGTCGAGCCGCTCAAACGCGAAATTGCCAACGCCGAGGCCAAGGACCGGGCGCTCGCGGTCACCGCCATTCCGCGCTACTTTGCCCGTGCCAGTGACAAAAAAGCTGCCGCCCAAGCGGTTGAGCAGGCCCTAGCCGAGTACCTCAGCACAGCCGCGATCGGCGTTGCCGCATGGACCACCATTGGTCGTCTGCGGATGGAGGCCGGAGATGGCAGCGCTGCACTCGACGCCGCACGCAAGGGGCAAGCGCTTGACGCCAAGGCAGAGGGGCCCGCCCTGCTCGCACTGGCGCTCATGACAGCCCGGCAACCAGCAGCAGAAGCCCTGGTGAAAAAACACCTTGACGGCAAGCCACAGCCCGAAGTCCGCATGGACTACGCCCGTGCCTTAATTGATGGCCGTCGCTACGCGGAGGCCGCCAGTCAACTCGACTTGGTCACCACCGAGCGGCCCGAGCTTGCCGAAGCCTGGCTCATGCGTGGCGCCCTGGCGCTGGACGACAACCAATTTGGCCTGGCCGAAACTTGCTTCAAACGCTACGTGGCACTGATACCCGCCCGCCCTGCTGGCACTGCGCTTCGGGCTGCCGACCGGGGCTTGGCGCAAGCTTTCCTCTCGCTGGCTCAGATTGCAGAGCAGCGTAAAAACATGGCGCAGGCGGAAGCCTGGTTGGCGCGCATTGAGAGCCCCGAGGAACTGCTCAATGCCCAGGTGCGTCGCGCCGGCATGCTGGCACGCCAGGGCAAGGTTGACGAGGCGCGCCAGTTGATTCGCAGCCAGCCTGAAAAAACTGTGGCCGAGGCACGCCTCAAGCTCAACGCCGAAGTCCAGTTGCTGCGCGAAGCCAAGATGTACCAGGCTGCCTACAACCTGATCTCAGACAGCCTGAACCGCTTTCCAGGCGATGCCGACCTCACCTACGATTTGGCCATGATGGCTGAAAAAATCGGCAAATTTGACGATATGGAGCGCCTGCTGCGCGGTGTCATTGCCAGCAAGCCTGACTACCAGCACGCTTACAACGCATTGGGCTACTCACTGGCGGAACGTAACCTGCGCCTGCCCGAAGCGCGCCAGTTGATTAAAAAAGCGCTCGAACTCGCCCCGGACGATCCCTTCATCACTGACAGCCTGGGGTGGGTCGAGTTCAAAAGCGGCAACTTTCCCGAGGCCTTGCGGATTCTGCAAAGCGCCTACAAGTCCCGCCCAGACGCAGAGATTGCCGCCCACCTAGGCGAAGTCATGTGGGTCATGGGACGACGCGAGCAGGCCATGAACGTCTGGCGCGAGGGCTTGGCCCTGAGCCCTGACAACGACACCTTGCGCGATACCCTCAAACGCCTGCGTGTGAAGCTGTGAGACCCTCTGTGAGGGTAACGGCTTCGCTGTTATTCGCTGTTTTTTTTATAGCATCCTGTGCAGCGCCAACGAGGCCTGCTGTAATGAATGGCACCGAATTTTCACCATGGCGCGGCCGCTTGGCCCTCCGGGTTGAATCAGAACCGGCGCAGGTCTTCTCCGCCGCTTTTGAGCTCAGTGGCAGCGCCCCGGCTGGGGCGCTAACCCTTCTCACCCCCCTGGGCACCACCGCGGCCGCCCTGAGCTGGACGCCTGAGGGCAGCACCCTTCGCAGCAATGTGGAAGTCCGGCAGTTCGCCACGCTCGGGGCGCTCATGCGGCAGACCTTGGGAGCCGAGCTGCCCATCGCCGCCCTGTTTGCCTGGCTGGCCGGCGACCCTGTCGCATCAGCCGGATGGCAAGTCGACTTGTCACAGCGCCCCAACGGTCGCATCACGATGCGCCGCCAGTTACCCTTGCCCGTGGCCGAGTTGCGCGTGGTGCTGGACCAATAAAGGCACACAGACTCGACCCAAGCCCATGCAGCGCCTCTACGACCTCAGCGCACCCGCCAAGCTGAACCTGTTTTTGCACATCACCGGCCGACGTGCCGACGGTTACCACCTGCTGCAGTCGGTGTTTATGCTGATCGACTGGTGCGACACGCTGCACGTGGAAATTAGGGCAGATGGGCTGATCAGCCGGGAGGACTTGGGCGCCAAGCTCCCGGCCGACGACTTGGTGCTGCGGGCCGCACGTGCCTTGCAGCTTGCCAGCGGGTGCGGCCTTGGCGTCCACATCGGGATTGAGAAACGCATTCCGGCCGAGGCCGGCATGGGCGGCGGATCATCTGATGCGGCGACCACGCTGCTCGCGTTAAATCGCCTGTGGCAACTTAACTGGCCGCTAGACCAGTTACTTCCGATCGGTTTGGCTTTGGGGGCCGATGTGCCTTTTTTCTTGGGTGGCCACAATGCCTGGGTCGAAGGCATAGGCGACATCATGACCCCGATCACGCTGCCGCCCGCGAAATTTTTGGTCGCCAAGCCCGCTTCCGGGCTGCCCACCCATGCGATTTTCTCAGACCCAGAACTCAAAAGAGACAGTGACACTGCTATACTTTCAGGCTTCTCTGCGAACCCGTTTGGTTTTGGCCGAAACGACTTGCAGAGGGTTGCGCAGAGGCTTTGTCCAGGCGTCACACAAGCCCTCGATTGGCTTGCAGCTCTGGGGCTTAGCGGCCGGATGACCGGCTCGGGCAGCGCGGTGTTTGCGCAACTTGACCGACCGTTACAGGTCGAACGCGCGCCGGTATCGCTACAGACGCGGGTGTGCAGCAATCTCGGGGTTCACCCTCTCGCAGGGTGGGCACCAGCGTAAAAATTGAAGGTGGATGGCGAATAACCATCCACCCGTGTAGGGGAGTCGCCAAGTTGGTTAAGGCACTGGATTTTGATTCCAGCATGCGAAGGTTCGAATCCTTCCTCCCCTGCCAAAATGTCAGTCTGCGCCCCCGTGGTGTTTGGATTGGTTATTTAGAGTGATGCGCCTGCAGCGCCAATATGACCTCAACTGATCGTCAACCAATGTCCCAAATCACCACGCAGGCAAACCACACCCCTGATTTCATGGTGTTCACGGGCAACGCCAATCCGGGTATGGGCGCCGATATTGCCAATCACCTCAACATCTCCCTGGGGTCGGCCACGGTCGGCCGCTTCTCTGACGGCGAGGTGTCGGTCGAAATCAACCAAAACGTGCGGGCACGCGATGTGTTCGTGGTGCAGTCGACCTGCGCCCCGACCAACGAAAACCTGATGGAGTTGCTGATCATCGTCGACGCACTTAAACGCGCCTCGGCCGAGCGCATCAGCGCCGTTATCCCCTATTTTGGTTATGCGCGGCAGGACCGACGCCCACGCTCGGGTCGGGTGCCAATCTCGGCCAAGGTGGTCGCCAACATGCTGCAGGCCGTCGGCGTCGCGCGCGTGCTGACCATGGACCTGCATGCCGACCAGATCCAGGGCTTTTTTGATATTCCAGTCGACAACATCTACGCCTCGCCTGTACTTCTGGGCGATCTGCGGCAAAAAAACTACGACGACCTCATCGTCGTCTCGCCAGATGTCGGCGGCGTGGTGCGTGCACGCGCCTTGGCCAAGCAGTTGCACTGCGATCTAGCCATCATTGACAAGCGCCGGCCCAAGGCCAATGTCAGCGAGGTCATGCACGTGATTGGCGAGGTGGACGGCCGCAATTGCGTCATCATGGACGACATGATCGACACCGCTGGTACCTTGGTCAAAGCGGCGGAGATCCTGAAAGCGCGTGGCGCGAAAAAAGTCTACGCCTATTGCACCCACCCGATTTTCTCTGGGCCAGCCATTGAGCGCATCAACAATGGTGACGTCTTGGACGAGGTGGTGGTGACCAACACCATTCCCCTCACCGAGGCTGCCGCCGCCTGTCGGAAGATACGGCAACTGAGCGTTGCCCCCTTGTTTGCGGAAACCATTCAGCGTATTGCGAAAGGTGAATCCGTCATGAGTTTGTTCTCGGACCAGGAAAATCTTTTCTGATCCAGACCAAAGCGGGCTCGTGGCGCACTTGAGTTGCCGCGGGCTTTTTTTAACCGGAGTCGCACTGGTCGCGGTGGGCTCCTCCAGGAGTAAATTATGAAATTAGTCGCTTTTGAGCGCGCCAAGCAGGGTACGGGTGCGAGCCGCCGTCTCCGCATCACCGGTCGCACACCCGGCATCGTTTACGGTGGTGCTGCCGAACCGAAAATGATCGAGCTCGATCACAACGCCCTGTGGCACGCCCTTAAAAAGGAAGCGTTCCATTCATCGGTGCTGGAGATGGACATCGCCGGCAGCAACCACCAGGTCCTGCTGCGCGACGTGCAGATGCACCCGTTCAAGCAACTGGTGTTGCACATTGACTTCCAACGCGTGGACGCCAACACCAAATTGCACATGAAGGTGCCACTGCACTACAGCGGTGACGAAAACTCACCGGCCATCAAGACCGACGGGTGCATTGCCAACCACGTGATCACCGAGATTGAGGTGCTGTGCCTGCCCGCCGACCTGCCCGAATTCATCGCGGTTGATCTGAGCGGCCTGAAGAAAGGCGCATCCCTGCACCTGGCCGATGTGACGCTGCCCAAGGGTGTCACCGCTGTCACCCGCGGCAAAAACAACCCGGTGCTGGTTTCGGTGGTGGCTGTGGCCGGCGCAGAGGTGCCCGCTCCCGACGCAGCTGCGGCGCCCGCCGCCAAGGCTGCCGGTAAACCGGCTGCCAAGGCACCTGCGGCCAAAACACCCGCAGCCAAAACTCCCGCAGCCAAAACGGCTGCCAAGAAGTAAGCCGCAAGGTACGCCTACCAGCGCGGCCACCCAAGGCAGCGCCTAGGACTCACAGCCCACCCAGCGTGGGCTGTTTTGTTTTCTGGGAGTCATCGGCTTCAAACCTGCAGACCCACACGCCGCGTTCATCTGATAATCACCGCATGATCAGCTTGATGGTGGGCCTGGGCAACCCCGGCCCTGCTTATGAACAGACCCGGCACAACGCCGGCTTCTGGTTTGTTGACGCTTTGGCGCTGCAGCTCAAGGCACACTGGGCCTTTGACAAGAACTACCAGGCTCTGGTGGCTCGCACCACGGTTGGGGACCAGCCACTTTGGTTGCTCAAGCCGCAGGCCTTCATGAACCTGAGCGGCCGTTCTGTTGCGGCCTTGGCCCGCTTTTACAAGATTGCGCCCGCAGATGTTCTGGTCGCCCATGACGAGCTTGACGTGGTCCCGGGTGAGGCCAAACTCAAATTTGGCGGCAGTCACGCCGGTCACAATGGCTTGCGCGACATCCACGCGCAGCTTGGCACCGGCGACTACTGGCGGTTGCGCCTGGGCGTTGGGCACCCAGGGGACCGAGCCGAGGTGGTGGACTGGGTGCTGAAAAAGCCATCACAGGACCACCGCATTGCCATTGAGCAAACCATTGTCCGCGCCTTGACGGCTTGGCCGTCGCTGTGGGCAGGCGACATGGCCAAAGCGACATTGCTGGTGCACACCAGCAAGCCGCCACGGCCTAAACCAGCCCGGCCTGAGCCGTTGCCGCCCTGAAATCAGGGTCGAATACAAGCACAACACAGGGAGCTCCCGATGCAGAATCGCATGCTAGTTGCTATTTTTTTAATAGCTATAAACCCAATAGGGACGGGGGCTTGGGGCCAAAATGTCTATAAGTGCGGCAATACCTACAGCCAGCAGCCCTGTCCGGGCGGAACGCTCGTGGACGCGGCAGATACCAGAACCAGCGAGCAAAAGAAGGCCTCCGACCAGGCCAGCGCGCGTAACGCCAAGGCAGCCGATACCCTGGAGCAAGCCCGGTTGAAGAAAGAGAAAACCGAGCAACAAGCGCTGACGGCCTCAAAAAAGCCGACCATGGCACCATCGGCCACCGCATCTCAGCCCCGAGACAGCGCAGCGCCAAAGAAGACCACAAAAAAAACGAAAGCCAAGGCCGAGGGCGACTTCAAGGCGCAAGTGCCCGCTGATCAGCCGGTCAAAAAGAAAAAACCAGCGCCAAAAACAGCGGCAGCAGCCAAAGATGACAGCAAGCCCTGAGCGGACAAGCTGGACGATGCCGGCTCAGTTTGCGCCAGGCTTGCCGGTACGGGCCTGCAATCGGCGGTATTTTTGCCAGAGCGTTTCCCGGTCTTCCACAAACTGTGGGTTGATCGGAATGCAGGCCACGGGGCAGACCTGCACACACTGCGGCTCGTCAAAATGACCGACGCACTCGGTGCACTTGTGGGGGTCGATTTCGTAGATTTCGGGCCCCAAAAAAATAGCCTCGTTCGGGCACTCGGGCTCGCAGACATCGCAGTTGATGCACTCGTCAGTGATGATCAATGCCATGGCTTACCATCCACCCCGGTCAACCTCACAACATTGCCTGTACACATGGTCCGAATTATCCGCGCTTTGGCTGCACCATGAGCCTGTTCCTGCTAAAGCGTCTGCTGACGCTGCTGGCCACCCTGGCCGGAGCCTCGGTGGTGGTCTTTCTGGTGCTTGAAATCCTCCCAGGCAATGCTGCCCAGATGCTGATGGGGCCGGATGCCGCGCCCGAGGCCGTGCAGGCGCTGGCCGTCAAGCTGGGGCTCGACCTGCCGCCGATGCAGCGCTACTGGCAGTGGGTCAGCGGCATGCTGGTGGGCGAGTTAGGTACCAGCTACGCCTACAGCAGCCCGGTGCTTGAACTGGTTTTGGAACGGCTTGCGCTGACCGTGCCGCTGGCCGTGATGGCCATGGCGCTGACCACTGTGCTGGCGCTGGTGGTGGGGGTGTACGCGGCTTCGCGCCACAACCGGCTGGGCGATGTCGGCCTGATGGGGCTGACCCAGATTGGCATTGCGGTGCCCAACTTCTGGTTTGCCATCCTGCTGATTTTGTTGTTCTCGGTGCACTTGCAATGGTTTTCGGCGGGCGGCTTTCCGGGCTGGGATGAGGGTGTGGTCGACGCGCTCAAGGCGCTGCTGCTGCCCGCGCTGTCGCTGGCCGTGGTGCAGGCCGCGATTCTGGCCCGCATCACGCGCTCGGCGGTGCTGGAGGTGCTGCGTGAAGATTTTGTGCGGACTGCCCGCGCCAAAGGCCTGTCGCAGCGGGCGACGCTGTGGCGCCATGTGCTGCGCAACGCCATGATCCCGGTGGTGACGGTGATGGGCCTGCAATTTGCCAACCTGCTGGCCGGCACCATCGTGGTCGAAAACGTGTTCTACCTGCCCGGGCTGGGTCGGCTGATCTTCCAGTCCATCTCCAACCGCGACCTGATCGTGGTGCGCAACTGCGTGATGCTGCTGGCCACCATGGTGATTGTGGTGAACTTTGTGGTGGATGTGCTTTACGCCGTGATTGACCCGCGCGTGAAAGCCAGCGACACATGAACCCAACCGGCTTGGCCCGCCGCGCCCTGGCACACCGTAGCTTCCTGATCGGCGGCGTGCTGACGCTGCTGCTGTTGCTGGCGGCCGGCCTGTCACTGGTCTGGACGCCCTGGTCGCCCTACGAGGTGGACATGGCGGCCAAGTTGCAGCCGCCAGGCAGCCTGCACTGGCTGGGCACTGACCCCTTTGGACGGGATGTCGCATCCCTGCTGCTGGTGGGCGCGCGCAACTCGATCATGGTTGGCCTGATCGCGGTCAGCATTGGACTGGCCGTGGGCACCGCGCTGGGCCTGATGGCGGCCGCGCGCGGCGGCTGGCTCGAGGAACTGATCATGCGGCTGGCCGACTTTACCTTTGCCTTCCCGGCGATTTTGTCGGCCATCATGCTGACGGCGCTGTTCGGCGCGGGCATCGTCAACGCCATCATTGCCATCGGCATCTTCAACATCCCGACCTTCGCACGCATCACCCGGGCCTCGGCCCGGTCCATCTGGTCACGCGAGTATGTGCTGGCGGCGCGGGCCTGCGGCAAGGGGCCATGGCGCATCACGCTCGACCACGTGCTGCCCAACATGCTGTCGGTGCTGATCGTGCAGGCCACCATTCAGTTTGCACTGGCGATCCTGGCAGAAGCTGCGCTCTCGTACCTGGGCTTGGGCACCCAGCCGCCGCAGCCGTCGTGGGGCCGGATGCTGGCCGAGGCGCAAACCCTGCTGTTCCAGGCGCCGCTGCTGGCGGTGTTCCCCGGCCTGGCCATCGCGCTGGCCGTGCTGGGGCTGAACCTGCTCGGTGACGGCCTGCGCGACCTGCTGGACCCACGGCTGGCCCGAAAGCGCTGAATGGCCCTGCTCGCCGTCCACAACCTGAGTGTGCAGTTGCAAACGCAGCGTGGCCCGGCTAAGGCCGTGCGCGAGCTCAGCTTCAGCCTGGAAAAAGGCCAGACAGTGGGCCTAATTGGTGAGTCGGGTTGTGGCAAATCAATCACCGCCATGGCCCTGATGGGTTTGCTGCCTGAGCGGGCGCTCACCTCTGGCAGCATCGCCTTTGACGGCCAGGAGCTGGTGGGCCTGCCCGACGCGGCCATGCGACGCCTGCGCGGCAACCGCATCGGCATGATTTTTCAGGAGCCGATGACGGCGCTGAACCCGGTCCACACCATTGGTCACCAGGTGGCCGAGCCGCTGATGCTGCACCGCGGCGCCACGGCGCGCGCAGCGCGACAACAGGCCATCGCCTTGCTGGAGCGGGTTGGTATTGCAGATGCCGCACGCCGGGCGGACGCTTATCCGCACCAGTTTTCCGGCGGCCAACGCCAGCGCATCACGATTGCCATGGCCCTGGCCTGCGGGCCCGATTTACTGATTGCCGATGAGCCGACCACGGCGCTGGATGTGACCATCCAGGGGCAAATTTTGGACCTGATCGCCGACCTGGTGCAGGAACGCGGCATGGCCCTGTTGCTGATTTCTCACGACCTCGGCGTGATTGCCGAAAACGTGGCGCACATGATGGTGATGTACGGCGGCCGAGTCATGGAAAGCGGGCCTACCGCCACGGTGTTTGCCGGCATGCGCCACCCCTACACACGCGGCCTGTTTGGCGCGCGGCCGCAGTTGGGCGCACCGCGCGGCACCCGCCTGAGCACCATAGAGGGCAGCGTGCCCGAATTGGCTGACCTGGCACCGGGTTGCCCTTTTGCCGGTCGCTGCCCGCAGGCCGGACCCGAATGCGCCCAGACCCAGCCGACGGTGCACACGCTGGCACCCGGTCATGTCGCCCATTGCCTGCGTCTGGACGTCAGTGCCACCGGAGCCCCCCGATGAACGCCCCCCTGCTGCAGCTTGAGGATGTGACGCGACAGTACCCGCTGCCGCGCGAGCGGCTGTGGCAAAAGCCGGCGCTGGTGCATGCGCTGCGGGGTGTCAGCCTGCACCTGGACAGTGGCCGTAGTCTGGGGGTGGTGGGCGAATCCGGCTCGGGCAAGTCCACACTGGCGCGGCTGGCGATGGGGCTGGAACCCCCCAGTTCGGGCCGGGTCAGCGTACTGGGTCAAGACTTGAACGCTTTGAGTCCCGCGGACTTGCGCCACGCCCGGCGCAATTTCCAGATGGTCTTTCAGGACCCCTATGGCTCGCTCGACCCACGCCAGACCGTGGCCCGCATTGTGGGTGAGCCGCTGGCCGTGCTAGGCCAGCAGACACCCGCCGCCATGCGCGAGCAAGCGGCCAAGGTACTGACCGCTGTAGGTCTGCGCCGCAACGATCTGGACAAATACCCGCATGAATTCTCCGGCGGCCAGCGCCAACGGGTGGCCATCGCGCGGGCCCTGATCACCCGGCCCCGCCTGATCGTGGCGGACGAACCGGTCAGCGCGCTGGATGTGTCGGTGCAAGCCCAGGTGCTGAACCTGATGCAAGACCTGGCGCAGCAGTTTGGTGTGACCTACCTGCTCATTAGCCACGACCTGGCGGTGGTCAACCACCTGTGCGACGAGGTGGCGGTGATTTACCAGGGCCGCATCGTCGAGCAGGGCACGCCAGAGACGCTGTTCAAGGCAGCGTCCCATCCCTACACCCGGGCCCTGCTGGCGGCGGTACCCCGGCTTGCGCCGCAGGCGGGCCGCCGCCCGCGCGGCGTGGTGCTGACCCCCCGCACCGTGCCAACCGGCGCTTGCCCCTACGCCGCACGTTGTCCGCAGGCCCAGGCGGTGTGTGACAACAGCCGGCCCGAGCTGCGCGCCTTGGCCAATGGCCACTTGGTGGCCTGCCATCTGGACCTGGCGCCAGCCGGGTCCGCACCGTCAAACTAGTGGTATGGTTCGAAGCCTGACACGGAACAAATTGGCCTTCACCCTTTTTATTGGAGACACACACCATGATCAATCGCCGTCACCTGATTGCCACCGCCGCCTCTGGCGCCTCGCTGGCCACCCTGCCTTTGGCCGCTACGGCCCAGGCCAAAAAAGACGCCGTGGTGCTGGCCATGACCCTGGAGCCACCGGGGCTCGACCCAACCGCCGGCGCGGCTTCGGCCATCGCCGAGATCGTGCAATACAACATCTTTGAGACCTTGACCAAGATCAACAGCGACGGCACCGTGTCGCCGCTGCTGGCTGAAAAATGGGAGGTGTCACCTGACCTCAAAACCTACACCTTTATCCTGCGCAAGGGCGTCAAGTTCCAGAATGGCGAGCCCTTCAACGCCAATGCGGTCAAGTTCTCCTTTGAGCGCGCTGGCGGCGAGAAAAGCACCAACAAAGACAAGCGCACCTTCGCCATGATGGACCGCGTGGCCGTGATCGACGACTACACGGTGGTGATCCTGAACAAACAGCTGGACCCGGATTTTCTGTTCCTGATGGGCCAAGCCACAGCCATCATCGTCGAGCCCAAGAGCGCCGACACCAACGCCACCAAACCGGTCGGCACCGGCCCCTACCAGCTCTCGGCCTGGGCCAAGGGCTCGTCGGTCACCTTGACCAAGTGGGACGCCTACCGCAACGCCGCAGCGATCAAGATGAAGAAAGTGACCTTCCGCTTCATCAGCGACTCGGCGGCACAGGTGGCCGCCTTGCTGGCGGGCGACGTGGACGCCTTTGTTCGTGTGACGCCTCGCAGCGTGCCTCAGTTCAAGGGCAACGCCAAATTCCAGGTGGTGGTGAGTGGGTCGCGCGCCAAAACCATCCTGGCCATCAACAACAAAAAGAAACCGCTGGACGATGTTCGCGTGCGCCGCGCCATCTGCGCCGCGATAGACCGCAAGGCTGTGATCGAAGGCGCTGCCGACGGCTACGGCGCCCCAATTGGCAGCCATTACGTACCAGGCGCCTTCGGCTATGTCGACACCACTGGCATCAACCCTTTTAACATCGACAAGGCCAAGGCCCTGTTGGCTGAGGCCGGTGTCAAGACCCCGTTGACACTGAGTCTGGTGCTGCCACCGGTGCCCTATGCGCGCCAGGGCGGCGAAGTGATTGCGTCCCAGTTGGCCAAGATCGGCATCGTGGCCAAGATCGAAAACGTGGAATGGGCGCAGTGGCTCAGCGGCACCTTCACCAACAAGAACTACGACCTGACCATCATCTCCCACGTGGAGCCTTTTGACTTGGGCAACTACGCCAAGCCAGGCTACTACTGGGGCTATGAGTCGCCGAAATTCACCGAACTGTTCGACAAGCTCCAGAACGCACCGCGCGCGGCCGACCGGGCCAAGCTGCTGGGTGACGCCCAGCGCATGCTGGCCAATGAGGCGGTGCACGGCTTCCTGTACCAACCGCAATGGATCACCGTGGCGCACAAGGGGCTGAAGGGCTTGTGGAAAGACATGCCGGTGTTTGTGAACGACGTGTCAGCGCTGTCTTGGTCCTGATGGCCAAGGCTTGAGCCCCGAGCCCATGACAAGCCCTGCCCTGCACGACCTGGGTGCCCACGCGCTGCTGGCTGGCTACAGCGCGGGCACACTGTCACCGGTGGAGGTGGCGCAGTCGGTGCTGGCGCATATTGAGCGCTGGGAGCCGCACTTGCATGCCAGCTACCTGCTGCGGCCCGAACTGGCCCTAGCGCAGGCCCGGGCCAGCGAGGCGCGCTGGCAGCGTGGCGCACCGCTGGGCCCTTTGGACGGCGTGCCGGTCACCATCAAGGACAACATCGCCACCCTGGGCGACCCGGTGCCGCTGGGCACTGCAGCCACCGATCTGACACCGGCGGCTGCGGACGCCCCGCCGTCGGCCCGGCTCAAGGAGGCGGGCGCGGTGCTGGTGTGCAAGACCACCATGCCTGACTACGGCATGCTGTCCTCTGGCCTGTCCACCTTTCATGCGCTGGCGCGCAACCCCTGGGACTTGAGCAAGACGCCGGGGGGCAGCAGTGCCGGTGCCGGGGCGGCGGCGGCGGCCGGCTATGGCCCGCTGCATGTGGGCACCGACATCGGCGGCTCGTTGCGGCTGCCAGCGGGTTGGTGCGGCATATTCAGCCTCAAGCCAAGCCTGGGGCGAATCCCGATTGACCCACCCTACACCGGGCGCGCCGCTGGCCCCATGACCCGCACCGTGGCCGACGCCGCCCTGATGATGCAGGTGCTGAGCCTGCCCGATGCACGCGACAGCATGAGCCTGCCCTACCAGTCGCTCGCCTGGGACCAGTTTGACCGGGGCAGCGATCGCCTGCGCGGCCTGCGCATCGGCCTGCTGATGGATGCCGGTTGTGGCCTGCCGGTGGAGCCGGAGGTGCAAGCGGCCATACTGGCCGCAGCGCGGCTGTTTGAGCAGGCTGGCGCCATCGTCGAGCCCATGGCGCCCTTTTTAACCCCTGCCATGCTCAGTGGGATGGACCACGCCTGGCGCTTGCGCTCGCACCTGGACCTCGCAGCCCTGCCGCCGGCCAAAAAAGCCGTGGTCCTGCCCTACATCCGTGACTGGGCCGACAGTGGCGCCAACCTGAGCGGCGCTCAGGCCTTTGCCGCCTTCAGCCAGTTCCATGCCACCCGTTTGGCCACGGTAAAAGCCTGCGCGGGCTATGACTACATGCTGTCGCCCACCTCACCCATGCCGGCCTTTGCCGCCGAGCTGCCCTCGCCCACCAATGACTTCGATCGACCCCTGGAGCACATCGCCTTCACCGTGCCCTTCAATATGTCGGAGCAGCCCGCTTCGTCGGTCAATTGCGGCTACACCTCGGGCGGATTCCCCATCGGACTGCAGATCGCGGGCCAGCGCTTTGATGACCTGGGCGTGTTGCAAATCTCGTACGCGTTTGAGCAAATGCGCGGGTCGCAGCGGCCCTGGCCGGTGCCACCAGGCTAGCGGGCCGCGGCCGTGATCACCGACAGCTTGGGCAACCCGGTCACGCTGTGTGACGCCGGCAGCCTGGGTGCCGTCAACGACTTTGTCGAGGGCTTCATCGCCTGCGAAACACGGGTAGTCAACATTCTGCAAGTGGCCGAGACAGACGCCAGCCCGCTGGTGCAGGCCTGCTGCGCGGCGCTTCACATGTTCGCCGAATCAGGCCAGGCAGCAGCCCATGCCGCACCATATGTCGCACGCGCTCAGGCAGGCCTGGCCGACGCGGCAGTGAGCACCAGGGAGCGGCGCTTCGTGGCAGCGGTGGCGGCCTGGGCTGCGGGTGACCTGCCCCGAGCCATCGCCCTGCACGAGGAACAGGCGCGCGATTGCCCGCGCGACCTGGCCTCGGTCAAGCTCGGCCAGTACCACCTGTTCAACGCCGGCAACTCACCCTGCATGCTGCGCCTGGCGCTGCAGGCCCTGCCCGCCAGTGCCGATGTGCCCTACATGCACGGCATGGCAGCCTTCGCCTGGGAACAGTGCCACCTGCTGCCGCAAGCCGAAGCCGCGGCCCGCCACGCCATCGCGCTGAGCCACAAGGAGCCCTGGGCCCACCACGCATTGGCCCATGTGCTGCTGACCCAGGGCCGACTGCAGGAGGGGCTGGACTTCATGAACGCAGTCAGCCCGACGTGGATCGGACTCAACTCCTTCATGCTCACCCACAACTGGTGGCACACCGCACTGTTCGCGCTGGAATTTGACCGCCCGGACGAGGTGCTGGCGTTGTACGACCAGCGGGTCTGGGGTGTCGCTTGCGACTACTCGCAGGACCAGGTTGGCGCGGTGTCGCTGCTGGCGCGGCTGGAACTGGCCGGTGTCGATGTGGGCCAGCGCTGGCAAGGCGTGGCCGAGCACCTGGCCCGGCGCGGCGTGGACCTGGTGTTGCCTTTTTTGGACTTGCAGTACCTCTATGGCCTGGCGCGCGCTGGCAGACCACAGGCCGACACGCTGCTGGCCGCTGTCGAAACGCATGCCCGGCAGCCCAAGACCGCCGCGGTCTGGCGCGAGGTGGCGCTACCCGCAGCCCACGGTCTGCTGGCCCACGCGCGGGGCGACCACGCCAACGCCGTACGCCACCTGGGCAGCGCCCTGCCCCGCATGCTGGAGGTGGGCGGCAGCCACGCCCAGCGTGACCTGTTCGAGCAAATCCACCTGGATGCGCTGGTACGCAGCGGCCAGTGGGTGGGCGCGCAGAACCTGCTGCAACAGCGCACCAACGCCCAGCCCGAGTCGCTACGGCTCGCGCGGCAGTCTGACGACCTGCTGCAGCGCTTGGGGCTTCCCGGGGCGCTACGTGCCCTGGCAACTTGAACTCGGTCTATTGATACACCCTGCGCCCAACTCACCATGACCCTGCATATCACCACACCACGACTGATTCTGTTGCCCGGCCTGGCCTGCGACGCCGGCATGTGGCAGGCCCAGTTGGCGGCACTGCCGGCGCATGTGGCGGCCAGCGTGACCGATGTGCACACCCGCTGCGCCACGCTCGAAACCATGGCCAGCACACTGTTGGCGGAACAAGCTGGCGACTTGGTGTTGTGTGGCGCATCGATGGGCGGCATGCTGGCCATGGAAGTTGCGCGGCAGGCACCTGCGCGCATCCGTGGTCTTGCGCTGCTGGGCACCAGCGCAAGACCAGAGGACGCTGCGACCCGGGCCCTGCGCGAGGCCGCTATCCTGCTGTTTGAGCAGGGGCGCATGAACGAGGTGTTGCAAGCCAACCTTTCCTTTGCCTTTGACGTCACGCGTGCAGCCGACGCGGCGCTGCATGAGGCCTACCTGGCCATGATTCACCGCGCGGGTGCGGCGCAACTGGTGGCTCAGAACCGGGCCGTGATCGGTCGGCCTGACGCGCTGGCCCACATCGGGCGCCTGCGCTGCCCGGTCCTGGTGCTGTGCGGCGAGAATGACCAGCTGACACCCGCAGACCGCTCACACGAACTTGCAGCGGCCATCCCGGGGGCTGAACTGGCGCTGCTGCCGCAGTGCGGCCACATGCTGACGATGGAGCAGCCCGAAGCGGTCAACGACCGGCTGCTGCACTGGCTGACGCGGGTCATACCCGCGGTCTAAGGGAAGCTTACGGGCTGGTAGCGCCGCCGCTCAGCTGGCGGCCTGGCTGCGCACCTTGGCCATCAGCCGCTGGTTGACTGCCGGCGAGACAAACTTGTCCACCTCGCCCCCTAGCGTGGCAATTTCGCGCACAAAGGTGCTGGAGATGAACTGGTATTTGTCGCTCGGCGTCAGGAACACGGTTTCCACATCCGGCATCAGACTGCGGTTCATGCCGGCCAGCTGAAACTCATAGTCAAAGTCGGTCACCGCGCGCAGGCCACGCACCATGGCCTTAGCGCCCCGGGCCACAATGAAATCGCGCATCAGGCCAGAGAAGCTCGCCACCTCGACCTGGGGGTAGCCTTTCACCGCATCCTGCGCCATGGCGATGCGTTCTTCCAATGAAAACAAGGCCTTCTTGTGGTGTCCCGCCGCCACCGCCACGATGACTCGCGAAAACAGCTGAGTGGCACGACGCACCACATCCTCGTGGCCCAGTGTGATCGGATCGAAAGTGCCGGGGTATACGGCAATCACATCCTGAGCCACGGCAGGGCGCGGGTCAGTTGACGGGGTGGTCATGGGGGTTATCCTCTGGTGGAGCACCAATGCGCCGGATTATGCAGCCTCAGGCGACCCGATTGACCCGCTGCAACACATGCGCGTGCACCGCACCGGCTTTCAGGTAGCGGTACAGGGCAAGGCCGAGCCCGGCCAGCTCGTCATCCAACCAGCGTCTGGGCGCCTCCAGGTAGACAAAGCCCTCGGGTGCCAGGACCCGCGCAGCCTCGGGCAGCGCCTGCGCCAGCAGGGTTGAGTCAAACGGGGGATCGAGCAGCACCAGGTCCATGCTGGCAGCCCCCAGACGTTTGAGCGCAGACACGCCGTCGGCCCGCTCGATGCGCACCGCAGCAGCCTGCAGGCGCGTCTGCAGTCGCGTCAACTGGGCCACCAGGGCGCCGTCCTGCTCGATCAAGCGGACCTCAATGGCGCCGCGCGAGGCGGCTTCCAGGCCCAGGGCACCGGTGCCGGCAAAGGCGTCGATACAGCGCCACCCACTCAGGTCCTGCCCGAGCCAGTTGAACAGGGTTTCGCGCACGCGGTCAGGCGTGGGGCGCAGCCCGGGCACATTGGCCACGGGCAAGCGGGTGCGCTTCCACTGGCCACCGATAATCCGGACCTCGGCCGGCACTCGGGGGGTGCGCTCAGACACCGGCAGAGCGAGTGGTTCGCCGGCAATGGGACGTCTGCGGGCCGTGCGCCCTCAAGGCGCCACCGTCGGGCCGGTGGCACCCAGCACCACGGTGGCCATGGTGGCGGGCTGCAGTTTGCGCCCAAACGCTGCCCGCACCTGAGCCACGGTGACCTGTTCGACCTGCTGGGTCCAGCTGTCGAGGTAGTCCAGCGGCAGCCGGTGTGCCGCAATATTGGCCACGTTGTCGAGCAGCTTGCGGTTGGTGTCGATGCGAAGCGCGAAACCGCCTACCAGGTTGTCCTTGGCGGCACGCAGTTCGGCCTCGGTCGGGCCTTCGGCGACAAAGCGCGCCACCACATCACGCGCCAGTTGCAATGCCGCGGCCGCCTGGTCCGGTCGGGTCTGCAGCCCTACGGTGAAGGCACCTGCGTGCAAACCGGGCGCAAAGTAGCTGTAGACGCTGTAGGTCAGGCCACGCTTTTCGCGGACTTCGTTGGTCAGGCGCGAGACAAATCCGCCACCACCCAACACATAGTTGCCCGCCGTCAGGGCAAAAAAGTCAGGGTCGGCGCGGGTCACCCCAGGTTGGCCGAACAGCACCTGGGCCTGGGCAGAATCAAAGGCGATGCGTTGCTCGGAAGGCTGCGTCAACGCCGCCACATCGGGCAGGGCGGCCAGCGGCGAGCAGACGCCTGCCGGGCTCGGCGGCAGGCGGGCCAGCAGAGTGAGCACCAACTGGTCGGCCTGCTGCCGGGTTACGGCGCCAACCAGCGTCACGCGGGCCCGGCAGGGCAACAGGGTGCGCTGCAGGCCCTGCATATCGGCCACACTGATCGCAGACAAAGTACCCTCGGTCATTTCCTGGCCGTAGGGGTGGCTGCCGTAGACCGCACGGCTGAAGGCACGCGCGGCCAGGGTGGCAGGCCGGGTATTGGCCTCGCGCAGCGATGCCTTCAGCCGCTCGCGCTCACTTTGCCAAACGGCATCGGGAAAGCTCGGCTGTCCCATTTGGCGGGCGGCCAGCGCCGCTGCGCGAGCCAGCAGGTCGGGGTAACTTAAGGTTCGCAAGGAAAAGCTGAAGCGGTCGGCGCCGGCGCCGGCGCCGAATGAAGCGCCCAGGTCGGCCCAGGCCTCGCTCAGGGCATTTTCATCAAGTGCCGGTTCGGCAGGGCCGCCGGCCAGCACACCTTTTGCGCTCATGGCCGCCATGATGGCGGCCAAACCCGCCTGCGCAGGCGGGTCACGACGGCTGCCGGCGTCGAAATCGATTTGCACATCGAGCATCGGGATCGCCGGGCTGGGTACCAGAAAGACTTCGGCCCCAGAGGCCTGTACCCAGCGCTCAATGGGAATGCCAGCCACTGCCGATGCCATGCAAAAAACCATTCCAGCCCACGCCAGCAGTGGCTTTATAGCTATCTTTTTAGGAGTATTCATTTCGTCTCGCAGCATGGCGGGTCAATGGCGCAGGCCAGCTGCTGGCACCCGCGCCTTGCGGTTAGGGTCCAGCGGTTGAGGCCTCAACACAGCCACAGTGAGCTGGTCGTCACCAAAATAGCGGGCGGCAACCCCCTGCACCTGCGCCGCGCTGACACTCCGCAAGCGCTCAATGAGCCGGTCACCCGCATCCAGTGGCAAACCCTGCACCCACTGGCTGCCCAGTTCGCGCGCCTGGTTAAAAACCGAATCCAGCTTGTACACCTGGGCCGCCACCCATTGGGTCTTGACGCGGGCAAGCTCGGCCTCGGTCACCCCTTCGCGGGCAATTCGTTCGACCTGCGAACGCAGCGCTGCTTCCACCTCAGCCACGCTCTTGCCCGGGGCCGGTGTGGCACCCAAGGAGAACAGTTGCGGCCCACGGCCCCACAGGCCGTTGTAGGCCCAGGCGTTGTCGGCCAGGCGTTCTGCGCCCTGCGTCAGGCTGCGGTCCAGCCGGGCGCCACTGTAGCCATCCAGCACGGCAGACAGCACCGTGAGCGCCAAAGCGTCATCAGAAGCGGCTCCTGCAGTCACGTCCAATCCGGCCAGGCCAGGCACCTTGAAGGCCAGGGTCAACCGGGCCTGCTCAGCTGGCGCTTTGTGTTCGAGCCGGCGCAATCCGGTCTGAATGGGCTCGGTGCGGGGTTTACGCGCCGGCACGGCACGAGCCGGGATCACACCGTAATACTGCTCCGCCAACTGGCGGACCTGGTCCACATCCACATCGCCGGCCACCACCACCGCCGCATTAGCAGGCACATACCAACGCTGGTAAAACTCACGCACGTCGGCGGCCGTCATAGCGTCCAGGTCGCTCATCCAGCCCACAATGGGCCGCCGGTAGGGGGATGCCAGGAACACCGAAGCCGCGAGCGCCTCGCTCATCATGGCGCGCGGATTGTCCTCGGTGCGCATACGCCGCTCTTCCTTGACCACCTCAATTTCCTTGGCAAACTCGGCATCGGCCCACTGGCTGCGGCCAAAGCGGTCAGCCTCAAGCCGCATCACATCGGCCAGGCGGTTGGCCGGAATCTGCTGGTAATAGCCGGTGTAATCCCTGCTGGTAAAGGCATTCTCGCGGCCGCCTAGCGCGGCCACCTGGCGGGAGAATTCGCCGGCCTTGATCTCGGCCGAGCCCTTGAACATCATGTGTTCCAGCACGTGGGCCACACCGGAGATGCCGTCCACCTCGTCCATGGAGCCTACCCGCAGCCAGAGCATGTGCACCGCCGTCGGAGCGCGCCGGTCGGGTTTGACAATCACAGTGAGGCCGTTGGCCAGGGTGAACTGGGTCGCTTGGACGACGGCCTGGGCTTGAACCGTCCCCACCAGCAGCGGGCAGCATAAGAGGCACGCCACCAGGGCACGGGCGCCGGACCGGCGCAAGAAAGTTGGTTTCATAGAATGCTGTGATTCTAAGCAGCGCCCAATGTTCAGTTTTTTCAAAAAGAAATCCCCTCCACCGGTTGAGAGTACCGCCCAGACCAGTCGCCCAAGCCCGCATCGGCAGGTCACCGACGCACCCGCCAGCGCCCTGACCGCGGCCAGCCCGGCGGCGCCAGCCGAGCGCAGCTCTTGGTTGCGCAAGCTCAGCCTGGGCCTGCGCAAGACTGGCAGCGCCCTGGCCAGCGTCTTCACCGGCACCCGCATCGACGAGGCCCTTTACGAAGACCTGGAGTCCGCGCTGTTGATGGCCGACACCGGCGTCAAGGCCACCGAATTTTTACTGGCAGACCTGAAACACCGGGTCAAAGAGGCGCGCGTCACCGAGCCGGCTGCGGTCAAGGCGCTGCTGGTCGAGTCCCTCACGGCGCTGCTGGCGCCCCTCGAGAAGCGGCTGCTGATTGGTCAGCACAAGCCCACCGTGATCATGGTCGCGGGGGTCAACGGCGCCGGCAAGACCACGTCGATTGGCAAACTGACCCACCACCTGGCACAGGAGGGCGCCAGCGTGTTGCTGGCTGCTGCCGACACCTTCCGCGCTGCCGCACGCGAGCAGCTGGGCGCCTGGGCCGAGCGCAACACGGTCGAGATCATTAGCCAGCAGGGTGGCGACCCGGCCGCAGTCAGCTTTGACGCGGTGAGTGCCGGCCGGGCACGGGGCCGCGACGTGGTGCTGGTCGACACCGCCGGGCGCCTGCCCACCCAGCTGCACCTGATGGAAGAGCTGAAAAAAATCAAACGCGTGATCCAGAAGGCCGACGCCAGCGCACCGCACGAGGCCCTGCTGGTGATCGACGGCAACACCGGGCAGAACGCCCTGGCGCAAGTGCGCGCCTTTGACGACGCACTGCAACTGACCGGGCTGATCGTGACCAAACTGGATGGCACCGCCAAGGGTGGCGTGCTGGCCGCGATTGCGCGGGAGCGGCCGATCCCGGTTTACTTCATCGGCGTCGGCGAGCAGCTCGAAGACCTCGAAACTTTCAATGCCCGCGAATTTGCCCAGGCCCTGCTGTCATGAACATTCCACGCCTCAGTCAAACCCCAATCAACCTGGATTCCCGCCTGCGCGGGAATGACGGGCAACACGCCATCCGTCATCCTCGCGAAAGCGGGGATCCATGCCTGCCGACGCGCCGCACTGCGCTGGCCCTTTTGGCGTCTATGGGGTCCATGGCGGCGGGCCTGAGCGCCCCGGCCTGGGCCCAAACCAATGCCGCCTGGGCGGCCATCGAGGCCCGCGCACGTGGCCAGACGGTTTACTTCAATGCCTGGGGCGGCTCGGAGGCGATCAACAGCTACATCCAGTGGGTGGCGGGCGAGCTGCTGCAGCGTCATGGGGTGCGGCTGGAGCACGTCAAGATCAGTGATGCCGCTGACATGGTCAAACGGGTCCGGGCCGAAAAAGCCGCAGGTAAGACCCGTGGCAGCGTGGACCTGGTGTGGATCAACGGCGAGAACTTCCTGACCATGAAGCGCGAGGGCCTGCTGTTGGGTCCCTTTGCTGAAGGCCTGCCCGGCTACGCGCTGGTTGACGTGCAGGGCAAACCGACCACCCGCCTGGATTTTTCTGAGCCGGTGGACGGAATGGAGGCCCCCTGGGGCATGGCGCAGCTAACCTTTATGGCGGACAGTCGGCGCACCCCCGAGCCGCCACGCAGCCTGGACGCGATGCTGACCTTTGCCAAGGCCAACCCCGGCCGCCTCACCTACCCGCGCCCGCCCAACTTCCACGGCACCACCTTTCTTAAGCAATTGCTGCTGGACCTGAACACCGAGCGCAGTGCGCTGTACCGCCCGGTCACGCTGACGGCCTTTGCGCAGGCCACGGCGCCGCTGTGGCGAACCTTGGACGCGCTGCATCCGCAGCTGTGGCGCTCAGGGCGGCAGTTTCCGCAAAACGCCGAGGCCATGCGACAGATGCTGGCCGATGGCGAACTGCTGCTGGCGCTGACCTTCAACCCCAACGATGCCGCCAACGAAATCGCCGCCAAGCGTCTGCCGGCCAGCATTGTCAGCTATCAGTTTGAGAGCGGGACCATCGGCAACACCCACTTTGTTGCGATCCCCGTCAACGCCAGCGCCAGCGACGCGGCTCAGGTGGTGGCCAACTTTCTGCTCAGCCCCGAGGCGCAGGCGCGCAAAGCCGATATCGCGGTGTGGGGCGACCCCACTGTGCTGGCCTTGGAGCGACTGAGCCCGACCGACCTCGCCCGCTTTGCTGCAAAACCGCTACCTGGCCAGGTGTCGCGCAGCGCCCCTGCACTGCCCGAGCCGCACGGCAGCTGGGTGGAGCCGCTGGAGCGGGAATGGCTCAAACGTTATGGCCAATAAAACCCGCTCACCATGAACCCTTTGCTACCCTGCGTCGAACTCGAAACAGCCCCGCACCCCACCGCCGCTGTGATCTGGCTGCATGGTCTGGGCGCCGACGGCCATGATTTTGCCGGGCTGGTGCCCGAACTCGATCTGTCCGGCTGCCCGCCAATACGTTTTGTGTTTCCGCACGCACCCAGCATGCCGGTCACAGTCAATGGCGGCTACATGATGCCGGCCTGGTACGACATCCTCGGCCCAAACCTGGTCAGCCAACAGGACGCCGCCGGCATCCAAGCATCGGAGCGCGCCATTGCGGCCTTGATCGCGCATGAAGTGGCGCGCGGCATACCGGCCGAGCGCATTGTGCTGGCCGGCTTCAGCCAAGGTTGCGCCATGGCCCTGCACACGGGCTTGCGGCTGCCACAACGGTTGGCCGGCATCATGGCGCTGTCGGGCTACTTGCCGCTGGCCGACCGGTTTACCGCCGAGCGACACGCGGCCAACGCCCAAACACCCGTCTTCATGGCGCACGGCACGCAGGACCCGGTGGTGGTGATCGCCCGCGGCGAGGACTCACGCGATGCACTGGTCGCATTGGGGCAGCCGGTGCATTGGCGCAGCTACCCGATGCCGCACAGCCTGCACCCGCAAGAAATTTCTGACATCTCGGCCTTTCTGGCCCTGGTCCTGGGCCCCGCCGCTTGAGCCAGGTGATGGAGCGCCCGGTGCGCCGCGCCGGCGCCACCGACCAGCCCCTGGTGCTGGGCATCGATTTCGGCACCTCCAACTCGGCCGCAGCGCTGATCGGTGCTGACGGCAGGCTGCAGGTGATGCCGCTGGGTGAGGGTCGCGCTGAAATGCCGACCGCGCTGTTTTTTGCCAACGAAACGCAGTCCGTGCTGTACGGTACTGAGGCGATGCAAGCCTACCTGGCCGGCACCGAGGGCCGACTGCTGCGCTCGCTCAAGAGCCTACTGGGCAGCCGGCTGATGAACGAGTACACCGCCGTCAACGGCCAGAGCCTGCGCTTCTACGACATTCTGGTGCTGTTTTTCAAGGAGCTCAAACGCCGCTGCGAGGCCCAGGCCGGCCAGGCGCTGACGCACGCGGTGCTGGGGCGCCCAGTGCACTTTGTTGACGACGACGCCGATCGCGACACCCAGGCCCAGGCCACGCTAGAGCGGGCGGCGCGCGACGCCGGCTTTACCCACCTGAGCTGCCAGCTCGAGCCCATTGCCGCCGCACTCGACTACGAACAACGCGTAAACGGCGAAACCACGGCCCTGGTGGTGGACATCGGCGGCGGCACCTCAGATTTCACGGTGATCCGGCTGAACCCGGCGCGCAGCCACCTGCGCGACCGGCGCGCCGACATCCTGGCCACCACCGGCATCCACCTCGGCGGCACCGACTTTGACCGCCTGCTGGACCTGTCAGCCGTGATGCCTCTGCTGGGCTACAAGCACCAGGGCACGGGCGGCCGGCCAGTGCCCAACAGCGTGTTCTTTGACCTGGCCACCTGGCACCTGATCCACCAGGCCTACACCCGGCGCGCGCTGCACTTTGCCCGGGAACTGCGCCCCAGCTACGCCGACCCGGTGCTTCACCAGCGGCTGATGCAGGCGCTGGACGGACAACACGGCCACCGCCTGTTGTCAGCAGTAGAGAGCGCCAAAATTGCCTGCTCCGAGTCCGGCCAAATGGCGCCGATCACCTTAGATTTTTTGGGCGATGGGCTGAGTGCCAGCCTAGACGCCGGGCGCCTGCACGACGCGCTTCAAGTTCCGGTGGCGCAGGTGGTGCAGTGCGCCCAAGCCTGCGTCCGTGCGGCTGGCCAAACCAGCGTGGATGCGGTTTACCTGACCGGTGGCTCATCCGCCCTGCGCCCGCTGGTCGACGCCCTGCGCCTGGCCATGCCCCAGGCCACCCTGGTTGAAGGCAACCGCTTTGGCGGAGTGGCGGCCGGGCTGGCCCATGCCGGGGCCGCCGGGCGACCGAACCGGGTGGCGACCCAGGGCGGCCAGAATACCCAAGCCAATACAGAAGAAGTCGCCGATACCGATGCCATAGATCATGGAATTGAACAGGCCAGAGATCACGAGGGCCAGCAGCATCACCTGGAGGGCCTGGCCACCAGGAGCAGCCAGCGAACTGCCATGTCGCCACAAAGCAGCTAAGACCGCGCACAACAGCGCCAGCCCCAGCAAGCCGCCTTCAACCGCCCACAACAAAAATAGCTGGTGCGGGTCGGCCACGGTGTCGTTCAGCGGCGAGGCCTGCGGTCCTTTGAACTGGCGGTAGGTCTGGTTCCAGCTGCCCGCACCATGGCCCAAAAGCGGCCGCTCGGCAATGGCCTGCAGCGATGCGCGCCAGTACTCGAGCCGGGTGCCGGACGATGTGTCTTGCGTGCTGCCCTGACGATGCAAGGCGACTTCTGAGACCATCTGGTTCATGCGATCCCGAAAAGCCGTGGACAGCTGAAATACCAAGGCCACGCTGAGAATCGGCACCAAAAACACCAACCAGCGGTGGCGCCTAGGCAACTGATGCAGCAGGACAAAGGTCAGCAGGCCCAACAACACCAAGTGCCCGCTGCGCCCCGGCATCAGACCGATGGTCAGTACCGCTGTAGCCAATGCGCAGGCCACGGCCAGCCAGCGCCCCCGGGGCCCGAAAACCTGATCGCGCTGGAACCAGAGCAGGGCCACCAGCACGGCTTGCGAGATGCCCTGCTCCAAATAAGTGCTGAAGACCGCATAACTACCCTGCCAGACGCCGGTGGCCCAGGGTACTGGCAGCTTGAACACCAGCATCCAAGCGCTGAACACCACAAACAACTGGCCCCAGATAAAGACGCGCAACACGGCGCGGGCCTCGGTCTGGCTGGTGATCAGACACAGCAGGACCAGAATAGTCAAGATCCGGGCATGCCGGCTCCAGGACCACAGAGCCTCAACCGGCGCCACCGCCGACCACAGCACTGACAGCGCCATGTAGGCCAAGGCAAGTAAGACCGCCCAGCTCAAGGCCGGTGGCAAACCCGTGCCCGGAGCCCGGCCGCGTCCGCTGGCACGGCCCACCAAATAAACCAGGGCGACCAGGTAAAGCAGCAGGCGGCCGATGGCCGACACGGCCGTGCCCAGGCTGGCCGACAGCGCCACAAAGTAGAGCAGCCCGAGCCGGGCACTGTCCAGGCGGGACCAGATGGGGTGGGGAGACGTGAGGGTCATGTTGGGCTCCCGGTGGCCGACGCGGCCCCGAGCGGTCCCGGCAATGTAGCAGGTCACCCCGGGCGCCCATGCCACACCGACAGCTGCCATACTTTATGCCGCAATGCCCGCCCCAACCCTCTCACTGATGCTGTTCACCCTCGCCGCCCTGCCCCTGGGCTGGAGCCTGTGGGCAGCGGTGCAGGCCGGGCTGGATGCACCGGCCTGGGCCGCGCTGTGGCGCGACTCGCAAACCCTGCGCGCGCTGGCGATGAGCCTGTGGACCGGGCTGCTGGCCAGCGCGCTGAGCACATTGGCAGCAGCCTGGCTGCTGTGCCGCAGCTTCAGCCCGCTGCCCAGCGCCGCGGTAGGGGCGCAGCTGGCAAGCGGCCTGGCGCCGCTGCTGGCCCTGCCGCATGCGGCCCTGGCGATCGGGCTGGTGGCCCTGCTGGCGCCCAGTGGCTGGCTGCTGCGGCTGCTGTCCCCATGGGCCACCGGCTTAAGCGCGCCGCCGCCCTGGGCCACCACGCAAGACCCCTGGGGCCTGGGCCTGGTGGCGGTGTTGGTGCTCAAAGAGACGCCGTTTTTGCTGTGGGCCGCGCTGGCCCAGTTGCAACGGCCCGAGGTGGGTCAGCAGTTGCAACAGCAGCTGCGGCTGGCGCAGACCCTGGGCTACAGCGCCCGCAGCGCCTGGTGGCGCCTGGCCTGGCCTCAGCTCTGGCCCCGGCTTTTGGGACCACTATTGGCAGTGCTGGCCTACAACCTGACCGTGGTGGATGTGGCGCTGGTGATCGGGCCCGGCGCGCCTCCCACATTGGCCGTGCTGGCCTGGCAGTGGCTGCAGGATGCTGATCCGGCCACCAACGCTCAGGGTGCTGCCGCGGCGTGGCTGCTGGCGGCGGCCATGGCACTGGCGGCAGCGCTGGCCTGGGGCAGCGCGCGCAGCCCCCTGTGGCGCCGTCGCCGGACACGCGGCCCCGACGCGATACGCGCAGGCGCCCAGCACTCGCCCGGCTCGACCCCAGCTGCAACCGCCAGCAAAGCCATCCCCCGCCAGCCTTTGGCTTGGCTAATGGGCATTTACCTGGCCGTGGGTCTGGCACTGGGCTTGGGCAGCTTCACCGGCAGTTGGCCTTTCCCGCAGCTCTTGCCCGAAGTCTGGAGCCTGGCCGCCTGGCGATCGGTGCTGGCCAGCAGTGGCACCCTCTGGGCCACCACCGGGCTGGCGCTGGCGAGCAGCCTGAGCGCGCTACTGTGGGCGGTGGCCTGGCTGGAGCTGGCGCCGCACAGCTGGCATCGGCGGGCCCAGGTACTGCTCTACTTGCCCCTGGCGCTGCCCGGCGTGCTGTGGGTGCTGGGGCTGCACCAGCTGGCCCTGGCCTGGGGGCTGGACGGCCAAGCCAGCGGCCTGTGGCTGGCACACACGCTGGCCTGCCTGCCCTATGTGCTGCTGGCGCTGCAGGGGCCGTATAACGGCTTCGATGCCCGGCTGGCGCAGCTGGCCGCCACGCTGGGCCGCAGCCGCTGGGCCTTTTTGTGGCAGGTCAAATGGCCGATGCTGCGCGCCGCCCTGACCGCCAGCCTGGCGGTGGGCTTTGCCGTCAGCGTGGCGCAGTACCTGCCCACGCTCTACCTGGGGGCGGGCCGCTTCAACACGGTCAGCACCGAAGCAGTCACGCTGGCCTCGGGTGGTCAGCGCTCACTCACCGCCGCCTACGCCGGGCTGCAATGGCTGCTGCCGGTGCTGATGTTCGCGCTAGCGGCCCGGCTGGGCCGGGCCCGGCGCTTGTGAGGGCTACCCCAGCCTGTACAGTCCTGCCTGCTATGACCTTGACTCTCGATCTGCACAGCCTGAGCACACCACAGCGGGTGTTGCTGCGCCCCTTGCGCTTGAGCGTGGCGCCGGGCTGCGTGCACACCCTGATGGGGCCCAGTGGCTCGGGCAAATCCAGCCTGCTGGCCGCCCTCTGCGGCACCCTGCCTGAGGGCCTGCAGTTTGACGGTCTGGTGCACCTGAACGGCCAGCGCATCGACAGGCTGCGAGCGCATGCACGCCGGGTCGGCATCCTGTTCCAGGACGACTTGCTCTTTCCTCACATGACGATTGGCGACAACCTGCTGTTTGCCGTGCCCGGTGGCCCGGCGGTCCAACGCCAAGCCCAGGTGCGGCAGGCCCTGGCCGACGTGGAAATGGACGCCTTTGCCAATGCTGACCCAGCCACGCTCTCAGGCGGCCAACGAGCCCGGGTGGCGCTGGCGCGCGCGCTGCTGGCCCAACCGCTGGCGCTGCTGCTCGATGAGCCCTTCGCCCGGCTCGATGTGGCGCTGCGCGAACGCATGCGGGCGCTGGTGTTTGGGCTGGTGCGCACCCGCCAGATCCCGGCGCTGCTGGTGACCCATGACTTGGCCGACATAGCCGACCCAGCGCACCTCACGCATCTGCCGCCTGCCCCATGAGTGCCTGTGACCTGTGCGCCCCGCGCTGCCATGGGTTATCCTGCCATTTGCTCCATGCTTGACCCCTACGCCACCGCCCTGATCCGCCGCCCGGTCACCGCCGCTGGCCGGCAGCTGGCGCGCTGGGGCCTGTCGGCCAACAGTGTCACACTGGCCGGCTTCGCTCTGGGCGTATTTGCTGCGTTTTTGATAGCTAACGAGCTATATCTGGCGGGGGCTGGAGCCATATTTGGCTCAAGAATTTTGGATGCCCTGGACGGCGCGGTCGCGCGTCAGGGACAACCCACGGATGCCGGGGGTTTTCTGGACATTGCGCTGGACTTCCTGTTTTACGCCAGCATCCCCCTGGCCTTTGCCCTGGCCGACCCGCCACGAAACGCGCTGCCAGCGGCGGTGCTGCTGGCCGCCTTCATGGGCACCAGCGCCAGCTTTCTGGCCTTTGCCGTGTTGGCTGCCAAGCGCGGCCTGAGCAGCACCGCCTACCCGAACAAATCCTTTTATTTTCTGGGCGGGCTTACCGAGGCTACCGAGACGCTGCTCTGTTTCGCCGCCATGTGCCTGTGGCCAGAACACTTTGCGGCGCTGGCTTACGGCTTTGCCAGCCTGTGCGCCATCACCATCGCCACCCGCCTCTGGTGGGGCTGGCGGGCCTTGTCATGACCCGCAGTCGGCTGCTGGTTCTGGGCGCGGTGTTGCTGGCGCTGGCCGGCTTTGTGGCGCTGGACCTGGGCCGCTTTTTCAGCCTGGCCTACCTGAAGGCCAGCCAGGCCGGGCTCAGCGCGTTGTATGCCGAGGCGCCCTGGGCGGTACGCGGCACCTACTTTGCGCTTTATGTGGCAGTGGCCTCGCTGTCGCTGCCCGGTGCCGCCATCCTGACGCTGGCAGGCGGCGGCATCTTCGGGCTGGGCTGGGGCCTGCTGCTGGTGTCGTTTGCCTCCACCCTCGGCGCCACCGTGTCCTTTCTGGCGGCCCGCTTTGTGCTGCGCGACAGTGTGCAAGCCCGCTTTGGCGCCCGGCTGGCTGGCATCAACCAGGGGCTGGCGCGCGATGGCGCCCTGTATCTGTTCAGCCTGCGCCTGATTCCGGTGGTGCCCTTTTTTGTCATCAACCTGGCCATGGGTCTGACCCGCCTGCGCCCCTGGACCTTTTACTGGGTCAGCCAGCTCGGCATGCTGGCCGGCACGGCGGTCTACGTCAACGCCGGCACCGAACTCGCCAGCATCAGCGCACTGCGCGATGTCGCCAGCCCGGGCTTGCTCGGCGCGCTGGCCCTGCTGGGCCTGTTCCCCTTGCTGGCCAAGGCAGTCATGCTGGCCCTGCAGCGGCGCCGGGTGTATGCACGCTGGCGTGGCCAGCGGCCCCGGCGCTTTGACCGCAACCTGATCGTCATCGGTGCCGGCGCCGGTGGGCTGGTCTCGGCCTACATTGCAGCGGCCGTTAAGGCCCGGGTGACGCTGGTGGAGGCCAAGGTCATGGGCGGCGATTGCCTGAACTACGGCTGTGTGCCCAGCAAGGCCTTGATCAAAAGCGCCCGGGTGGCGCAGCAGATGCGCGATGCCAGCCGCTTTGGCCTGCAGAGCGTGGCGCCGGTGGTCGACTTCCCGGCCGTGATGCAGCGCATCCAGAGCGTGATCGCCGCCATTGCGCCGCATGACAGCGTGGCCCGCTACACCAGCCTGGGGGTGGAGGTGGTGCAGGGCCACGCCACCCTGTGCAACCCCTGGACGGTCGAGATCAGGCACCCCGACGGCAGCTCGCAGCGGCTGAGCGCCCGCAGCATTGTGATTGCCGCTGGCGCCCGCCCGCTGGTACCGCCCCTGCCAGGTCTGGCCGAAGCCGGCTATGTGACCAGTGACACCCTGTGGGCGCGTTTTGCCACGCTGACGGCGGCACCGAAGCGGCTCTTGGTGCTGGGCGGCGGGCCCATCGGCTGCGAGCTGGCGCAAAGCTTTGCCCGGCTCGGCTCACAGGTGACGCTGGTAGAGCAGGCGCCTCGCCTGCTGCTGCGAGAAGACGCGGACGTGTCAACTCTCGTTATGGCCGCGCTGCGGGCCGACGGCGTGCGGGTGCTGACTGGCCACACGGCCCTGCGCTGTGAAACTGCAGCCGGGGCGGACGCACCGGTCAAGACCCCGATCAAGACCCTGGTGGTGAGTCAGGATGGGCAAGAAACTGCCCTGCCCTTCGACGAACTGCTGTGCGCCGTGGGCCGGGTGGCCCGGCTGGACGGCTATGGCCTGGAGGCCCTGGGCATACCCACCGGCCGCACCATCGACACCAACGCCTACCAGCAAACCCTGTACCCCAACATCTATGCCGTGGGCGATGTGGCCGGTACCTACCAACTCACACACGCCGCGGCGCACCAGGCCTGGTACGCCACCGTCAATGCCTTGTTTGGCCAGTTCCGGCGCTTCAAGGCCGACTACCGGGCCCTGCCCGCCGTCACCTTTACTGAGCCCGAGGTGGCCCGCGTTGGACTGAACGAGCAGGCCGCCCGCGCCCAGGGCATGGCCTATGAGATCACCCGCTACCCGCTCGACGACCTGGACCGCGCCATCGCCGAGGGTGAGACCGAGGGCTTCGTCAAGGTGCTGACCGTGCCCGGGCAAGACCGCATCCTGGGCGTGACCATCGTCGGCAGCCAGGCCGGCGAGTTGCTGGCCGAGTACACGCTGGCCATGCAGCAGGGCCTGGGGCTAAATAAAATTTTGGGCACTATCCACCCCTACCCTACATTGAGCGAGGCCAACAAATACGCCGCCGGCACCTGGAAGCGTGCCCACGCCCCCGAGCGGCTGCTGGCCTGGGTGCGCCGCTACCACGACTGGCGCCGGGGCTGACCATGCTGACGCCCATGCCGCTCACCCTGCAGCAATTCCGGATTGCTATTATTTTAATAGCTACAACCCTAATAAGCACGTGGCCTGGAGCCGCTTTTTCTCAAAATTTAGCGCCGTTTGATGCCGCCGGGGTCGCGCTGCACCCGGCCTGGGTGGCCAGCGGCCTGCCGGCCGACAAAGCTGTACCACGCAGCCGCTTTAGCCTCGTGCCGCTGGCCAGTGAAACCGTGCTGGAACTGAGCACCAACGCCTCCTATGGCGTGATCAGCCACGCCTGGGACGGGCCAGCACCGCGTCACTTGAGCTGGCGCTGGCGGCTCGAACGCGGCCTGCCACAGGCCGATATCGCCACCAAGCCCGGCGACGACGCCGCGCTCAAGGTCTGTGTCATGTTTGACCAGCCGCTGGCAGACATCCCTTTCGGCCAGCGGGCAGCTTTGAGCCTGGCGCGCGCAGTGACCGGCCAGGCCCTGCCGGCCGCCACCCTGTGCTACCTGTGGGACAGCCGCTACCCGGCCGGGAGCGCTGGCGCCAACCCCTATTCGGCCCGGGTGCGCTACCTGGTGCTGGACGGCCCCGCAAGCCCCAGCGGCCAGTGGGTCACCCAGCGGCGCAATGTGGCCGAAGACTTTGCCCGCCTGTTCGGCCAGGAGAGCCGCAGCACCCCGCCGGTCATCGCGGTGGCGGTCGGCGCCGACAGCGACAATACGGGCGGACAAAGCCTGGCCTACCTGACCCAACTGCGCTGGAACCCCTGAACCATGAAACACCTGGTCCTGCTTGGCGCCGGCCACGCCCATGTGCAAGTGCTCAAACGCTACGCCGAGCTCATTCGCCATGGCGCGTTGCCGCCCAAGATCACACTCATCACGCCGCACCCGCGCCAGCTGTACTCTGGCATGGTGCCCGGCTTTGTGGCCGGCCATTACGCGCTGGAACAATGCGTGATTGCGCTGGAGCCGCTGCTGGCCGGCTCGTCAATCCGCTGGCTGCCGCACAGCTTGGTCGCGCTGGACGCCGCCAGCAACCAGGTCACGCTTGACGACGACAGCGTCCTTGACTTCGACTGGCTGTCGGTCAACACCGGTGCCGTGCAAGACCGGCACCGCCTGGAGGCAATCATGCCCGGCGTGCGCGAGCATGGTTTGTTTGTGCGCCCGATCGAAGCCTTTGGCACCCTGTGGCCGCGCGTGGTCGCGCTGGCACAAACCCAGGCGCTCCGGCTGGCGGTGGTCGGCGGTGGCGCGGCTGGCATCGAGCTGGCCATGGCGGTGCGCCACCGTCTGCCCGGTGCCGCCGTCACGCTACTGACCGGCGGCGCCTTGGCCGCCAACTACCCGGTGTCGGTACAAGCCCGGGTGGTGAGAGCCCTCAAAAGCCGCCAGATCACCGCGCTGCCGGATGCCGCCAGCCGCTTCACAGAAGGCGAGGTGCTGCTGGCCAGCGGCGCCCGCCTGGCCTGTGACGTGCCGCTGATTGCCACCGGCGCGCAAGCCCCGGGCTGGCTGCAGAGCAGCGGGCTGGCGCTGGACGCGCAGGGGTTTCTCGCGGTGGACGCCTGCCTGCGCTCTACCAGTCACCCCCATGTGTTTGCCGCCGGTGACATCAGCAGCCGCGTCGACCGCCCCATCGCCCGCAGCGGCGTCTATACCGTGCGCGCTGGTGACGCACTGGCCAATAATCTCAATGCAGCCCTGTCGGGCCAGCCCCTAGAGGCCCACCAGCCACCCGAGCACACCCTGAACCTGCTGTCATGCGGCAACCATCAGGCTATCGCCAGCTGGGGCCCCTGGTCCGCGCAGGGCCGCTGGGTCTGGTGGCTCAAGGACCGCATCGACCGTGGCTTCATCCGGCGCTACCAGCTGCCCGACCACCAGGGCTGACCGTCCCGCGTGACCACCACTTGCAGACGCGTCTGTTCAGCCGTGGACACCGTGCGTGCCACCAGCTCGGTGCACCCGGCGGCCTGCTCAAAACGCACCGTCGTGGTGGACTGCATCGCGGCCAGGTCCGGACGCGCCGCGCTGACCGCCGCACCATAGGCGTGGTCGATCACCAGCTCGCTGGCGCCGTCAACCCGAATACGCTCGTGGCGGGTCGCCTCAAGCCGCACTGTGTCGGTCATCAGCTCGCGGTTGGTGTTCCAACTCTGCGCACCGCCCAGGTCGTTGGCCGAGGCCAGCGCACTGGCCTGCAGTGGGCCCCATTGAGGCGCAGCAGCGCCGCTGGCCACATCCACCGCCTGCACCGGCAGGGTCAAGGCCGTCTGCTCCCCGTGAAACACACGCAAATTAGCCGGCACAGGGGTAGGCCAGACCCTCGGAAAGTCGGCACAGGCCACCGACAGCCGCAGCCGCTCGCCCGCCTCAAGCCGGTAGGCCGTGGTGCGCAAGGGCACCGGCACTGTGGTCTGTTCACCCGCCACGGCCACCCTGTCGAGCTTCATCCAGCCGGTGGTGATCAGGGTCGAGGCGCCATTGGCGGCCACCGCCGAGAGTTTGAGCACCACGTTCAGGGGCAGCGCACTGGCCAGCAGTGTCAGACGGGCCGCCGGTGCCCCCATGATCTGCAGCGGCTCGGTCAGCGGTGCTGTGGTGAAACACAGCGAGCGAGCGTCGTCGGCCGAGTGGTCGCGCGGCAAGCTGGGGTCCAGCGCCGTGGTCCAGGGGTCCCAGGCCAGCGAGTGCATACCCACCGTCGGGTCGTAGGCGTAACCGGTCTGGGCTGACGCCGGCACCTGTGGGCTCAGGGCGCCGGCCTCGCCCAGGTACCACGTCTGGCGTGCGGTGCCGGCCGGCGGCCAGGCAGCCTCGGTGCGCCAGTGGCCACGCCGACCCTGCACATACAGGCTGACGGCAGGCGTCTGCACCGAGCCATGCAGCCCGACACAGTCCACGCCTTTGAGCCAGCGGTCAAACCACCGCTGCATCTCCCACAGGCCCGCTGCGGGTGCTTCCTTGGCGGTGTCGGGGAACTCGTGCTTCCAGGGGCCCATCATCAGCTTTTTAGTCGCACGGATAAGTTCATGGTCAAGTGGCGTGCAGTCGGCGTAGAGGTCACGCCAGCCGCAGATGTTGAAGGTGGGACACTCGATGCGCGTCACATCGACGCGGCGAGAGCGCCAAAAATCGTCGTCTTTGTCATCGTCATCGGGATGCGCCGTAAACGCCTCCAGCCAGGGCTTATTGCCGGCCAGGTGCTCGGCCCACACCTTGGCCCAGCGCCCCTGCGGGTCCTGCCACAGGGGCGCCATCAGGTTATAGGCTGCCATACGGGGGCCCCAGTCGGCCCGCATCCAGAAACCGCTGGCGGTACCACCCAGTCCCACCACGCCGCGGTACAGGTCCGCACTGGCATGAATGGGCACGATCGCCTTCAGGTGTGGCGGGCAGGTGGCCGCCGTGGCCAGCGCCGTGATGCCGGGGTAGGACACCCCCCACATCCCCACGTTACCGTCGCACCAGGGTTGAGCCGCGATCCACTCCACGAGGTCATGCCCGTCGAGCGCCTCGTCGGCGTGGAAGGCGCCGGGGCTCACGCCGCCTGAATTGCCCAAGCCGCGCAGATCGGCGCTCACGCCGGCATAGCCCAGCGCCGCAAAATGCCGGTGCACGCTGTCCACCGCCAGCCGACCACCCCGTCCGTCCTTGTGGTAGGGCCCGAAATTGAGCAGGGCCGGCACGCGGCCGCCTTCCGCCGGACGCAAGATGTCGGCCGCCAGTTGGACGCCGTCGCGCATGGGCACCAGCACATTGCGTTGTTCCTGAAACACCATGGACATAAGATCTCCCGACATGGCCGACACTGAGCGGCCGTCAACAATAAGCTCCCCCGTCAGAGTATCGCAAAGCCCTGAGAGCCGCAGTGGATTTGTCACAAATTTGTCTTATGGGTCGACTCCAATGGGCGTCTGTCAACCTTGTGTTGCTGGACCTTAAGTCACGCAGCGCCCGCCCTTTTGACAGCGTCAAACCCACCACGGAGCTATTCCTATGTCAGCCACTTTCGACGACGACAACTGCAACCCCACGACCAACACCCATTTCCAGCAGGTGCTTGAACAGTCCCTGGCCAACCCGGCGCGCCGCCGCCTGCTGCGTGGCGGCTTTGGACTGGCGGCCCTGTCGGCCACCGGCATGCTGCCCACTTTTGCCCAGGCAAACACCGCCAGCGCCCCCGGCAAAGTCAGCGCGCTGGGTTTCCCGTCCCTCGACAAAAGCCTACTTGACCAGGTGGTCCTGCCACCGGGCTACAGCTTCACCGTGCTGCACGCCGGCGGCGACCCGATCAATACCCGGGTACCGAGCTTCAGCAACCAGGGCACCGAGAAGGACGACTGGTCCGAGCGCATCGGTGACCACCACGACGGTATGGACATCTATTACGTCGACAGCGCCGGCAAATACTCCGACAAAGACACTGGCCGGGCCGTGCTCAGCGTCAACCACGAGAGTTCAGCGGACTCTCACTTGCTGCACCCAGCCGGCCAGACCTCCAACGGCGTCACTGGGCGCAAGTTCAGCCAGTTTGGCGACTGGGACCTGGGCAGCCGGCCAGAGCTGGAAGTGCTCAAGGAAATCAACCTCCACGGCGTCTCGATCGTGGAACTGGTCAAATCCGGCAAGCAGTGGACCTACAAAGTGGACTCGGCGTTGAACCGCCGCATCACTCCGCAGACCCCCGCCCGTATCAGCGGCCCGGCCGCCCAATTGGCCGACATCCGGGCCATGATGGTGACCCGCTTCGACGCCAGCGGCGCCACCAGCCGCGGCACCCTGAACAACTGCGGTCATGGCAAGACCCCCTGGGGCACCTACCTGGCCTGCGAAGAGAACTGGTCCCAGTACTTCGGCATGCCCGCCGGCACAAAACCGCTTGACGGCAAAACCGTCAGCTCGCGCAAACGCTACGGCGTGATCGATGCCGCTTCGGCGGCAGACAAAAAATCTGAGCGTAGCCAGGGCTGGCACACCGTGTCCGACACGGACAACCGCTTCACCCGCTGGAATATTGCGGCGGTCGGAGCCACTGCCAGCGAAGACTTCCGCAATGAACCCAACACCTTTGGCTACAACCTTGAGATCGATCCACTGAACCCCGGTTCAGTGCCGGCCAAGCGGGTTGGTATGGGCCGCTTCGCCCACGAAGCGGCAGTGTGCGGCCTGCCCAAAGTAGGCGCACCGCTGGCGTTCTACATGGGCTGCGACTCGCGCAACGAGTACATTTATAAGTTCGTCTCGACCGCCGTCTGGAGCAGTGCCGACATCGGCGGCGGCATGGCTGCTGGTGACAAATACCTTGACGAGGGACGTCTGTACGCGGCCCGTTTCGACGCCAACGGCAGCGGCCAGTGGATTGAACTGACCCTGAACGATCCGAAAATCTCCGGCTATGCCGCCTATCGCTTCGCCAACCAGGCCGACGTGTTGGTCAATGCCCGGCTGGCCGCAGACGCCGTGGGTGCCACCCGGATGGACCGCCCTGAGTGGGGTGCGGTTAACCACAACAACGGCGAAATCTACTTCGCCCTGACCAACAACAGCGCAGCCAACCGCACACCGACCAAGGTGGACGCCGCCAACCCGCGCGCTTACAACGACCTTGACGGCAAAAAGGGCGCGGGCAACCCCAACGGCCACATCATCCGGTTCCGCGAGCAGGACAGCCTGTCCACAGCGGCTGGCTTTGCCTGGGACATTTTTGTGTTTGGTGCCGAAGAAGATGCCGGCGACGCCAACCTGTCTGGCTTGACCGCCAAGAACGCGTTCTCCTCGCCAGACGGCCTGTGGTTCAGCCGGGCCAGCGGCATCTGCTGGATCCAGACCGACGACGGCGCAATCACCGACGAAACCAACTGCATGCTGCTGGCCGCCGTGCCAGGGCAGGTGGGTGACGGCGGGCGCATCACGGTCAAGAACAGCCTCACCGTGAACGGCGCTACCGTAACGGGTACACAAGATACCTTCATCGGCGCGACCCTGGGCGATGCCAAGCTGCGGCGCTTTCTGCTGGCGCCCAAGGGCGCCGAAGTGACCGGGATCACTGAAACCGAAGACGGCAAGACCCTGTTCGTCAACATCCAGCACCCGGGCGAAGAAACGCCGGCGCTGGGCGCGACCGGTGGCTTCAAGCTGCAAAGCCAGTGGCCCGGCAACCAGGGCTATGGCCCGACCGGCCGGCCCCGCTCAGCCACGCTGGTCATCACCCGCGACGACGGCGGTGTGATCGGCGTTTAAGCCGGTTCAGGCCTGGCGCATCCGCAAGGCTGCGCCAGGTCCGCCAGGGGTGATTTCGCCAATGTCGGCGGCTTCATCAAAGCCGTGCTGAGCGAACACCGCCAGTACTTGCTTGACGGCTTCGGGCGCGCAGGCCACCAACAAGCCGCCGCTGGTTTGGGGGTCGCTCAGCAGCGCCCGGTCTACCGAGTTAAAACCCGCCGGCAGTTCGACCTGCTGGCCATAACCGGTCCAGTTACGGCCCGAGGCGCCTGTCACCAAGCCTTGCGCCGCCAGGTCACGCACCCCCGCCAGTAACGGTACACGGTCCCAGTCAATGGCCACTGTGCAACCGGCACCGCGTGCCATCTCCAAGGCGTGACCGGCCAGGCCGAAGCCCGTCACATCGGTCATGGCGTGCACGCCTTCCAATGCGGCCAGATCGGGGCCCGGCGTGTTGAGCCGGGTGGTCACGGCCAGCATCTGCGCATAGCCGGCAGCGTCGAGTTTTTCTTTCTTCAGGGCAGCCGACAAAATGCCCACGCCTAGCGGCTTGCCCAGCACCAATCGGTCGCCCACCCGGGCATCGGCGTTTCGCTTGACACGTTTCGGGTGCACCAGGCCCAGCGCCACCAGGCCATAAATCGGCTCCACTGAATCAATGGTGTGGCCGCCCGCGATCGGGATGCCGGCAGCCCGGCAGACCGAGGCGCCACCCTCCAGGATACGGCCAATGGTGGCGGTAGACAGCACGTTAATCGGCATGCCCACCAACGCCAGCGCCAGAATGGGCCGGCCGCCCATGGCGTACACGTCCGAGATGGCGTTGGTGGCGGCGATGCGGCCAAAATCATACGGATCGTCCACGATGGGCATGAAGAAATCGGTGGTGGCAATCAGCGCCTGCTCGTGATTGAGCTGGTAGACCGCCGCGTCGTCCGAAGTCTCGATGCCTACCAACAGCTCAGGGGGAATGGGCATGGCGCTCATGCCCTTCAAGATGTCTGACAGCACACCCGGCGCGACCTTGCAGCCGCAGCCACCGCCGTGCGACAGGCTGGTCAGCCGTGGTTCGGTGGCGGGGCGGTTGGGGGCAGTCGTTAGGGTCATGGCAGTTTAGGGTGGGCAGCTAGGACGCTGATTATCTGGCTTCGTCATAATCCGGCCATGACCGCACCGCGCCCGTTCATAAGCAGCAGGTCCAGCAGCTGGGGCCTTGCTCTGTTGTTGGCGGCTTGCGCTGCGCCACCGACAAGCACCACCCCAACCGCGACGGCACCCCAAGGCGCACCAGACCCCACAACCGTCAAGCCCTCGCCTGCCGCGCTCGCAGCCGCCACCAACTCCGCGCAGTCCTCCGACCTCTTGCGTTACCACTGGCTTAACCGCCTGACCTGGGGCGCCAGCAGCTCGGCGCTGGCGCAGGCCGCCGGCCAGGACGCCGGCGCCCTGCTGGCTCAGCAGTTGGTGGCCGGCCCAACCACGCTGCCCGCGGCGGCGCAAAGCCAAATCGCCGCGCTGACCCTAAGCCAAAAGCCCTTCCCCGCCATGATGATCGAGCTGGAGCAACGCCGGCGCGATGCCGACGGACTCAAAAACGATGACGAGAAAAAAGCCGCCCAGCAGGCCTACCAGCAAGATCTCAATCGGCTCGCCCGTGAAGCCGCATCCCGCCACCTGCTGCGCGCCCTCTACTCACCACACCAACTGCGGGAACAGATGACCTGGTTTTGGCTGAACCACTTCAGTGTGTTTCAGAACAAGGCCAACCTGCGCGCCATGGTCGGCGACTACGAAGACACGGCGATTCGACCGCACGCGCTTGGGCGCTTTCGTGAGCTGCTGGGCGCGGCCGCCCTGCACCCGGCCATGCTGCGCTATCTGGACAACGAGCAAAACGCAGTCAACCGCGTCAACGAGAACCTGGCGCGTGAGCTGATGGAGCTGCACACTCTGGGCGTGAACGGGCCGTATACCCAGAAAGACGTGCAGGAACTGGCCCGGGTATTGACTGGCGCCGGCGTTAACCTGACCAGCACCAACACCCCGGTGGGCCGGCGGGAGCTGCAGGCTTACTACGTGCGCAGTGGCGTGTTTGAATTCCAACCAGGCCGGCATGATTTCACGCCTAAAACCTTGCTGGGCCAGCCCTTGCAACAACGCGGCCTGGCCGAACTGAACGAAGCCCTGGACCGGCTGGCCCGCCACCCCGCCACTGCCCGCTTTGTCAGCCGCAAGCTGGCGCAATATTGGCTGGCCGACAGTCCGCCCCAGGCGCTGGTGGAACGCATGGCGCAAGCCTTCATGGGGTCGGATGGCGACATCGCCGTGACGCTGCGCACCCTGCTGATCTCGCCGGAATTTGCGCAGGGCGCGGGCCAAAAGTTCAAGGACCCGATGCGCTATGTGGTGTCAGCACTGCGCCTGGCCTATGACGAGCGGGTGATTCTCAACACCGGGCCGGTGCTGAACTGGCTCAACCGGCTGGGCCAGCCTCTGTACGGACGCCAGACGCCTGACGGCTGGCCATCTGACGAAAGCGCCTGGGCCAGCCCGGGCCAGATGACGGTGCGCTTTGAAGTGGCGCGCGCCATCGCCTCCGGCAGTGCCGGCCTGTTCCGCAGCGAGGGGCCCGCGCCGCAAGAGGTGCCGGCTTTTCCACAGCTGGCCAACGCGTTGTACTACCAGGCCTTGCAGCACAGCCTGGGCACCAGCACCCGCGCGGCCTTGGCACAAGCCGGCTCGCCCCAAGAGTGGGCCACCTTTTTGCTGTCTTCCCCCGAACTGATGCGGCGCTAAGTCGCCCCAAGGAGCCCTATGCAACGCCGTCAACTGCTGCAATCCCTGGCCGGCACCAGCCTGGCCCTGAGCGCCGGCCAGCTCTGGGCTGCCGGTCCGACGCAGCCCTGTTTTCTGGTGGTATTTTTGCGCGGCGGCTACGACGCTGCCAACCTGTTGGTTCCAGTGAGCAGCAGCTTTTACTACGAGGTGCGGCCCACTATTGCCGTCGCAAGGCCCAGCTCAGACGTCAACACAGCACTACCACTCAACGCCGACTGGGGCCTGCACCCGGCGCTGCGTGACAGCGTGTACACGTTATTTCAGCAGGGGCAGGCGGCTTTTGTTCCCTTTGCCGGCACGCACGACCTCACACGCAGCCATTTTGAGACACAGGACAGCATCGAACTCGGCCAGGCGCCGGAGGGCAGCCGCAACTACCGCTCAGGCTTTCTGAACCGGCTCGCCGCCACCCTCAAGGGCTCAGGCGCCATGGCCTTCACCGACCGGCTGCCGCTGGTCATGCAGGGTGACGTCCAGGTACCCAACACCGCGCTGCGCTCAGTGGCCAAGCCCGCGGTAGACGCGCGCCAGAGCAGCATCATCAGCGCCATGTACCAGGGCACCGAACTGTCGGGTTCGGTCAACCAGGGCTTCACCGTGCGTGACGAGGTGGTGCGCGAAATGGCCGCAGAGATGGACGCTGCCAGCCGCAACGCCATCAGCGCCAAGGGTTTCGAGCTGGAGGCGCGACGCATCGCCCGGCTGATGAAGGGCCGCTACAACCTGGGTTTTGTGGATGTCGGCGGCTGGGACACCCATGTGGCCCAGGGCGGCGCCACCGGCCAACTGGCCAGCCGCTTTGAAGAGCTAGGCCGGGGCCTGGCCGCCTACGCACAGGAAATGGGCAACCGCTGGCGCGAGACCACCGTGGTGGTGGTCAGCGAATTTGGCCGCACCTTCCGTCAAAACGGCAACAACGGCACCGACCACGGCCACGGCAGCGTCTACTGGGTGCTGGGTGGCGGCCTGCGCAGGGGCCAGGTGGCTGGTGAGCAAGTGCCGGTGACGGCCGCTAACCTGTTCCAAAACCGCGACTACCCGGTCCTCAACGAGTACCGCGGCCTGCTGGGCGGCCTACTAGCACGCCAGTTCGGCCTAAGCCCGACGCAACTGGCCGGCGTATTCCCCGGGGCGGAGGCAAAAGACTTGGGCCTGTTGTGATCGCCCTTTGGCGATAGGCACCGATTTACAAAAGCGGGACCGCTCGCAATGGCTATGACGGCTCGCCAGACCTAGAACGGTGATGGCCCACTTTTAATAGACAATCTGCTCTTCGATGCGCTAACGGACCGCGCCAATGCCGAAGGCCCCGGCACACCGACATCCCGACCATGAGCAAAAAAGTCTTCATTAAAACCTTTGGCTGCCAGATGAACGAGTACGACTCGGACAAAATGGCCGATGTCTTGCACGCGGCCCAGGGCTATGAGCCGACCGACAATGTCAATGATGCCGACCTGATCCTGTTCAACACCTGCTCGGTGCGGGAAAAAGCGCAGGAAAAGGTTTTTTCCGATCTCGGCCGGGTCAAGCATTTGAAGAAAAAGGGCGTGCTGATTGGCGTTGGCGGTTGTGTCGCCAGCCAGGAGGGGGCAGCTATCATCGCGCGGGCGCCTTACGTGGATGTGGTGTTCGGCCCGCAAACCCTGCACCGGCTGCCGCAATTGTTGGCCGAGCGCCAGCGCCTGAACCAGTCGCAGGTGGACATCAGTTTCCCCGAGATCGAAAAGTTCGACCACCTGCCGCCGGCGCGGGTTGAAGGCGCTACCGCCTTCGTCAGCATCATGGAGGGCTGTTCCAAATACTGCAGCTACTGCGTGGTGCCTTATACCCGTGGCGAAGAAGTGTCGCGCCCGTTTGAAGACGTGCTGGTGGAAGTGGCTGGCCTGGCCGACCAGGGCGTGAAAGAGGTCACGCTGCTGGGACAGAACGTCAACGCCTGGCGCGCGCCCATGGGCGACAGCCTGGAGACCGCGGACTTCGCCACTCTGTTGACCTATGTGTCTGACATTCCCGGAATCGAGCGCATTCGCTACACCACCAGTCACCCCAATGAGTTCACCCCGGCGCTGATTGCCGGCTATGACAAGCTGCCCAAGCTGGTCAGCCACCTGCATCTGCCGGTGCAGCATGGCTCAGACCGCATCCTGATGGCGATGAAGCGCGGCTACACCGCGATGGAGTACAAAAGCACGGTGCGCAAACTGCGTGCCATCCGGCCTGACATGGCGCTCAGCAGTGACTTCATCGTCGGCTTCCCCGGCGAGACCGAGGACGATTTCAACAAGATGATGAAGCTGATTGACGACATCAGCTTCGACAACTCCTTCAGCTTTATCTTCAGCCCACGGCCCGGTACCCCGGCCGCCAACCTGGCGGATGACACCCCGCACGAGGTCAAGCTGCGCCGCTTGCAGCACCTGCAGGGAGTCATCAACGCCAGCATCCGACGCATCAGTGACAGCCGGCTCGGCACTGTGCAGCGCATCTTGGTGGAAGGTGCCTCCAAGCGGGACGCCACCGAACTGATGGGCCGCACCGAATGCAACCGGGTGGTGAATTTTGTCGGCCAGCCACGGCTAATAGGGCAATTGGTCGACGTGCGGATCACCGAGACCCGCAGCTACACCTTGCGCGGCGAGGTCCTGACTCATGAAACATTGGCTGCTATTCAGTCTCCGGCCTGAATGCAAGCGCTTGCTATTTTAATAGCAAACAAGCTATATATGACGTGGCCTAGAGCCCTATTCACTTAAAAAAATCAGACGTCTAGAACGGCATCCTGGGCATACCTTTCATGCCGCCCATTCGCTTCATCATCTTCATCATCCCGCCGCCCTTCATTTTTTTCATCATCTCCTGCATCTGCTCGAATTCCTTGAGCATGCGGTTGACATCCTGAACCTGCACGCCAGCGCCGGTGGCGATTCGGCGTTTGCGCGTGGCTTTGATGATGTCGGGCTTGCTGCGCTCCAGCGGCGTCATGCTGTAGATGATGCCCTCCTTTCGCTTGATGTCTTTTTCAGCACGCACCATGTCGACCTGGCCCGCCTTGGCCGCCATCGCCGCCGGCAACTTGTCCATCAGGCTGGACAACCCGCCCATCTGCTTCATCTGCTGAATTTGACCCAGAAAGTCATTCAGGTCAAAGCTCGCACCGCTCTTGACCTTGGCCGCCAGCTTTTGCGCCGCCGCCATGTCGACACCGGCCGTGACCTGCTCCACCAGCGCCAGAATGTCGCCCATGCCCAAGATGCGCCCGGCGTGGCGCTGGGCATCAAACACCTCCAGGCCATCGATTTTTTCGCTGGTGCCAGCAAACTTGATCGGCGCCCCGGTGACTTGCCGCACCGACAGGGCGGCGCCCCCGCGTGAATCGCCATCGGTCTTGGTCAAGATGATGCCGGTCAAGGGCAGGGCCTCCTTGAAGGCGCGTGCCGTATTGACCGCGTCCTGCCCCTGCATGGCATCCACCACAAACAGGGTCTCCACCGGGTTCAGCGCAGCGTGCAGGGCCTTGATCTCCAACATCAAGGCCTCATCAATCGCCAAGCGGCCGGCCGTGTCAACCAGCAGCACGTCAAAAAAGTGCTTGCGCGCGTAATCCAGCGCAGCCAGACCAATGTCCACCGGCTTCTGGTCTGGCGTGCTCGGAAACCATTCGGCTCCGGCCTGCGCTGTCACGGTCTTCAGTTGCTCGATGGCCGCCGGTCGGTACACGTCACCCGACACCGTCAGCACCTTTTTACGCCGCTTCTCGATCAGGTGCTTGGCCAGCTTCGCCGTGGTGGTGGTTTTACCGGCGCCCTGCAGACCAGCCATCAGAATCACCGCAGGCGGTTGTGCCGCGAGATTGATGTCGCTGATGCCGTCACCCATGGTGGCGGCCAGCTCCTGGTTCACAATGCCCACGAGGGTCTGGCCCGGCGACAGCGAGCCCAGCACCTCCTGCCCCAGCGCCTTGTCCTTGACTCGGGCGATGAAATCACGCACAACGGGCAAGGCCACGTCGGCCTCCAGCAGCGCCATGCGGACCTCCCGCAACATGTCGGTGACGTTGGACTCGGTGATACGAGCCTGACCCCGCATTTCCTTGACGAGCCGGGAAAGTTTGTCGGTGAGGGAGGATGCCATGCAGGTTTGCCGCTGAACGGCACCAATGTTGATCGCCACATGAAAATGGCGGGAGACAAAACGTTAAACTGTTAGCATGATTTTAGCCAGTGCATCATCCCTTAGCCTGTCCTTGGCCCTCAGCGCTGTGGCGGCCTACGCAGTGTCGGCACTGTCCCTGCCGAAGCTCAGTGCACGGGCTGCGCGAGCCGCCCTCTGGCTTGGGTGGTTTCTGCATGGTGCCCTGCTGCTGGCCAGCTCGACCGGCGAGCCGGTTTACTTCGGATTTGCGCCAGCCTTGTCGGTCACCGTCTGGCTGGTCACGCTGGTGTATGCGGTAGAGAGCTATTTGTTTCCAATGCTTGAGATGCGGTGGCCCCTTTCGGCACTGGGCGTGGCTGCCGTGGTGCTGGCCATGGTGTTCCCGGGCAGTGCGCTGCTTCCCCACGCATCGCCCTGGTTGCCAGTCCACTGGGCGCTGGGTATTTCCTCTTACGGTCTGTTTGCGACAGCCGTGGCGCATGCCTGGTTCATGACCCGCACCGAAGAACGCATCCGGATGGGGCAGGACTCTCACACTGGGGTACCCCTGCTGACCATCGAGCGCCTCACCTTTCGCTTCATCAACGCCGGCTTTCTGCTGCTGTCAGCCACGCTGCTGCTGGGCATCCTGTTTGGCGGCCAACTCTATGAGGCCAAGGCCCCCTTGAAATGGGACCATAAAACAGCCTTCTCGGTCCTCGCCTGGCTGACCTTTGCCACACTGCTGTTTGGTCGGGCTCGCTTTGGCTGGCGCGGCAAGCGGGCGGTGCGAATCTTGTATATCGGCTCGGGCTTGCTGTTGCTGGCTTACGTCGGTTCACGCTTTGTGATGGAGGTGGTCTTGGGCCGCACGACATGAAGCTGCTGCTGCTGATCGGCGTGGTGCTTCTGATGGCGTGGATCTGGCGCTTTAGTCGCCGCGCAAGGATGGGGGACGGTGTCAATCGCAAACCGCCTTTGGCCCCTCAAACCGACATGGTCCGATGCCTGCACTGCGCGGTTCATTTGCCAGCGGCTGAGGCACAGCACGGCCGACTCGGCCCCTACTGCAGCACAGAGCACCGACAGCTCGCGGAGCCCTGAATGTCGGCGAGGCCAGGGTCGTCGATCACCGAGGACCAAAGCGAAAGGCCCCGCCCGAGCGCCTGGAGGGAGGGACCAGCGCCAGAACTCACTGCGGAGCGGCGGTCCGTTTGTGGCATACGCGCAGAATCGTCAAATAGATATAAGCTGTTGGCAACGACATCACCATGTCCTCGCCCCGCCGAGACGTCATCACCACAGCCGGGTCGTTGACGGTGACCCGGATAGGCGACAGATGCATGCGCCCACTCTGCAGCGTGACCGAACATAGACACACCAGTCAATATGGACCTCGCGGATGACAGCAACTGAAAGCGCACCAACCACAGAGTCAGCGCCCGCAGCCCTATGGCGCGACGGCTGGTACCGGTTCGCCCGACATCTGCGGTCGCCCAACTGTGGCCAGCGCCCGTTGGCAACGCAGGTCGACCTGATCGTTCTGCACGCCATCAGCCTTCCCCCCGGTGCCTACGGCGGAGACGCCGTGCAGCGCCTTTTCACCAACCAACTTGACTGGAACGAGCACCCCTACTACCAAACTATAGAAGGCCTCCAAGTCTCTAGTCATTTCTTTATTCAGCGCACCGGGGAGCTCTGGCAATTTGTCAGCTGTAAAGACCGCGCCTGGCACGCTGGCGTCTCGCACTATCGCGGCCGCGCCAACTGTAATGACGACTCGATCGGTATTGAGCTCGAGGGGCTCGAAAGTGAGCCCTTTGCCGAACCTCAATACGAGACACTTGCGAGCCTGGGCGCGGCCCTGCTGCAGGGCTTCCCGATCCAACATATAGCAGGTCACGAGGACGTGGCTCCCGGCCGAAAATTCGATCCTGGCGCTGGCTTTGATTGGCCCAGGCTGCAACAGGGACTAGGCTGCGGTGACCGGATCCTGCCACGGCGCACGCACCAGGCCTAAACGCTTGGATGGCGGGCGACTGCCGCCCCTGCAGGCAGAGTCAAAGGGCGGGGAAAAGCGACAGTTGTCGCGATCGAGTCAATTCTTGTCGAAACGCTACCTGTAGTGCCTTGTATTCCCCTGAGACCCCATATATAGTGTGTGCTGGTCGGGATCAAGTGAAAGGCAATGCAGCACAATGGCAGTCGCCCAGCACTTCAAAATCGACATCACCCAGCCCAAAACGAGGAAAAAATGCAGACTGCATTAGACACATCAATGACCCTGCGAACGGGGATTCATGCGACCCACAGTTCGCCAGAGACCGCACAGCTCGCCCCCCACATGCTCAGCCAGTACCAGATCATTCGCCGCAATGGCGCAGTCGTACCGTTTGAGCCCAACAAGATCGCAGTGGCCATGATGAAGGCCTTTTTGGCTGTTCACGGCACGCAAGGTGCCGCATCATCCAGTGTGCGAGAAATGGTGGATGAACTCACCCAAGCGGTCATCCGAGCACTCATGCGCTCACGACCTGGCGGCGGTACATTTCACATCGAAGACGTACAGGACCACGTTGAGCTGGGCTTGATGCGTGGCGGCCATCACGAGGTCGCACGTGCCTATGTGCTGTACCGTGAAAAACGCACGCAAGAGCGCGCCAAAAGTGCGGCGCTGACAGCACCGCAGTTGCCCCAGCTGCATGCCATCGATAACGGCGAACGCATCTTGCTGGACATGGATCGGCTGAGCAACCTGATCCACGCGGCCTGCGCAGGCTTAGGCACAGATGTCAAGGCAGACCCTATCTTCGCCGAAACGCTGCGCAACCTTTATGACGGCGTTCCCATGGACGAGGTCTACAAGGCGTCCGTGCTTGCAGCCCGGACGCTGATTGAAAAAGACCCTGACTACACCTACGCTACGGCCCGGTTGTTGTTCCACACCATCGCCAAAGAAGTGCTGGGCAAGGATGTCGACCCCTCTGGCATGGCCCAAGCCTATGTCGAGTATTTTCCCGGCTTCATCAAAAAGGGCGTAGCCAATGAACTGTTAGATGAAAAACTGCTGCAGTTCGACTTGGCGCGACTAGGGGCCGCCCTCAAAGCAGAGCGCGATCTGAAATTTGACTACCTCGGACTGCAAACGCTGTACGACCGTTACTTCCTCCACGTAGGCAAGAGCCGGATTGAATTGCCCCAGGCATTTTTTATGCGTGTGGCCATGGGCTTGTCACTCAATGAGATTGATCGGGAAGCCCGAGCCATCGAGTTTTATGAGATCCTGTCCTCATTCGACTTCATGTCCAGCACACCAACGCTGTTCAACAGCGGTACCTTGCGCTCACAACTGTCGAGTTGCTATCTCACCACGGTGCCCGACGACCTTGATGGTATTTACGAGTCCATCAAGGAAAACGCCTTGCTGTCGAAATTTGCGGGTGGCCTTGGCAACGACTGGACACGGGTGCGTGCGCTGGGTTCGCACATCAAAGGAACAAACGGCGAGTCGCAAGGGGTGGTGCCCTTCCTGAAGGTCGTCAACGACACGGCCGTTGCCGTCAATCAGGGCGGTAAACGCAAGGGTGCGGTATGTACTTACCTGGAGACCTGGCACCTGGATATCGAAGAGTTCCTCGAGCTGCGAAAGAATACCGGCGATGACCGCCGTCGGACCCACGACATGAACACCGCGAACTGGATCCCCGATCTGTTCATGCGGCGGGTCATGGAGAAAGGCCAGTGGACCCTCTTTTCACCCAGCAATGTGCCCGACCTTCACGACAAATTCGGCTTGGCGTTCGAGAAAGCCTATGTCGCCTACGAAGAACAAGCAGCGCGCGGAGAGATCAAACCATCACGCACTTTGCCAGCGGCGGACCTGTGGCGCAAGATGCTGACCATGCTGTTTGAAACCGGCCACCCCTGGATCACGTTCAAGGATGCCTGCAACCTGCGCTCACCGCAGCAACATGCGGGCGTGGTTCACTCCAGTAACCTGTGCACGGAAATCACGCTCAACACCAGCGATACCGAGACCGCGGTCTGCAACCTCGGCTCGGTCAATTTGCTGCAGCACTTGAAAGACGGCGTGCTCGATCACGCAAAACTGCGGACGACGATCACGACCGCCATGCGCATGCTCGACAACGTCATTGACATCAATTACTACGCCGTCAAGAAGGCACGCGATTCCAATATGCGGCACAGGCCGGTAGGGCTGGGTGTCATGGCCTTCCAAGACAGCCTTTACGAGTTGCGCATCCCCTACGCCAGCGAGGCAGCCGTGGCCTTCGCCGACCAGTCAATGGAAGCCATCTGTTATTACGCTTATTGGGCCTCCACCGAGTTGGCGCGCGAGAGGGGCCGCTATTCCAGCTACAAGGGCTCCCTATGGGACCAAGGCATCATGCCGATCGACACCCTCGACATGCTGGCGCAGCAACGCGGTGGCTACGTAGAAGTCGATCGCACAAGTCGGCTTGACTGGGACGCACTGCGCGCGAAAATTGCCGTCGATGGCATGCGTAATTCGAACTGCACTGCCATCGCGCCGACGGCCACCATCTCCAACATCATCGGCGTGGACGCTTCGATCGAGCCCTGCTTTGGCAATCTGTCTGTCAAATCCAATCTGTCAGGTGAATTCACCATCATCAATGGCTATCTGGTTCGCGATTTGAAACGCCTGGGCCTGTGGGACGACGTGATGGTGATGGACTTGAAACATTTTGACGGTTCGCTAGCGCCTATTGACCGTGTGCCGGCAGAAATCAAAGCCCTTTATGCCACGGCCTTTGAAGTGGAAACAACCTGGCTGGTAGAAGCAGCCGCACGCCGGCAAAAATGGCTCGACCAAGCCCAGTCGCTCAACATCTACATGGCCGGTGCATCAGGCAAAAAACTTGACGACACCTACAAGCTCGCATGGATTCGTGGCTTAAAGACCACCTACTACCTTAGGACCATATCAGCCACGCACGCTGAAAAATCGACCGTCTCTGCAGGTCGCATGAACGCCGTGTCCTCCGGGCAGGAGTCTGGTGGTAAGGCGGCCATGAGTGCCATGGATGCCGCCGCCGCAGCGGCAAAGTTGCAGATGGCCGCCGGTCCCGCCACCGACATCAAATTTTGCGGGGTCGATGATCCCACCTGCGAGTCATGCCAGTAACGAACGACGAGGCCCCACGGGCTCGATTACGCTGCAGTCTCACAACACATCGCTATCAGACACGCACTGATGTGAATGAATCCTTTCAAATTCAATTCACTCATTTCATAATCCGACGATTGGACTATTTATGTTGACCTGGGACGAAGAAGTAAAACCAATGCCTCGAGTGTCTCAGCCTGACGGACCAACCGGGGTTCAGGCTGCTGCAACTGTCGCCATTCGCCCGGCACCTCAACTGCTGCATGATGGCCCGCGGGTTCCGGCCCTTAGCACGCATGCAGCGGCAAGCATCAAAACTGGCAGCCCACGTCGCGTGAACGCGGCGGACAAGCGCATCATCAACGGTCAGACCGACGTCAACCAACTGGTCCCCTTCAAGTACAAATGGGCGTGGGAAAAGTATCTGTCAAGCTGCGCTAATCACTGGATGCCGCAAGAAGTTAATATGACGCGGGACATTGCCTTGTGGAAGGATCCCAATGGGCTAACTGAAGACGAGCGGCGGATCATCAAACGAAATCTCGGTTTTTTTGTCACCGCGGATTCTCTGGCTGCCAACAACATCGTACTGGGCACTTACCGCCACATCACTGCCCCTGAGTGCCGCCAGTTCTTGTTGCGGCAGGCCTTTGAAGAGGCGATTCATACTCACGCATACCAGTATATTGTCGAGTCCCTTGGGCTGGACGAGGGCGAGATCTTCAACGCCTATAACGAGGTGCAGTCGATCCGCGACAAAGACGAATTTCTGATTCCTTTTATCCAAGCCATCATGAACCCCGAGTTCAAGACCGGCACACCAGAGACTGATCAAACACTGCTTAAGTCACTGATCGTGTTTGCTTGCCTGATGGAAGGCTTGTTCTTTTACGTTGGCTTTACCCAAATCCTGGCGCTGGGCCGACAGAACAAAATGACAGGTGCTGCAGAGCAGTACCAGTACATTTTGCGTGACGAGTCCATGCACTGCAATTTTGGTATCGATCTGATTAATCAGCTCAAGCTAGAGAACCCGCAGTTGTGGACCGCCGAGTTCAAGCTCGAGATTCGGGCCTTATTTGAAAAAGCGGTAGAGCTGGAATATCGGTATGCAGAAGACACCATGCCAAGAGGCGTGCTGGGTCTGAATGCATCTATGTTCAAGGGCTATCTGCGCTATATCGCCAACCGGCGTGCAACGCAGATCGGCCTTGAGCCCCTGTTCCCCAATGAAGAGAATCCTTTCCCTTGGATGAGCGAGATGATTGACCTGAAGAAGGAACGGAATTTTTTTGAGACCCGGGTCATTGAATACCAGTCCGGCGGTGCGCTGTCCTGGGACTAAGCGCTTCCACATGACACCCAGAATTTCACAGTCGCAAGAAAGCGCCAGGCAGCGCCACTTGCGTCTGTGTCCCCGAGTTCATGATGCTGGGATTGACCCCAACAACATGAATCGCTTCGTGCATTCCAACTTGTATGAAGTGCTCTTTGCAATCCGACGAAGGAGAAAATGATGGCAACTGCAAAAACACCGGCTGCGACTAAAGCCGCTCCAGCAAAGAAAGCTGCACCCGCGAAAAAGGCAGCACCCGCCAAGACAGTCGCGGCTAAGAAAGCTGCGCCGGCCAAGAAGGCAGCACCCGCTAAAAAGGCAGCACCGGCTAAAAAAGCCGTTGCAGCAAAGAAAGCGGCTGCGAAAAAGGCTCCTGCCAAGAAAGCTGCAGTAGCAAAAAAAGCTGCAGTAGCAAAAAAACCAGCGGCCAAGAAAGCAGCCAAGAAGCCGGCAGCCAAGAAAGCCGCGAAAGCACCCGCTGCGAAGGCATCGCCTGCTCCTGCTGCTCAAGCCGCTCAGACCACGCTGAACCCACAGGCTGCTTGGCCGTTTCCCACAGCTAGCAAGCCCTGAGCCAGTTTTTGGGTTAGCTCAAAGCCCGACACCTCACAGTGTTGGGCTTTTTTACGACCGGACTCGACCGACGACCTATCACGGGTAAAAGGCGACGAGCCGATAGCTATTGACCGCAATTGCGACCGGACTTGCCAGCACGACCTCAATGGCGGACGACCATTCGGCACCAGACTCCATGGCCTCCGTGTTGGCCAACAGATCCTGAGGCTCCAAAACACGCCGCACCAAAGCCTGATCTTGCGCATCCGTTAGGGTCAATTCGATCGAAGGCATAGCCAGGGTCAAACCGGCCGTATTTTTTAATGCAACAGACAGCCTAAAGACATCTTCACCCAAACGCGTGAATGACGAACTTTCAATCACAAGGGCCTCGATCCTTCGCAGCGCCTTGACACTGCAATTGAGAGGTTCGCATAAACGCTCGAGCGGCCCGGTCAGGCGCGGGTAACTGGCGGCGAGGTGATCCCGCTCGTGGACCACTATTTGCAGTGCGAATACCAACAGCAGGGCAACGGCGAGCGATGCCAGTGCGGCCAAAACGACTGGATTGCCGTTCTGCTGGGTTAGCGGCGCAGACTGCACAAGCCAAGGCGGCGTCACGGCCTCTTCCGCCTGGTCCAGGATTAACGGTTGGCGGTCATCAGGATCCATCCGTCTTCCAGATCTGTCACTTCCAACTGACAAAAGGGCGCATAGGCGTCGATCAACTCCTGTTGCTGACGCTCCAGAATGCCAGCCAGAACCAAGCTCCCGGGCGCTGCAACGCGCGACCAGAGCAAGGGCGCCAAGACCTTGAGTGGCGTAGCGAGAATATTGGCCAGCACGGTCTGATAGCAGCCCGTCGCCGTTTCCGGCAATCCGGCCTTGACGGTGACTTGATTCGCAGACGCGTTGAGCAAGGTAGCCTCAATAGCAGCACCATCTAAGTCAATGGCGTCAATGTCCGCTGCCCCAAATTTGGCTGCACCGATGGCGAGAATCCCCGAACCGCACCCGTAATCCAGTACTCTGCCAAGACCAGCCCTACCCGACCGATCTTGCCGGGCAATCCAGCGCAGGCACATGCGGGTGGTGGGGTGCGTCCCCGTGCCGAAAGCCATGCCCGGATCCAGTCGAATCACAACGCGCGCCTGGCTTGGCGGCTCATGCCAGGTCGGCACGATCCAGAATTCCGGCGTGATATCGACTGGGGCAAATTGCGACTGAGTCAAGCGTACCCAATCCTGCTCTGGCACAGCCTTTACCCCAAGCACCTGGCATCCGACGGAGAAATCCTGGGCAAGCAACAAAGCTTGCGCGTCTTCAGCCAGGGCTTTAGACGAGAACAAGGCGCTGATCCGCGAGCGCTGCCAGCCGTCCTTAGGTGGCAGCATGCCAGGCTCACCAAACAGTGCCTGCTCAGCATCAGTTTGGGCGTCTGCATCCTCGACGCTGACGCTCAGCGCATCAAGGGCATCCAGTGCTTCACTGACTTGCTCCACGAGGGGCTGTGGGGAGATCAGCATCAACTCGAACACGTTCGGACCCACTCAGCGCGTGCGGTGGCCCAGCCACTCTTCAAGGTAATGGATATTGGTGCCCCCGCTCATAAACTTCGCATCCACCATCAGTTCCCGATGCAGCGGAATATTGGTGTTAATGCCCTCCACCACGGTCTCCCCCAAGGCGGTACGCATACGTGCCAGTGCCTGTTCACGCGTGTCGCCGTGCACAATGATTTTTCCCACCATGGAGTCGTAATTGGGCGGAACGAAATAATTGGTGTAAATGTGGGAGTCGACCCTCACGCCCGGGCCACCGGGGGCGTGCCACATCGTGATGCGACCCGGCGACGGCACAAATTTGTACGGATCTTCCGCGTTCACGCGGCATTCGATGGCATGCCCGCGGATCTCGATCTGCCGCTGGGTAAACGGTAACCGTTCGCCGGCAGCCACCATGATCTGGGTCCGCACAATGTCAATACCGGTCGTCATTTCCGTGACCGGGTGCTCTACCTGCACCCGCGTGTTCATCTCAATGAAATAAAACTCCCCATCTTCGTAGAGGAACTCAAAGGTACCGGCACCCCGATAACCAATTTTCTTGCAAGCCGCCACGCAGCGATCACCCACCCGCTCGATCAGTTTGCGCGGTACGCCAGGGGCTGGTGCTTCCTCGATGATTTTTTGGTGCCGGCGCTGCATGGAGCAATCCCGCTCGCCCAGATAAACCGCATTTTTATGCTTATCAGCCAGTATCTGGATTTCGATGTGCCTCGGGTTCTGGAGAAACTTTTCCATGTACACCGAGGGGTTGCCAAAGGCACTCTGGGCCTCGGCCTTGGTCATGGCAACGGCGTTGATCAAGGCTGCCTCCGTGTGTACGACCCGCATGCCACGCCCGCCGCCGCCGCCCGCGGCCTTGATGATGACTGGGTAGCCTACCTCGCGTGCAATTCGGCGAATCTGCACCGGATCATCCGGCAATTCACCCTCTGAACCCGGCACACAAGGCACGCCAGCTTTGATCATGGCCTGCTTGGCCGAGACCTTATCGCCCATGATCCGGATCGATTCAGGCGTGGGACCAATGAACTGGAAGCCACTCTTTTCAACCCGCTCGGCGAAATCAGCGTTCTCACTCAGGAAACCGTAACCCGGATGAATGGCTTCGGCGTCGGTGACCTCGGCCGCCGAAATGATGGCCGGCATGTTGAGGTAGCTCAGAGCCGACGGCGCTGGCCCGATACAAACAGCTTCTTCGGCCAGCTTGACATACTTGGCCTCACGATCGGCCTCGGAGTAGACCATGACGGCCTTGATGCCGAGCTCCTGACAGGCGCGCTGGATTCGAAGGGCGATCTCACCCCGATTGGCGACAAGAATTTTCTTAAACATGGACTGGGCAGCTACGGATCACACGAGCACAAACAAGGGCTGACCGTATTCCACGGCCTGCCCGTTTTCGCACAAGATCTGTGCCACCGTGCCAGAAACATCAGCCTCAATTTCGTTGAGGATTTTCATGGCTTCGATGATGCAGAGGGTTTCGCCGGCCTTGATGGTGTCGCCTACCGCAACGAATGATTTGGCACCCGGCGACGCCGAGCGGTAAAACGTGCCAACCATCGGCGACTTCACCGTGTGCCCAACGGGTGCCACGTCCGGCACCGCCTCAGGTGCCGCTGGCATCGCCGGGACCGGCATGGCTGGCGACGGCTGTTGCGCCACATACTGAACCATGGCACCCCCACCTTTGACAATTCGCACCTTACCTTCAGGCTCTGTGATCTCAAGCTCGGAGACATTTGACTCTGACACGAGGTCGATCAGGGTCTTGAGTTTTCTTAAGTCCATCAAATCTCCAACGATTTTAATTAAAGACCCCCTAATTTACCTTAAATTTGGCAAATGTCGGCTAAGTAGAGGGAATTTATACAAACACCACCCAAGCTGGATGGTCCAGTGCAGGCCTCAGCCCAGGCGTTGCCACGCGGACAGATCGACGTCTGTCACTTTGCCCATTTTACGGTGCGCAACCGCCCCATCCTGACCCAGCACCACAGTAAACGGCAGGCCGCCACTGAGATTACCCAGGCTCTTACTCAGTTCAATGCCAGCAAAACCTGCCAAGACAACTGGGAACGCCACGGGCGAACGACTCAGAAACCGTTGCACTGGGTCTTGTTGATCGACGGCGATGCCGAGCATTTGCCAGCCGTTCGCTGAATTTGCCAGATAAAACCGATCAAGTAACGGTAACTCTTCGATACACGGGGGGCACCAGGTCGCCCAAAAATTGAGCAGCAAGGGGCGACCACGCAACGCCGCCAGCGACAGCGTGCCCCCGTCTGGGGTGGCTAATGACAAGGACCAAAGACCCGCGGCAGCCATGGGGTCAGCCGCGCCTGGCGCAGTCGGGCCGGTAGCGGGCGTCCGTTGACGCCACCAGGCCAAACCTGCCCCAGCCAACACGGCGACTCCGCCCACGCCAGCGAGCAGACGCCGCCGGCGTCGGCCAGGTTCATCAGCGGTACGGGCGCTCATCGGGGCAACAGTTGAGTCAGGAAGGTCAGGCTGCGTCATGGGGCAGATCATGCAGCAAAGCGAGCACGGCCGCCAGGTCACCGCGTGGTGTCCGCCCCTTGGCGTCGGCCTTGAGGGCACCGCGCATGTCGTCACGGTCATAAATCAGCAAATGGACGCCCACCTCTTCGCCCAAGCCCGGGCACAAGGCGTGCACGCTCAAGGCGTCGACGGTATCCCCATGGAAACCAGTGACGGTTCGCGGCACATAGCGCACCTGATGGTCGATCAGGAAGATTTCGGCAGATTTGCTGTCTTCACAAAACAACTGAATGTAAATGTCGCTCAGACGTGTTGCTGTACCGTGCCAGACTGCACCACTTAAGTGTGGCCGAAAATCCGCCATTCGGGCCATCCAGACCACCGCCAGCTCACGCAGCGCGCGCAACTCGATGGGCTGGGTGTCTGCGCAAAACAAGGCAAGGTAATCCACCACGGCGTCCTCGATCTCATCATTGCCCGGTAGTGCCGTGCGGCCCGGCAACCCCATCAGCTTCAGCGCCCGGTGTTTGGCCGAGCCATAGTCCAGCCCTTCCTCCACAATGAGACGGGCCGCGGATGCGGCGATTTCAGTTTTCAGCGACTCCATGCCCGCCATTTTGCCTGTACCGGCCCTCCTAAAATCAGCCGATGCACATTCACATTTTGGGTATTTGCGGCACCTTCATGGGCGGTTTGGCCGCGCTCGCCCGCGAGGCCGGACACCGCGTCACCGGCTGCGACGCCGGAGTCTACCCCCCCATGAGCGACCAGTTGCGTGCGCTGGGCATTGAGCTGATCGAGGGTTTTGACGTCGAGCAACTGGCGCTGCAGCCGGATCTGTACGTGGTGGGCAATGTGGTCAGCCGGGCCCGCCGGGCTGATGGCTCGCCCAAATACCCGCTGATGGAGGCGATTCTGGACGCCGGCCTGCCCTACACCAGCGGCCCGCAATGGCTGGCCGAACACGTGCTGCAAGGACGGCATGTGTTGGCGGTGGCCGGCACGCACGGCAAAACCACTACCACTGCCATGCTGACCTGGATTCTGGAGCAGGCCGGCCTGGCGCCCGGCTTTCTGGTCGGCGGCGTGCCCTTGAACTTCGGCGTGTCGGCCCGACTGGGCGGCGCTGCCGCGGCGGCACCTGGCACACTGCCGTTGTTCGTGATCGAGGCTGATGAGTACGACACCGCTTTTTTTGATAAGCGCAGCAAGTTTGTGCACTACCGCCCCCGCACCGCCGTATTGAACAACCTGGAATTCGACCACGCCGATATTTTTGACAACCTAGCGGCGATCGAACGTCAGTTTCACCACCTGGTCCGCACCGTGCCCAGTACCGGCCGGCTGGTGGTGAACGGGCTGGAGGACAGCTTGAGCCGCGTGCTGCACTTGGGCTGCTGGAGCGAGGTCCGCAGCTTTGGCGCTGCGGTCAGCGATTTCACGGCGCAAGGTGAGCCGCACGATTTCCGGGTGCAGCAGCTGGGCCGCCCGGCCGGTCAGGTGCGGTGGTCCCTGGGCGGTGTGCACAACCAGCTCAACGCCCTGGCGGCCATCGCCGCGGCCGAGCATGTGGGCGTACCCCCCGCGGAAGCGGCCCAGGCGCTGACGAGCTTCCAGAACGTCAAGCGGCGCATGGAGGTGTGCGGCCGGGTGGCCGGCGCCGGGGGGGACTTCACGGTGTATGACGACTTTGCACACCACCCGACCGCCATCCGAACCACCATGGATGGTCTGCGCCGCAGCATAGCCCCGGGCGCCCGTATTCTGGCCGCGTTTGAGCCACGCAGCAATACCATGAAGCTCGGCGCCATGAAGGCGCAGTTACCCTGGAGCCTGGAGGCGGCCGATCTGGCGTTTTGCCACGCGGGTGGCCTGGATTGGGACGCGCGCAGTGCGTTGCAGCCTATGGGTGCGCGGGCTACGGTGACCGACACGGTCGACGGCCTGGTGGCTGCCATTGTTGCCGTGGCACAGGCCGGCGACCACATCCTGTGCATGAGCAACGGCAGCTTTGGCGGCATCCACCGCAAACTGCTGGATGCGCTACAAAAAAAGTAGCTGCATCCCCTTTAACCACGAGGCTTATGGCGAGATTTGATCCTTTTAGACGGGATGTGCCTCGCGACGCGCTTTGACGGCTTCGGATAAAACCGACAGCACCTGCAGCGAGTCGTCCCAGCCCAAGCAAGCATCGGTGATGCTTTGGCCATAGACCAGACCAGCGGCGCTGTCTTGGCCCGGCGTGAATTTTTGCGCCCCGGCTTGGAGGTGACTTTCCACCATGACGCCAAAAATACTGCGTGAGCCCGTGGCCAACTGGCCGGCAATGTCACGTGCCACATCGACCTGTTTCTGATGCTGCTTGCTGCTGTTAGCGTGGCTGCAGTCCACCATCAGTGTGGGCGGCAATTTGGCCTTCTGCAAGTCCTGGCAGGCAGCGGCGACGCTGACGGCGTCGTAGTTGGGCGCCTTGCCGCCGCGCAGAATGACGTGGCAATCTCGGTTGCCATGGGTTTGCACAATCGCCACCTGGCCGTTCTTGTGCACGGACAAAAAGTGGTGGCCGCCAGCGGCGGCCTGGATCGCGTCGGTCGCGATTTTGATGTTGCCGTCGGTGCCGTTTTTGAATCCGATCGGCGCTGACAGGCCAGACGCCAGTTCACGGTGCACCTGGCTCTCGGTGGTGCGGGCGCCAATCGCACCCCAAGAGATCAAATCGCCCAGGTATTGCGGCGAGATCACGTCCAGGAACTCACTGCCAGCCGGCAGTCCCAGCCGGTTGATGTCAATCAGCAGCTGCCGCGCGATACGCAGGCCCTCATCGATGCGAAAGGTTTCATCCAGGTAGGGGTCGTTGATCAGCCCTTTCCAGCCTACGGTGGTGCGGGGCTTCTCAAAATAAACCCGCATCACGATCTCCAACGTGTCGGCGTACTGATGGCGCTGGGCCAGCAAGCGGCGGGCGTACTCCACGGCGGCTGCGGGATCGTGGATGGAACAGGGACCAATCACCACCAGCAGGCGGTCGTCGGTACCGGCCATGATGTCGTGGATGCGGTGGCGGGTGCTGCTGATCAAGGACTCGATGGCCGTGCCATGGATCGGGAAAAAACGAATCAGGTGTTCTGGGGGCGGTAGCACGGTGATGTCCTTGATGCGTTGGTCGTCGGTCTGACCCGTACGGTCAGTCGGGTGAGCGACGGCGTTGGCATACCAGGCCTTAGGGCTGGCGACGGTGGCTTCGGGATTCATGGCGGACTCCTTATTCGATCAATGGGCAGGACAACAACACATAAAAAAACCGCCGGGGGTGCCGGCGGTTTCTGGAAGATCGGGACGTTTGGGTCAGGGACGTTCAGAACTCTCTACCGCCGGTGGCGTTGGAGAACCAAAAGTAGCTAGAGAAAAACGAAGCGAATTTCATGAGGCTAAATGTAGCACAGCGGCTCGCACAGCCTCAGGCCGTGCCGCCAACGGTCAGACCGTCAATGCGCAGGGTGGGCTGGCCCACACCGACCGGCACGCTCTGGCCTTCCTTGCCGCAAGTGCCAACCCCGCTGTCGAGCTTCATGTCGTTGCCGATCATGGACACGCGCTTCAGGCACTCGGGGCCGCTGCCAACCAGGGTGGCGCCTTTGACCGGGTACTGGATCTTGCCGTTTTCGACCCAATAGGCCTCACTGGCTGAAAACACAAACTTGCCCGAGGTGATGTCGACCTGACCGCCACCAAAATTAGTCGCGTAAAGGCCTTTTTTGATGCTGGCGACGATCTCTTGGGGCGCCTTGTCGCCGGCCAGCATATAGGTGTTGGTCATGCGTGGCATGGGCACATGGGCATAGCTCTCGCGCCGGCCATTGCCGGTAGGCGCCACGCCCATCAACCGGGCATTCATGCTGTCCTGGATGTAGCCCTTGAGGATGCCGTCCTCAATCAGCACATTGCGCTGGCTGGCGTTGCCTTCATCGTCCACATTGAGCGAGCCGCGCCGGTCGGCCAAGGTGCCGTCGTCCAGTACCGTGACGCCTTTGGCCGCCACGCGCTGGCCGATGCGGCCACTGAAGGCACTGGAGCCCTTGCGGTTGAAATCGCCTTCCAGCCCGTGGCCTATGGCCTCATGCAACAGAATGCCGGGCCAACCCGGGCCAAGAACCACGGTCATTTCACCCGCTGGCGCCGGCCGGGCCACCAAGTTGGTCAGGGCCGCCTGTACTGCTTCATCGACATAGCGGCCGATGCAGGCATCGTCAAAACAAGCCAGGCCGAAGCGGCCACCGCCACCGGCCGAGCCCATCTCGCGCCGGCCTTTTTGCTCGGCGATGACCGTCACTGACAGGCGAACCAGCGGGCGCACGTCAGCGGCCAACGTGCCATCGGCGCGGGCCACCAGCACCACGTCGTACTCGCTGGCCAGGCCGGCCATCACCTGCACCACACGGGGGTCTTTGCCCCGCGCGAGTTGCTCAACCCGACCCAGCAGCGCCACCTTGGCCGTGCTGTCCAGGCTGGCGATCGGGTCCAGATCACGGTACAGCGAGCGGGCCTCGGCGATCCGGCGCTTGCCGGCCTTGACCCTGGCACCCTGCGCCTGGGCGGCGATAGAGCGCACCGTGCGTGCGGCGTCCAGCAAAGAAGCCTCTGAGATGTCGTCGGAGTAAGCAAAAGCGGTCTTTTCACCGCTGACGGCCCGCACCCCTACCCCTTGGTCGATGCTGAATGAGCCGGTCTTGACAATGCCCTCCTCCAGACTCCAACCCTCGCTGCGGGTGTACTGAAAGTACAGGTCCGCCTCGTCGACCCGGTGCGCCTTGATCTCGGCCAGGGCACGCAGCAGGTGGGATTCGTCCAGCCCGAAGGGCGTGAGCAGCAGGGACTTGGCAATCGCCAAGCGTTCGAGGGTGGGTTCGCGTGAAATCATGGCTTTATTCTAGGGCCGCGGCCCAGCCAGTCAAACAGGGCTGCATCATCGAGCGCGCCCAGCCCGGCGGCGCTGGCACTGGCAAAGACGTCGCGCGTGCTGGCGCCCAGTGGTCCGACAAACTCGGCGGCCTGGGCTGCGGCAACCGCCAGCCGCGTGTCCTTTTGCAGCAGCGTCAGGTGCGCGCGCGGCGCATAGTCGCCAGCGATGGCGCGACGCATGCGGTCAGACCCGATCCAGCTTTGCCCGCTGGACTGCTCAATCACGTCCAGGGTACGGCTCGGGTCGAGCCCCATTTTTTGCGCCATCACCAGCACCTCAGCCGCACCCACCAAATTGATGGCAGCGGCCAGGTTGTTGACCAGTTTGGTGCGGGCGCCGTCACCGACGCGCTCGCTGACGTGAAACACCCGGCTTGACAGTGCATCAAACAGCGCCTGGTAACGTTCAAACACAGGGCGGGCGCAGGCCACCATCAGGCTCATGCTGCCGTCCAGGGCCCGCACCGGGCCGCCCGACATTGGCGCATCCACCGCGTGCAGGCCGAATGAGGCCAGCCGCCGGGCAAAGGCCTCCACGTCCTCAGGGGCCAGCGTCGGGCACAGCATCACCACGCTGCCCACGGTCATGGCAGGGGACAGCCCATGCGGGCCGAACAGCACCGCCTCGGTCTGCGCCGCATCCACCACAGCCACGATACACACTACCGAATTGATAGCAACAACGCTAGGCTGGACGTGGCCTACAGCCCCAAATGATGCCAGAGCCTGCAGCCGCTCGGGGCGTACATCGCAAACCTGCACCGGCCAGCCCAGGGCCAGCAGGCGCTGTGCCATGGCGCCGCCCATATGCCCGACCCCGACGACGCTGACTGGAAAAGGTGTCACAAGGTCGGTCATGACTGCACCAGTCGTTTGGATTTGGCAATCGACATCAACATGCCAAGTGCCAATCCCAAGGTCACCATGGCCGTGCCGCCGTAGCTGATGAAGGGCAGCGGTACGCCTACCACCGGCAAAATCCCACTGACCATCCCCATATTGACGAAGGCATAAAAGAAGAGAATCATGGCTAAAGCACCCGCCAGCAACCGGGCGAACACGGTGGAGGCTTCCAGCGCGATGCTGAGTGCGCGCAGCACCAAAAAGCCAAAGGCCATCACCAGAAACAAGTTGCCGAACAGGCCGAACTCTTCTGAAAACGCGGCAAAAATAAAGTCGGTGGTTCGCTCCGGGATGAACTCCAGGTGGGTTTGCGTACCCTGCATGAAGCCCTTGCCCCAGAAGCCACCCGAGCCGATGGCAATCATGCCCTGGATGATGTGAAAGCCCCGACCCAAGGGGTCCCGCCCTGGATCGAGCAGGGTGCAAATGCGTTGCCGCTGGTAGTCGCGCAGGCCGGGCCAACTGACGCCATCAGCACACAACTGCGGCTCAAACACGACCAGCAGCGTGACAGCCACCAGGCCCAGCACCACCGGCGGAATGACCAGGCGCCAGCTCAATCCTGCGAAAAAAATGACCGACACACCAGCCGCGAGCACCAACAGCGCCGTCCCCAGGTCAGGCTGCGTCATGATCAGCCCCACCGGTACGGCCAGCAACACGCCAGCCACCAGGAAATCCAGCGGGCGCAACTGACCTTCTCGTTTTTGGAACCACCAGGCCAGCATCAGCGGCATGGCAATCTTCAGGATTTCACTGGGCTGAATGACCACGCCCAAGTTAAGCCATCGGCGGGCACCTTTTTTGGTCACCCCGAACACCGCCACCGCCACCAGCAGAGCCACCCCGACGAGGTAGAGCGGCACCGCAAAGGCCATCAGGCGCTGCGGTGGCACCTGAGCCATGACAAACATAATGCCGCCGGCGATCAGCATGTTGCGGGCGTGGTCCTCAAAGCGCGAGCCGTGGTCGAAGCCCGAGGAGTACATGGTGAGCAGGCCCGCACAGGCCAGCAGGAACACAATAAAGGCCAGCGGGCCGTCAAAACCACGGAACCAAGGGGTGATGCGGCGCCACAGGGGCACGGACTGAAAGGTGACGGCCATACTGGATTATCGTCACCCCAAGTTCAGTTCGACAACGCTACGCCCCGCCAAGCTGTGAATTTGTAACTGCACGCCAACGGCCTGTGCCCGCTCCTGCATCAGCCGCAAGCCCCGGCGCGCCACCTGGCCCGCATCAAAGCCGCGGCCGTTATCGACCACGCCAATGCGTGCCCCTTGTGGGGTCTGCTGGGCCTCGATGCGCAGCTGGCTGGCCTGAGCGTGCTGCATCACGTTGGAGATGGCCTCTAACAGCATGAACTGCAGTTGGCGCATGGCGCCTGCATCAAAACCGGCCACAGGCTCCAGCGCATCCACTGCCCACTCCAGCTCTATGCCGCAGGCCTTCAGCCGGGGCTCGAGCCGATAGCGCAGGTTGGCCAGCAGCGCGGTGATGTCGCCAGGGGGCAGGTGCATCGCATCGATCGCGAGCTTGAGCTGGTCCAGTGAGTCGCGCAGCGTGTGCAGCACCTCGTCACCTCGGGCCCCGCCCGACTGCAGTTGCTGGATCGCTATGCTGATGTGCGAGCCCACCCCGTCGTGCATGTCGCGCAATATCCGGCTGCGCTCACCGCTGCGGGCTTGTTCCCGCGCGACCTGCTCCAAGCGCTCGTAGCTGATGGACAACGCTTGCTCTTTGTGCTGCACCAGGCTATTCAGGTTGCCCATGAGATGCTGCGCCTGGCGGCTCACCGAACTAAAACGCCTGAGCACGATCAAAGCGGCGACCAAACCGAAAAGGACGGACGAGTAGTACAAACTGGACCGGCCATCCATGCTGGGGTTCACCCTGAGCTGGTACAGGTCTACCAAACCGATCAGCACATTGACCAAAATCGCGAAGGCCAACAACCGACTGTTGATCCCTGCGCCGCGCTGCAAGGCCTGCCACACCAAAGCCAAGGAAAACAGCAGGAACGTCAAACCGAGCAGGCCATACCAGACCGTCAGCGCCGGCGGCCAGCCGTAGACCCGTGCCGCCACCGCCGCCCCCAGGCCAAGCAGCCCCAGCACACCCAGCCAGAGCTGCATTCCGGAGAGGCGGCGAGACTGGCCCCAGCCCACCACCTCAATGCAAAACAGCACCGTGAGGCTGCTCCAACCCCAGAGCGACAGCGCTGACAACACGCTCCACCAAGGCAGCGGCAGGGGGGGACTCTCCAGCAGCGAATCGGCGACCCTAAAGACCCAGCAAAATTCGGCAAGACTGCCATACAGGTAGACCGCATCGTGCCCGACGGTGCCATCAGCCCGCACAGCCGGTTGAGTCAACCACAGCAACAAACCAATCAGCCCAACCAGCGCGCTGAAGATGGCCACCATCTGCGGACCCAGCACCCGCCAACGCCAGACCGGCGTGTAGGCCGCACGTGCCAATGCCATCGGCGCCAAGGTGACCGTCGACAAACCGCCCTGGCGCCCGACGTCGGCGCCCACCATCAGTCGCAGCACATTGGTCGCTTGCAAAGCACCAGACGGTACGGCAATCAGCCGGGGCAGCTTGGCATCAGCGCGGTCATGGCGCGTCAGATCCCCAAAGCGGTCCAGCAAGACACCATTAAGGTAGACCGAGTAGCCGTTGCTGATTTTGGGAATGGTTAAGCCATAGGGCTCAAGCGGGGGAGCCGCGAGGGAAAACCGTAGCTCAAACACCATCCATCCAGACTGCGCCGGATGCTCACGGTCCCACAAATAGGGCAGGCTAACTTGTTGCTGCTTGGTCTGACCCTGGACTGTGATCTCAGCCTGGGCTGTTTGAAATATCAGCGTCGGCCCTTGTGCTTGCGCTGTCAGCGCCATAAGGGGCGTAAAGGGCATAAGGGCCAGCCAAAGTACCAGCCCCAACCAGCAGCGATGGCACCAGCGACGCAAGGACATCAAACCCGGCGCCTCAGATCAAGCCCATGCGCGTGGCCTCGAACACCGCCTCGCTTCTGGAGTGCACTGACAGCTTGGCGTATAGGTTTTTGATGTGAGACTGCACGGTGTGCACACTGAGGCTTTGCAGCCGCGCAATCTCGGCATAAGAAAAGCCGCGGGCAATGTGCGACAGTACCTCTTGGTCGCGAGGCGACAACAGTTGGCGCGTGGGCGTGCTGCCAGCCGCGTCGGTCACCGGCGCGGTCAGCTCGGCCACACCTATGTCTGAGCGGATGGTCGAGGCGTTGGCCACGTTGGCCTGATCAGTGCGGTATTTGGAGAGCACCCGCCGCGCGATCATGGGTGAAATGGGCGAGGCGCCGGCACGCATGTCCAAAATGGTCTGGGCAATGTCATCAGGCGTGGCGTCCTTATGGATATAGCCCAAAGCGCCGGCCTCGATGCTGGCCAGCACATTGTCTTCATCGCCAAACATCGAGATCACCAGAGGCTCACACCGCGGGTGCAAGCTGACGCAATGGCGAATCACTTCCAGGCCGGAACCGTCAGGCAGGCCCAGGTCGGTCAGCAGCACATCCACCATGTTGGCGGAGTCGTCCAGCCAGGCCAGCGCCTCTGCCACCGTGCCCACGCTGGCGGCCAGGACCAGCTCGGCGCAGCGCGCCACGCTGCCGGCGAAAAATTCACGCATGCCAGCATCATCCTCCACCACCAGTACTCGCCACATGGTCTCACCTTTGTTTCAAAGCTGAGCATAGCGCCAAGCAGCAGGGCTGACCAGCGCACGGCACCCCATGAATATGGGATGTTCAGAACCATCAAGCATGAAGAGAGTGGTGACGCAGATCAAAGTCATCAGAAATCTCATCATTGGTCGGCTATTTGGCTGTCTGCACCACCAACAGGGGAATAGGTATGAACATTGCATTGAAACGGCTGGTACTGGGCTTAACCGGTGCCGGATTATTGGCGCTTTACGGCTGTGGCGGGGGGTCCAGTTCGGCCACGAACAACGACACACCAGCAGGCGTGGTCGTCGCCACCACAGACGTGTCGTTGACGGTCATTGACGGCCCCATTGAAAACGCCCAGGTCTGCCTGGACATCAACAACAACAGCGTTTGCGATGCCAATGAGCCCACAGGCAAGACAGACGCCACCGGCAAGGTGACGATCAAGGTCAACAGCACGGATGTTGGCAAGTACCCAGTCATCGCCGTGGTCGGCACCGACGCGATTGATGCCGACACCGGCCTGGTGCCCACCCCCTTCACCATGAAGGCGCCCGCCGACCAGACGGCCGTGATCACACCACTGACTACCCTGGTTCACAACCACATGGTCAGCAATCCCGGCTCAACCAGCGCCGCAGCGGCAGACGTGGTCAAGGCCCAGACTGGCATCAACGTCTCGCTGTTTGAAGACTTCAGCAAGGGCGCAACCGACGACCACAAAGCCGCCGCCAACATTGCGCGCATGGTGGTGGTGACAACCCAGCAGCAGTCGGTAGCCGTCAAAGATGCGGAAGGCACCAAAGACGCGGCCGGCGCAAACATTACCAAGGCAGACTTGGACAAAGCCATCCAAGCCAGGTTGATGGAGATGTTGCCGGCTCTGGTCACCAAACTGGCCGAAAACCAAACGCAGATTGCCGCGCTCGAAAAAGCACTGACGGATGCCAAGGCATTGATCAATGCGACCGAGAAAAAAGCGGCCGTTGAGAAAGCCCAAAAAGACAAGGACGATGCACTGAGAGCAAAAATGACCGAAGTGGTCGTCACGGAAAACAAAGGTCTGACTTCAACCGGTATTGCCACCAATGTTGCCATCAACAAAGCCCCCGTGGTGGCTGAGACGCCAGCTGCGGGCTTCAGCCTGCGCTCGCTGAATTTCAACGACGCGGACAACTATTTCATGCGTTTCATGTCGAGCACGGTCCCGCAAAACACCGCCGACAGCAAAGGCAATGTGCGTTACGTGGACAACCGGTACAGCAGCTCTGGGGGGACGGTGGCTAGCTGGAACGGTGGCTCCTTCCCTTGGCGTGGATCAGATGTGCATTGGACCGGCACAGCTTGGGCCGGCTGCGCACTAAACTTTGAAAGTACCGCCACAGTCCGTGATGCCAATGGCAACAGCAACCATAACTATTGCGACAATTTAATAACGGGCAGAGACAAACGGGCTATGTTTGACGTTTCTGGCAAAAAAATCGTCGATGTTTTGACAGACGCCGCGAAGGCCGGCTACGGCACCGACCTGGGTACGGTCACCAACACCGATGGTGGCAGGACTGCACTGGGCACAATGCTGGCCGACGCCACCTTCCCGGAAAATTCCAAGATTGGCTACACAACGGGCACTGATTTGACGACAGCCATTACTTATTATCCGGGCAGCAGCAACTGGGGCTACGTTCAAACATCAACACCCTGCAACTCTAAGACTTTCACCTCCAAGGCAGCGAGCACGCTGGAAGAAATGCTGACAAGCTACGATGGAAAACTCCCTTGTAACGTAGGTGGTGGCGGCTTCACCATCACCGGCAAGGACGGTGTCTCGCTCACCAGCGGCGCACGCAGCGAGGCATGGGGCAACACGGTTATGAGCCTGGGCAACATCGGCACAGCACCCACTGTTTCGTCTGATAACCAAGCCACAAGCTTTTATACAGGTAATACCCGTCTGCGAGTGGCATTTGGCTCAAAAAGCGGCGATGGGGGTGCGGCAACCTTCTATGCCTGCCAGCAACGCTACAACGGTTCCTCCGACAACTGCAATGTGATTGGAAATGGAAATTATGTGATCAATACCTTGGGCGATGCCCGTACCCTGAGTTTTACTGGTCTGCCCGCCCTGGCTTCTGGGATCAACTCCACCAGGGTCATGGTGGAACGTGGTGGCAAGGTGTACTACGGTTTCCAAGCCCGACCCACTACGTACAGCAATGCCCGGCTGAACACCGTGGCATCGGCGGCCATGCTGGCCAAATTGGGCCTGCCAGCGGTGAATGTTGACACGCCCCTGGCGCTGACACCCGCATCCTACCAAGGCACCTGGGATGCTTATCCGGACAGTGATCCAACCAAGGTTGGCCAGTCAGTGATATTTGGCCACGGCTTTTCGAGGTGCACTGGAGATAACTGCACATTGACGTCATTCAACCCCGTAACTGGTGCAATTGCTTTCACAAACAAGCCAACTGGCGGCGAGACATCGTCAGTGACAGGGACGCTCAATTTCCTGGAGGGTACTGGCAGTGGCACCCTCGTCCCACCAGGCGGGGCAGCAGGAACATTCAAGTTCGTCCGCCAGTAGCCTCTTCCCCGCTCAGGCCCGAATGGCCTGAACATCCAAGCCCCGCGCCCCACCAGGCCGCGGGGCTTTTTTTGTGTCGATGCTTACTCGTTGGGGATCGTCCCAGGGGCCATGGATCCCCGGTCGGGGCCGGGGATGACGATCGTTTGGGTGGCATGGATCCCCGGTCGGGCCGGGGATGACGGGGTTGGGCGTTGGGGATGACGGTCAGCGCGGCGCCACCCGCATTTGCAGGGACAATCCACGTCATGTACTTATTGTTTGAAGAAACCGGCAAATTCATGGCCGGGCGGGTGTTGTCTGAGGCGGACACTTCGGCGCAGGTGGAGCTGGACAGTGGAAAGCGCGTCAAGGTCAAGGGCGCCAACATGCTGCTGAAGTTCGAGAAGCCGGCGCCGGCCGCTTTGCTGGCTCAGGCGCAGGCGCTCAGCCAAGAGATTGAGCTGGAATTGGCCTGGGAGTTTTCGCCTGAGGACGAGTTTGGTTTTGCCGATCTGGCGCGCGACTATTTCTCAGTTAACGCCACGCTGGAACAGCAGGTGGCCATGCTGCTTCGGCTGTTTGAGGCGCCGCATTACTTTCGCCGAGCCGGCAAGGGGCGCTTTCGCAAGGCAACGGCCGAGGTGATTGCCCAGGCCTTGGCGGCGATTGAGAAGAAAAAGCAACTGGCCTTACAGATTGAACAATGGGTGCAGCAACTGAGCCAGGGCGAATGCCCGGCGCCTGTGCGCGAGCAGCTGTACAAAATTCTGTTCAAACCCGACAAAAACGCGCCCGAGTACAAGGCGGTGGTGGAGGCCTCGCGCGCTACCCAACTCGGCGTGCTGGAGCTGCTGCAGCGCGCTGGTGCCATCGACTCGCCCTACCAGTTCCACTGGCGGCGCTTTTTGCTGGAGAACTTTCCGCGCGGCACGGGTTTTGCGTCGCTGGCGGCCCCACCCATCCGTGACGAGCTGCCTCTGGCGGCAGCCCAGGCTTTCTCGATAGATGACTCGGCCACCACCGAGATTGATGACGCGCTGTCGGTAACGGGCCTGGGCAGCGGCGTGGTCACGGTGGGCATTCATATTGCCGCACCGGGCCTGGCCGTGCTGCCGGGCAGTGCCATCGACAAGTTGGGGCGCGAGCGCCTGTCTACCGTGTACATGCCGGGCTACAAGGTCACCATGCTGCCCGACGAGGTGGTGCAGAGCTACACCCTGCAAGAGGGGCGCGATTGCCCGGCGGTATCTTTGTATGTGACGCTGGACGAAGCCACCTTGGCGGTGAGCAGCAGCGAGACCCGGCTGGAGCGGGTGCCGATTGTGGCCAATTTGCGGCATGACCAGCTGGATGCCGTGGTCACCGAGGTCTGGCTGCAGGACCCAAGTTTTTTACATGAAATCGAGCCGGAAGCCTTGTCGGATAAGCGTTCTTCGCTATCATTTTTGCATCGACTGGCCAAGCACCTGAAGGCCGGCCGGGAACAGGTGCGCGGCAAGCCGGAGACCTTCAACCGGCCTGACTACAACTTTCGGCTGCTGGGTAACGACGGCCAGGAACCACAGGGCCACGAGCAGGTGCAGATCAGCACCCGCATGCGCGGCGCGCCGCTGGACCTGATCGTTGCTGAGGCCATGATCCTGGCCAACAGCACCTGGGGCGGCTGGCTGGCCGAGCTGGGCGTGCCCGGCATTTACCGCAGCCAGGCCTCGCTGTTGCCGGGCGTCAAGGTGCGTATGGGCACCAAGGCGCTGCCGCATGCCGGCATTGGCGTGCCGAGCTATGCCTGGAGCACCTCGCCGCTGCGCCGCTACACCGACCTGGTGAACCAGTGGCAGATCATTGCCTGCGTGCGCCACGGCAAGACGGCCGCGCTGGCGGCGCCGTTCAAGGCCCGTGACACCGACCTGTTTGCCATCATCTCCAGCTTTGACGCGGCCTACGCTGCCTACAACGGCTACCAGGGCGCCATGGAACGATTCTGGACGCTGAAATACCTGCAGCAGCAGGGCCTGACCGAGCTGGATGTGACCTTGTTCAAAGACAACCTGGCCCGTGCCGACACGCTGCCCCTGGTGCTGCCGCTCTTGGGGGCGGCGGGTCTGCCGCGCGGCGCGCGGGTGCGGGTGCGGCTGGGGGAGATTGATGAGGTTAGCCTGGACATCAGCGCCACGGTGCTGGTCCGGCTGGACGCTGCGCCCGACGACGCTGCCGATGCCGAAGCCGACGAAGGCGATGACGACAACGAGGTGGCTGGCCCGATTGCGATCGCCGTTGACCTCGCAGAGCCAGACACGGCGGTGAACCCTGGCGCGAGTGATCCGCCGGCGCCGTGAATCTGCGCCGGTTCAGCCCCCTGCAACTGGCGCTGGCCGTCTCATTGGCGCTGCACGCCGCCTTATTGACGCTTCGCCTGGTGGACCCCGAAACCTTCAAACGGGTGTTCGAGGAGGCGCCGCTGGAGGTGATCCTGGTGAATGCCCGCACGGCAGAAAAGCCTGAGAAGGCGCAGGCCATTGCCCAGGCCACCATGGCCGGCGGTGGCGAGGCGGCGCAAGGCCGTGCCACCAGCCCGCTGCCGCCCTCGCTGCGCACTGAAAGTGGTGACGACGCCCAGGAAGCAGCGCGACGCACCTTGCAAACCCTGCAAGAGCAGCAAACCCTGCTCCTGGCGCAGGTGCGCAAGCAGCTGGCTGCGCTGCCCCCACCCGACCCGGCTCGGCCGGACAGTTCCGCCGAGCAGGTGCAGCGCGAGGAAAAACGGCGCCAGTTGGTCAAGGTGTTGGGCGAGATCGAGCGCCGGATCAACGAAGAAAACGCCCGGCCCAAGCGGCGCTACATCAGCCCGGCCACCCGTGAGGCGGTGTATGCAGCCTATTACGACCACCTGCGCCGGGCGATTGAAGACAAAGGCACCGAAAACTTCCCCCAACTTGGCGGCCAAAAACTGTATGGGGAGTTGACCATGATCGTCACGGTTAACCACGATGGTCGCCTGATCGGTACCGAGGTGGTTTCCAGCTCCGGCAACCGGGCGCTGGACCGGCGCGCTGAGGCCATTGCCCGGGCTGCTGCGCCGTTTGGCCGCTTCAACGAGGAAATGCGCCTCCGGGCCGATCAGATTCTGGTGGTGTCACGCTTCAAGTTCACCCGGGAAGAAGTACTGGAAACCCAGCTCACCGCAGGTGGGGCACGACCGTGAGGGCACTGCTGCGTTGGCTGGCCCTGCTGCTGCTGGCCCTGCTGGCCCTGCAGCTGTTTTTTGTGCTGAGGATCGCGGCCATGGCGGTGCTGGACCCGCAGTCCACCGCCTTTCAGCGTTCCGAGGCATGGCGCATACTGACCGAAAAAGACCGTTTGCAATGGCGCCAGCAATGGGTGGGCTACGGGCAGATCTCTGACCACCTCAAGCGGGCGGTAGTTGCCAGCGAAGACGATGGTTTTTCCGGGCACGACGGCGTGGACTGGGAGGCGCTGGAGAAAGCCTGGCAGAAAAACGCTCAGGCCGAAGCCCGTGCCGCGAAAAGCGCAGCTGCGGCCACAGCCAAGGGCGGCGCCAAAGCCAACGCCACTGCCACGGCTAAATCAGGGCGTGCGCCCAAGGTGGTGGGTGGCTCCACCATCACCCAGCAACTGGCCAAGAACCTGTTTTTGTCCGGTGAGCGAACGCTGCTGCGCAAGGGCCAGGAGTTTGTACTGACACTGCTGCTGGAGGCCCTGCTCAGCAAGCAACGGATCCTTGAGATCTACCTCAACAGCGTGGAGTGGGGTGAGGGCGTGTTTGGTGCCGAAGCCGCAGCCCAGCACTATTTCCGTAAACCGGCGGCCAAACTGACCGCCCTTGAGGCCGCTCGCCTGGCCGTGATGCTGCCGCGGCCGCGCTATTTTGAGAAGCTGCCCAATTCGGGCTACCTGGCCGAGCGGGCGGCCGTGATTGTGGAGCGGCTGCCCAAGGCGCAGCTGCCCTGAACATCCCCGGATCTCCCACCATGCGAATCCTTGGCATCGACCCCGGCCTGCGCACCACCGGCTTTGGCGTGATTGATGTGACCGGGGCCGAGTTGGCTTACGTGGCCAGCGGCACCATCAGCACCACCCACCTGGACAAAGGCCAACTGCCGGAGCGCCTGAAGGTGCTGTTTGACGGCCTGGTAGAGGTGAGCACGCGCTACCAACCGGATTGCGCCTCGGTCGAGATCGTGTTTGTCAACGTCAACCCGCAGTCCACACTGCTGCTGGGCCAGGCGCGCGGCGCCTGCATCACGGCGCTGGTGTCACGCCAGCTGCCGGTGGCTGAGTACACCGCCCTGCAGATGAAGCAGGCCGTGGTGGGCTACGGCAGGGCCGACAAAACACAGGTTCAGGAGATGGTGCGCCGCCTGCTGGCCCTGCCCGGCCTGCCCGGGCCCGACGCCGCCGATGCCCTGGGCCTGGCCATCACCCACGCCCACGCCGCCAAGGCCATGGCCCGGCTGGCCCAGGCCGATGGCGTGCTAGGCGCTGGCAGCGGCAAGTACAAGGCAGGGCGCAGCCGCTAAGCATGGGTCAGGGGCTCCGCCGGTTACCAGGCGCGCGCCAGCTGCGCAAAGCCGGAAGGTGCGCGTTTTTCGTCGTCAAAGCTCACCACATCCCAGGCCTCGGGCCGGCGCAGCAGCTCGTGCAGCAGGCGGTTGTTGAGCGCGTGGCCGGAGCGCCGGGCGCTGTAGCTGGCCAGCAGCGGCTTGCCCACCAGGTACAAGTCGCCCATGGCGTCCAGGATTTTGTGCTTGACGAACTCGTCGTCATAGCGCAAGCCTTCGGCGTTGAGCACCTTGTAGTCGTCCATCACAATGGCGTTGTCCAGCCCGCCGCCAAGCGCCAGGCCATTGGCGCGCATCATCTCGACGTCTTTGGTGAAGCCGAAGGTGCGGGCGCGGGCGATGTCGCGCGAGTAAGAGTCGGTGCTCATGTCGAACACCACGCGCTGGCCGGTGGCATCCACCGCCGGGTGTGAAAAATCAATCTCGAAGCTCAGCCGGTAGCCATGAAAGGGTTCAAGCCGGGCCCATTTTTCTGCTGCGCCCAGGCCCTCGCGCACTTCGACAGGCGCCAGCAGCCGGATAAAACGGCGCGGTGCATTTTGCAGCACGATACCCGCACTTTGGAGTAGAAACACAAAAGACGCGGCTGAGCCGTCGAGGATGGGCACCTCCTCGGCCGTGATGTCTACATACAGGTTGTCAACCCCCAGCCCGGCGCAGGCCGACATCAGATGCTCCACCGTGTGGACCTTGACGTTGCCGTGGGACAGCGTGCTGGCGAGCCGGGTGTCGGAGACAGCCGCCGCCGACACCATGATGTCCACTGGCTCGGGCAGATCGACGCGGCGAAACACAATGCCAGTATCGGGCTGCGCCGGTCGCAGGGTCAGCTCTACCCGCTGCCCGCTGTGCAGCCCGACACCAACGGCGCGCGTCAGGGTTTTGAGGGTTCGTTGTTGCAGCACCCTTGTATTTTACTAATCGGCTTGCTTGCGCAGAAAGGCGGGGATTTCAAAGTCTTCCATGCCGCCAGATGACAGCGCATCGACTTTGGCCGCGGCCTGAGTGCGGTCACGCTGGCGCCAGACGCTGGGCCGCTTCATGTCATGGTAGTCGGGCTGTGCCCTGCCCATACTGCCGGGTACCGACGCGCCTGCGCCGCCGAGAGAGGCCACCGGCGCGCCCGAGGCGTTGGCGATGTTGAGCGTCGGCACATGGAACGGTGTGTTGTCGGTACCGGTGCGCAGCACTTGCAGTTGTGGCTTGGCCCGGTTGGCGCCCTGGCGCGACAAGCCAGTGGCAACCACCGTGACCCGGATGTTGTCGCCCAGGGAGTCGTCGTGGGCGGTGCCGTAGATCACATGGGCATCAGGCGAGGCAAAAGCCCGAATGGTGTTCATCGCCAAGCCGGATTCGCGCAACTTGAGCGACCCCTTGGCGGCGGTGATCAGCACCAGCACGCCCTTTGCACCCGAGAGGTCAATGCCTTCAAGCAGCGGGCAGGCCACGGCCTGTTCGGCAGCAATACGGGCCCGGTCCGGACCGGCGGCTTGGGCGGTCCCCATCATGGCCTTGCCCGGCTCGCCCATCACGGTGCGCACGTCTTCAAAGTCGACGTTCACATGGCCCTTCACGTTGATGATTTCAGCAATGCCGCCCACCGCGTTTTTGAGCACGTCGTTGGCACGGGCAAAGGCTTCGTCCTCGGTCGCATCATCGCCCAGCACTTCCATCAACTTTTCGTTGAGCACCACGATCAGGGAGTCGACATTGGCCTCCAGTTCGGCCAGGCCGGCTTCTGCATTGCTCATGCGTTTGTCACCCTCGAACTCGAAGGGCTTGGTCACCACCCCCACCGTCAGGATGCCCATCTCACGGGCCACCCGGGCAATCACAGGCGCGGCGCCGGTGCCGGTACCGCCACCCATACCGGCGGTGATGAACAACATGTGCGCCCCGTCGATGGCGGCCCGAATGTCCTCAATGGCGAGCTCGGCCGCTTCGCGGCCCCGCTGAGGTATGCCGCCGGCGCCGAGGCCGGTGCGGCCAAGCGGAATAACGCAATGGGCGCCGTGGCCATCAAGCACCTGAGCGTCAGTGTTGGCGCAGATGAACTCGACGCCCCGCACCTCACTGTTGATCATGTGGCTGACGGCGTTGCCGCCGCCGCCGCCGACGCCAATGACTTTGATCCGGGTGCCCTGGTTGAAAGCTTCTTCTTCGATCATTTCGATAGGCATTTTTGTTCTCCTGGAAAGTAAGTAAGTTGCAGTTGCTAAAAAAGTGGTTCTGTTGTTTTCAATTCGACTTCGGGGTCACCCAGGCGGGCCGATACACCGCCAGCGCCCTGGAGGACTGGCGCGCTGGCGCCACAAGGATTGGTAGCTCGGGCAGGCCATCAAAATACCCTGGTAAACCAGTCCTTGAACTGGCCGACTGCTGTTTTCATAGAGCCATTTTTTTGCGCGACCTTGAAACCGCGCAGCCGGGCCATGCGCGCCTCTTCAAGTAGCCCCATCACGGTGGCGGCGCGCGGTTGTGCCACCATGTCGGCCAGCGCGCTAACGTACTTGGGGATGCCCCGGCGTACCGGCTTGAGGAAAATATCTTCGCCCAGCTCCACCATGCCCGGCATGATGCAGCTGCCGCCGGTCAACACGATGCCGCTTGAGAGCATTTCTTCAAAGCCGGAGTCCCGCAGCACCTGGTGCACCAGCTGGAAAATCTCTTCGACGCGCGGCTCGATCACACCGGCCAGGGCCTGACGGCTGAGCATGCGCGGGGCCCGGTCGCCCAGGCCGGGCACCTCGACCTGCGTGTTCGGGTCAGCCAGCAACTGCTTGGCGTAGCCGTTTTCCACCTTGATGTCTTCGGCGTCTTTGGTGGGTGTGCGCAGAGCCATGGCAATGTCGCTGGTGATCAGGTCGCCGGCAATCGGGATCACGGCGGTGTGTCGAATGGCGCCGTTGGTAAAAATGGCAATGTCGGTGGTGCCGGCGCCGATATCGACCAGCGCCACACCGAGCTCGCGCTCGTCCTCGGTCAGGACCGACAGGCTACTGGCCAGCGGGTTGAGCATCAACTGCTCCACCTCCAGCCCGCAGCGGCGCACGCACTTGATGATGTTTTCGGCCGCACTCTGGGCGCCGGTCACGATGTGTACCTTGGCCTCGAGCCGGATACCGCTCATGCCAATCGGTTCGCGCACATCCTGGCCGTCGATGATGAACTCTTGCGGCTCGACCAGCAGCAGCCGCTGGTCGGTCGAGATGTTGATCGCCTTGGCGGTCTCAACCACCCGGGCCACGTCGGCGGCGGTGACCTCGCGGTCTTTGATGGCCACCATGCCGCTGGAGTTCATGCCTCGGATGTGACTGCCAGTGATGCCGGTGTAGACCCGGGTGATCTTGCAATCAGCCATGAGCTCGGCCTCCTTGAGCGCCTGCTGGATGCTCTGCACCGTGGCGTCGATGTTGACCACCACGCCACGCTTGAGCCCGTTGCTGGCGGCGATGCCCAGGCCGGCGAGCTTGAGCTCGCCGTTGGGCAGCACTTCGGCCACAACGGCCATGACCTTGGAGGTACCAATGTCAAGGCCTACGACCAAGTCTTTGTATTCTTTCGCCATATGTCGTCACCTGCTGTTGGGGTTGCCACTACTTTTTGCTTGCATCCTGCGCCAGGGTCGTTACACCACGCATTCGCAGGGCATAACCGTCCCGATGGCGCAAATCCGCCGTCTCCAGCGCCTCGGGCTTGCGCCCATAACGCGCGCTGACCTGGGTCAGCGACTTCAAAAATGTCTGGGTGCGGGCCTGCACCTCGGGCAGGCTGCCGGCGCCGAGTTCGATCACCGCGCCGGTGTCGAGCCGTGCGCGCCAACTGCCGCGGCCGCTCAGATCGAGCTGCTCCAAGGCCAGGTCCATCGACTCGAACAGGGGCTGCAAGGCCTGGAACGCCTCCCAAGCTTGGGCCGACTGGCCGTCTGGCCCTTGCAGACGAGGCAGGCCATCGTGCTCCACCTCGCCGACGTTGGCCTCAAATACCTCGCCAAAGCTATTGACCAGGCGGGACTCCCCCTCCAACCCCCAATACGCCACCGCCTGGTGCTCCTGCAACCGCACCCGTAAGCGGTTCGGAAATTCACGCTGCACCACCGCTTGGCGCACCCAGGGCACTGCCTCAAAGGCGCTCCTGGCACGCCCCAGATCAAGTGTGAAAAATGTACCGCTCAGGTGCGGCGCCACGTTGGCCCGCAGCGTCAGGGCATTGTTGTGGGTGACATCGCCGCTGATCGTGATACCACGTAGCGCAAAGGCGGCATGCCGCGAGACAAAGACGACCGTGCCCGCCAGCACCAGCCCAGCGAAGACAAGCCACAAGCCTTGCGCTGTGAGTTGCATCAGCCGGATGTCGACAGGCAGGGTTTTGTTCATGGCAGCGTCCCGGCCGCAACAGGCGCCCGCGCATAGTCCAGCGTGGCTTGCTCCAAAACAGCCAGGCACAGGGCCGGGTAGTCGATGCCCGCAGCCCGCGCCGACATCGGCACCAGTGAGTGCGTGGTCATGCCGGGCGAGGTGTTCATCTCCAGCAAGAAGGGCTGGCGGTCGCTGGCCCGGATCATCAAATCGGCGCGGCCCCAGCCACGGCAGCCCAGGGCACGGTAGGCCGCCAGCACGATGCGGGAAATCTCGTCTTCCTCGGCTGCAGGCAGGCCGCTGGGGCAGTGGTACTGCACCACGTCGGTAAAGTATTTGTTCTGGTAGTCATAGGCCCCCTGCGGCGCCTGAATACGCACCACCGGCAGCGTGCGCGACTGAGCCCCGCTGCCCAGCACCGGGCAGGTCACCTCTTCGCCCTCGATAAAGGCCTCGCACAGCACCTCGGCGTCATAGCGGGCGGCCAGTTGAACTGCCGGCGCCAACTGCTCGGCCTGCGCAACCTTGCTGACACCGATCGACGAGCCCTCGTGCGGCGGCTTGACGATCAGCGGCAGACCCAATTGCTGGCAGACGGCCGCCAGTTGGCCGGCAGGCAAGGCGTCCCCTGGCAGCAGCACATGGGCCGGTGTCGGCAGGCCCTGCGCGTGCCAGAGTCGCTTGGTCATGACCTTGTCCATGGCGATACTCGACGCCATCACACCTGAGCCGGTGTAGGGCATGCCGAGCAGCTCCAGCGCGCCCTGCACCGTGCCGTCTTCACCGTAGCGCCCGTGCAGGGCAATGAAACAGCGGGCAAAGCCGTCGCGCCGCAACTCGGCCAGGCCGCGCTCAGCCGGGTCAAAGGCGTAGGCGTCGACCCCGATGGAACGCAAGGCCTGCAGCACGCCCTGACCCGACATGAGCGAGACCTCGCGCTCGGCCGAGGTGCCGCCCATCAGAATCGCTACTTTTCCAACATCAAATTGGCTCACAACCCATGTCCCTCCTGGGTTTTATGCTCTGTAATTGATAGCAAACTCAGCACACGTGCTGGCACACCGCCGATGGAGCCGGCGCCCATGCACAAGACCACGTCACCGGCGCGGGCGTAGTCGGCAATGGCTTGTGGCAGATGGGCAATGTCGTCGACAAACTGTGGCTCCAGCCGGCCCGCCACCCGCAACGCCCGCGCCAGGCTGCGGCCGTCTGCTGCGACGATCGGGGCTTCGCCGGCGGCGTAGACCTCGGTCAGCAGAACGGCGTCGGCCGAACCGATCACCCGCACGAAATCTTCAAAACAATCCCGCGTTCGGGTGTAGCGGTGGGGCTGAAACGCCAGCAGGAGGCGCCGCCCAGGGAAGGCACCGCGTGCCGCCGCCAAGGTGGCTGCCATCTCGACCGGGTGGTGACCATAGTCATCGACCAGCGTAAAACTGCCGCCAGTGCTGGCCGCGACTTCGCCATAGCGCTGGAATCGGCGTCCCACGCCCTTGAAATTAGCCAGTGCCTGCTGGACGGCGTCGTCTGGCACATTGAGCTCGACGGCCACCGCGATGGCCGCCAGCGCATTGAGCACATTGTGTCGGCCTGGCAGATTCAGCACCACCGGTAGGTCGGGCAGCACCACGCCGTTGCGGCGCTGCACCGTGAACTGCATCTGCCCGCCCACCGCGCGCACCTCAACAGCCCGCACCTGGGCGCCTTCTTCGAACCCGTAGCTGGTGACCGGGCAGGTGACCTGGGGCACGATCTCACGGATGGCGGCGTCGTCAGTGCACAGGACCGCTGTGCCGTAAAAAGGCATGCGGTGCAAAAAGTCAACAAAGGCCTGCTTGAGCCGGCCAAAGTCGTGCCCGTAGGTCTCCATGTGGTCGGCGTCGATGTTGGTCACCACCGCCATGACCGGTAACAGGTTGAGGAACGAGGCGTCAGATTCGTCGGCCTCGACCACGATGTAATCACCCTGGCCCAGCCGGGCGTTGGCGCCGGCACTGTTGAGCCGGCCACCAATCACAAAGGTGGGGTCCAGGCCGGCCTCTGCCAGCACACTGGCCACCAGGCTGGTGGTGGTGGTCTTGCCGTGGGTGCCGGCGATGGCAATGCCCCGCTTCAGGCGCATCAGTTCGGCCAACATCAGGGCGCGCGGCACCACTGGAATGCGCCGCTGCCGCGCGGCCAACACCTCGGGGTTGTCGGCCTTCACGGCGGTTGAGGTGACGACCGCGTCAGCGCCGGCCACATGGCTGGCCAGGTGACCCACCTGGGTCTGTATCCCCAGACCCGCCAACCGGCGCAGGGTGGCGCTGTCGGCCAGGTCAGAGCCCGAGATCTCATAGCCCAGGTTCAGCAGCACCTCGGCAATGCCCGACATACCGGCGCCGCCGATGCCAACAAAATGGATATGGCGCACAGCGTGCTTCATGGGGTTAATGCCTCGCAGGCGGCCACCAACGCGTTGGTGGCCTCGGTTTTGGCCAACTCGCGGGCCCGAGTGGCGCAGGCCAGCAGCTCTTCGCGGGTCAAGGTGGCCAGCATCGCGGCCAGCCGTTGCGGCGTCAAACCCGGCTGCGGCAGCAGCCAGCCGGCACCCTGGCTGACCAAAAAACGGGCGTTATGGGTCTGGTGGTCGTCCACCGCCGACGGGAACGGCACGAACACCGCCGCCGCGCCGACGGCGGCCAGCTCGGTCACCGTGCTGGCGCCGGCGCGGCAGATCACCAGGTCGGCCTCTGCAAAAGCCTGCGCCGTGTTGTCAATGAAGGGGGTGAGCTCGGCCTTCACGCCAGCGGCTGCGTAGTTGGCCCGCAGGTCGTCGATCTGGCGCTGGCCGCTCTGGTGCGTGACCTGCGGCTGCTGCTCCGGCGGCAACAACGCCAAGGCGCGTGGCACGAGGTCATTGAGGGCGCGCGCGCCCAGGCTGCCGCCCAGCACCAGCACCCGCAGCGGCCCGCTGCGCCCGGCAAAGCGGTGAGCCGGCTCGGGTATCCCAAGAAAAGCGCTGCGCAGCGGATTACCGACCCATAGCCCCTTGGCCAGAACCTGGGGGAAGGCGGTGAAGATGGCATCGGCCACACCAGCCAGCACCTTGTTGGCCAGTCCCGCGACCGAGTTTTGCTCATGCAGGACCAGCGGCTTGCCCCACAGCACCCCCATCATGCCGCCCGGAAAGCTGATGAAGCCCCCCAGCCCCACCACCACGTCTGGCTTGACCCGGCGCACCACCTGCAGCGCCTGCCAAAAAGCGCGCAGCAGCCGCAGCGGCAACAACGCCAGCGTGAGCAAGCCTTTGCCTCGCACGCCCGAGAAATCAATGGCCTCAAAAGCAAAGCCCTGTGGCGGTACCAGCTGGCTTTCCATGCTGGGTTGGCTGGGGCTGCCGGTGCCACCCAGCCAGTGCACGCGCCAGCCGCGTTCGCGCAGCGCCTGCGCCACCGCCAGCCCCGGGAAAATGTGCCCGCCCGTGCCGCCGGCCATGATCAAGGCGCTTTTCATACCCGCCCCCCGTGCATCAGAATGCGGTTTTCGTGGTCAATGCGCAGCACCACAGCGACGGCAATCAGGTTGACCAAAATAGCGGAGCCGCCATAACTCATCAGCGGCAGCGTCAGGCCCTTGGTCGGCAGAGCACCCAGGTTCACCCCCATATTGATGAAGGACTGGAAGCCCACCCAGATTCCCACACCCTGGGCCACCAACCCGGCAAACACCCGGTCCAGCGCGATCGACTGGCGACCGATGTGCATGATGCGCCTGGTCAGCCACAAAAACAGGCCAAGCACGCACAGCACCCCCACCAGGCCGAACTCTTCGCCAATCACCGCCAACAGAAAGTCGGTATGCGCCTCTGGCAGCCAATGCAATTTCTCGACGCTGCCGCCCAGTCCCACGCCAAAGATCTCGCCACGACCAATGGCAATCAACGAATGCGTCAGCTGAAAGCCCTTGGCCAGGGCATTTTTCTGACTCCACGGGTCCAGGTAGGCAAAGATGCGTTCGGCCCGCCAATCGCTCACGGCGATCATCAGGCCAAAGGCCACCAGCAGCCCAAAAGCGATCACAAAGAACATGCGGGCATTGACGCCACCCAGGAACAAGATGCCCATGGCAATCACGGCGATCACCATGAAGGCCCCCATGTCGGGCTCAGCCAGCAACAGCACCCCGACCAGCGCGACCGCAGCCCCCATAGGTGTCACATGGCGCAGGAAGCGGTCTTTCACTTCCATCTTGCGCACCATATAGTCGGCCGCATACAGCAGCACGGCGAATTTGGCCAGCTCAGACGGCTGAAAGCCGATCGGCCCGAGCGCGATCCAGCGCCGCGCACCATTGACCACTTTGCCGACATTGGGTATCAACACCAACACCAGCAGCACCAGTGAGGCCACGAACAGCCAGCGCGCCGACGTTTCCCAGCGCGCCACTGGCACCTGGAACGCCACCAAGGCGGCGATGGCGCCCAGCGACAGCCACATCACGTGGCGGGTCAAGAAATAGCTGTGCGTGTAGCGGGCAAAACGCGGGCTATCCGGCATGGCAATCGAGGCCGAGTACACCATCACCAAGCCCCACAGCATGAGGGTCACCGTGACCCAGACCAGGGCCTGGTCGACACCGCTCACCGTGCTGGGCAGGTTGACCGTATCCATGCGGCGCGTGCCGCTCAGGCGCACGGGCAGCACATCAGCCGCCGGTTTGCGCAACCCGCCAATCCAACCTTGCAGCAGACCCGTCTGCGCGCTCATGCAGCAGCCCCCAAGCTCATCACACCAACCTCGTCGGCCAGTGCCTGCACGGCCGCGGCAAAGGCATGGCCCCGGTGCTCGTAGTTGTCGAACATGTCAAAGCTGGCGCAGGCCGGCGACATCAGGACCGCGTCTCCGGCATGGGCCAAGCCAGCCGCACGAGCGACTGCATCGCCCATGGAACTGGCCTCAAACAAGGGCACGCCGGACTGCGCCAGGGCCGCATGGATCAGCGGCGCATCGCGACCGATCAAGACCACCGCGCGCGCATGACGGGCCACGGGCTCGGCCAGCGGGGCAAAGTCCTGCCCCTTGCCGACGCCGCCCAGAATCGCAATCAGGCGCTGCTCCTGACCCAGGCCGTTCAAGGCAGCCACTGTGGCGCCGACATTGGTGCCCTTGCTGTCGTCAAAATACGTCACCTCTTGCACGACGGCGACTGCCTCTACCCGGTGCGGCTCGCCACGGTACTCGCGCAGCCCATACAACAACGGACCCAAGGCACAGCCGGCGGCCTGGCTTAATGCCAAGGCGGCCAGGGCATTCAAGGCGTTGTGCAGGCCACGGATGCGAAGGGCGTCGGCTGGCATCAGCCGTTGCAGGTGCAGCTCCAGCGCTTCGCCTTTACGCGGCTTGAGGGTCTCGTCGGCCTCCAGCGCGCGCACCAACCAGACCATGCCATTGACCGCTTCGATACCGAAGTCACCCGGGCGCTGCGGCAGGTCGCCACCAAAGGTGATGTGCTCGCGCCACTGCGGGCGCTGCAGCCGGGCCCGGCTCGGTTCGGGCAACAGGGCCATCACCAGCGGGTCGTCGCGGTTGAGGACCATCAAGGCCTGTTGGCCAAACACCCGGGCCTTGGCGCCGGCGTAGGCGGCCATGCTGCCATGCCAGTCCAGGTGGTCTTGGCTCAGGTTCAGCACCACGGCGGCGGTGGGTTCAAATCCCGTGACACCGTCTAATTGAAAGCTGGAGAGCTCCAGCACCCAAACCTCGGGCAGGCTGTCGGCGGCCAGATGCTGGCCCAGTGTGTCCAAAAGCGTCGGCCCGATGTTGCCCGCCACCGCCACTGTTTTGCCAGCCCGGGCCACCAGTTGCCCGGTCAAGGCGGTCACGGTGGTCTTGCCGTTGGTGCCGGTCACGGCCAACACCTGGGGCGCATAGCCTCGCTCAGCCCGAAGGCTAGCCAGCGCCTGAGAAAATAGGTCTAATTCGCCGCCAAGCCACAGCCCGCTTGCCTTAGCTGCTTCTAAAACAGGAGCAGCGTCAGCCGGCGACAGGCCTGGGCTGCGCAACACTGCACGCACCGGGGTACCCGTTACCAAGTCGGCGCTCAGCGGGCCGCTGACAAAGCGCACGCCCGGCCACTCCTGCTGCAGCGCGGCCAGCCCCGGCGGCTCAGGCCGGGTGTCGGCCACGGTCAACTGCGCGCCCGCCTGTGCGCACCAACGCGCCATCGCCAGGCCGGACGCACCCAGGCCCAGGATCAGCACATGTTGGTCTTTCAGTTGCAGCACCGCTTACCTCAGCTTCAAGGTGGACAGGCCCACCAGACACAGCAGCATGGTGATGATCCAGAAGCGCACCACCACCTGCGTTTCTTTCCAGCCGCTTTTCTCAAAATGGTGGTGCAGCGGCGCCATCTTCAGAATGCGCCGACCCTCGCCGTACTTGCGCCGGGTGTACTTGAAGTAGCTCACTTGCAGCATCACCGACAGGGCCTCGACCACAAATATGCCGCCCATGATGGCCAGCACGATCTCCTGGCGCACGATGACCGCAATCGTGCCCAGCGCCGCGCCCAGCGCCAGGGCGCCGACATCACCCATAAAGACCTGGGCCGGGTGGGTGTTGAACCACAAAAACGCCAGCCCGGCGCCAGCCATGGCGGCGCAGAAGATCAGCAGTTCGCCCGCGCCCGGAATGTGCGGGAAGAACAGGTACTTAGAGTAGACCGCGCTACCGGTCACGTAAGCGAACACCCCCAGCGCCGAGCCCACCATCACCACCGGCATGATGGCCAGGCCATCCAGCCCGTCGGTCAGGTTGACGGCGTTGCTAGAGCCGACAATGACCAAATAGGTCAGGACAACAAAGCCCAATACCCCCAGGGGATAGCTGATTTCCTTGAAAAACGGCAGCAGCAGGCCGGCCTTGGGCGGCAGATCCATGTCAAAGCCTGACTGAACCCACCTAAAAAACAACTCAAGCACCCGCAGGTTGGAGTTCTCCGAGATGCTGAACACCAGGTACAGCGCCGCCACCAGGCCGATCACAGACTGCCACAGGTACTTGTCACGCGAACGCATGCCCTCTGGGTCCTTGTGCACCACCTTGCGCCAGTCGTCGGCCCAGCCAATGGCGCCAAAGCCCAGCGTGACCAGCAGGACGATCCAAACGAAGCGGTTGCTCAGGTCGAACCAGAGCAGGGTCGAGACCGCGATGCACAGCAAAATCAACACGCCGCCCATGGTCGGCGTGCCGCTTTTGCTCAGGTGGGACGCCACACCGTAACCCCGGATCGGCTGGCCGATCTTGAGCGCGGTCAGACGGCGGATCACCCAGGGCCCCGCCGCCAAGCCCATCAGCAAGGCGGTCAGGGCCGCCATGACGGCGCGAAAGGTCAGGTATTGGAACACCCGGAAAAAGCCGAACTCGGGCGAGAGCGACTGCAGCCACTGGGCCAGGCTTAGCAGCATGACAGGGTCCTGGTTACGGGGCTAGACCGCACGGTGCGCTGCCTCCTGGGGTTGCACTGAGGCTTCAAGGGCCACGATCACCTGCTCCATCTTCATGAAACGAGCGCCTTTGACCAACAAGCTGCCCAGGCGGGGCAATTCGGCCAATACGGCGGCCTGCAGGGTGGCCATGTCATCGAAATGCCGGGCTGTACTGACGCTGGCTGCGGTGTGACGCGCCAGGGCGCCCAGCGTGAACACCTGCTCAATGCCGAGCTGCTGCGCCAGGGCGCCGGCCTGGGCATGGAACAGCGGCCCCTGGTCGCCGACCTCACCCATGTCGCCCAGCACCAAAATGCGTGGCGACGGCAGCGCGGCCAGCACCTCAATGGCGGCCTGCACCGAGTCCGGGTTGGCGTTGTAGCTGTCGTCCACCAGCGTCACCGCGCGACCGGCGACGCTGAGTTGCCGAGCCCGCGAGCGACCTTTGACAGGCTCGAAAGCGGCCAGGCCCTGCGCCATGGCCGCCAGCGGCACCCCGGCCGCGACGGCGCAGGCCACGGCAGCCAATGAATTGGTCACGTTATGGCGGCCGGCAATGTTTAACGGGTATTGCAATGGCCCGGCGGGCGTGTGAACCGACACCTGCCAGGCCGCACCTGACCACTGCGCGCCGGTGCAGCGCACTTCGGCAGCCGGGCTGGTGCCTTCACCGGCAACATGACCGGCAAAGCGCAGCACTGACCGCGCCCCGGCCAGGCCGGTCCACAGCGGGCTGTAGGTGTCATGCGCCGGGAACACCGCCACACCGTCGGTCGGCAGGGCGCTGATGACTGAACCGTTTTCCTGGGCCACCGCCGCCACCGTGGCCATGAACTCGAGGTGTTCGCGCTGGGCGTTGTTGACCAGCGCGACCGTGGGCCGGACCAGCGCTGCCAACGCGGCGATCTCGCCGGGGTGGTTCATGCCCAGTTCCAGCACGGCCACCTCATGCTGCGCGCGAAGGCGCAGCAGCGTCAGCGGCACGCCAATGTCATTGTTAAGGTTGCCCTGGGTGGCCAGATGGGCCTGCGGCTTCCAGGCGCGCAGAATGGCGGCAATCATCTGCGTGACCGTGGTCTTGCCGTTGCTGCCGGTCACCGCGATCAAGGGCAAACTGAACTGCGCGCGCCAGGCGCTGGCCAGCGCCGCCAGTGCCAGCCGGGTGTCAGGCACCAGAAGCCCAGGCAAGCCAGCCGCTGCCAGCCGATCCGCCGCGCCAAATTCACACAGCGCCGCCACCGCGCCGCTGGCATGCGCCTGGGCCAAAAAGTCGTGGGCGTCAAAGCGCTCGCCCCGCAGTGCCACAAACAAGTCACCGGGCTGGAGGCTGCGGGTGTCGGTGTGCACGCGCTGCACCGACACGGCGCCGTCGCCGGCCAATCGGGCACCAGGCAGCCAGGCCAGAGCTTGTGCCAGGCTGAACATGGCGCTCATGCCGCGACTCCTGCCTCGGCCTGCAGCCATGCGGCGCGTACCTCTGCGGCATCGGAGAACGGCAGCCGCTGCCCAGCCACCTCCTGGTAATCTTCATGCCCTTTGCCAGCAATCAGCACCACATCCCGGGGCGCTGCCAAGGCCAGCGCGTGCCTGATCGCCAGCGACCGATCAGGCTCGACCACCACCCCGGTCTGGGCGCTAAGCGCGGGCAGAATCTGCGCCAGGATGGCCCGGGGCGACTCGCTGCGCGGGTTGTCGCTGGTCAGCACAACACGGTCGGCATGGGCAGCTGCCATGGCCCCCATGAGCGGGCGTTTGCTGATGTCGCGGTCACCGCCACAGCCAAACAGGCACCACAGGCGCCCATTCCGAGCCTGGGCCAAAGGGCGCAGGGCCAGCAAAGCCTTGGCCAAGGCATCCGGGGTGTGGGCGTAGTCCACCACCGCCAATGGCTGGCCCGGCGCGCTCAGGCACTCCATTCGGCCCGGCACCGGGCTGAGGTTGGCACAGCTTGCCACCACATCGCTCAAGGTCACGCCCAAAGCGCGTAGGGTTGCCATCACACCGAGCAGGTTGGCCACGTTGTAGTGGCCGATCAACGCGGTGGCCAGCCGATGCTGGACCTCACCCTCGCAGACTGTGAAACACAGGCCCTGCGGGCCCTGCTCTATGGCTTGGGCGCAAAGGCGGGCCGGCCCGGTGCAGGACACGGTCCAGAGCGCCAGGCCCTGTCCGCCCAGCTGAGTCGCCAATGCTGCGCCCTTGGGATCGTCGATGTTGACCACCGCCGCCCTCAGCCCAGGCCAGCGAAACAGGGCGGCCTTGGCGTCCCAGTAAGCGGCCATGCTGCCGTGGTAGTCCAGGTGATCCTGGGTGAAGTTGGTGAAGATGGCGGTATGCACCTGGGTACCGGCCAGTCGCTGCTCGGCCAGTCCGATGGACGAGGCCTCAATGGCACAGGCCTGTAGCCCCGCGTCGACAAAGTGGCGCAGGGTTTGCTGCAGCAGCACGGGGTCGGGCGTGGTCAGGCCGGTAGCGACGATGCGGTCAGACGCAGTCGCAACCCCTGGCACTGGCACTCGACCCACACCCAAGGTACCGATCAAGCCACATGGGATGGGCTTAGTTTGCTTTAAATTTGACAGCGCTTGCGCCAACCACCAGGCGGTGGAGGTCTTGCCATTGGTGCCGGTCACAGCCAGCACGGCCAGCTGCTGAGAAGGTTCGCCAAAATAGGTTGCGGCAATCGGCCCGCTGTTGGCCTTGAGTGTGGTGCACGCGGCCACCCTGGCGTCGTCAAAGCCAAAGGCCTCTACCCCCTGCCACTCCACCAGGCAGGCCGCCGCGCCGCGCGCCAGCACCTCGGGCACGTAGCGGCGGGCATCGCTGGCGGCACCGGGCCAGGCGATGAAACCATCACCCGCCCGCACCCGCCGGCTGTCGGTACACAGGGTGCCGCCCACGCGCGCACGCAACCAACGGGCGGCTTCAGCGGGCGATTGCAGCAACTGCATCAGAAGCTTTCCGGCTCAGCTTGGGCCACGATCTGTGGCTTGACGTTCATGTCGGGCTGGATGCCCAGCAGCCGCAGCGTCTGCTGCACGGTTTCGCTGAACACCGGCGCGGCCACATCACCGCCAAAGTACTTGCCAGCCGTGGGCTCGTCAATCATCACGGCCACCACAATGCGTGGTTTGTCGATCGGCGCCAGGCCGACAAAGAAGCCGCGGTATTTTTTATCGGCGTAACCGCGACCCTCAACCTTGTGTGCGGTGCCGGTCTTGCCGCCCACCGAGTAGCCCATGGTCTGCGCCTTGGGTGCTGTGCCGCCCGGTCCGGCGGCAAGGTGCAGCATGTTGCGCACCGCATTGGCGTGCCCTGTCTCCATCACCCGCACGCCAGCGGCGGGCTGAGTTGTCTTGAGCATGGTGACGGGCACCAGTTCGCCGTCTCGACCAAAAACGCTGTAGGCGTGCGCCAGCTGGAACAGGCTGGTGGACAGGCCATAGCCGTAACTCATGGTGGCCTGTTCAATCGGCTTCCAGGTCTTATACGCGCGCAGCTTGCCACTGACCGCGCCAGGGAAAGGCAATTGCGGTTTTTGGCCAAGGCCGACCTGGCTGAACAGGGTCCACATGTCGCGCGGCTGCATCTGCATCGCGATCTTGACCGTGCCGACGTTGCTCGATTTCTGGATCACCTCATTGACGCTCAGCATTCCGTGCGGATGGGCATCGCTGATGGTGGCGTTGCCGATGTTGAGCCGTCCGGGCGCGGTTTGAATCATGGTCGTCGACGTCACGAGACCTTTCTCCAGGGCCAAGCCGATGACAAAAGGTTTCATGGTGGAGCCGGGCTCGAAGGTGTCGGTCAAGGCCCGGTTGCGCAGTTGCTCACCACTCATGTTTTGGCGCGAGGCCGGGGAATAGCTGGGGTAGTTGGCGAGCGCCAGAACCTCGCCGCTCTGCACATCGAGCACCACCACGCTGCCAGCCTTGGCCTTGTGAAGCAGCACTGCGTCGCGCAGTTTCTGGTAAGCAAAGAACTGCACTTTGCTGTCAATGCTGAGCTGCAGGTCACGCCCGTCAACCGGCGACACCTGCTCGCCAACCGCCTCCACCACCCGGCCCCGGCCGTCCTTGATCACCCGGCGCGAGCCCGCACGCCCGGCCAGGTCCTTGTTGAAAGCCAGCTCGATGCCTTCCTGACCGATGTCCTCAACATTCGTGAATCCCACCACATGGGAAGCGGCCTCGCCTTCGGGGTACTGGCGTTTGTACTCCTCTCTCTGGTGAATCCCCTTGATTCCCAGGGCCATGACTTCCTTGGCCACACTGAGATCGACCTGTCGCTTGAGCCAGACAAAGCCCTTGTCCTCGTTGGCCAGTCGCTTGTCCAGCTCGGCCAAGGGCAGCTCGAGCAAGGTGGCGAGTTGCTTGAGCCGAACCGGGTCACGCTCGATGTCTTCAGGCACAGCCCAAATGCTGGGTGCCTGGACGCTGGACGCCAAAATCAGGCCGTTGCGGTCCAGCACCCGGCCGCGGTTGGCCGGCAGATCGAGCGTGCGGCCGAAGCGCACGACCCCCTTGTGCTTAAAAAAATCATTTTCAATCACCTGGATGTAGACGGCACGCGCTGCCAGCACACCAAAGCCAAGGGCAATCATCGCCACGATCAATTTGCTGCGCCAGACCGGTGCCCGGCTGGTCAACAGCGGGCTGGAGGTGTAGGCGATGCTGCGGCTCATGGCTGAACCGCCTCGGACGGGGCGGCACTGACAGCGCCAGCCGTGCTGCCAGCGCTTACGTAATGGGTGATCGCGGGCGTTGCCGCACGCATCTGCAAGCGCTCTCGGGCGAGTTTTTCTACCCGCAAAGGCGTGGCCTGGGCGCGTTTTTCCACCTGCATGCGTTCGTTTTCAGTCTCCAGCAGGCGGGCCTCGCTGAGGGCCTTGTCCATCGCAGAGAACAGGCGGCGCGACTCGTACTGCACATTGACCAAATACAAGGCACTGGCCATGACGGCCAACAACAGAAGGAGGTTCAGGCGCGTCATTGCCATAGCGTCAGGCGGTGGTCCGCTCCGCCACCCGCATGATGGCGCTACGGGAGCGTGGGTTGGCAGCCACCTCGGCAGCGCTGGGTTTGATGCGGGCCAGGGCTTTGAGCTTCATGACGCGAGGTGCGGCTAACGGGGTACGGCGGTCATAGGGATCGCTGGCGTGATGGGCAATGAACTGCTTGACGATACGATCCTCCAGCGAATGAAAACTGATCACCACGAGGCGGCCACCCGGCGCCATAACGTCAAGACTGGCGGCTAACGCCTGCTGTAACTCTTCAAGTTCAGCGTTGATGAAAATCCGAAAAGCCTGAAATGTGCGCGTTGCAGGGTTCTGGCCCGGCTCGCGGGTTTTGACCGTGTCAGCCACGAGTTGGGCCAATTCGGTGGTGTTTGATATGGGGCCCCGCTCCTGTCGGCGAGCAACAATCGCCTTTGCAATGGCGCCAGCAAACCGTTCTTCACCGTAGTCACGTATCACCTCCGTTATTTGATTCAGTTCGGCCGTGTGCAGCCACTGCGCCACGCTCTGACCGCGCGTGGTGTCCATGCGCATGTCCAACGGGCCCTCAAAGCGAAAACTGAAGCCGCGCGCCGGGTTGTCGATTTGTGGCGAGCTGATGCCCAGATCCAGCAACACACCAGCCAAACTCGCCGCCGGCATGTCGCCCAGTTGGCTAAACGCCTGGTGCCGGATCGAAAAGCGCGGGTCCTGCAACGCAGCCGCCGAGGACAGCGCCTCTGGATCCTTGTCGAAGGCCACCAGCCGGCCGGTAGCGTCCAAGCGCGACAAGATCAACCGCGAGTGACCGCCACGCCCAAAAGTGGCGTCCACATAGGTGCCGACCGCCGAGTCGGGCGCACCCAGCAAAGCGTCCACGGCTTCGTTCAACAAAACGGTGGTGTGCGACCAGGCTGTGTTCACCGCCGGCCCTAGAAAGAAAAGTCCTTGAAGACGTCGGGCATCGCGCCCTGCATCGCCTGCGCCTCCTGCGCCTCGTAGGTGGTTTTGTCCCACAACTCGAAGTGGTTACCCATACCCAGCAGCATGGTGTCACGGGTGATGCCGGCAGCGGCGCGCAGCTCTGGCGACACCAGCACGCGGCCGGTGCCATCGATCTCGACGTCCATCGCATTGCCCAGAAAGATGCGCTTCCACCATTGCGCCGACATCGGCAAGGTGGCTACCCGTTCGCGGAATTTCTCCCACTCGGGACGCGGAAATACCATCAGACAACCGTGGGGGTGTTTGGTCAAGGTCAGCTGACCAGCCGCCGTCGCACTCAGGACGTCACGATACCGGGTCGGCACCGACAGGCGCCCTTTGGCATCCAGACTCAATGACGAAGCCCCTTGAAACACGACGATGCACCTACTTTTGATATTTGCTCAAGAAAGGAAAGTACTCGGCACTTTTCACCACTTAATTGCACTTTTTTGCACTGTATCAGCAAATCTTACGAAAAGCGATGGTCTAGCGCCCGTCACCGCTAATTTTTTCCAATGAAATCAAGGACTTAGAATCGATTCTTCCGGTAAAAACCGGCAGAAATTCGTTCTAAATTAAGCACTTAGCACAGCTTGTGAAAGTGAAAGATGAAGCCAATGCCAGGCACCGGCCGCCGCGCTGTTTACAAAATGTAGCGCGACAGGTCCTCATCGCGGCTGAGTTCGCCCAGCCGAGCGTCTACGTAGGCGGCGTCCACCATCACGGTCTGGCCAGCCAGGGTGGTGGCGTTGAAGCTGACTTCGTCGAGCAGACGCTCCATCACGGTGGAGAGCCTGCGCGCGCCGATGTTTTCGGTGCGCTCGTTAACGTCAAATGCGGTCTGCGCTAGCCGCGCGATACCGGCCTCTGTAAAGTCGATGTGCACGTCTTCGGTGGCCAGCAGCGCCTGGTATTGGCGCACCAGCGAGGCATGGGTTTGCGTCAGGATGGCCACAAAATCCTGTACCGAGAGCGGCTGCAACTCAACCCGGATCGGAAAGCGCCCCTGCAGCTCGGGAATCAGGTCGCTCGGCTTGCTCAGGTGAAAGGCACCCGAGGCAATGAACAGGATGTGGTCAGTCTTGACCGGGCCATACTTGGTCGTGACCGTGGTGCCCTCCACCAGGGGCAGCAGGTCGCGTTGTACGCCCTGGCGTGACACCTCGGCGCCCTGCCCCTCGCTGCGCGACGTGACCTTGTCGATCTCGTCGATGAACACAATGCCGTTCTGCTCCAGCATCTGCAGCGCTTGGGCGCGGATCTCGTCCTCGTTGATCAGTTTGGCGGCCTCTTCGTCGGCCAACACCTTGAGCGCCTCGCCGATCGGCAGCTTGCGCGTCTGACGCTTGCCCTGCCCCATCTGTCCAAACAGGCCGCGCAGCTGCTCGGTCATCTCCTCCATGCCGGCCGGGCCCATGACTTCGAGCGCCGGGGCTGACCGCACCACATCGACTTCAATGCTGCGCGCGGCCAGTTGGCCTTCGCGCAGCTTCTTGCGAAAGCTCTGGCGGGTGGCGCTTTCGGGCTCGCCATCGGGCTGAAAGCCGAACTCACCGCGCGGCGGGGGCACCAAGATGTCCAGCACCCGGTCTTCGGCCGCGTCCAGCGCACGCTCGCGCACCTTGGCCATTTCGCTGCTGCGGGTCTGCTTGACCGCAATCTCGGCCAGGTCGCGGATGATGGCGTCCACATCCTTGCCCACGTAACCGACCTCGGTGAACTTGGTGGCCTCGACCTTGATGAAAGGCGCATCGGCCAGCTGTGCCAGACGCCGCGCGATCTCGGTCTTGCCGACCCCGGTGGGGCCGATCATCAGGATGTTCTTGGGCGTGATCTCGGCGCGCAGCCCGGGCTCGACCTGCTGGCGACGCCAGCGGTTGCGCAGCGCAATGGCCACGGCGCGCTTGGCCTGGGCCTGCCCAACAATGTGCCGGTCCAGTTCAGCGACGATGTCCTGTGGCGTCATGGCAGAGTCTCGATGGTGTGGTTCATATTGGTATAAATACACAGCTCGCCGGCAATCTCCAGCGAACGGCGCACGATGTCCTCGGCCGACAGCTCGGTGTGGTTCAGCAGTGCCAAGGCGGCGGCCTGCGCGTAGGCGCCGCCCGAGCCAATGGTGACCACGCCGTGCTCAGGCTCCAACACATCGCCGTTACCGGTGATGATCAGCGAGGCCTCGCGATCGGCCACTGCCAGCATGGCCTCCAAGCGGCGCAGCACCCGGTCAGTGCGCCAGTCTTTGGTCAGCTCTATGGCGGCGCGCACCAGGTGGCCCTGGTGCTTCTCCAGCTTGGCCTCAAAGCGCTCGAACAAAGTGAACGCATCGGCCGTGGCGCCGGCAAAACCAGCCAACACTTTGCCGTGGTAGAGCTTGCGTACCTTGCGCGCCGTGCCCTTGACCACGATGTTGCCAAGCGTGACCTGACCGTCACCGCCGATGGCGACCTGCGGGCCGTCGTGCGTGTTGCGTCGCACGCTGATGATGGTCGTGCCGTGAAATTGTTCCATGAGGGTCTCAGGTCGGGTTGGCGCGGTTAAAAAAACAGCCAGCTTAACGGGTGCGCAGCACCACTTCGGCGTGCTGGTTGATGCCAATCACTTGGAAAAAAGCCGCCACCAGGTAGGGCACATCGTCAAAACGCACTGTGCCGCCAGACTGATGGTGCGCCATGGTCCAGGTCAGCAGCGAGCCGGCAGCCGAAAAATCAACCCGAACCAACTGCGCACAGGACACCGCGACCGGCGCGCCCGGGGGCAGCGGGCGCTGCAGTTCAGCCAGTGTGGCAGGGATGTCCCCCCGCAACTCACCACGCAGCATCCATTCTGGGGTCGCCCCGGCGCCAGTGCCCGGGGAGGGTGCGTGGGACGGCAAGGGCGAGGTCGGCGTTGAGGACGCTGAGGATACCGACGGCAGCAGCCGGCAGATCGGCGCCACCCAGAGCGGCGGGGCAGTTTCGTGGGTCACGCAGAAGTCCAGGGCAGCCAGCTCAAACTCATCACGCTGCTGCAGCAAGCGCAGGGCATCGAGTCGCAGCCGCCAGCAGGCCACGGGCAAGGTCGGATCGCCAGAGGCCGTCAGCTGTCGCAGAGCTTGCTCCAGGCGCTCAGCACCCCTAAATTTCAGCACCACCGGCTCGCCACACCACCGGGCGAAAAGAGCCTGCAAGTCAGGTGCGGCCTGGGTGCTTATTGTCTCGAGCTGCGACCAATCCAGTTGCCAAGGCAAGTCCACGGGCAGCAGACAGGCGCTCAGCTGGGCCACGGCGTCAGGTTCCAGCACGCTCGGACTGCACCAAAGACCCACCGCTCGGGCCGCTGACGGTGCAGCCTCCGTGTCCTTCGGCGTCAGGGGCGTCAGGGCGTCCGGCACCGAGAACCAGACCGGCACACCCCGCTCAAAATGCCGACCATACTCGCTGACTGTCGCGTCGAACAGCGCCCGCTGACCGGTGGTGCGACCCAAGTCCAGCAGGGCCACGGCCCAGTGCAGTGCAACGCCAGATCCGGGCGGCGCCGCCCTCAAGGCCGTGTGCAGCGCCTGCTGGGCGCCCGCCAGGTCGCCATTGGCAAAGCGCAGGGCCGCCTGTTCCAGCTCGACATCAGGTACCGGGGCTGAGGGCTCGAAGGTCAACAGGCCAGAGGCCATGAACTCACTCGACCTGGGGTCGGCCTCGGATGGCCGCCAGGCATCGGCTGGCGACAGCGGGTCAACCATGGCAATCGCCAGCTGGGTGGCTTCAAATGCGGTAGCTTCCCAGGCCTCCGCGCTGGGGCCGCGGGTGCTAAGCCGGGTCGAGGCAAAGGCCAGGTCACGCGCAACGGTATTGGTGGGTGCATGGGCCTCGACGGGCGACGGCAAAGGGCGCATGCCAACCCCTCCGCCGGCAACCCGGCCCTTCCACCAGTGGCGCGACATCTGGGCCTCAATCGCATCAATTTTTCGGATGGTGAGCGATTGCGCCTCGGGGTAGGGCATCAAACTGCTGTGAAAGTAAGCCTCGGCGGCCGTGCCTGCGACCTGGGGGGTGGCCCCCAGCCCCTGCCGCCTCAGACGGCGAAGTCGGTCAAGTTCCTCGCGCCGCGCTTGGTCGTTTTTGCGTTTGCGCTCGATAGTTTCCTTGAGCTCGCGCTTGCCAAAGCTGCTTTCAGCCGAGCCAGCCAGAGTCGCGTCTGGACGGCCAGCCACGCCAACCCGGTGCATCAGACCTGACAGCCGGTCAAGCCAGCCCGCATTACCGCCTGGTTTGGACATGCACGCTGCCGAGGGTTCTCAGTAGGCTGGCGACGGGTCAGTCGCCAAACATTTTTTGCTTGAGCTCCCGACGTTGCTGAGCCTCCAGAGACAGGGTTGCCGTGGGGCGTGCCAGCAGGCGGCCAACGCCGATCGATTCACCTGTTTCGTCGCAATAGCCGTAGTCCCCGGTGTCGATGCGCAGGATGGACTGCTCAATTTTCTTGAGTAGCTTACGTTCCCGGTCGCGGGTGCGCAGCTCCAAGGCATGCTCTTCTTCAATGGTGGCTCGGTCGGCCGGGTCGGGCACAACCACCGTGTCCTCACGCAGATGCTCAGTGGTGTCGACCGCATTGCTCTGAATTTCCAACTTCAGAGTCACCAGCTTGCCCCGGAAATAGGCCAACTGAACGTCGTTCATGTAGGCGTCGTCTGGCATGGCCATGAGGTCAGCGTCTGTCAGTTGCGCCAGCGGCTTGGTTTTCCAGTTGTTGGCCAGTTTCGGGTCTTTCTTGATGGCTGAGGCTAACGGTGGCACGATCAACGGCGCCGGAATGGTCTGGGTGTAACTGGCTTTGGCGGCGGTCGACGCCACCGACTGGGCCATCGAAGGCACGGTCAGCTGCGCCAGGCGCGATGATGGCCGTCCCGCACGGGGCGGCACCGACGCACTCGTTTGAACTGGGGCAACAACCTCGGCAGTCGCAACTTTGTCTGGTATAACTTTCACGGATTCCTTGGGTTGGACTTTTGCTGGCGCTTGAACCGGCTTGACCGTCACAGCAGCCTTGGCCTGCACGGGTTTGTTTGGCGCTGGCTTGACAGGTGTCTTAACCGGCGTCGGGTCTTTTTTGGCGGGCGCTGCCTTGGGGACGCTCTTCACAGGCACCTTGGCGACGGGCTTGGCTGCAGGGGCAGCAACCGGCTTGCCCTTGGTCGATGAGGCGGTCTTAGCGGACGCTGCCTTGGCTTTTACGGACTCAGCTTTCACGTCGTATCTCCTCACAGAATGCGCAGGCCTATGCTACTGGCGGGCGGCTCGTTGGTAGCGACTACCCGCTCCACCCTCACCCCATCCCCCTTCACCTCATCACCCTCAAATTTTCAGAAAAGCGCTTAAGTCAGCGTACTTTTACTGATCATCTTTGGCGCGCGAGTGTACAGGTTTCGGGAAGGCAAATACAGTCAATTGGAAAATCGAAGCAAACTCGGTCCTGTACGCGGCGCCTGGCCACCACTCAAACCACCAGGCACTGCGTCAGACCCTGCAAGAAGATGTCGCGTGGCAGATCAATGCCGATAAAGACCATTTTGCTGCCGCGCGCCTCGTCGCCACCCCAGGCTGGGCCGAGATCACTGCCCATGAGCTGGTGCACGCCCTGGAAAATCACCTTGCGATCAGTGCCTTTCATGTGCAGCACACCTTTGTATCGCAACATACGGGGGCCGTATATATTGACCACCGCCCCCAAAAAATCCTCCAGCCGGGCTGGGTCAAACGGCTTGTCGGACTTGAAGACAAAGCTCTTGACATCGTCGTCATGGTGGTGGTGGTGGCCGTGGCCGGCAGGCTCATCCTGGTGCGAGGGATGGTCGCAGTGTTCGCCGTGGACATGCTCATCATGGCCGTCGTGGTCATGGTCATGACCATGATCATGGACCTCGTCCTTCAGAAAATCAGGGTCAATGTCGAGTTTGGCGTTGAGATTAAAGCCGCGCAGGTCAAACACCTCGGCCAGGCTGACTTCGCCAAAATGCACGGCTTTTTGCGGGGCCCTTGGGTTCATGTGCTTGAGCCGGTGCATGAGCGCGTCCACCTCGGCCGGCGCTACCAGATCGGTCTTGCTGATGAAGATCTGGTCGGCAAACCCCACCTGTCGTCGGGCCTCCTGACGGTCATTGAGCTGCATGGCGGCGTGCTTGGCGTCGACCAGCGTCAATATCGAGTCCAACAGGTAGCTTTCAGCGATTTCGTCGTCCATGAAGAAGGTCTGCGCCACCGGGCCGGGGTCGGCCAGGCCGGTGGTCTCGATCACCACCCGGTCAAACACCAGCTCGCCGGTGCGTTTTTTCTCGGCCAGATCGCGCAGCGCGCCACGCAGGTCTTCGCGGATGGTGCAGCAGATGCAGCCATTGCTCATCTGGATGATCTGCTCTTGGGTGTCGGACACCAGGATGTCGCTGTCGATGTTTTCCTCTCCAAACTCGTTCTCAATCACCGCGATTTTCTGGCCATGGGCCTCAGACAACACGCGCTTGAGCAGCGTGGTTTTGCCTGAGCCGAGGAAACCGGTGAGTATGGTGGCGGGAATGAGTGACATGGCAATCCTGGGTGGGCTAAGAAGTCCTGGATTCCCGCCTACGCGGGAATGACGAGAAAGGGCGGGAATGACGAAACAGGGCGGTAATGACGAGTAAGCGCTTACCAGAGGCTTTAAGTTTAGCGGGGAATTTGAGGGTGCTCAGCGGCGCATCACGACCAGGCCCTTCAAGTACTCCCCCTCTGGAAAATTGAGGGTCATGGGGTGATCCGGGGCGCCACCCAGGCGTTCGGTGATGAAGCCGTCGACGCCGGCGTCGCTGCCGGCCGACGCCACGATCTTGTGAAACAGGTCGGCGCTGATGCCGCCAGAGCAGGAGTAAGTGAACAGCACGCCGTCGGGCGCCAGCAGCTTAAAAGCCAGCCGGTTGATGTCTTTGTAGGCCCGCGCGGCGCGCTCGGCGTGGGCCACCGTGGGGGCAAACTTGGGCGGGTCGAGCACGATCGCATCAAATCGCTGGCCCTCGCGGTCAAACTGGCGCAAGGACGCATTGACATCTGCATCCAGAAAACTGGCCCGCTGGGCATCAAAACCATTTAAAGCGACATTGGCCGCGGCCTGCGCCAGCGCCGGTCCGGAGGAATCGATCGAGGTCACATGCCCAGCGCCGCCGGTCAAGGCCGCCACCGTGAAGCCGCCGGTGTAGCAAAAACAATTGAGCACGCGCTCGAAGCCAAGTCGGCGGGTATCGTCAGCAAACTTGCGCCGACTGTCGCGCTGGTCCAGGTAAAACCCGGTCTTGTGACCGGTGGCGATGTTGAGTGCCAGGCGCCAGTCATGCTCTCGCAACACCAGCTCGACCGGCGGCACTGGGGCGCCCACCGGCCCGGCGCCGCGCAACCAGCCCGTCACTTCGGGCAGGCCTTCCAAGGCCCGACTGCTGGCATCTGAACGCTCGTACAGCAGACTCAGCCCAGTGGCCGCCAGCAGGGCATCCACGAGCACCGCTTTCCAGCGCTCGGCGCCGCTGGAAAGAAACTGCGCCACCAGGGTGTCGCCATAGCGGTCAACGATCAGGCCGGGTAAGCCGTCTGACTCACCATGGACCAGCCGAAAGGCGTCACTATTTATATCAAATCGGGCTCTAGCCCTTATGGATGCTGATACTGTTGCTATGAAAAAAGAAGCATCGATGCGCTGCGCCTGGTCAAAACTCCAGACCCGGGCGCGAATTTTGGAGGTCGGGCTGAACGCCGCCCAGGCCAAAAACTCCCCCGCATCCGACTCCACCCGAACCGTCTCGCCAGCGTCCGCCCCGCCACGGGCGATGGCTGATTCAAAAATCCAGGGGTGGCGGCGCAGCAGGGAGCGCTCTTTGCCAGGGCGCAGGCGGATGGTTTTCATTGGGAGTATTGTCGCGGCCGATGCCTGAAAGAGGGCCGGCCCGACACACCCTACGGCCCGGACGCGCTAATTCTCTTCCTGAAAGGCCACCGCACTGAGCATGGCAGCGAAGTGATTGCGCAGTAGTTTTCTGGTTAAGCCGGCGTCGCGCTCCATGATGGCGCTCAAAATGGCACGGTTGGCGGTGGCCTGCGCCGCCCGCGCTTGCGCTGTGTCGTTCAGCCCTTTGAGTCGGCCCCATCCAGCCGCGGCTCTGGCTTCGATCACGATCCGGAATATCTTGACCAGCAGGGGGTTGCGGGTCGTTTGGGCCAGTCCGAGGTGAAATTGGTAGCCAGCCTCGCGGAAATCCTGCTGCGCTTGGGCCCGCTCAATGGCCTGCAGCAAGGCATCTAGCCGCTGAAAATCACTCGCAGTGGCACGGGCCACAAGCAAATCTGCAAAGCCTGGTTCAATCACCAGCCTAGCTTCAAGGACATCGACCGGGCTCACGGTGTTCGACGCCGAATTCTCTTCAGTGGCCTGCTCCTCAGTCTGTGTGTCCAATCTGACAAACGTACCCCGACCCACATGCCGCACCACCCTAAGGTCGCCCTCCAACCGTTGAATGGCCCGCCGAATCAGGTGACGCGTGGTCCCATAGCGCTTGGCGAACTCCCGCTCTGTAGGCAAACGATCACCGGGTTCGAGCTTTCCATCGTCCAGCATTCGTCGAATTTTTCGGTAGAGTTCGACTTCAGTCAAGGCTGAATCGACTGGGCTGGGAGCATCGTTCGGTTGGGGCGTTTCCATGTCAATTGATTTCTGGCTCGATCGATCCCTCGTTCCCTAGCAGCAGGTCCAGATCGCATCCTTGGTCGGCCTGAAGCACATGGTCGCTGAAAATGCGTCGCCATCCCCGGTTGGCACCCGGATTTGGCAGTGGGTTGGCCTGTCGACGCTCAGCCAGTATCGCCTCATCAACCAGCAAATCCAGTTTGCCGGCAGCCACATCCAACTCAATCAAGTCCCCATCCCGCACAAGGGAGAGTGGTCCACCCACCGCAGCTTCCGGCGCGACATGCAGCACAACCGTACCGTAATGGGTGCCGCTCATCCGCGCGTCAGAAATGCGGACCATGTCTCGGACACCTTTTTCCAGCAGCTTGCGCGGTAGCGGCAGCATACCCCACTCCGGCATGCCTGGACCACCTATAGGCCCGGCGTTGCGGAGCACAAGGACTGAGCTTTCATCGACATCCAGCGTAGGATCGTCTATTCTGTTCGTCAAGTCTTCCAGACCCTCAAAAACGACCGCTCTGCCGGTATGCCGCAGCAGCGACGCTGTGGCTGCCGAGCGCTTGATCACCGCACCATCCGGGGCCAGCGTGCCACGCAGCACGGCGAGCCCTGCCGATGGGTAGACAGGTTGCGACCTCGGTCGGATGACCTCGTCACCCACCCGCAGCGCACCGGCAAGGTTTTCGCCCAGCGTTTGGCCGTTGACGGCCAATGCCGTTAAATCGAGATCTTCGCGCAATTCACTGAGCAAGGCCAACAGGCCGCCTGCGTGAAAGAAATCCTCCATCAGGTACTTGCCGGAGGGACGTATGTCAGCCAAAACGGGGATTGGGCGCTGCTGGAAGTCAAAATCAGCGAGGTTGAGCGGCACTCCGGCCCGCCCAGCCATGGCCAGCAGATGGATGACCGCGTTGGTTGACCCCCCGAGCGCCATCAGGGTGACGAGGGCGTTGCCAAAGGCAGCACGGGTCAGCACCTGGCGCGGCCGCACATCTGACCAAACCATCTCCACGATTCGGCGCCCTGAATGGGAGCACATGTGAGCGTGGCGTGAGTCAGGGGCGGGGATCGACGATACCCCTGGCAGGCTCAACCCCAGCACATCGGCCAGCGCCGTCATGGTGGAAGCGGTCCCCATGGTCATGCAATGACCGGCCGAACGGGCGCCGGCTTGCTCCATGTCATCAAACTCGCTACGGCTGATGGTGCCGGCCTTGAGTTCGGCAAACCACTTGCTGGTGTCCGTGCCCGAACCTAGCGTCTCGCCGCGCCACCGTCCAGTGAGCATTGGCCCTGCCGGCACAAAGATAGCCGGCAGGTTCACAGTGGTTGCACCCATGATCATGGCGGGGGTCGTTTTGTCACAGCCGCCCATCAGAACCACGCCATCAATCGGATGGCAGCGCAACATCTCCTCAACCTCCATGGCGAGAAAGTTTCGGTACAAGCCGGTGGTTGGCTTCATGAACGGCTCGCCCAGCGAAGTGACAGGCACTTCGACTGGAAAACCACCGGCTTGCCAGACGCCACGTTTGATGTCGGCCACCCGGTCACGGAAATGCATGTGGCAGGGGTTGAGGTCACTCCAAGTGCTGAAGATCCCGATCACCGGCTTGCCCAGGTAGTCGTCTCGTGAATAACCCGCCTGAGAGGTGCGCTGGCGGTGCGTATGCCCCATACGGGTGTCGGTGGCATACCAGCGCGCACTGCGCAAGTCTTGCGCTGTCTTTTTGGGCAGGCCGGCGGCTGTCATATCAGGTCCTTTTCTTCTTCTGGGACGATGAATGCCTTCATCAAGTCACCGAGATCCGCCACGATGGTATCGATTTCGCTGCAATCGAGCGGGTCGAGCGTCGGGTTGGTATCGCGGAAATAGGCTGATTCGATCAGCCCGCGCTTGGCCAGAACCCGCTTGACCGAGGATTGCCGGAAGACGCTCCCAATGTTGAGCAGCGGCATCAACCGTGACAAGATGGCCCGCGCTCCGGGCACATCCCCGCCCTGAAAAAGATCCCACATCGCCACGTGAGCTTCGACCAATTCGCAGGACGGCATGGACCCACAGGCGCCGCGCAAATATTCTTCCACCACGAAGCGGCCACCCGCGCCCCCCATGACACCCAAAAGAGAGGCTGGTGCGCCAACCAGCAACGCGGTCATCCGCTGTCCGCAGGGCAGGTTTTCCTCTTTCACATAGCGAATGGCGGGCAAGGCCTTGAGCACCTCGAGCACGACGGGAACGGGTAGGGACGAGCCTAGCGGCGGCGGCGCATTTTGAAGAATGACTGGACAGCCATTCAAATCGACAGTGGCCAAAGAGAAAAACTCGACGATCTGAGCTGAATCGGCACCCGCCGCCTGCGGCGCCATCAGCATCACTGCGGCAGCGCCACCGTGTAGGGCCTGTTGCGCCAATGTGGCAGATACAAGCGCAGAGACAGATGAAATTCCAATGACGGCTTGCAAGCCATGCTCTGCCGCCCCCGCAAGTGCCGCTCTAACCATCCCCTCACGCTCGCTCATGGACAGGGTGGCGAACTCGCTGGCAATCGCCGGATAAACAAATCCTGGTGCCTTTGCCTGTGCGACTTGTGCGACGAGACGGGATAGCGACCGCGCATCGCACCGACCGTCTGAAAAGAATGGCGTTGAAAGGACAGGAAAAACTCCACGCAGCATCAAACACCTCTTGCATAAAAACTCAACCAATTTTAACCAAAATACACGAAGTGCGACCTGGTATAAATACCTAGTAGATTGGTCAATAATTGGTTGATACTTAATTAATCGGGCTTAATTGCTTTCGTGAGGAATACAGATGGCGTCGTTGGAACTTTGTGGGGTCAAAAAGTCATTCGGACCAGTGGCCGTGTTGCACGATTTGGACCTTTCAATCCACCACGGTGAGTTCCTCGTACTGTTGGGTCCGTCAGGTTGTGGCAAGTCCACCCTGTTGCGCATCGTCGCCGGCCTTGAAGACGCAGATGCCGGTGATATTTTGGTAGGCGGCCATCGTGTGAACGCGCTAGAACCCGGTGACAGAAACGTCGCCATGGTGTTCCAGAGCTATGCCTTGTACCCGCACATGAACGTGGCTGAGAACATCGGCTTTGCCTTACGTATGGCGAAAATGCCGCAGCCGGAAATGACCAGCCGAGTCGCGGCAGCGGCCAAGGTGCTCGGACTCACTGATCTGCTGAAAAGACTACCCAAAGAGTTATCGGGCGGACAACGCCAACGCGTGGCCATGGGGCGCGCTCTGGTGCGAGAGACCGAGCTGTTCCTGTTTGATGAGCCCCTGTCCAACCTGGACGCCAAACTCAGGGTACAGATGCGCGTCGAAATTCGTGCGCTGCATAACCGCCTGGGTGTGACCTCCATCTACGTGACCCACGACCAGATGGAGGCCATGACGCTGGCTGACCGCATTGTGGTGATGCGTGACGGGAGAGTAGAGCAGGTGGGCAGCCCGTTCGAGGTCTACGACCGGCCAACCAATGTGTTTGTTGCGCAGTTTCTTGGCGCTCCCACCATGAACCTGCTGTCTGCGAGCCTCGGCGCCCAGCATGCGCTTGTGGAGCCTGGCGTGCAGGTCGAGCTGCCGCTGGGCTTTACATCGACCCTGGGCCTGGGCGCCGCGATCCACTATGGGGTCCGCCCTCAGGATTTGCGGATCAACGCGACCGACGGCATACCCTGCACCGTCAACACGGTGGAGTCGACGGGTTCAGAAACTCTTCTTTATTGCACCTACGGCCAGAACGAGCAAGCTATTTGTGCGGCTGTGTCCGGGCGCGTTGCCCACAAAGCGGGGGACCGGGTGCACCTGCAGCCCCAGACTGACCGCGTCTGCATCTTTGACGCCGCGACGGAGATGCGGCTGTGACAGTGATGGCTGCACTTGACCTTTCGGGACGGCATGCGCTGGTCACGGGAGCATCCGGTGGCATTGGTCATGCCATTGCCAGTGCATTGGCCCAAAGCGGTGCGCGGGTGGCGCTCCATGGCAAGACCATGGCCGATGCGCAGGCCGGCGTGGCCGCATTGCCGCCGGTTTGCCGCCAGCGGTGCGTCCCGATCGCTGCCGATCTTGCCGTATCCGGGCAGGGGCTTAAGCTGGCGCAAGAGGCGGAGATGTTGCTTGGTCAACTCGATATCGTGGTGCTCAATGCCTCGACCCAGACCCGGTGCGCTTTCGAGGCACTAGAGGAGGCGCATTTTCAGCGGGAGATTCAGGTCAACCTGCTTGCAGGTTACCAACTGCTGCAGCACGCCGCACCCGCCATGGCGGCACGGGGCTGGGGTCGCATCCTGACGATAGGCAGCGTGCAACAGGTCAGGCCCAACCCGGCGCTGACGGTGTATGCCGCTACCAAAGCTGCTCAACTGAACCTCACCCTAAACCTGGCAAAGCTTTACGCCAGATCTGGTGTGACAGTGAATAACTTGGCGCCCGGATTGATCGACACCGAACGGAATGCTGATTTAAAGGCCGACAGCAACGCCTATCGTGACTTGCTCGACCGAATCCCTGCAGGTCAAGCAGGCACGCCGCAGGACTGCGCCTGGGCCGCTTTGATGTTGTGCTCGCAAGCTGGGCGATACATCACCGGTGTGGATCTGATGGTTGACGGTGGGCTGCACTTGCCATGAGTCGACGTCCAGCCATGGTGGGAACTGGCACCCTCGCGGCGGGTCCGACCCCTTTGCGACGGTCAGAGTTGCTCAAGCGGCTGTTGCCACTGGGTTTCTTTTTGCCGGCCTTCCTTTTCGTGGCTGCCGTGTCGTTTCTGCCCTTGCTGTATGCACTCACCCAGAGCTTTCGTGCTGCGAACCACATGGGTATGGGTGCTTTTGTTGGACTTGGCAATTACATCCGCTTCTTCGAGGAAAGCAAGGGACTGGCTGCACTGTGGCAGTCATTCCTATTTGTGGCCGGCACGGTGGCTTTGGCCGTGCCGCTGGGCTTTGCACTGGCCTGCGCACTGAATCGTCCGCTGCGTTTTCGCAGCTTTTTCCGAACCGTGTTGATCCTGCCCTGGCTGGTTTCCAATCTCGTTGTCGCGCTGCTGTGGGCATGGCTCCTGAATGGCAACTTCAGTCCCCTGGCACAAATGTTGATCCCTATCGGCCTCGCCTTACCCAACGCGACCACCAGCGCCTCACTGGCCATGCCCGCACTTATCCTGGCAAACGTCTGGCACTCCTACCCGCTGGTGATGATCTTTGTGCTTGCCGCGCTGCAGACCGTGCCCCCAGAACTCTATGAGGCGGCGCGCATCGATGGCGCGGGCGCCTGGCAACGCTTTCGTCTCATCACCCTTCCCTTGGTGAGGAACACCACGCTTGTCGTGCTGGTTTTGACAACTCTGCATACGTTTAACAACGTCACGATGGTGTTCATCATGACCGGCGGGGGCCCGGTCGGTGCCACTGAGACCTTGGCGTTGCGCGTTTTTCTGGAGGAATTCAAATACTTCCACACGGGCATTGCGGCAGCGGCGGCAGTGGTTATTTTTTTATTGAACCTGGTCTTTAGCTTGGCGTACATCCGAGTTCTCCGTGGTGAGAAATCCAATGACAACTGAACCCAGGAAAGCAAGCAGGGAGCCGGTTCCCAAGCAGAGAAAAAAAGGCCAGCGCGCGACTGATATCGTCACCTACGTGGCGTTGATCGCAGCAGCCGCATTTGCCTTGTTGCCACTGTTGTGGGGCCTGTCAACCTCGTTAAAGCCAGCGGTCGAAGCGAGCACCTGGCCTCCGACCTGGATGCCCAGGAACCTGACGTTTGATCACTATGTGACCGTCTTGAACAACCCCAAGTACATCCGATACCTGCTCAATACAGTGGGCGTCACCCTCGCCGTGATGCTGATTGGCGTCACGCTGTCGGCCCACGCCGCCTGGGCAGTGGTACGACACCGCTTCATTGGCAAAAAGACCATGCTCTTTCTGATGTGGACCACGATCATGATTCCAGGCATCTCGATCATCGTGCCCCTCTATCTGATCGCAGTCGATGTTGGCCTGTATGACACCTATGCGGTGTTAGTCATCGTCTATTGCTCCACGATCGTACCGACCCTGGTCTGGCTGTTGCGGGGTTTTGTGGCCAGTATTCCTGCTGAACTGGAGGAGGCCGCCCGGATCGATGGTTGCGGCCGGATTGCGGTTTTTTATCGCATCGTTCTACCCCTGTTGCGCCCCGGCCTGGGCGCTGCGGCGGTGCTGGTCTTCGTGACCGTCTGGAACGAGTTCCTGATTGGCTATGCCTTGGTGCTGGGTGACGAACATCGCCTGATCCAGGTGGGCGTTTACTACTTCGTGACGGACACGGGCATCGAGTGGGGCCCGCTGATGGCGGGCATGGTCATCTCGGTATTGCCTGTTGTGGTGCTGTTTGCAAGCTTGCAAAAGTTTTTCATTCAAGGTTTGACCGGTGGCGCGGTCAAGGGGTAGGTCGTGGATTCGCCAAGCTCTCAGGCGTGTCTGCAAGCTTAATTTGAGAGTTACTGAAACAAGGAGATGAACATGACATTGAATCTAACGCGGCGCCTGGCTTTAGGGATAGGCCTCGGTGCGGCTTTGCTGGCGCCCAATGCGCTAATGGCGCAAGCTCAAAAAACCATTGAGCTATGGACCTTTTTGGATCCAACCCAGGACAATTCCCGGTCCAAGGCGCTCAAGCACGTGATTACCACGTTTGAAGCAGCCAACCCGACTATCAAGGTCAAAGCCAGTGTCATTCAATGGCAGGAGATCAGTCCGCAACTGCTGCGCGGCGCGCGCGCTGGACGCGTTCCCGATGTGGTCATGCTCTATTCGCCCAATTTGCAGACCCACATTGCTGCCGGAACCCTGAGTGCGCTGGACGATCAACTTGCAAAGACCACCCCGGCCAACGATCTGGTGATGTTCCCGGAAGCCAAGGACGCCAAGGGGCAAAACTATGCCGTACCCTGGGAAATGCGGGTGCACGGCGTGATGTACCGCAAAGACCTGCTCGACAAGGCTGGCCTGGCTGTGCCCAAAACTCTGCCTGAAATGGTGGAAGTTGCCGGCAAGCTCGGGGCTGAAGGGCGCATTGGCATGGGCCTTGGGTTCAAGTCCACCAACCCTGACGCGGGCATGGCCTGGTTTATACCCACAGCCGTCGCTATGGGCGCCAAGATTATCAAGGACGACGGAAGCCCAGAATTCAATTCGCCGCAGATGGTACGCCTCATGAGCCTGATTCATGACATGGTGCACAAGCAAAAAGTCATGACGCTGGACGCGGCCCTGATGGGCGACTCGGAAGTGCAGCAATTTGCCGAGGGCGGGCGCACCGTTTTCATCGCCAAGGCAACCCACCGTCTGCAGTTCATTCGGGAAAAGTCAGGCTTGGGTGACAACTATCAAATGATGGAGCCGCTTGGTCTCGACCCCAAGGTGAAGGCGCCGGCCTTTGTCAGCGGTTGGACCCTGGGCGTTCCCAAGGCATCGCCCAACCGCGACGCCGCATTGAGATTGATCGCGCATTGGACATCCGCTGAGATGCAATTGTTTCAAGCCACAGAGGCCGGTTATCTGCCCGTGCGACGCAGCATCGCAACTTCACCAGCAATGGCCAAGAGTCCGCACATCGGCTGGGCGCTGGAGTACGCAGCGCAAAATCCGCTCAAATTCAACTGGCCGGACAATCCAGACTTCTTGAATGCCACATTGGCCCGCGCCGTGGAACAAGTGGTGTCCAATAAGGCGACACCCGCAGAGGCACTGGCGGCCGCAGAGAAAGCCTACCGCGCCGGCGCCAAACCCTGACCTGCTGGCCCTTATGATGGCGACATGGAAAGCACCATGGACGCTATTTCACTTCAGTCTGCAGGTCTGTCATTACGCGTCGCCCTCAGGGGCGCGGAAATCAAGTCCCTGCGAACGGCGAGCGGCACCGAGCTGATCTGGCATGGCGACTCAAGCTGGTGGGACTACAGCGCACCTGTGCTGTTTCCCATCATTGGGCCCGTGGCTTTGGACAGGGTCCAGTGTCAGGGCAAGCCCTTTGCCATGGCGTCCCACGGGTTTGCCAGGATCAGCATCTTTGAGGTTTTGGACGTGGCGCCCGACCACGTCACACTGGCGCTTAAGGCCAGTGCGGCCACACGTGAACACTACCCTTTCGACTTTACGCTGCTGATCGAGCACAGGCTGAGCGCGGCCAGCCTGTGCACAGAAGTCACGCTGAGCAACACAGGCTTCCAGCCACTGCCGGCAAGCTTCGGCTTTCACCCGGCCCTGCGTTGGCCCATGGCGGGTCGGCCGCGTGCAGAGCACCAGCTGATCTTTGAGCAAGCCGAGCCGGCCCAGGTGAAAAGGGTGATCCGCGGCGGCCAGCTGCAGGCGACCGACACCCCCCTGCCTCTGCTTGACCGACGCCTGCGTCTGTCAGACCACCTGTTTGAGGGGGGTGCATTGGTCCTGGACCCGGTACAAAGCCAAGGCCTGGCACTGGCCGACGATCTGGGGCCGCTGCTGAACCTGCAATGGACCGGCTGCCCCCAGCTGGGCCTGTGGACCAAGCCAGGCGCACCCTTTGTCTGTGTGGAGCCTTGGGCGGGCCACCCTCGGCCCATGGGCTGGGACGGCGAACTGGCCGATAAACCAGGCAGCATGCGGCTGGCACCAGGCGCCAGCCGTCGCTTTTCAATGAGCATCGATTGCCAACCCCTGTTGCAGCGGCAAGCCCAGCCCCAGCCCCACTGATGACGCCCAAGGCCAAACTCCTATGACCCCACAACAGCTGATCCTGAGTCTGGTGCTGGCCACCATGGTGTTTGCCGTGGCCCTGGAGCTCAAGCCAGATGATTTTCGGCGGGTGGCCCAAGGCCCCAAGGCGGTGATCGCCGGGCTGATACCGCAGTTCATTTTGCTACCGGTCGGCACCTGGCTGGCCACCCTGGCGCTGGACCTGCCCCCCAACATCGAGGTGGCCATGATCCTGGTGGCGGCCTGCCCCGGGGGCAGTTTGAGTAATGTGGTCACACACTTTGGGAGGGGCAACACGGCGCTGTCGGTCAGCGTCTCGGCTGTGGCCAGCCTGATGGCCCTGGTGGCCACGCCTTTCAACTTCAGCTGGATGGTGGCCAACAACCCGGCCACCGCGGGCTGGCTCAAAGTGCTGGCCATTGACCCATCGGGCATTTGGGTCAGCCTGTTTCTGCTGCTGGCGCTGCCCATGGCGGCGGGCCTCGCGCTGGGCCACAGCCAGCCGGCGCTCACAGCGCGCATCCGCAAACCGCTGGGGCATTTTTCGCTCTTGGCTTTGCTGGCTTTCATTGTGCTGGGGCTGATCAAAGAGCGCCAGTTGCTGACACTGGGCCTGCTGCCCACGCTGGCGCTGGTGGTCGCGCACAACGCTAGCGGCCTCTTGTTTGGCTGGGCCACCAGCCGCGCCACGGGCCTGAGCGTGGCCGACCGCCGCGCCGTGATGATTGAAGGCGGTATGCAAAACGCCGGATTGGCGTTGGGCATCATCGCGGTGCAATTCAACTCAGACCTCGGGATGGTGGTGATTGCCAGCCTTTGGGGCATATGGCACATCGTCAGCGGCATAGGGCTGGCGCTGTTTTGGCGCCGGAGCGACCGCCTGCTTGAACAAGGAGCACAACATGCTTGACCTGTTGATCCGGGGCGGCACGCTGGTGGATGGCAGCGGCGCGGCGCCCTACTGCGCCGACCTAGGCGTGCTGAATGGCCGCATCGTCGAGATCGGCAGCATCACGCAGGCGGCACGCGAGACGGTGGACGCCAGCGGCGCCTGGGTCACGCCCGGCTTTGTTGACATTCACACCCATTACGACGGCCAGGCCACCTGGGACGCTACCTTCAGCCCCAGCATTCACCACGGCGTGACCACGGTGGTCATGGGCAACTGCGGCGTCGGCTTTGCACCGCTTCGCCCCGGCAGTGAAGACCGGCTGATCAAGCTGATGGAGGGGGTGGAAGACATCCCTGGCGCGGCGCTTAAAGAGGGCGTGCGCTTTGCCTGGGACAGCTTTAGCGAGTACATGCACGCGCTCGACGCCACGCCCCACAGCCTGGACTACCTGGCCATGGTGCCGCACGACCCGCTGCGCATGCGCGTGATGGGCGCGCGGGCCGAGGCGCGGGAGGCCGCCACCGCAGACGACATCGCCGCCATGCGCGAGCTGCTCAAAGCGGCGCTGGATGCCGGGGCAGCCGGCTTCTCCACCGGACGCTCAGACAACCACCGCACCGCCGAGGGGCACGACACGCCGGCCTCGATCGCCAACGCGGCCGAACTCTGCGGCCTGGCCCAGGCCTTTGAAGGCCGCCAACATGGCGTGGTGCAGGTGGTGAGCGACTTTGACCTCATGCATGGCCCCGGTGGCTTTGACGCCGAATTTGAATTGGTAGAACAACTGGCCCGCGCCAGCGGTCGGCCCCTGTCCATGACCTGGCTGCAGCGCGACCCGGGCCGCGATCAGTACCTGGCCGTACAGGCGCGGGTCGAAGCCGCCGCGGCCCAGGGGCTACCGCTGTACCTGCAAACCGCGGCGCGCGGCATCGGCGTCATCATCGGCCTGGAGGCCAGCTTTCACCCCTTCATGGGCTTCCCAGGTTACAAGGAGATTGCTTCACTTTCGATAGCAGAGCGGGCAGCTGCCATGCGGGTTACAGCACGAAAAGCCCAAATTCTTGGAGAAAAGTCTGATCGTCTGGCGGGTGATGGCACGCCGATTCCGCCGCTGGTGGACCTGCTGCTGGCGCGCATCGAGCAGATTGCCGGGCGCATGTTCCCGCTGGACGCCAGGCTGAATTACGAGCCCGATGTGATGCAAAGCTTTTTGGTGATGGCCAAGCAGCGCGGCTGCAGCGCGATGGAGGCCCTGTACGACCATTTCAGCGCGGGCGACGGTGGTGGCCTGGTGTACTTCCCGATCTTCAATTACAACCAGGGCTCGCTCGACACGGTGCGCCGGATGCTGATGCACCCACGCGCCCTGTTCGGCCTGGGCGACGCCGGCGCCCATGTGGGCACCATCTGCGACGCAAGCTTCTCCACTTTCATGCTCAGCCATTGGGTGCTGGGCCGCACCCATGACCGGTTGCCGCTGGCGCAAGCGGTGGAAATGATGAGCTTGCGCAACGCCCAGTACCTGGGCCTGCACGACCGAGGCCGGCTGGCGCCGGGCCTGCGCGCCGACCTGAACGTGATTGACCCGGCTCGGCTGCGGCTGAACCTGCCGCAGTTGGTGCGCGATCTGCCCGCTGGCGGCAAACGATTTTTACAAACCGCCCAGGGCTACGTCGGCACTTGGGTCGCCGGGCAGGCCGTGGCCCGTGAGGGCGAAGTTACCGCCGCCCGGCCGGGGCGGCTGGTGCGGCTGGGCGTCAAGGGAACAGCAGTTTGACCAGGCCCAGGGCCAGCACCGGAAAGCACAGCAGCGCCAGCACCCGCAGGGCGTCCCAAACCAGAAATGGCATGACACCCTTGTAAGTTTCGGCCATGGGCACATCCTTGGCCATGCTGTTGACCACGTAAACGTTGAGGCCGATCGGCGGTGCGATCATGCCGATGCCCACCGTCATCAGCACCAGAATACCGAACCAGAGCGCCTTGGCCTCGTACTTCAGGCCCCACAGGTCCAGCGCCATGATGGCGGGAAAGATCACCGGGATGGTCAACAGCAGCATGGACAGTTCGTCCATCACGCAACCCAGCAGCACATACAGCAGCAAGACCGCCAGCACCACAGCAATCCCCGGGATCGGCAGGTGGGTGACCCACTCCGCCACCAACTTGGGCATTTCGGTCAGGGCCAGCGTGGCGTTCATCATGTCGGCACCGAGAAAAATCATGAACACCATGGCAGTGGTTTCAGCCGTACCCAATAAGGCCGAACGCATGCCCTGCGGCGACAATTCACGCTTGAGCAGGCCGACCAGCAGGGTGAGCGCGGCGCCCACCGCCGCCCCCTCGGTCGGCGAAAACATGCCGCCGTAAATACCGCCGAACACCACCACAAAGATGAAGGCAATCGGCCAAACCGAACCCAGTGCCTGCCATTTGGCCCGGCCGGTGGTGGCCGTGGTGGCGGGCGCCAGCGCGGGCTTGAAGTAGACGCTCAGCCACACCACCACCATATAGCCCAGCATGGCCAGGATGCCGGGCACCATGGCGGCGGCGAAAAGCTTGGCGATGTTTTGCTCGGTCAGGATGGCGTACACCACCAGCGGTACCGACGGCGGAATCAGGATCCCCAAGGTGCCGCCGGCCGCCAGCGTGGCGGTGGAGAGCCGCCCGCTGTAGCCCTGACCCCGCATGTGCGGGTAAGCCACCTGCGTGATCGTCGCCGAGGTGGCCACCGACGAGCCGCAAACCGCGCCAAATGCGCCAGAAGACAAGAGCGAGGCCATCGCCAGGCCGCCGCGAACATGACCCACCAAGGCCGTGGCTGCACGAAACAGGTCACGACTGAGGCCCCCTTGCGACGCAAACTGGCCCATCAACAGAAACAGGGGAATGACGCTGAGCTCATAAACGGTCAGGCGTGCTACCGCATTCCCTTTGAGCAGGTTGAGCAGGGTGCCGGTGTCGGTCATCAGCCAGTAACCGGCTGCGCCCGGGATGAACATGGCCGCCGCGATCGGCATGCGCAGGGCCATAAGGACCATCATGCCGATGAACATCACCACCCCAATGGTGCTGGCCGAGCCGGTCATGCGGCGTCTCCGGCAGGCGCTTGGCGCCCAAGCTGCAGGGCCTGCATCCCGGCCAGCAGGGCGCTGAGCGCCAGGCCCGGTGCCAGCGCCGCATAGACCCACCACACCGGCAAGCTGATGATCATGGTGGTCTCGCCCGCCTCACGCACCGCCAACGCGCCGGCTGAAGTGCGCCAGGCCAGCAGGGCGTACATCAGGGCCAGCGCCAGGCTGCCGATGGCATCCAGTCGGCGCACGGTGCTCTCCCGGCTGCGCTGGGTGAAAAAATCGACCAAGATATGGGCCCGCTCGCTCTGACACCAGGGCAGGCACAGCGAAATCGCCAGTGCGATCCCCATTTGGGTCAGTTCGACATCACCCGGAATCGGCCAATGGAACAGTGACCGTAACATGACACTGACGAAAGTCATGAAGCCGGTGAGCAGCGCCACACCAGCGCCCAACAGGCCAAACCAAAGGCTCAGACGGCGCAAAGCCCCGCTCATCGCCGCAACGAACCCGGGCAGCCCAGTCGGTTCAGGCGATCACTTGGCCGCACTGTATTTCTTGATCAGATCCTGGGCGTCTTGCAGCATTTGCTTGCCCGGCAGGCCCTTTTTGTCCATGTCACTGACCCACTCGTCGTACAGCGGCGCGGACACCTGCATCCAGCGGTCGGTCTCGGCGGCACTGACCTTGATGAAGCTGTTGCCACGGTCCTGTGCTGCCTTGCGGCCCACGGCTGTGGCCTCGTCCCAATAGCGACCAATGGTGCGCGACAGAGCGGCACCGCTGTGCTTGTCAATGATGCGCTTGAGGTCGGCTGGCAGGCTGTCGTACTTGGCCTGGTTCATGGCAAACACAAAACCGGCCGTGAACATCGAGGGGCGACTGGCTTCGATCTCGGTGTGGAACTTGCTGACTTCCTGCAACTTGAACGAGGGGATGATTTCCCAGGCGGTCAGAAATCCGTCGATCGTGCCCTTGGTCATGGCGTCAGCCACCCCGGGAATCGGCATACCCACTGGCGTGGCGCCCAGTTTGGCGAGCAATTTGGTGGACTGACGGCTGGCGGCCCGGATCTTCAGGCCCTTGAAATCGTCGAGGTTACGCACCGGCTTGCCAGACGTGCTGATAAACCCCTCGTCGTGAACCCAGGTCGCCAGAATCTTGGTGCCGGTGAACTCCTTGGTGGCGTATTTGCTGTAGTAGTCCCAGGCTGCCGCCGAGGCCACTTCGGCGGTGTTGGTCATGAACGGGAGCTCCAAGGCCTCCATGATCGGGAATCGGCCCGGGGTGTAACCCGGCAGCGTCATGACCAGGTCGTCCACCCCGTCTTTCACGCGGTCCACCAGTTGCCCGGGGGTGCCGCCACCCGACATTGCGGGCAAAAGCTGACAACGCATGCGGTTGTTGCTTTCTTTGGCGATGTCCTCGCACCAGGGCACTGCCACCCGGGTGTGCCCCATGGCCACGGTGGGCCAAATGTGGTGCAACTTGAGCACCACCTCTTGCGCTTGCACGCTGATGGCCAACAGGCCCCCAATGGCCAGGGCAAGGCCGCTACGCTGAATTTGCCGAACGATGTTCATGCGAGATCTCCTGTGATATTGGTCAAAAACATGCCGAGCATAAGACAAATCAAAGCCGGCGTCCCCGCCAACGGTAAATGTGCCCAGTGTATACATTGATGGGTGAAACAGACGCTTTAGAGCAGATTGCTAGGGTAAGTACCAGTCTTTGGTATACATGAAAGATTGGATTTGATCTCTTATCATGGGCGTTTGACCAAGGCCTGAAAGGACACTCAGCATGTTGCATCTCCCCGCCCGCTACGACCACGTCGGCAGTTTTCTGCGCCCCGCCTATCTGCTCGAAGCTCGGCAACAAAAGGCCGCCGGCCAATTGTCTGCCGAAGGCCTGCGCGAGGTGGAGGACCGCGCCATTGCCGACATCGTGAAGTTTCAAGAAGACGTGGGCCTGAAGAGCATCACAGACGGCGAGTTCCGGCGCACCTACTTTCACATCGATTTCCTGGACCAGCTCGGCGGCGTCAAAACCGACATCCCCATGACCTTCATCAAGCCTGACGGCTCGCAGGAGCTGGCGCCGCCGGTGATCAAGGTGGTGGACCAGGTGCGGCATGTGCGCGACATCCAGCGCGCCGATTTTGAGTACCTCAAATCGCAGGTCGGCCCGGGCAGCATGCCCAAGGTGACGATTCCCTCGCCCACCATGCTGCATTTCCGCGGCGGGCGCGCCGGCATCAGCCGGCAGGCCTACCCAGAGCTTGACCCGGTGTTCTATGACGATGTGGCCCGCGCCTACGGGGCTGAGCTTCAATCGCTGCATGACGCCGGCTGCCGCTATGTGCAAATGGACGACACCAACCTGGCCTACCTCTGCGACCCCAAAATGCGCGAAGCGGCGCGCCAGCGTGGCGACGACCCCGATGAACTGCCCCGCCGCTACGCGGCCTTCATCAACAAGGTGGTGGCCTACAAACCCAAAGACATGCTGCTGGGCATGCACCTGTGCCGCGGTAACTTCAAGAGCACCTTTGCCGCCAGTGGCGACTACGAGCCAGTGGCCGAGGCGCTGTTGACCGAGATGGACATCGACGCCTATTTTCTGGAGTATGACGACGACCGCTCGGGCGACTTCCGCCCGCTGCGCTTCCTGAAAAAAGGCAAGACCGTGGTGCTGGGGCTGGTCACCACCAAGTTTGGCCAGATGGAAAACAAGGACGCCCTCAAGCGCCGCATTGACGAGGCCGCCAAATACGCCCCGCTGGAGCAGCTGGCGCTGTCACCCCAGTGCGGCTTCAGCTCCACCGTACACGGTAACAACATCGCCGTGGAAGACCAGCGCAACAAATTGCGCATGGTGATCGAGACCGCGCAAGAGGTCTGGGGCTGACGCGTCTTATTGGAACGACATGATGGAAACTTGGCAACGCTACGGCCTGCTGGCCTATTTCGCCTTGTACTTCTTTTTTGGCTTTGTCTGGCGCTCCATCCTGGTCTTCCGCCGGACTGGCATCAACCCCATCGTTCTGCCGGCCACCGACGATGCCTATGGCTATGTGGGTCGGGCGTTCAAGCTGGCCATGATGGCTTGCGCAGGCGTGGTGCTGGTCGTCACCTTTGTTGAGCCCGCCGATGTCTGGCTGGGTAGCTACCCAGCGTTGCAGGCACCGACGCTGCGCCTGACCGGCTGGGGTTTGCTGCTGCTGGCACTGGGCTGGCTGTTGGTCGCCCAGGCCCAGATGGGGGTCGCCTGGCGGGTCGGTATTGACGCGCGCCAACCAACTCCGCTCGTCCAGCACGGCCTGTTTTCACGCTCGCGCAACCCGATCTTCCTGTCCATGCGGGTGGCGCTGCTGGGCCTGGTGCTGGTGGCCCCCTCGGCCGCCGCGCTGGTGCTGTTGGTCGCTGGCGAGCTGTTGATGCAGGTGCAAGTCCGGCTGGAAGAACTGCACTTGTCAGGGCTGCACGGCGAGCGCTATGCCGCCTACTGCAAGCGGGTGCGTCGCTGGCTGTGATCCGGGCTGGCGACTCCGCTAGGTCTTCAGGCGTCTGACGCGGCCGCCTGCTGGCCTGCGGTCCAGGCGCCCATGCGCTGCGTCCACTGCCCCAGCGGGCCGGCGCCACCCTCGGCACTCTGGTTGGCGCGGGCGATCAACTGGTCCAGCAGCGCCTCTTGCGCCGGGTCGTCGTGGTTGGGGAAAACCGGCGTCACCCGCACCAGGTAATCCCCCCTGGGGCCGCGCGGCACGGCCGGGAAGCCCTGGCCGCGCAGCCGGTAAACCAACGCCTCACGGTTCAGTCGCATTTGCTGCAAGCCATCCGGGGTAGGCACCTCGACCCAGCGCCCGGCCATCCAGGCGTAGCCGTTCACTGGCATGTCACAGCGGAGCACGCCGTCGTCATCCAACATAAAGAAAGGGTGGGGTTCGATCTCCACCTGCAGGTCCAGGCCGACCTTCATGCTGCCATGGCGCGAGCTGGGCAGGCTCAGCACGTCGCCTGCGCGGACACCCGCCGGAAACCGCACCTGGCGCCGGTAGGGCACAGCACGCTCACCGCTGCCGTCGCAGGCGTCACAAGTGGCTCGCTGACGCCCGTCACTGCCGCAATCGGGACAGGCGCTTTGGTTCCACAGCCAGCCGAACAGCGCCGGCGTGCTGACGGCGCCGCTGCCTCGGCAGGCGCTGCAGGCCTGCGCCAACACCCGCTGCCCCTGGGCCGCGCAGCTGTCGCAGGCCTGGGTGAAATGGCCGCGTAGCGTGCGGGTGCAGCCCCGCACCGCGTCCTCCAGTGACAGGCGTACCTTACGCACATACGTCGGCCCGGCGGCGCCGGCAGGTCCGCCGCCAGCCGTGGCCGTCGCTTCAGCCGAAGACGGCGTGGCTGGAGCAGCCTTAGCGTCGTCGTCGGCGTCGTCCTCGGTCTCGCCTTCATCCTGGCGCAGTTGCCGCAGGTGCTGGTAAGCCTTGTTGATGCCTTGCATGCGGCTGCCTGCGTCATCTGCCGCGTTGCGGTCCGGGTGCCAGGCCGCAACCAGGCGGCGCCAAGCGGCTTTAAGCTGTGCATCGCTGGCGCCGGGGTACAGGCCTAAGACCTGGTAAGCCTGCAAGGTGTCCATGGGGGAGGTGGGTTTGTTTAGCGTGATGCGAGTTCGGGGCGGGGCCTGGTGTCGCCAATTTGGCCGCAGCCCCATTGTCAATGAACCTTAAGTCACGGCTGATTCGCTGGAAAATATGGGTTAAATATGCTTTTAGGCCTTGTGGTTATTGAATAGTTTGCTATGGTTTTTGATAGCAACAATCCCATCATCCTCTCTGGCGGACCCTGCCCTTGGGTCGGCTGCCCAGCACCACGAGCCAGGTTTCAGTTGACAAGGTAGGTCGTCATCAAAATCGGACACGTCGTTCCTGGCCGCGCCGGATTGGTTAGGATGTGGGGATGACCGACTGTCAAAACCAGCCTTGAAAGCCGCACTCGTGATCGCCCTGACGCTGTTGGCGCTGTCCGCCTGGGCCCTATGGACCCCAGACCTGGACCGCACCGCGCTGGAGCAACGCTACTTGCGGTCCCCCAGCGACATGGTGCAAGTGCTGGGCACCACTTTGCATGTGCGTGAAAGTGGCCCCAAGGACGCGCCTGCCGTGCTGTTGCTGCATGGTTTTGGTTCCAGCCTGGAGACCTGGGAGACTTGGACCCCAGCGCTGTCAGCCGGCTTGCGCGTGCTGAGCCTAGACCTGCCAGGCAGCGGCCTGAGCCCGCCAGACAGCCGCCAGGACTACAGCGACACACGCAGCATCGCCCTGATCAACGCCCTGCTGGACGCGCGGGGCATCCAGAAAACCCATCTTCTCGGTCACTCGATCGGCGGGCGCATCGCCTGGACGTTTGCAGCCTCCGAACCGCAACGGGTGGACAAGCTCGTGCTGCTGGCCCCAGACGGGTTTGCCAGCCCGGGTTTTGCCTACGGGGCCGCGCCCGAGGTGCCCGCCACGCTGGGCCTGATGCGCTGGACCTTGCCCCGCTGGCTGCTGCGCATGAACCTGGCCGCCGGCTATGCCGAGCCCAAAGCCTTGAGCGACGCTGCGCTCCAGCGTTATCACGATTTGATGCGCGCGCCCGGCGCACGTCAGGCGATGCTCTCGCGCTTGCAGCAAACGGTACTGGTCGATCCGGTACCGCTGCTCCAGCGCATCACAGCGCCCACGCTGTTGGTTTGGGGCCGTGATGACGCCATGATCCCTTTCAGCAACGCGGCCGACTACCAGCGCGCCCTGGCCCACCCCACCCTGGTGCCGCTGGAGGCTATGGGCCACCTGCCCATGGAAGAAAACCCGCAACAAGCCCTGCCTGCAGTGCTGCAATTTTTGACGAATAAGACCGATGCTTAAGACTGATTTGCCCACTGTGATCGTCACCGGCGCGTCCTCAGGGGTGGGCCTGTATGCCACCCAGTCCCTGGTCGCGCGCGACTGGCATGTGGTCATGGCCTGCCGCGACCTGGACAAAACCCGCCACGCCTGCGAAACGCTGGGCATAGCGCCTGAGCAGGTGACGCTGCTCAGGCTGGACCTGGGCTCGCTGGCGGCGGTGCGCAGATTTGCTGCAGACTTTTCGGCGGCTGGCCTGCCACTCGGCGCGTTGGTGTGCAATGCGGCGGTCTATTTACCGCGTCTGCAACAACCCCAGCGCTCCCCCGAAGGCTTTGAAATCAGCGTCGCCACCAACCACTTTGGGCATTTTTTGCTCTGCAAGTTGCTGTTGCCAGCGCTGCAACGCTCGCGGCATGCCCAGCCACTGCTGATCACGCTGGGCACAGTCACCGCCAATTCGGAGGAGTTTGGCGGCAAGGTACCGATCCCGGCGCCCGCCAATCTGGGTGATTTATCAGGCCTGAAAGCGGGTTTCCTGGCCCCATTGGCGATGATCGACGGGCGGCCTTTCAAACCCGGCAAGGCCTACAAAGACAGCAAACTGTGCAACATGATGATGAGCCGTGAGTTCCACCGCCGCTACCACGACAAGACCGGGATTGTGTTCAACACGCTTTACCCGGGCTGCGTGGCCGACACCGCCTTGTTTCGGGACACACCGGCCCTGTTCCGCACGATCTTTCCCTGGTTCCAGAAAAACATCACCAAAGGTTATGTCAGCCAGGAACTGGCCGGCGACCGGGTGGCGCAAGTGGTGGTTGACCCAGAATTCGGCCAGTCAGGCCTGCACTGGAGCTGGGGCAACCGTCAGCGCGCCGGCCGAGCGCCATTCGCCCAGCCCTTGTCGGAACAGGCCATCAGCCTGGAGCGCGCCGCCACGCTGTGGACGCTGAGCGAACAATTGACGGACAGCGCATCGATCTAACATCGCCGCAGCTTTCAACCTACTTTTCACAAATGACGCCATGGCTTTGACCTTTCCTTTTTCCGCCATCGTCGGCCAGGACGACATGAAACTGGCCATTGTTCTGACCGCCATCGACCCCAGCATTGGCGGTGTGCTGGTGCTGGGTGACCGTGGCACCGGCAAATCGACCGCCGTACGGGCGCTGGCTGCACTGCTACCCAAAATGCGCGTGGTCACTGGTTGCCGTTACGGCTGCGACCCGGCTGCAGCACGCTGCCCCGATTGCCTGGCCAAGGCCACTGGCAAGGCGCCGCCGAGCCAACTGGCCAGCGTTCCGGTGGTCGACCTGCCCTTGGGTGCCACTGAAGACCGCGTGGTCGGTGCCTTGGACTTGGAGCGCGCCTTGTCGCAAGGCATCAAAGCGTTTGAGCCGGGCTTGCTGGCCCGCGCCAATCGGGGTTACCTCTACATCGACGAGGTCAATTTGCTGGAGGACCACCTGGTTGATTTGCTGATTGACGTGGCCGCGTCAGGCGAGAACGTGGTCGAGCGCGAGGGCCTGAGCGTGCGCCACCCGGCGCGCTTTGTGCTGGTCGGCAGCGGCAACCCCGAGGAAGGTGAGTTGCGGCCCCAACTGCTAGATCGCTTCGGCCTGTCGGTCGAGGTCAAAACCCCCGGCACCTTGGCCGAGCGGGTCGAAGTGGTGAAGCGCCGCGACGCCTTTGAGCAGGCGCCCGAGGCTTTTTGCGAAGCCTGGACCAAAGAGGACGACCGGGTGCGCCGCAGCATCGTGGCCGGCCGCAAACGTCTCCCCGCAGTGGAAATCCCCGATGCGGCCCGCGCATTCGCGGCACAGCTGTGCATGACCCTGGGCACTGACGGTTTGCGCGGAGATTTGACCCTGGTGCGTGCTGCCCGAGCCTTGGCGGCCTTGCAGGGCGACGCCGCGGTAGAGCAGGCCCATTTGCAACGCGTTGCAGCACCCTCCTTGCGCCACCGGCTGCGGCGCAATCCCTTGGACGATTCGGGCTCATCGACGCGCGTGGAGCGGGCACTGGCCGAGTTGAGTGCGCCAGCAGCCAAAGCGACCCCCTGAGATGCAGGGCGAGGCCGCCACCATTGCCGCACTGCTGGCCGTTGACCCGGTCGGCCTGGGCGGTGTGGCGCTGCGCGCCCCCGCCTGTGCGGAGCGGGACGCCTGGCTGGCGCTGCTGCGCGACCTGCTGCCGCTTGGCACGCCACTGCGGCGGGTTCCGCTCAACATCAGCGACACCGCTTTGCTCGGCGGGCTGGATCTGGGGGCGACGCTGCAAGCCGGGCGCCCCGTGGCGCTGCAAGGGCTTTTGGCGCAGGCTGATGGCGGCGTGTTGCTGCTGGCCATGGCCGAGCGCATGACGGCCGCCGCGGCGGCGCGATTTGGCAGCGTGCTCGACACCCGTAGCGTACGCCTGCAACGCGACGGGCTCGACAGCGTCTACACCTCTCGTCTGGCCATGGTCGCGCTGGATGAAGGTGCCAGCGACGACGAACAGATGCCTGCCAGCTTGGCCGACCGCCTGGCTTTTCGCCTGCTGATGGGCGAGCGGGCTGAAGGGGAAGAAGGCCCCCAATGGACAGCCCAGGAAGTTCTGGCTGCACGGGCACGATTGGCGCAAGTGCACTTGCCGCCGGATGAGGCCAGCGCCTTGTGTGCGGCGGCGCTGGCACTGGGCATTGATTCCTTGCGGGCCAGTGTGTTCGCAGCCAGGGCGGCACGGGCCGCGGCGGCACTGGCCGGCTGCGACAGCGTCGAGGAAGAGCACACTGCAGTTGCCGCCCGGCTGGTGCTGGCACCCCGGGCCACCCGCTTGCCACCACCGCCACCGCCGCCCCCGGACTCAGCCGAGGCGCAAGAGCCACCAAGCGAATCACCAGAAAGCCCGGAAAGCCAAGCCGCGCCACTCGACAGCACGCCGCCAGAGTCTGAACCAGAGCAGGCGCAGGATGGCGAAGACCGTGACAACGATGAAGCGCCCGATGGCGATCCACAGGCCGGGCAGACGCTGGGCGAGCGGGTGCTGGAAGCGGCGCAGGCAGCCATTCCGGCGGGCCTGTTGGCTCGACTCAAAATTTCGCAGTTGCAGCGGGCCAAGACACCGAGCTCCGGCAGCGCGGGTGCCATGCAAAAAAACGCCTTGCGCGGCCGACCCGTGGGTGCCCGCAGAGGCGAACCACGCGCCGGCCAGCGCCTCAGTGTGCTTGAGACCCTGCGCGCCGCCGCACCATGGCAACGGCTGCGGCACGCCGCGCTACCCGCTACCACGACGCAGCGGCCACGCATCGTGGTTCGCAAAGAAGACTTTCATGTGGCACGGTTCAGGCAATTGGGGCAGACCACCACCGTGTTTGTGGTCGATGCCTCGGGCTCGCTGGCGCTCAACCGACTGGCAGAAACCAAAGGCGCGGTCGAACTCTTGCTGGCCGACTGTTATGTACGCCGTGACAGCGTGGCGGTGCTGGCCTTTCGCGGCAAAACCGCCGAGGTGCTGTTGCCGCCCACGCGTTCGCTGGCTCGCGCCAAGCGCAGCCTGGCTGGCCTGCCCGGCGGTGGTGGCACGCCGCTGGCCAATGCCATTGACGCAGCCGGCGCGATGGCCGACCAAATAAGGCGCAAGGGTGAGACCCCGATCTTGGTGCTGCTCACCGATGCCAAGGCCAATATTGCGCGTGACGGCAGCCCAGGCCGCAGCCGGGCGGCCAGCGACGCCTTGGCTGCGGCCAGCCAGTTGCGTCTGGGTGGCTACAGCGCATTGCTGGTGGACGCATCGCCGCAACCCCAGCCGCTTGCCCAGCAACTGGCTGCGGCCATGGGTGCGCAATACCTGGCGCTGCCTTACGCCGGCGCACAGTCGCTGAACCAGGCGGTGCGCGCCGTGGCCGGGCGCGTTTGAGACGGCGGACCGCATGACCCAGCACAACGGCCTGGACTGGGCGCGCGACGGCAGCCAGTGGCCGCTGCGCCATCTCTCTCGCTTTGTCCAAACGCCTCGGCTGCGCTGGCACGTGCAATACGCAGCGCACCGCGATCCGCGCGCACCCACCGTGCTGTTGCTGCACGGCACGGGGGCGTCAACCCATTCCTGGCGTGCCTTGATTCCCTTGCTCAGCACACAGTACAGCGTTCTGGCGCTGGACTTTCCCGGCCATGCCTTCACCGCGATGCCCGAACGGCAAGCGGTGCCGACGCTGTTGTCCTTGCCCGGCATGGCGGCGGGCGTCGCCGAGGTGCTGACCGTGATGCAAATCTCACCACACTCCGTGGTGGGCCATTCGGCCGGGGCTGCGGTGGCTTGTATGCTGGCGCTGGACGGGCACCTCCAAGCACAGCGCCTGATGTCGATCAATGGCGCGCTGCTGCCGCTTGACGGCTTGGCCGGACAATTTTTTTCACCCATGGCCAAGCTGCTGGCGAACTCGGCCTGGGTGCCGGAGCTGTTTTCCTGGCGGGCCGCACAGCCTACGGTCCTGAAAAAATTGTTGGATGGCACCGGCTCCCGGCTGGATGCCGAGGGCATAGCCCTTTACCGTCAGTTGATCAGCCACCCTTCTCACGGGGCGGGCGCTCTGGCCATGATGGCGCACTGGGATTTACACACCTTCCAGGCGCGGCTGCCGGCGCTGCAAACGCCGCTGACGCTGGTCGTGGGCACGCAGGACCGGATCGTCCCACCCTCAGTGGCGGACCGTGTAGCCGCTTCACTCAGGCAGCAGCCGGCCCCGGCGGTCATCCGCCTGAATGGGCTGGGTCATCTGGCCCACGAAGAGCAGGCCGCCACCGTCGCCAACTTGCTACTTCGCCCGACCCACGACGCCCAGAAGGACTGACAGACAGGACGAAACAACATCTAAACTTAATTTTCGCGACATCTGTTTGTCATCCACATCGTTGAAAGTGCTGTTTCTTTCTTTCACTTTATGGAGTTGTTAATGTTCGCCAAGTTAATTGCGCCAGCCATACTGGTCGCCAGTTTCACTCAATTTGCATTTGCTCAAACCGAGTTCACTGCCACCTTAGCAGGCCATGCTGTGTTGCCTGCACAAACCTTTATCGACCCGCCTGCCGATGCGCCGGAAGATCTGAAAATTTCAGGCAAGTTCACCGATAGCCTGACCCGCAATGAAAAGATTGGAACCTTTGAGGGACGCTCAGCAGGCCGTCCAACCGGTGTATTTTTACCCTTCAAAGGGCAACCAGTTCAAGGTCACTCTGGCATCAAAAAAATGGCAGACGGCACGTACTGGGTCCTCACAGACAATGGCTTTGGCGCAAAGGCCAACTCACCTGATGCAGCCCTCTTTCTGTCGCACTATCGCATTGACGTGGCCTCTGGAAAAATCGAGCGCTTGCGCACTGTCTTTCTTCACGACCCCGATAAAAAAGTACCCTTCAGAGTTGTCCATGAAGGCACCGCCAAGCGCTTCCTCACAGGTGCTGATTTTGACCCTGAAGGTTTTCAAATCATTGGGGACAAATTTTGGATCGGTGAAGAGTTTGGCCCTTATTTAATCCGCGCCTCCATGGACGGCAAAATTGAAGCTGTCTTTGAAACCATGGCGGACGGCAAGCCGGTCATGTCGCCAGATCACTTTAAGGTTGTCACCCCCGGCCCCGGCCAAGCCTTGCCTGCCACAGTCAATCTGGGCCGCTCACGTGGCTACGAGGGATTGGCATCCAGCACCGACGGTAAGTTCATCTATGGCTTGCTTGAAGGCGCACTCTGGGACAACAACACCAAAGACTGGGAAAAAGTTCAAGGCCAACAAGTTCTTCGCGTTCTTGAGTTTTCAGTGGCTGAAGAAAAATGGACAGGCCGTCATTGGAAATATGTGCTGTCGCCAGGTGCCACAGCCATTGGCGACTTCAACATGATCGACGCCACCACCGCGTTGGTCATCGAGCGCGACAACGGCGAAGGCACTGCAGATCGTGCTTGTGCTGACAACAAAGCGGCACCCAATTGCTTCCACGATCTGGCAAAGTTTAAGCGTGTCGTAAAAATTGAAATGGATGACGCTAACGTGAACGGCCCCGTGCGCAAAATCGGTTTTGTAGATTTGATGAAGATTCAAGACCCGCAAGGCAAGTCACGCAAGCCTCTGAATAGCGGCGTTTTGACATTCCCATTTTTCACCATTGAAAACGTGGATGTGGTGGACAGCAAGCACATCATTGTTGGAAACGACAACAACTTGCCATTCTCTTCATCACGCGACCCCAATAAGGCTGACGACAACGAATTTATTCTGTTGGAAGTAGAGGCCTTGCTGCGGGCACGATAAGCTCAGACCACTGCCACTGCTGATGTAGCGGCAGTGTGAAATTCGAATCGGCATAGGGCGCAGCCGTTGTCGGCTGCGCCCCTGCCACACCACCCGGCACGCGGGTCCGCGCCGGGCGGTTTGAGGGTTTGAGCTATATGACCCTCAGTCAATGTCCCAACCATTCGTCCAGCTCGCGCCAGGCTCCGGGTGTTTGCCCCAGACCGAAGTACACCTTCCAGCCCCACAGTTAGGGCAGAACACATAGACGCTGCCGTCCTAGGCTCAGCGCGCAAAGCTGTAGCCCAGCGCCTTCAACACCCTGTCCGCTTTATGCAGCAGCACGTTGGCCAGCAGCGGTGACAGGGGCCCAGCTTGCGGCGTGCCCTCCTGACGCTCCATCGCCACCACGCGTTTGCCTGATTGCACTTGGGCCTGAAAAAAATCGCGTAAACCACAGTTGACAGTCGCATCATTTATGTCTACATTTGTTTACACATTGATGTGACAACTCAAATTGTCACTTGGACAGCGACCCAGCAGAAACCTTGGAGACTCCGACATGAAGGCTATCACCCGCATCGAACAGCTCTTGGCCCAGGCGCTTGCCGCCGCAGAAGACGACAGCTGCCCGCCCAAGCTGGCCGCTGCCGTGCACCACGCGGTGTTTCCCGGCGGCGCGCGTATCCGCCCGCAGCTCTGCCTGGCGGTCGCGCAAGCCTGCGGTCAAGACGATCCGGCACTGAGCGAGGCCGCGGCTGTCGCCATCGAGCTCTTGCACTGCGCCTCGCTGGTGCATGACGATCTGCCCTGCTTTGACGATGCCCCAACCCGGCGTGGCCGCGCCTCGGTGCACTGGGCCTTCGGCCAGCCATTGGCGGTCTTGGCCGGTGACGCCCTGATCGTGATGGCGTTTCAAACGCTGGCGGCGGCGGCAGGTACATCGCCCAAGCGCTTGGCGGGCTTGCTGCAAATCATTGCCGCCGGCGTTGGCATGCCCTCGGGCATCGTCGCCGGTCAGGCCTGGGAATCAGAGTCCCGCGTCTCACTCATGCAATACCAGCGCGCCAAAACGGGGGCCTTGTTCGTGGCAGCCACCTGCGCTGGCGCCCTGAGCGCCGGGGCAGATCCCAAGGCTTGGCAGGCATTGGGTGACTGCCTGGGTGAGGCCTACCAGGTGGCAGACGACATTCGCGACGTGATGGGCCAGGCCGATTTGCTCGGCAAACCCGTAGGCCAGGACGCCCAGCATATGCGCCCCAACGCGATTGCCAATCTCGGCCTCAGCGGCGCCATTGGCCATTTTGAGTCCTTGATTCAGGCCGCAGCAGACGCCATCCCCGAGGGCCCCAGTGCGCAAGCCATGCGTGAGCTGGTGTGGCAGGAGTCAGAACGCTTGGTTCCGCGCGCTGCCTGCAACGCCTACCGCCAAGCCGCAGCGCAGGCGGTCAGCGCCTGAGGCCTTGACGCGCAAGACTGAACAAGAACCACACAACACCACCGAAAGCTGCCATGAAGACGCTGGATTTGGCATCGCTGCCTCAGGCTCCCGGGCACCCAACGCCTTTGCGCGACCAAATCGGCGCCATGGTCGACCGCTGGATGACCAGCGCGAGCCTCTACCGCTGGAGCCTAACCAACCCGCTGACCCGGTGGGTCACGCGCAGGCGGGCCCGGCAGGTGTTCGATTTGATGGCCGGTTTTGTCTATTCACAGGTCTTGCTGGCCTGCGTGCGCTTGCGCATCCTGGAATCCGTGGCCGAAAGGCCGCGTAGCCTTGAAGAGTTGGCGCAATCGACCCGCCTGCCGGCGGCCGGCTTGCAAAGGCTGCTGCAATCGGCATTGGCCTTGCGCTTGCTCGACCTGCGCAGCCAAGGCCGCTACGGGCTGGGCCCGCTGGGCGCGCCTGTGGCTGGCTACGCCGGCATACGCGCCATGATCGAGCACCACGCCGTGCTGTACCAAGACATGCAAGACCCGGTGGCCATGCTACAGGGTCCGGGGCAGCCGGGCGCCATGGCGCAGTACTGGCCCTACACCCTTGAACCAGGCGCTCAAGCAGCCGCAGGCGCTGGCGCTGGCCTTACTCAAGCCGACAAATATGCCCGCTACTCCAACCTGATGTCGGCGTCACAGCCCTTTGTGGTGGACGAAATCCTGGCCAGCTACCGCTTTGACGACCACCGTTGCGTGCTCGACGTAGGCGGTGGCCAGGGCACCTTTCTCAGCCGGCTGGCACAGCATGCCACGCCATTGCAGGTCCACCTGTTTGACCTGCCCGATGTGGCTAAGCTGGCCCAAGCCAACTTTGAGCGCCAGGGGCTGCAGGCACGCGCTAAGGCAACGCCGGGCAGCTTCCTGCATGACCAACTGCCCCGCGGGGCTGACCTGGTGACGCTGATCCGCGTCGCCCATGACCATCCGGATGCCGACGTGCGCACCGTGCTTGCCGCAATTTTTGAAGCGCTGCCAGTCGGCGGCACGCTGTTGCTGGCCGAGCCAATGGCGCAGGAGCCTGAGCACACGCCTCAGGGCGACGCCTACTTCCATTTCTACCTGCTGGCCATGGGCGCCGGCAGACTGCGAACATCGCGCGAACTGATGGCCATGATGGCCGACGCCGGGTTTACACACCTCGAAGTGGTGCCTAACCCTATGCCTCTGCAAACCCAGATTCTGGTGGGGCGCAAGTCCCAGGGTTTACCCGCATAAACTCTGAGATGATGTAAATATTTATTGACATTTAAAACTGTCAAGTTCAATATACAGCCATGCAAGCTAGCGCGATCGTTTTTCAACAACCCAAATCCTTGGCAATCAAGGGGTTGGCGTTACCCGACATGGGCGCAACCGACGTGCAAGTTCAGGTGGAATTCAGCGGCATCAGTACGGGTACCGAGCGCCTGTTGTGGGAAGGCAGCATGCCCACATTCCCGGGCATGGGCTATCCGCTGGTCCCAGGTTATGAAACCGTTGGCCGCGTTGTCGCCGCCGGGGATCAAGCCACGGTGGCGGTTGGCAGCCGGGTCTACGTCCCAGGCTCGCAATGCTTCCAAGAGGCACGCAACTTGTTTGGCGGATCGGCCTCGCGGCTGGTCGTTCCTTCAACTCGGGCCATGCCCATTGAAGAATCCCTGGCCGAACGCGGTGTGCTGTTTGCACTGGCAGCCACCGCCTACCACGCGCACAGCGCACCAGGTACCCAACAGCCTGACCTGATCGTGGGACACGGCGTGCTGGGCCGCATGATTGCCCGCCTGGCCCTATTGGCTGGCACAAAGCCTGTGGTTTGGGACACCAACCCGGCACGGCGCACCGGCGCGGTGGGTTACGAGGTGATTGACCCATCCGACGACAGCCGCCGCAACTACAAATGCATTTGCGACGTTAGCGGCGTTGGCGCCCTGCTCGATGACCTGATCAGCCGCCTGGCACCTGGTGGCGAAGTGGTCTTGGCTGGTTTTTACGACGCACCACTGTCTTTTGTCTTCCCTCCGGCCTTTATGCGCGAAGCACGCATCCGGATCGCCGCGCAATGGTCGCCACCCGACCTTGCCGCTGTGATTGCGCTGGCCGGTGATGGGCGCCTGTCACTTGACGGCCTGATCACCCACAGCCACGACGCCACACAGGCCGATGCAGCTTACCGCACCGCCTTTGGCGATGCCGATTGTTTGAAGATGGTTCTTGATTGGAAACACACCGTATGAGCGCCAGCACAATACCCGCAGAAGCAACTGTCAATTTCATGCGCGATATCTTGCGCACGGAAGCGGCCATAGAACCGTCACCGGTGTCCACATCCGAGGTCACCAAAGAAACCCAGATCATTGCCATTTATGGCAAAGGCGGCATTGGAAAAAGCTTCACGCTGGCCAACCTGAGTTACATGATGGCGCAGCAGGGCAAAAAGGTGCTGCTGATCGGTTGCGACCCCAAGAGCGACACCACCAGCCTGTTGTTTGGCGGCCGGGCCTGCCCCACCATCATCGAAACGTCATCCAAAAAGAAGCTCGCGGGCGAAGCTGTCGCGATTGGCGATGTCTGCTTCAAGCGCGATGGCGTCTACGCCATGGAACTCGGTGGCCCAGAGGTCGGGCGCGGCTGCGGTGGTCGCGGCATCATTCACGGCTTCGAACTGCTCGAAAAACTGGGCTTCCATGAGTGGGGCTTCGACTATGTCTTGCTGGACTTTCTGGGCGACGTGGTGTGCGGCGGCTTCGGCTTGCCCATTGCCCGCGACATGTGCCAAAAGGTGATTGTGGTGGCCAGCAATGACCTGCAATCGCTGTATGTGGCCAACAATGTCTGCTCGGCTGTGGAGTACTTCCGCAAACTCGGCGGCAACGTCGGCGTGGCGGGTATGGTCATCAACCGCGACGACGGCACGGGCGAGGCCGCCAACTTTGCCGCCCACGTCGGCATCCCGGTGCTGTCCACCATTCCGGCCAACGAAGACATTCGGCGCAAAAGTGCCAGTTACGAAATCATAGGTCGGCCGGACTCGGTCTGGGGTCCCATGTTCAGCGAGTTGGCCGCCAACGTCGCCACCTCGCAACCGGTTCGCCCCAAGCCAATGACACAAGACCAACTGCTCGGCCTTTTCGCCGCCTCAGCGGTTGGTCGTGACGTGGTGCTTGAACCCGCCACGCAATTTGACATGTGCGGCCGCACCGAAAACAACAAGCCGACGCTTGAAGTCGTGTACGACGAAGTCTGAACTCGAAATAACGGCAGCCATGAGCAAAACTATCCCTATCCTCAGTGCGTCGGCGCAAGCGCCTGCCGGCGTGAGCACCGCCATCGAGGGTGATGGCATGGGCTGCCACGCTGGTGGCGAAAAAATGCTGGCTGCGGCTAAGGCCTCCGGCAAGTCTGAGGTTCTGGCTCAGTACGCCAAAGACTACCCGGTATCACCCGCCGCTGGACCGCACGACCAGCCCCAAAGCATGTGCCCCGCCTTCGGCGCCCTGCGGGTGGGACTGCGCATGCGCCGCACTGCGACCATTTTGTCGGGTTCAGCCTGCTGCGTGTACGGCCTGACATTCACATCACATTTTTACGGTGCCAAGCGCAGCGTCGGCTATGTCCCCTTCAACTCAGAAAGCCTGGTCACCGGCAAACTGTTTGAAGACATTCGGGAGTCGGTCTACAACCAGGCCGACCCAGCCAACTACGACGCCATCGTCATCATCAATCTGTGCGTACCTACCGCCAGTGGCGTGCCACTGCAACTGCTGCCCAAGGACATCAACGGGGTGCGCATCATCGGCATTGATGTCCCGGGCTTTGGCGTGCCAACCCATGCCGAGGCCAAAGATGTGCTGGCCGGTGCGATGCTGAAATATGCCCGCGAGGAAATCATGGCTGGCCCGGTGCAGGCGCCGCGGACCGGTCGCTCGGACAAGCCCACCATTACATTGCTGGGCGAGATGTTCCCAGCCGACCCTGTGATCATCGGGCGCATGTTGGAGCCCATGGGCATCGCGGCCGGGCCAGTGGTGCCGACCCGTGAGTGGCGAGAACTGTATGCCGCGCTGGACTGCGCCGCAGTAGCAGCCATCCACCCGTTTTACACCGCCAGCATTCGTGAATTCGAGCATGCCGGGCGTCCCATTGTCGGTTCAGCCCCGGTCGGTCACGACGGCACCGAAGCCTGGCTGCAAGCCATTGGCACTGTGGCGAATGTGCCGCAAGCCAAGATCGACATGGTGAAAAACATCATGCTACCGGCCATCAAAGGCGGCCTTGCCCGCATGCCCATCAAGGGCCGCATTACCCTGAGCGGCTATGAGGGCTCTGAGTTGCTGGTGGCGCGCCTGCTGGTTGAGAGCGGCGCCGACTTGCGCTACGTCGGTACGGCATGCCCACGCACACCCTGGAGCAAGTCCGATTGCGAATGGCTGGAATCCCACGGCGTCCACGTGCAATACCGGGCCTCACTGGAGCAAGACCTGGCTGCCATGCACGAGTGGCAACCGGATCTGGCCATAGGAACCACACCCGTGGTCCAGGCCGCCAAAGAACTCAGCATCCCCAGCCTGTACTTCACCAACCTGATTTCGGCCCGCCCCCTGATGGGCCCGGCGGGCGCAGGATCACTGGCGCAGGTCATCAATGGCGCGATCGCCAACAAGTTCCGCTTTGCCGAGATGAAGGCCTTCTTTGGCGAAACAGGCAGCGGACCTTCAGCCGGCGTCTGGGAGAGCGCGCAAGGCATCCCCCAAGACCGGCCCGAATTCAAAGCCGAAACGCGTCGCCTGCTGGAAAAGCAAGCCAAGAAACGCAAAGCAGAGGCGATGATCTGATGCTAGTTCTTGACCACGATCGCGCTGGTGGCTACTGGGGGGCGGTGTACGTGTTCGCCGCCATCAAGGGCCTGCAGGTGGTTATCGACGGCCCAGTCGGCTGCGAAAACCTGCCGGTCACGTCCGTGCTGCACTATACCGACGCGCTGCCGCCACACGAGTTACCCATCGTCGTGACCGGCTTGGCCGAAGAACAACTCGGGCGCGAGGGCACCGAAGGCGCCATGCGCCGAGCCCACGCAGCATTGGACCCAGATTTACCGTCCGTCGTGGTCACTGGCTCTATTGCCGAAATGATCGGTGGCGGCGTGACGCCCGAGGGCACCAACCTTCAGCGCTTTTTGCCACGCACCATCGACGAGGACCAGTGGCAATGCGCCAATCGTGCGATGTTTTGGTTGTGGCAGCAATACGGTCTGCGCCACGTCCCAAAACGCGAACGCAAGGAAGGCGAGCGGCCACGGGTGAACATCATCGGCCCAAGCTATGGCACCTTCAACAGTCCCAGCGATCTGGCCGAAATTCGGCGGCTGGTCCAGGGTATTGGCGCCGAAGTCAACATGGTGTTCCCGCTTGGCAGCCATCTGGCCGATGTCTCTCGCCTGGTCGAGGCCGATGTGAACATCTGTATGTACCGCGAGTTCGGCCGCATGCTGTGCGAGGCACTGGAGCGGCCCTACCTGCAAGCGCCGATCGGATTGCACAGCACCACCAAATTCCTGCGCTCGCTGGGTGAATTGCTGGGCCTGGACCCAGAGCCCTTCATTGAGCGCGAAAAGCACAGCACGATCAAGCCGATCTGGGACCTGTGGCGCTCAGTCACACAGGACTTTTTTGGCACTGCCAACTTCGGCGTGGTGGCCAACGAAACCTACACCAGGGGCATCCGGCATTTCCTTGAAGACGAGATGGGTCTGCCCTGCAACTTTGCGATTGCCAGACTGGCCGGCGCCAAGACCGACAACGCCGAAGTGCGCAAATTGGTCACAGAGAAAACGCCATTGGTGCTGTACGGCAGTTACAACGAACGCATCTACCTGGCCGAGTGTGGCGGTGGCGGAATGATGAAGACCAGCTTTATCCCGGCGAGCTTCCCGTTGCCCATCATCCGGCGCCATACCGGCACGCCATTCATGGGCTACGCAGGCGCCACTTACATCATCCAGGAATTTTGCAACGCTCTGTTTGATGCGTTGTTTCACATCCTGCCTCTGGGCACCGAGATGGACAAGATTGAAGCCAGCCCGGGGCGAGCAGCGACCGAATCCACCATTCCATGGGAACCGGAAGCACACCGTCACATGGAGGACCTGCTGGAGCAACAGCCCGTGCTGGTGCGTATCTCGGCAGCCAAGCGCATGCGTGACCAAGCTGAACGCGATGCACGCGAGTCCGGCCGCTCCCAGGTTGAAGCGGCAAGGTTTATCGAATTGTTCGGGAAGACAAATGCTGGAGTCGCCGCATGAGCGACGCTGCAGCCTTCGTTAGCCCGGTCAATCCTCCGGCTTGTCCGGGGGTTTACCTGCAGCGGCATCCCTGCTGCTGCAGTCCGTCCTGTACCTACCCAGGTGCAGGGAGTCGCCGCAAGGCATTTTGAGAGAGGCACAAACTATGACTGAAGCAGCTAACCCCTCAGGGATATCAGACGAAGAAGCCCAAGAGTTCCACAAGTACTTCGTACAGGGCTACCTGTTGTGGGCTGTAGGCGCTTTCTTCGCCCACAGCCTGGTGTGGATATGGCGTCCCTGGTTCTAAAAAGAACCGATCTGGAGGTATTTATGGCCCACACAATTCAAAGTGATCCGTCGTTCATCTCGGACAACCACCTCAATGGCTGTCGGACGATGTTCGTCATGATCTTTTTTGTTTTCATGGCGCTCGCTGTGGTTGGACAGTTGCTGGCACTGAATTGGCGCACCTGGCTACCCGGGGCGGAGGGAGCGACGACCGTCTTGGTCGGCGTGAAATCTGCTGTCTATACCGTAATTTCTCACTTGAACTAAGTAAAAGGAAACTCCTATGTGGCGCATTTGGCGTGCGATCGACCCTCGCAAGGCAATCGTTTTGACCGGGTTAATGATTGCGTTCATATCGACGACCATCCACCTGATTCAAATCAGTGGCGATCGTTACAACATCAACAGCTGGCATCCCGACACGGTCAAGGCCGCGAAGGCTGCACAAAACGCGGCTTTGCCGCAAAAGTAACGGCTAATTGGCCGCTATTCCGGCAGACGCAACTTGCTCAACAACAACGATGCGTCTGTCTCTTTTTTTAACCATTGACCCTCGCCGCGCTGGGACCTGTTAGACCGAATGTAGGTCGGAGGATGTAAGTATGGCCATGCTAAGTTTTGAACGTAAATACCGTGTGCGCGGTGGAACTCTGTTCGGCGGCGACCTGTTTGATTTTTGGGTCGGCCCGTTCTATGTCGGATTCTTTGGAATCACGACGATGTTTTTCGCACTTTCTGGAACCATGATGATTCTTTGGGGCGCGGCGATGGGGCCGACCTGGAACATCTGGCAAATCAATATCGCGCCGCCCGATATCGCTTACGGGCTGCGCTTCGCGCCAATGATGGAGGGTGGCTTATGGCAGTTGATCACGGTCTGCGCGATCGGTTCATTTGTCTCATGGGCGCTTCGCGAGGTTGAGATCTGCCGCAAATTGGGCATGGGACTGCACGTCCCAGTCGCCTTTAGCATGGCGATTCTTGCCTACGTCAGCCTGCAAGTGATCCGACCGGTGCTGATGGGTGCTTGGGGACATGCGTTCCCGTATGGCATCTACAGCCACCTTGACTGGGTCAGCAATACGGCCTACCAATACCTCCACTTCCACTACAACCCATGGCACATGATCGCGGTAACCCTGTTCTTTGCCACGGTACTCGCGCTTTCGATGCATGGCGGCTTGGTGCTGTCGGCGACCAACCCCGGCAAAGGCAAGGTGGTCAAGTCACCGGAGCATGAGGACACGTTCTTCCGCGACCTGATCGGCTACTCGGTCGGCACCCTAGGCATTCACCGCCTAGGCCTGTTCCTGGCACTGGCCGGGGTCTGGTTCGGTATTGTCTGCATCGTGGTCAGTGGTCCTTTTTGGACTGGCGCCTGGCCCGAATGGTGGGGTTGGTGGCTGAATATGCCGATCTGGCGGACCTGATAAGACGGAGTAAATGACATGGCTCAATATCAAAACTTATTTACCTCGGTGCAGCCGGTTGGCCCCTTGCACCACGGCGTGGACTTGCCACGCGGCGACGAAAAGCGCCTGGGCACGCCCTTTTTATTCCACCTGCTTGGGCGTATCGGCAATGCCCAGATTGGCCCGGTCTACCTGGGCACCTTGGGGGTGGCGTCACTGATCTTCGGCATCGCGGCGTTCAACATCATCGGACTGAACATGCTGGCATCCGTGGACTGGAACCCCATCCAAATGGTGCGCCAGTTGTTCTGGCTGGCCCTGGAACCTCCAGCACCCGCCTATGGGCTGAGTATTCCGCCGCTCAACCAAGGTGGTTGGTGGTTGATCACTGGTTTCATGCTTACTGTGTCTATTTTGCTGTGGTGGGCTCGCACCTACCGGCGTGCCAGGCAGCTTGGCTTGGGTACCCATGTGGCCTGGGCGTTTGCTGCGGCCATCTGGTTGTACCTGGTCTGCGGCTTCTTCCGACCCGTCATGATGGGCAGTTGGTCTGAGGCAGTACCGTTTGGCATCTTCCCGCACCTTGACTGGACATCTGCGATATCACTGCGGTATGGGAATCTGTTCTACAACCCGTTCCACGCTTTGTCCATCGTCTTCCTCTACGGCTCAGTGCTCTTGTTTGCCATGCACGGTGCAACCATCCTGGCGGTAAGCCGTTACGGTGGTGAGCGCGAAATTGAACAAATCGTTGACCGTGGCACGGCGTCCGAGCGGGCGGCCTTGTTCTGGCGCTGGACCATGGGTTTCAATGCCACGATGGAATCCATTCACCGCTGGGCTTGGTGGTTCGCAGTCTTGTGCCCCTTGGTCGGCGGCATTGGTATCCTGCTCACCGGGACAGTGGTGGACAACTGGTACCTGTGGTCTGTCAAACACCATGTCGTTCCCGCTTATCCCCTGGTTGGGCCAGCGGTGGTTGATCCAGCACTGATGGGAGTCAAACCATGAAAAGCTTTTTCAAAATTCCGCTTCTGTTGATTGCGCCGATGGTGTTGGGCTTGCTCGGTGGCTGCGAGCGGCCGCCGATTGAAACCGTGCAAACCGGTTTCCGCGGTACCGGCATGGAACAGATTTACAACCCACGCACTTTGCTTAAGCAAGCCGCCTTGAACCAGGCTCCTGAGGCAGCTGAGGCCGCTTCCAGCGACGGCCCTAAAGCCAGCGAGGTGTACAAAAATGTCCAGGTTCTGGGAGACCTCAGCGTCTCGCAGTTCAACCGACACATGGCCGCCATCACCCAATGGGTGTCCCCTGACGCGGGCTGTGCTTATTGCCACAATGTCCAGAATTTTGCAGAAGACACCAAGTACACCAAGGTGGTCGCGCGGCGAATGATTCAAATGACACAGCGCGTCAACCAAGACTGGAAGACTCACGTGGCGGAGACGGGTGTCACTTGCTACACCTGCCACCGGGGCAACAATATTCCGACCAACGTCTGGTTTGCCCCTAAAGACCGCAAATATGCCGGCGGTGCACTGGGCGATCTGGCAGGGCAGAATATTGCAACCACACAGGCCGGTCTGAGTTCCCTGCCTTTTGACCCATTCACCCCCTACCTGAAGGACGCTGCGCCGATCCGGGTCAATGGCACTGAGGCCATGGCCGGTATCGGGAAAAGTGCCAATAGAGCGTCAATCAAGCAGACCGAGCACACTTACTCTCTCATGTCGCATATGTCGGAGTCGCTGGGCGTGAACTGCACCTACTGCCACAACACCCGTAACTTTCAGTCTTGGGAGGAGTCGCGGCCCCAGCGGGTCACGTCTTGGTATGGGATTCGCATGGCGCGTGATCTGAATAATGATTACATGACACCCCTGACCAAGACCTTCCCTCCGGAGCGGCTTGGACCTAAGGGTGACGTCGCCAAAGTGAATTGCACCACCTGCCACCAGGGCGCATACAAACCGCTCTATGGCGCGCCCATGGCCAAGAATTTCCCAGAGCTGCAAGCTTTGGCAAAGCCCTAGAACCGGTTCGCCTATAGGCCTCCACTCGCTGCGGTGGAGGCCTTTTTTATTTAAGATGCCCCATGGAAGCAGCGCAACAGTCAACGGACAGCGGCCAAACCATCGTGTTGGTGTTGGCGGACATTGCGTCGGTATCGCGGTTATGGGGTTGGGCGCGGATTGTCAAAGGGCCGCAATCACTGATGGCGGTCGATGGCGTGCGCTTTGCCAAGGTCCTGGGAAGTGGCGAAGGTGGCGGTTTTGGCTTGCGCCCAAGCAGCTCTCGCCAAGGCTTGTTCGTGGTCTTCCACACCGCTCGGGCGGCCCACAACTTCATTGAAAAATCCGAGATCGTCCAAGCCTACCGACAGCGCGCGCGAGAACTGTGTATCGTTGAGCTGGCATGTTGGTCTTGTCGCGGCAGCTGGGATGGCACGGCGCTCGACGTCACTTTGGCGCAACCGCCTCAAGGCGGCCCAATTGCTGCCCTCACGCGGGCATCGATTCATGTGCGCAAGGCGGCCGCCTTCTGGCAGCATGCCCCGCCAGCTCAAAGCGCTTTAAAAAGCACCCCCGGGATTCAGCTCGCCGTGGGGCTGGGCGAAGCGCCGTTTCTGCGCCAGGCCACGTTTACCATTTGGGATAGTCTCTCAGCGATGGATGCTTACGCACGCACTGGACCGCATTGGGAGGCTATCAAGTCGGCTGCGCAGCATCAGTACTTTTCAGAATCGATGTTCGCCCGCTTTGTACCGCTGCGCATACAGGGCCAGTGGCAAGATCGACACTATGGCTGAGGGTGTCCGCTCGGGCCGCGTGATCGTGGTGGGCGCGGGCATTGGCGGCTTGTGCAGCGCTCTGGTGCTGGCCCATCGTGGCCTGGCGGTCACGCTGGTTGAGGCAGCCGACACCCCAGGGGGCAAAATTCGGCAGGTGCAGGTCGACGGCGTGGGCGTCGATTCTGGGCCCACCGTGTTCACCATGCGCTGGGTGCTGGCGCAAATGCTGGCCGAGCTCGGTACCGAACTAGAGGACATCCTGACGCTCGAGCCCATCGGTGTCTTGGCACGCCACGCCTGGGCGGGCCAGGCGCAAGGGCTAGATCTGTTGTCGGACACGGCACGGTCGGCCGATGCCATCGCGCAGTTCAGCAGCCCTGCCGAAGCCCGCCGCTTTTTGGGCTTTTGTCAGCAAACCCGGGCGCTTTACGATGCGCTGGAGAAGCCCTATATTCGCAGCGAACGGCCAAACCTGCTCAGCATGGTCAATGACCTGGGCTTGGGCGGCATGGCCACGCTCACTGGCCTAGGGCCTTTTGCCACTTTATGGCGCAGCCTTGGACGGCATTTTCATGACCCACGCTTGCAACAGCTGTTTGGCCGATATGCCACCTATTGCGGCTCCTCACCCTGGTCAGCACCGGCAACCCTGATGCTGGTGGCACAGGTGGAGCTCGACGGCGTCTGGTCGGTCCGTGGGGGCATGTTTCAGGTCGCACGCGCACTCGCCACCTTAGGCGAAAAACATGGTGTGGTCGCGCGCTACGGCAGCGCCTGTAGCCAGATCCTTCTGCGCGCCGGGCGCGTCGCTGGCGTGCGCCTGGCCTCAGGCGAAGTGCTGGAAGCGGATCATGTGGTTTTTAATGGCGATGTCGCCGCTTTAGGTCAAGGTCTGCTGGGTGAATCGGTACGCGCAGCTGCACCCAGCCCCCGCAGGCAAGAGCGTTCGCTGTCCGCGTTTACTATGTCTATGCACGCCAAGGCCAGTGGCTTTGCGCTGGTGCGGCACAACGTTTTTTTTAACCAGGACTACCGTGGCGAATTCGACGATATCTTTCACCAACGCCGCTTACCGCGCCAAGGAACGGTTTACCTTTGCGCACAAGACAGGCAGGACAATGGTCTGGCGCCGCCAGATGCGGAACGGATTTTGTGCCTTGTCAACGCGCCGGCAGACGGCGACACCCACTCTTTTGACGCCTCGGAGATAGCAGCATGCGAATCGAGCAGCCTGGCGCTCATGCGTCATTGTGGTCTGGAACTCCAAGCCATGCCGCACCAAGTGGTGCGCACCCTGCCCCAGGACTTTTCCCGCCTTTTCCCCGGCAGTGGCGGGGCCCTGTACGGTCAAGCGACACACGGCTGGATGTCGGCATTTGCGCGGCCGTCAGCGCGCAGCAAAGTGCCGGGCCTGTACTTGGCGGGGGGGAGCGTGCACCCCGGTCCAGGCTTACCCATGGCGGCCATGTCGGGGCGACTGGCGGCCGCGACACTGATGGCGCACCTCGATTCGACCAGCCTGTCCCGCCGGGTGGTTATCTCTGGTGGTATGTCGACGCGCTGAGCGACGACGGGCAGTATGGCCTGTCCATCATCACCTTTGTGGGCAGTGTGTTTTCGCCCTACTATGCTTGGGCACGTTCCCGCAATGGTGGCGTGGCTGACCCGGAAAACCACTGTGCCATCAATGTAGCTCTGTATGGAAAGGCCGGTAAACGCTGGACTATGACCGAACGTGGCCGCGACCAACTGACGCGCAGCGCACACCAGTGCCGCATTGGCCCAAGCAGCCTGAAGTGGGACGGCCAGGCGCTGACCATCGACTTTGACGAAATCAATGTGCCGCTCCCGATGCGGGTGCGCGGACGGGTGACCGTTCGGCCGGAAGGCCTCAGCCGTTTCGTGACAGCACTTGATCATGCCGGACGGCACCGCTGGGGACCGATTGCCCCTTGCGCGCGGGTGCAGGTGGAACTAGACCACCCAGCTGCCAGTTGGAGTGGCCACGCCTATTTGGACGCCAACGAGGGCGACGAACCGGTAGACCAGGGGTTTCGGGATTGGGACTGGGCCCGCGCTAGCATGGCCAACGGTGACACCGCCGTGGTCTATGACGTCCGACCCCGACACGGCCCCGATCGCGTGGTGGCGCAGCGCTTTGACCGCCTGGGCAACGCCAGGCCTTTTGAGGCACCACCGCGCCACCGCTTACCAGCTTCGGGCTGGCGTATCGCGCGAAGCATGTGCAGCGAACCCAAGCACCCACCGCAAATCACCCGTACGCTGGAGGACACGCCGTTTTATGTTCGCTCCTTGCTGAAGACCCATTTGCTGGGAGAGGAAGTGACTGCGATTCACGAATCGCTGGATATTCCCCGCTTGGTGTCCCTGCCTGTGCGCATGATGCTACCCTGGCGGATGCCAAGAAGAAGCTGAGCCCAGCCCGCGCGCCCTGGCCAGTGTTCGCTCCCGCTCACGAGGGCCGAAAGACGAAGCCAGAGCCCCTTCAGCTTCCAGTCCTTCAAGGTAAATGGCTTCAATCTCCGGCGCGGCCCGTCGCAGTTCGCGTTCGGCAAATGGCAAATGCAGCAGCGCACGCAGCGCAAACAAAAGGCGTAGCCAGCCCGGCACCCATATTCGACTCAGACGGCGCTCCATACCTTGTGCAATCGCACGTGCAGCGGTTTGTGGCGACGTTTCACTGTTGAGCGGTCCGGGCATGGTGGCGCGCAGGCGCACAAAACCCGGGTGCAAAGCGCCTTCTGTGACCAGCGGCGTACTGACCCAGCCGGCGTGGACCAGGCCAACATCGACCTGGTGGGCGGCCAGCTCGATACGCCAGGAATTGCCCATGGCTTCGACGGCAGATTTGCTTGCGGCATAAGCCGACATTACGGGAGGATGGGCAAAGGAAGACACAGAAGCATTGATCAGCACATAGCCGCGCTGGCGCATGATGGACGGCAGTGCCGCCCGTACTGTGTTGAAGACGCCAAACACATTGACCTCAACACAGCGCTTCCAGGCATCTGGATCGACGTAGGCCAATGGCCCAAACGCCGCAACGCCGGCATTGGCAAACACCATATCAATATGACCAAACCGCGCAAGCACTTGGGCCACCGCGTCCTCCATGGCAGGCAAATGGGTGACGTCAGCGACCACCGCAAGAGTATCGGCGCCACATTGAATGGCGACCTTGGCCAAGGGCTCGGCATCACAGTCCAGCAGAACCGCAATAGCACCACGCGCCCGTACTTCTAGTGCCGTTGCGGCCCCTATACCGGATGCTGCGCCGGTGATCAGCACCACTTTCCCTTGGAGCTTTGAGCGAGGTGCTTGCACGCTGGTCATTTCAGGGGTTTCGTTGCTCAATAGGACCGGTCAGACTGACTTGGTCACCATGAAGTACACGATGGGCAGCGGCAAGACCGTGGCGATAGCACCGGCGACCTGCCAGATACGAGACAGTCGCCAATAGTCATCGCCCAGTGTGGTGCTGTTTTTCAGCAGCGTTCGTTGTTTCAACTGAATTGGCACAAGCACACACAACCAGATGAGGCCCGAGAACGACAACAAGCCGTAAGACCACTGAATCCAGGGGTGGGAGGCTCCGCCGCCGAGATGAGCCGCCATGCTGTGGCCGGTCCAGACCACCCCCACGGCCCCAAAAAGGGTAAACATGGCGTCGGTGATGAGCACCATACGGTTGCTGAACTGGACAATGGCATGGTTTCTGGTGCGCTCGGCCAGAAGCGCCCAAACGCCGCTGACAATCACATTGCCCAAGAACAGGCAGGCGCACACCAGGTGCAAGACTTTCACACTAGGGTCCATCGGTGCTCCCAGGAGAAGCCTCGGGCCCTGACCCATCAGTCGACTTACTGGCCTGTCGCGCGGCGTCTAAGGCCTCACGTTGTTTGCGCGTCTTCTCCCCTGACAGCCGCACATCACGCAGTTGCCACCAAACGAACAGGGCCCCAGCAACCAAAATAACCAGGACCTCGACAAACTTGAGTGACACAGGTGGGAGTCAGCGATCGGCCCGCTCGCGCTGCTCGAGCCGACCGAACAAGTTGACCATCCACTCCACCCGTTGGTCAAAGCTGCGATTAGGTACCGTCCAGGGCTTATGACTTGCCACCGGTCGGCGGTCACGCCTGACAACATCAACCAAGAAATCAATGGCTGGAACGGGACTGAGCCTGACGGCGGGTACCACAGGGGCCTTGACGGCAACTGCCGCAGCCCGAGCAATCAGCGTCAGTTTACGGGCGGTAGAGACCACCGTGCGGCGATCGACTGAGTTGAGCCCCTCGCGTTCAAGCTGCTTGCCAATTTCAGCGTAGACCAGCCGAGCCGCCTGGATGGCGGGACGGCAATCCCACGGGAGTTCCGAAAGACCAAATTCGCCGCGTCGGTACAACACATCGGCGCGCAGCAATAAGCGCTGGGTGAAGCCGGCAATACGAGCGTCAAACACGGGCTGCGCAAGCCATTGGTCAGCGTCCATGCCGATCTCTCGAAACCATGCACGCGGGATGTAAAGTCGACCGTTCCGAGCGTCTTCGCCAATGTCGCGAGCGATGTTCGTAAGCTGCATAGCAACACCCAGCTCGCAGGCGCGGGCGATGGCTGCGTCGCTGCTGGCGCCCATAATGATCGACATCATCGCGCCCACGGCACCCGCTACCCGGGCGCCGTACGCCTCCACGTCAGCCAGCGTCTCGTAACGGCGTCCTTGCGAATCCCACATAAAGCCATCGAGCAGGGCGTCAAGCAGCCCGCGCGGAATGCCGTAGTGGTGCACCACATGCGCCAATGCACGGTCGGCGTCGAATTCACTCGGACGGCCATCGTAAATGGCATCTAGCCGTTGCTCAAGGCACTGCATCGCCACAGCGGCATCACTGCCCAGGTCAATCGCGTCGTCGGCAAGGCGGCAATAAGCGTACAAGGCCGTTGCCGGCGGGCGCAGGCGAACAGGCAGCAGCTTGGACGCTGCAAAGAAAGACTTGGAACCGCCCCGCATCAGCTGGCGGCAGGCCTCCAGGTCATAGGCCTGGGGCACGGCCACTGCGGTTGGATTAAGCGAAGGTTTTGACATCGGGTACCACCTCTTCAAGAATTTTTGCGGACATCAGGACACTAGGTACACCCGCCCCCGGTTGTGTACTCGCCCCAACCAGGTACAGCCCATCCACATCCTGGCTGCGGTTGTGTGGGCGAAACCAGGCGCTTTGAACCAGAATCGGCTCCAGGCCAAAACCAGCCCCTTTGTAAGACCATAAGCGGTCCTGAAAATCCTGGGGCGTGCTGACTTTTGACGACACCACATGCCGCTTCAGATCAGGCAACACAGACTCCTGCAAAACAGTGGCAATCGCATCGCGGTACGATTCGGTCACGGCAGGCCAATCGGTACCACTGCTGAGGTTGGGCACCACCGACAGGACATAAAAGCTGTCGCAGCCGGCCGGCGCAAGCGATGGGTCTGTCGCGGTGGGGCGGTACAGGTAGAGGCTGAAATCCTTGGACAGGGTGTGATTCTTAAAGATGTCCTGCAGCAAACCTTTGTAACGAGGGCCCAGCACCATCATGTGGTGCGGGACATCATGGTATTGCCGGTCGGTGCCAAAATACCAGACAAAGAGGCCCGAGGAATACTTACCTCGGGCGATGCGCTTGTCGGTCCAGTGCTTGCGGTGCTGCGGCTCAATCAGGTGGCGGTAGGTCCAGGCTGCGTCGGCATTGCTGACCACGATATCGGCAGGGATGAACTCCCCACTTCCCAATTCAACACCCCGTGCCCGCCCGCCTTCAACACGAATGCGTGTCACCGGCGCGTTGTAGCGGATCGGAACCCCACGGTCGGTCAAAAGCTGAACCAGTTCACGCACAATGGCGCCCGTGCCACCCATGGCCGAATGCACGCCCCAACGACGCTCCAGAGCGTGAATAAGCGCATAGACACAAGTCACCGAGTAGGGGTTCCCCCCAATCAGCAGCGGGTGAAAACTCATGACAATTCGCAGCTTGGGATGCCGAATATGTTGCGACACCAAACTATAGATGGAGCGCCAGGCCTGCATGCGCGCGAGGTTCGGCATAGCTTTGACCACGTCGCCCAGCGACTCAAAAGCGACCATGCCCAGTTCCTGGAACCCCAGCTTAAAACAGCGCTCGGAAGCCACCATCAGATCCTTGAAGCCTTGAACGTCCTCCGGACTAATTTGAGCGATTTGATCCAGCATCGACTCATCGTTATTGCTGTAGTCAAAGTGGGTGCCGTCGTCAAAGCGAATTCTGTAGAAAGGGGCCATCAGCCTCAAGTCAACATGGTCTTGCATGCGCCGCCCGCATAGCGTGAACAGTTCCTCGATCAAGTGAGGCAAAGTGATGATCGTCGGGCCAGCATCGAAGGTAAACCCGTCTTGCTTATGCACATAAGCTCGCCCGCCGGGCGCATCCAGCTTCTCAAGCATTTGCACACGGTAGCCCTTGACACTGAGCCTGATGGCCGCAGCCAGACCCCCGAAGCCAGTCCCTATGACGACCGCTGTAGGCGCACTTGCTCCGGTACGCAACCCGACCGTGAGTGATCCGCCACTGACACTGACACCGCCACCCCCCCCGAGCCCATCAACGGATTTGAAGTAACTTGTCATGTTTTTCCAGATTGGGGACTGACCCCTTGGCTCCAAATGGGTCATCGGCTCCTGTGCCCTGGCGTTTGCGTATGGCCCAACGCCATAGCGCCGTGGTGTCAAGCGGCAGAACCAGCATCAGGTGCTCCACAATGGCCAGCGCCAGCAGGGTACCCACCAATGTGGCACCAACCACTTGGGCTGGATTCGTGAAGGGGCTCGAGGCAAAGTTGACCAGCATCAGCAGGACAACACTGGCAGCGGCCACTGAAAAGGGGAAGAAGGCGTTCATAGGCCGGCGGCGGAAGAAACTTTCCAAATACGCCAGATGTACAGGTAGAAACGCCTCACTCAAATTGCGCACTCCAAAGAAAAGGTTGAGCTTGGCGCTGGTCCGCATCACCCAAAGCACCAGGTAGGTGCCGGTCCCGACTTGGTTGGGTGCATCCCATGTCATCACAAGGATCGCCACACCGACAAGCAAGATGGCGAGTTCATGCCACAGCACGGCCCGAAAGGACTCCACAAAGCGGCGCCATCCCCTTGCCCCCTTAGGCAAGGCCGTGGTGCGCGGGCCGGTGATCCACCCGGTCAGGAAGCTCAGCTCATTCCAGCCCCAAGCCAATAGTGCACAAGTGAAGGCGCAATAGGCACCGGTCATGCTCGATTGCTGCGCGGTATGCGCTAGACCCAACAGTGCAGCAGCACCAAGAAGAGACGACAGAGCCAAGCTCAACACAACCGTCGAGCGCGACATCCGATTGAGCAGAATCACGATCCCCGTGCTAAACCACCAGATAAAAATCGCGAATCCCAGAGCTATGACGGCATCGTTCATCCTTGGCTTTCAATCGGCAAGCGCGCGTTTTTTACCAAGCGGGAAGCATGCGAACCTGTGCCGGAAGCTCGTGCCGTTGGACTGGTAAAAAATACAGACGAACAAAAGTTGCGGCCCCTGTGATAGCCCAGCGAGCCCGCTGCAAACCGCCGATCAGTCCACCCCTGCTCTTGGCCTTGTTCATCTCGGTCTGCACCTTGAAGAGCGTCGCCAAGCCTTCGCGAAAAGCGGGATGATCGATATCTAGGCTGATCGGGAACACCTGCCGGGTGATGTCATTGGTGATACGGAATACGTCGTAATCGTATGAGTCAGACTCAAGCCCCATCTCTTGGTGCAACATAGGGCGGGTATGGTCGCGCACGTACATGGTGGCGTAAACCGCCAGCAAAAAGAAACGAATCCAGTAGACGTTTCCGCCACGCAGCAGGTGCGGGTTGGCACGCATGATCAGGGCGAAAGATTCCCCATGGCGGAACTCATCATTGCACCAGCGCTCAAACCAGCGGAAGATCGGATGGAATCGTTTGTCCGGATTTTTTTCTAGTTGACGAAAAATGGTGATGTAGCGCGCATAACCGATTTTTTCGGACAAGTAGGTCGCATAGAAAATGTACTTGGGTTTGAAATAGGTGTATGCCTTGGTGCGCTTGAGGTCACCCAGATCAATACCCAAACCGAAGTCCTTGAGCGACTGGTTGATAAAGCTGGCGTGGCGCGACTCATCACGCGCCATGAAACGCATCAATTGCTTGATGTCCGGGTTTTCAACGTTCTTGAAAATCTCGTTGTACAAAATACAACCCGAGAACTCCGAGGTGAGTGAGGAGATCAAGAAATCAAGAAACTCCTGGCGCATTTCCGGGCTCACCTGAGAGAAGCGCTCCGCCACTTCCTTAGCGAACTCAGGCGTTCTCTGAAAGTGATCATGGTTGTTGTCTCCCTCGTACTCAGCCATCATGGTGTCCCACTCACTGCGCATCGAAGAGATGTCAAGACGATCCATTGCGGCAAAGTCAGTGGTATAGAAGCGCGGGCTGAGCATGGTGCTCTCTACCGCCTTTTGAGAGGCTTTTTCGGCAGAATCAATGGTCGAGGAGGCTTGCATGGAAAATTGCTCGGTAAATGGAGTCGGATGAAGTTCTAGGTCTATTCCGGCCGCATGGCCAGGAAGCGGGCAAATTCTGCCGTGTTGGTTGGCCCGAATGACTCCAAGTCCACACGATGTCCTGTGCTTGGATCCATCAAAGTGACGCGCCCATCAACCCGGGCGACCAGGTCAAAAGGCAGGTTGGAGCCAAGTCCACGGGCGTGCCGTTCGCGGGACAAGGCTCTCAGAGCGCCCCGCACGAAGCCCTGCTCGCCGTGCAGCACGGTCAGCGTCTCGCCTGTAAGGCCGTCGCCCACCAAGACACCACCGTCTTTTTGGTCCAGGAACACCAAGGAACGCTGCACGGTTGGTGCCGCTGCCCGTTGGTCTGGTCCGTTGCCCGTGATCCGAACCAGCCCGACGGCTATCAGAGAGAAGGCAATGATTCCGCCGGCGCAAAAAAGGACCCACCTTGGAAAGGTGTCAACGGCAGCGCTAGAAGGCTTAGCGGCCAAGTTCAAGCTGCTCATGTGGGGCTGACTTGAAAAGCCCGCGTGTCGCGGCCAGCCTCTACCGGCGCAACGGCCACTGCCGACAATCCAGTTGCCTGAGACCATGCGTCCCGCAACTGAACCGCGACGGCGCGAGCATCAGGTACAGCCCGCAAAGTGGGTTCGGTCTTTTTGATGCGCCATGGACGCACGCTGGGCCAAAGGTGTACCCAAGCAATGTGGTCCTCCCCAGTAAGTGCCAGTGAAATATCACCAAAGCCACCGGGTATGTCTCTGACGTCGGCTGCGCTCATGCGCTTTAACGGCAGATTGAATGTCACTGTCAACACGATTCCCAACCGCATCACCACGCGCTTGTTGGTCAGTGTGTACACGGTGGTGCGCGCCGTCATGAGCGCCAATAACCAGACTGAGACCAAAGCCACCACGGTGAGGGGAACAATCCATTTGACGGCCAACAGCATTGCCCAAGGTTCCGCGCCGGCTTCAAACGCCGGCCAGGCACAGGCCAGTGTCAAAAGCACGAAATAAACGACCAACTTGCGCATATGAAAGGCCGACACCGCCAGCGTCTTGGCATCTGGGGACCCCTGCCACAAAATTCGCTCGTCAGCGGGCAGGCGCTCGGGCAGACCGTACTGGGGTTCAAACTCGTGCTCGTGGCCTTGATTTTGGATCGTCATGGTCATTTCTCGTCGGAAAGAAAAGCTTGTTTCAGCTGGGGTGTCAGATCAATGGCTCGCTGCGTTTGGCATCGGCATACAGAGTGCCACCGCCGTAGTAGGCGCTGATCTTGTCTTCTTCCAGTTTCGTCACCTGGTCGGGGTGGTTCAATGCGGGCACAGCCGCAAAATGACGCGCATAGATCGCGTAGACTTCCACTTGGTTACGACGGATCAAGGCAAATGGGATGGGCAGTAATACCGTCCTGCCACCAGTGATCTCAACCTCAAGGTAGCGGAACATCATCTCGGCCGAATCAATCCAGATGTCTTTGACCGTACCGCCTTGCTTGCCGTCGCCGGCCATCACCGGCAGGCCACGAGGATCCACATCCTGAGCAGCAACGGTGTAGTCACTGGCAATGCGCAATGGCTGCAGCAAGGGTGCACCTGAGTGGCTGCGCTCAGGCACATCTTCGCGGTTGACATACGCACCCGCGCCAACGCCTGCAAGCATGGCGTCACCAGCAGGAACGATGGGCATACCCAAAGTAGGACCCTTTGGCAGTGCATTAACCGGTGGCTCTTTACGCGTCAGATCGGGTACGGTGACGCTTCTTCCACCTTCCAACAAAAAGGTCTTGGGGGCGGGTATCGGGAAACCTTTGACCGCTGCTCGGCCACCGTTATCCGATTCCATCGGGTAACCCTCACGGTGATTTTCCTGGGCAATGTAGTAGATGAGGCCGGCGAAAAAGATCCAGAACACATACAAGAGTATTTGGGCAAGATCCACGTAGCCGGTAATGTTTCCAATAGTTTGCATGGCGACTTCTCCTTAATGACAACTAAGCGTGTGACTCGGTCAATCCGAGGGTTGGTGGGACAAAGGGTGAAACGATGGGTTGGCGACTGACCATCGGGCCGATGGCAATCAGGGTGATAAACAGAAGCAGCATTTCCACGTGGTAAACCATGCTGTAAGCGACCGATGGGTCGGCCATGGCTGGGCCCCACAAACCCTGAGTGGTGATGCCTGTGATCGCGTCGCGCAGAGCCCCGCCGAGAAACATGGAGATACCCGTAGCAGCGGATTGAACAGCGCCCCAGGCACCGAGGGCTAGTCCAACAAAACCTGCTTCCATGCGCATCGCTGTGAACAAGGTTCCCACCGCAAACATGCCGCCGCCGAAACCAATGCCCAGCGCGCCAGCCCGGAATAGCCAGCCAGCTTCAAGCGGTGCAGAAAAAATGACCGCCGAGAATGCAGGCAAGCCTGCCAGGGCGCCATAAGCCGCAAGGCGCATCGGGTCAACACCCTTGGCCAAGCGGCGGCCAGCCACGTAGAACCCGAGCAGACCGCCAGCAGCCAGCATCGCCGTCAGCGCACTGGTGGCGCCAACGCTGAGTTTGAGGATTTCGCCACCATAGGGCTCCAAGATAATGTCCTGCATATTGAAGGCCGCGGTACCAAAAGCGGTAACCCAAAGAAAACGACGGGCCTGGGGCAAAGCAATAAACTCGGCCCAAACTTCTCTGAAGCGGGGTTGCACTGCCGTCTTGAGTGCCGCCGCCCGCTTGGGGTCGCGAGGCTCCTGCTTCCATAAGGCAATACCGTTGAGCGCAAGAACCACCAGCGCTGTCCCCTGCACCACCTGAACCAGGCGCTCAGGGGTGAAATCAGCCAGCAGAAAACTGTAAATCAAACTGCCGCTAACCGCTCCGACCAACAACATGGTGTACAGCAGGGCCACGACACGGGGCCGGGTTTCTTCACTGGCTTGGTCAGTCGCCAAGGCCAGGCCAGCGGTCTGGGATGTCTGCAAGCCGGCCCCAACCAACAGGAAGGCGATCGCGGCAGCACCCTGCCCGACCCAGTCAGGGACCGGAACTTGGCCGCCGCCGGACAACACCAAGAGCGCAAACGGCATCACAGCCAGCCCAAGGAATTGGATCAAGGTACCGCCCCACATATAGGGCACGCGGCGCCACCCAAAGGCAGAAACATGCACATCGGATTGGAAGCCGGTGACAGCACGAAAGGGCGCAACCAGCAAAGGCAGTGCGAGCATCAGCGACACCAGCCAAGCCTGAACACCCAACTCGACGATCATCACCCGGTTCAAAGTACCAATCATCAGGGCAGTAGTCAGACCCATCGTGAACTTGAACAGAGTCAGACGCAGCAGCCGTGGCAACGGCAAACCGGCGCTGGCAACGTCCGCAAACGGCAGCCAGCTGACTGGCATTTGCTTGGCGTATTTGGTAAAGGTATTCACCTTCATGTGCGCAGCCACTCCATCGCTTGGGATTTATAGAAGCCACTGGAGATACGCTGGGTGCGCGCGCAACGCCACGGGTCAAGCTCGGTATGCACCTTCATCAGACGCGCGATGCGCTTCTCGGCCATGGGCTCCAGCCAAGGCGCACGGTCACGCTGCGGGAACAGGCGACCAATTGAAATCATGGCGGCCAGCAGGGGCGTTCGCGGCGCAAACGTAAACACAATTGAGCCACGGGTACGGCCAGCCAACTGCGCCAGCGCGTGAACAGCGTCGTCGGTCTGGTAATGGATGATGGAATCCATGGCAACGACATGGTCGAAATAGCCCAATGACGGATCTAGCATGTCGCCGCTGTGAAACTCGACCAAGTGTGCAACTTCTTTGGGGATCCGTTCGCGCGCCAAGTCAACCAGCGTCGGGGACAAATCAATAGCCACCACATGAGCCCCGCGGCGGGCCGCTTCAACAGCCAGCGCGCCGGTGCCGCAGCCGGCATCCAAAATTCTCTGACCCGTCAAGTCTTCACCCAGCCAGGACAGAAGCGTGCTGCGCATGCGGTCTCGCCCCGCACGCACGGTGGCTCGAATACGGCCCACTGGCGCATCAGAAGTCAGTTTGGCCCAGGCTGCAGCGGCGGTCCGATCGAAATAGTTTTCAATCTGGCCACGTCGCTCTTGGTAAGTCACATCACTCATGGTCCCAGGCCTCAGTCAAAACCCAACAGATCGAAGATATCTCGGTCTTTCATGGGCACTGCGGAATAGCTTTTTCCGCCTAGCCACAGGTCGGCTGCCAGGCGCATGTACTCGTTTTGCACCGCTTCAAGCTCGGGGGAGTGCTCCATCTCAAAGAGCGTTGACTTTTTGAGCCGGCTTCGGCGTATGACGTCCAGATCCGGGAAGTGCGCAGCCAACTCCAAGCCGATGCGGTTGTTGTATTTGTCGATTTGATCGGTCGCTGCGCTGCGGTTGGCAATCACCCCGCCCAAACGGACGTTGTAATTTTTGGCCTTGGCGCCAATGGCTTGCACAATGCGGTTCATGGCGAAGATCGAATCAAAGTCATTGGCAGTAACGATCAGGGCTCGGTCCGCGTGCTGCAAGGGCGCCGCAAAACCGCCGCAGACCACGTCCCCCAACACGTCAAAAATCACCACGTCGGTATCTTCGAGCAAATGATGCTCTTTGAGCAGCTTAACCGTCTGCCCCACCACATAGCCGCCGCAACCAGTGCCTGCCGGCGGCCCACCGGCCTCCACGCACATGACGCCGTTGTAGCCTTTAAAGACAAAGTCTTCGACCCGCAACTCCTCGGCATGAAAATCCACGGTCTCGAGCACATCGATCACAGTGGGCAGCATCTTCTTGGTCAGGGTGAATGTACTGTCGTGCTTGGGGTCACAGCCAATCTGCAATACGCGTTTTCCCAATTTCGAAAAGGCGGCGGACAAGTTGGACGAGGTGGTACTTTTTCCAATGCCTCCCTTGCCATAAATAGCAAACACCTTGGCATTTCCAATCTTGACTTGTGGGTCAAGCTCAACCTGTACGCTGCCCTCACCATCAAGCCGCTTGTTGCGCTTGACCGTCGGGAATGGCAATGTTTCAATCGTCATGCGATAGCTCCTTCGTAGACACCCTCAAGGCGATCTTCCAGTTCTTCACTGGCCTGGCGAAGCGCTTGTAGCGTCTCTTGATCGGGTTGCCAGTAATTACGTTCTGATGCTTCAAGCAACCGGTTTGCCACACGGGCGGAGGCGGTCGGATTGAGTTTGGCCAGGCGCTCTCGCATCTCGGGATCGAGCATGAAGGTCTCCGACAATTGCTTGTACACCCAGGGCTGCACCTGTCCGGTTGTGGCCGACCAGCCCATGGTGTTGGTGACATGCACCTCAATCTGGCGCACGCCTTCGTACCCATGTTCAAGCATGCCTTCATACCACTTGGGGTTGAGCATGCGTGTGCGGGTTTCGATGGACACCTGTTCCTGAAGCGAGCGGACCGCCGCATTGCCCTTGGTTTGGTCACCGATGTAAACCGGCGGGGTTTTGCCACCCTTTGCCACTTTGACGGCTTGGGTGATGCCGCCCAGCGTGTCAAAGTAGTTGTCCACCGTGGTGACGCCCAACTCCACTGAGTCCAGATTTTGATAGGTCAGTTGCACGTCAGCCAAAGCCGTTTGCAACAGCGCCGTTTGCTGAACCGCACGGCCGGTTCGGCCATAGGCAAAGCCCTTTCGGCGCTTGTAGGTTTCGGCCAGTTCGCCCTCGTCCGTCCAGCGGCTGCTTTCCACGAGGTTATTGACGTTGGCGCCATAGGCGCCTTCGGCATTCCCATACACACGCAGCGCCGCAATCTCCAGAGTACAGCCATGCTCTAGCTGATAGGCCAGCGAGTGTTTGCGGACCCAATTCATCTCGAGAGGCTCGTCCGCCGAAGCGGCCAGAAAAGCGGCCTCAGCCAGAAGCTTGATTTGCAAGGGCATCAGGTCACGGAAAATGCCAGACAGCGTGATCACCACGTCGATACGTGGGCGACCGAGTTCGGCCAGTGGAATCAGGCTGGCGCCAGCAATGCGGCCGTAGCTGTCAAACCGGGGCAACGCCCCCATCAGGGCCAGCGCCTGAGCGATGGGAGCCCCTTCGTTTTTCAAGTTATCACTGCCCCACAGCACCATGGCGACGGATTCGGGCAGCGGGTTGCCATCAGCGCAGTGGCGCTCGATCAGCAGTTCGGCTTGGGCCTTGCCATCACGCACAGCCATGGCGCTGGGGATTCTGAAGGGGTCAAAGCCGTGGATATTGCGACCGGTGGGCAGCACTGCCGGCGTGCGCAGTATGTCACCACCGGGTGCCGGGCGAATGTAGCAAGCATCCAGGGCCCGCAACAGAGCAGGCACCTCGGCATCCACCGCCAACAAAGCCTGTGGCTCGACCAACTCACGCAACACGCTCAGTGACGCATGGTTGAAGGGCAGCCCGGCAGCGCTCAGCGCACGCTCTGGCGTTTGTCCCTGGACCAACGCTTCAACCGCCAGGCGTTCAAGATTCACGCCGTGATTAGCCTCCGCCATGGCCAGCAGCATGTCGACGCGCTGCGCAGGGCTGGGTGCGCGGCCGGTGACATGCAGACCGTGCGGGATGAGGGTGTACTCCAGCTCCAGCATTTCTTTGGACAGACGCACCATCTGCTGGTCTAAGACCTCCCCCATCGCGGTGCCCCATACAGGTTCGGCAGGGACAAGATCGAGCTCTGCAGCTTGCGCCTGGATGATGACCGCGAGGGCCGGGCGCTCGCTGTTGCCACGCTCCAAACCGCGCCACCGCTGCAGGGAGGACTTGAGGTCATTCAAGCCTTTGTACAAACCGGCTTGGGCGATTGGCGGGGTCAGGTAACTGATCAGGGTTGCGCCCGAGCGGCGCTTGGCGATAGCCCCTTCAGAGGGGTTGTTCGATGCGTACAGGTACACATTGGGCAAGTCGTCAATGAGTCGGTCAGGCCAGCAGGTGCCGCCCATGCCAGACTGCTTGCCGGGCATGAACTCAAGCGCGCCGTGGGTACCGAAATGCAGGACGGCGTGGGCCTGGAAGTCCTCGCGCAGGTAGCGATAAAACGCGGAGAACGCATGCGTGGGCGCCAATCCTTTTTCAAACAACAGACGCATGGGATCGCCTTCGTAGCCAAACGAGGGCTGAACGCTGATCAAAACGTTGCCAAACTGCTTGCCCAGCACAAATATGGCGCTGCCATTGCTCAGCTGACGACCGGGAGCGGGACCCCATTGGGCTTCGATCTCTTTCAGCCAACGCTCACGTTTGACATGCTCGTCGGCGCTGATGAGTGCGTGCACATTGGCGTCGGCACCATGCTGCGAGGCATTACCCTGCAGCAAGGCGTCGCGCAAGTCATCCACACTGGCAGGCAAGTCCACTTGGTAACCCTGCACACGCATGGCGCTCAGGGTGTGCCACAGGGACTCAAAAACCGACAGGTAAGCTGCGCTGCCAATATTGCCTGCATTGGGCGGGAAGTTGAACAGCACGATGGCGACTTTTCGGTCCTGCCGCTGGCTGCGCTTGAGGGCTACCAATTTGCTGACCCGAGCGGCCAGCATGATGGCCCGTTCAGGGCAAGAATGCATGTCTTGCGCGTTATGGCTCTCGCCGAAAGTACAGGCATGATGACAACCGGTGCAAGTGACGCCAGCGGCACCAGGGCGGCCGCCAAAAACAATCGGGCCGGTCGAGCCGTCCAGTTCGGGAATGGCCACCATGATGGTGCTTTCCACTGGCAACAGGCCCCGGTCCGAAGCGCCCCATTGGTCCAGGGTTTGAAACTCAACCGGGTGCGCGGCAACATAAGGCACATCGAGCTTGGCCAGCACTTCTTCTGCCGCCTTGGCATCGTTGTAGGCGGGGCCCCCCACCAGTGAGAATCCGCTCAGCGACACCACCGCATCCACGCTGACCTGGCCGTTCTTCATGAAAAACGCATCGATAGCGGGGCGCGAGTCAAGACCGGAGGCAAACGCAGGAATAACACGCAGGCCACGTGCCTCCAGGGCTGCAATCACGCCGTCATAGTGCGCTGCGTTGCCCGACAGCAAGTAGGAGCGAAGCAGCAAAATACCGACCGTCCCCCTCACCTCAACCGATGGCGGCATCGGCAGAGCATGGGCATCTTCGCTGTATCGCCCGGCCATGCGCGGGTGGTAAACCCCTACTTCCGGGTAGTCGACAGGGGGCGCGACCTTGACCGAACCACGCAATGACTTGCGCACGCCATCGGCACCACGGTCAATCACATGGCGTACCAGATTGAGCACGTTATCGTCCGAGCCACCCAGCCAGTACTGCAGGGTCAGGAAATAAGACCGGACATCCTGCGCCGTGCCGGGGATGAAGCGCAACATCTGCGGCAAGCGGCGCAACATTTTCATTTGCGCGGCGCCGCCAGTGGCAGCTTTCTCTTTGTTACCGCGCAGCTTTTTCAAGAGTGCCATCGGACCACTGGCGGGCTTACCCATGTCGAATTGCCCCAAGCGGGTCAGTTGCACCACTTCCGTCGCGCTGGCCATGCAAATCATGGCATCGCAATGCATGCGACGGGCACGCAGATCCTCCAGGATAGGCAAGAAATGATCTTCCAAAAACAGCATGCCCGCCACCACGATGTCGGCCGAGGCAATATCTGCTTTGCAACGCGCAATCAATGCGTCGTTGCCGGCATATTCCGACGCAGCGTGCAAGCTCAGCGACAAGCCAGGAAACTCGCGGCGCAGAGTCTGGCTGGCGCGTTGGATCGAGCTGGCCAAGTGCGTGTCCATGGTCACGACCACCACCTTGATTGGGGTGGTTTGGCGAGCGACTTGCGCCCTACCGAGCGAAGTAAGCTTTAGCGTCATACAGAGTCTCCGTCGTGATCACCGAGAGGCCACGCTCAGAGGCGTAACGCTCGGTATTTCGCCTGGCTTTGCCACGGACGAAAAATGGTATTTTTCTCAATTCTTTTTCTGCGTCTAGATCCCATGCCGAGGTCACAACACTGGCAGTAGCTGCGCTAACCGCTACGGGTCTGGCCGCTGGCTCTTCGGACTGTTCGGGCTGTTGGGATATTTCATGCGTCAAAGCGGGCTGCGGTGTCGGCTGTGGCGCCGACTGCATGCGCGCCGCGCCGCCCAGGTGCGACGGTGCTGCGTCTTCATGGAATTCGGCGTCACCCCGGAACATGCCGATCAGGTGCTCTTCCAAGCCCATCATGAGCGGGTGCACCCAGGTGTCAAACAGCACGTTGGCACCCTCAAAGCCCATTTGCGGGGAATAGCGGGCTGGGAAATCCTGCACATGGACCGGTGCTGAAATCACAGCACAGGGCACGCCAAGGCGTTTGGCAATGTGGCGCTCCATCTGCGTGCCCAAGACCAGTTCGGGCTGCAGCTCGGCGATGCGCGCTTCGATTTCTAGATAGTCGTCACTGATCAGGGGATCGACACCGTAAAGCTTGGCAGCGTCACGCACTTCACGGGCAAACTCACGGCTGTAGGTACCTATGCCCACGACGGTAAAGCCCATTTCTTCGGCGGCCACCTTGGCGGCGGCAACAGCATGCGTCGCGTCGCCAAACACAAAAACACGTTTATTTGTCAGGTATGTGGAGTCCACCGAGCGTGCATACCATGCGGCACGGGCGTCCGCTTTGGCCAGGGCTGCATCGGCATCGAGTCCAGCCAACTGGGCGACTTCCCGAATGAAGGCACGGGTGGCACCCCGGCCAATGGGAATAACTTTGGTGAAGGGCTGGCCAAAACTGCGTTGTAGCCACTGTGCCGACAAGTTGGCAATCTCTGGATACAGCACCACGTTGAAATCCGCATCAGCCAAGCGGGCCAGGTCTGCGGGTGTCGCCGTCAATGGGGCGACCACGTTGATGTCAATCCCCATGTCGGTCAACAGCTTGCGGATTTCGGTCAGGTCGTCACGGTGCCTGAAACCCAATGCAGTGGGGCCAAGGATGTTGCAGCGTTGTTTTTTGGACTCGGTGTTTTCCCCAGTGCGCTGGGCTGGCAATGCCAGGTGGCGAACCAGTTGATAGAAGGTCTCTGACGCACCCCAGTTTTCCTTACGCTGGTAAGACGGAAGCTCCAGCGCCACCACCGGAATGGGCAGTTGCAGTGCTTTGCACAGACCGCCTGGGTCATCTTGAATCAGTTCGGCTGTACATGAGGAACCCACCAGCATGGCCTTGGGGGAAAAACGCTCGAAGGCCTGCCTGGCCGCAGTCTTGAAAAGCTCTGCGGTGTCGCCCCCGAGATCCCTCGCCTGAAAGGTGGTGTAGGTGACGGGCGGGCGCTTTTGCAGCCGCTCGATCATGGTGAACAACAGGTCGGCATAGGTGTCGCCCTGGGGCGCATGCAACACATAGTGCACGTCTTCCATCGCCGTGGCAATGCGCATCGCGCCCACGTGCGGCGGTCCTTCGTAAGTCCAGAGCGTGAGTTGCATAGTGCTTCCCTCAGGCCGCCAGCCGCATACGGCGAACCAGCGGCCGGGTGAACAATTCAGCCAGATCGCCGGCCTGGTCAAAGCCCTGAATCGGTGTGAAGACCAATTCAATGGCCCATTTGGTCGTCATCCCCTCGGACTCCAATGGGTTGGCCAGCCCCAAGCCACAGACCACGATGTCCGGCTGCGCAGCGCGGCAACGGTCCAACTGGTTTTCCACATGCTGGCCTTCAGACAGGAAGGTGCCGGCGGGCAACAGGGCCAGTTCAGGCGCCATGTGTTGGCGGTGGAGGTAGGGCGTTCCAACTTCTGTCAAGCGCATGCCCAACTCGCGCGACAGAAATCGCGCCAGAGGGATTTCGAGCTGGGAGTCAGGAAAGAAGAAGATGCTTTTGCCTGCCAGATGAACTTTGGCTCGGGCCAGCGCAGCCTTGGCCCGCGCGGTCGGAGCCGACACCACCGCGTCAAAGCGCTGGGGCGGCACGGCAAAGGCTGTGGCTGCCGCCTGCAGCCAAGCGCTGGTTCCCTCGACGCCGAGTGGGAAGGGCGCTGACAAAAGGACAGCGCCTCGCGCCTGTAGCACGCGTGCCGTTTCGGCCAGAAAAGGCTGGGCCAGCAGCATGCGGGTTTGGGGTCCCACCGGGGCCTGGTCAGAGGCCCTACGAGGTGGGAAAAACCGCACACGCTCAATGCCCATGCTGCTGAACAGGCGCATGAACTGATCTTCAACCACGTCAGCCAGGGTACCTACCACCAGCAGTTCCAGCGGCGCCTCGGCGGCCTGGGTCGGCAACCCGGGCACCATGGAGGTGAGGCAGGCGTCCTCTCCTTGGGTAAAGGTGGTTTCAATACCGCTACCCGAGTAATTGAGCACCCGGACCGCAGGTGAGTGCTGGGCCGACAGCCGTGAGGCTGCACGCGACAGATCCAGCTTGATCACCTCGGACGGGCAGGAACCCACCAGAAAAAGCAATTTGATCTCGGGGCGACGCGCCAGCAGTTGGGTCACAACGCGGTCAAGTTCGACATTGGCGTCGGCCAGGCCGGCCAGGTCGCGTTCGTCAATGATGGCTGTGGCAAAACGGGGTTCTGCAAAAATCATGACACCGGCGGCAGACTGAATCAGGTGGGCACAGGTGCGCGACCCAACCACCAGGAAAAACGCATCCTGGATTTTGCGATGCAGCCAGATGATGCCTGTCAGGCCGCAAAACACCTCGTGCTGCCCGCGCTCTCGCAGCACCGGCGCATCACCGCAACCACCTGCGGCAACAACGGGCACCGGGAAACTGGTGGTGCTCATGCCGCGGCCAAAGTTGGTGCGCTGCTGGACCGCGCCATTTGTCGCTGCCGGGCTTCGTGATCTAGGCGTGCCGCACGCAGTTTCAGGATGAACTGACCCGCGTTGACCACATAGGTGGCGTAGGCCGCCAGCGCAAGGTACATCAACTCAGCGCCACTCAGGCGGCCGGTGTACATGGCCACCAGGTAGCTGGTGTGCAAGGCCAACACCAGCATGCTGAACACGTCTTCCCAAAAAAATGACGGGGCAAACAGGTAACGGCCAAAGACCACCTTTTCCCAAATGCAGCCGGTGATCATGATGGTGTAGAGCGTCAATGTCTTGGCAATCACTGAGTTGTTGGCCACTTGCAGACCTTCACCGGTCAACAGGTATCGCAGGACAAAGCCCAGGCTTCCCAGGAAAATAATGAACTGAATCGGCGCCAGCAGTCCCTGGACAAACGTCCAGTAAGTTTTATCTCGGCGCACCCGTTCCTCGGGCGTGTACAGCGGTGCACGGGCTTTGCTGGCAGCAGCAACAGGGCCGGCAGCTGAAGGTCTTTTGTCTGACATAGGCCTCAATTTATCCGCCTTGGCCAAAAATGTCAACTTTTTGTTACGTCATTTTTATTTGACACATCAGCAGATACTTGACTAAACTTCAAGGGCACCCGAAATGCTTTGACTTTGATTTGATACACGCTTAAAAAGGTCTCGACGTCGTGTTCAGCGCTGCGTAGCTGATCTAGTCGGCTTGCAAAAATTGAAGCGCGCTGGGGAGTCATCCCCAACAAACAATGCTGACCGGCATAGGCCCGGCGCCTGAATCAGGATTAAGGGTCCCTCAAAGTGGAGACAAAAATGAGTTCTTCAAATCACATCTCGTTGGTCCGCGGCACGGGATCGACCGACGCTGGCCAGTCCGAGCACCGCCCGGGAAAGAGTGGGCCGGATGCCGCGAGCACGGCACCCGGTGAAGCCACGGCCCCCGACAGCGTGGTGTCTGTGCTGGCACAAGCCATTCAGCACGAAATCATTCCACGGCTGATGCTGGCACATCGCACACCCGTCGAGTGCTCAGGCCCTTACAACAACATCGCAGAGGCCATCAGTCCGGCTGATGTGCGTGATTTTGCCAGCGTGCTCTTGAAAGGCACAGAAGCCGATGCCCTGCAGTGGGTCGAAAATTTGCGTCGCAAGGGCAGTAGCGTAGAGACCCTTTATCTTGACCTGCTCGCGCCGGCGGCCCGACACCTGGGCGACCTGTGGGTCGAGGATTTGTGTGACTTCACCGACGTCACCATTGGGTTGGGGCAGTTGCACAAAATCTTGCACATTCTGCATGACGAGAACGACCGGCATCAATACCCCGTGCCGAACGGACTGAGCGTGCTGTTGATGCCCGCGCCCGGCGAACAACACACCCTGGGGCTGACCATGGTCTCCGATTTTTTCCAGCGCGCGGGCTGGGAAGTGGCTGGGGGGCCCTATGCCGCCAGCGACGATCCGGTCGTGCTGGTCAAAAAGCGGGCCTACGATGCTGTCGGGTTCTCCCTGGCCACCTCGATGGGCTTAAACCGTCTCAAGGACTGCATCACCGCTGTGCGTGCTGCCGCCGCACCATCACCCGTGTGCATCATCGTCGGTGGGCCGTTTTTTACAGCCCACCCGGATCAGGTTACGCATGTGGGTGCGGATCTCCTCGTCCAAGACGCAAGCTCGGCGCCTGAACTGGCGCAGTTGCATATCGGAGCTGGTTATGGGAACCAAAAAGCCCGCGTCTTCAACCATTGACTGAAACTTAATGAACCAAACTCTTCAGACAGCACGGGAGCCAATTCCCGGACGTTTTGAAAATGCGCAACGTATTTTTGCCCATATGGATGCCGGCGTTGTGTCCACCTTGGTCACAGCAGCGGCTGACGTTGTGCTCGTCATGGATGAATCGGGGGTGATCCAAGATGCCGCCTTTGGCAGCCAGGAATTTCTCAACCACGGGTGCTTGGATTGGCTCGGTAAGCATTGGGGGCAAACGGTTACTGAAGAAAGCGTCCCCAAGATCACCGCGATGTTGAAGGACATGGGCGGCGACAGCAGTGGCCGCTGGCGACACGTGAACCAGTCAACGCAAAGCGGCACTGAGTTACCCCTGTCTTACTCCCTGATCCAGATTCCCCCGAGCGTCGCAAATGGCCGACCGAGTGCACTGGCTTTCGGGCGCGACTTGCGGCCACAGGCGGCACTGCAGCAAAAGTTGCTCAACGCGCAACGCTCCGTGGAGCGTGATTACTGGCAGCTCAAGCATGTCGAAACCCGCTACCGCCTGTTGTTTCAGGTGTCATCGGAGGCCATGCTGATTCTCGATGCAGACAGTGAGAAACTCGAGGACAGCAATCCGGCGGCACAGGCTTTGCTGGGTGAGGCCCTGTCCAGAACCGGTTGGACCTTGGCCCAAAGCATGGACAAAAGCAGCTTTGCCGGTCTGAGCCAGGTATTCGCCGGCTTGCGCGCCAGTGGCCAGGCACAACCAGTGAACATTCGACTCTCCCAGGACGGCTCCGAAGTCACGGCCTCGGTCTCACTGTTCCGGCAAGAACACTCGTCTCATTTCCTGGTTCGCCTGATCCCTGTCCGGGCAGCGGCCGACAAGTCAACCGGCGACCAGGCCCGGCAAATGCTGGCCGACGTGATGGAAAGCGCCCCCGATGCGCTGGTTGTCACGGATATCGGTGGGCGTGTGCTTTCGGCCAACCGGGCATTTTTGCAATTGGCTCAGGTCAGTAACGAAGCCCTGGTGCGGGGTGAATCGCTGGAACGCTGGCTTGGCCGGGCCGGGGTGGACATGAGCGTCTTGATTTCCAATTTGCGCCAGCGCGACGTGGTTCGCTTGTTTGCCACCCGCATGCGGGGCGCTTACGGGTCCACCACCGAGGTAGAAATTTCAGCCGTGGCGGTCACCAGTGGTGCACAGCGCTGCCTGGGCTTCACCATCCGCGACATTGGCCTGCGCATGGGTAAAGAGACGAAACCCAGCCGTGAAATACCTCGTTCGACCAGCCAAATGACCGAGTTGGTGGGTCGCGTGCCGCTGAAAGATATCGTGCGTGACACGACCGATCTGATTGAACAACTGTGCATTGAGGCAGCCCTGGAATTGACGGGGGACAACCGCGCATCGGCTGCTGAAATGCTTGGCCTGTCGCGTCAAAGCCTGTATGTGAAACTGCGCCGCTTTGGCATGGGTGATTCGGGCTCCGACACGGACGCCTGACGCCACTTTTACTTCCCTTTGTTTCCCTTCAGACTAGGGGAAACCATAGGGAGTGTAAATTTCACTTGACACTTCAATGTGTCAAGTGCAAAACTTGAGGCATGGTATTGCCCCAACTGTCCGCGGTTACCGAGCTGTTCAAGCCGATCACCTGGTTCCCACCCATGTGGGCCTTTGCCTGTGGCGTCGTGGCTTCGGGCCTACCGATGGAGAACAGGTGGCTGCTGGCCGTGGTCGGCATTGCCTTGGCAGGACCCTTTGTCTGCGCTACCAGCCAGGCCGTTAACGACTGGTTCGACCGTCATGTCGACGCCATCAATGAGCCGCAACGCCCGATTCCCTCAGGCCGCATGCCAGGCCGATGGGGCTTGTACATTGCCGTGCTGTGGACCGTGGTGTCCCTTGGCGTAGCCAGTTTTTTAGGCGCCTGGGGGTTTGCGGCCTGCGTCGTGGGTCTGCTGCTGGCCTGGGCCTACAGCGCGCCGCCCTTGCGGCTCAAGCAAAACGGCTGGTGGGGCAATGCGGCCTGTGGCATCAGTTACGAAGGCATTGCCTGGACCACTGGGGCAGCCGTGATGGCCGGCGGCCAGATGCCTGACCCGCGCTCCCTTTGGCTGGCCTTCTTGTACAGCGTTGGCACGCACGGGATCATGACGCTCAACGATTTCAAGGCCGTCCAAGGTGACCGGGAGATGGGCGTGCGCTCACTGCCGGTGCAACTCGGCGTCCAGTCGGCGGCGGGTGTGGCCTGCTGGTTCATGGGCTTATCGCAAGTGGTGGTGATCGTCTTGCTGTTTGCCTGGGGGCAGCCGGGGCACGGGCTGGCCGTTGCCTTGTTGCTGGGCGTTCAATTGCTCATGATGGACTTTTTTCTAACCCGCGTGACGCAGCGCGCGCTGTGGTACAGCGGCTTTGGCGTGCCATTTTTTGTCGCCGGCATGATGGTCAGCGCTTTTGCGCTGCGCGGCCTGATCGTGGCCGGCCAATGAACACAAACGACTCTCCCCAAACCTTAACCCTTAGTAGGTGATGCCATGAATTCAACAGAAACATTTGACGTGGTGGTGGTGGGCGGCGGCCCGGCAGGCGCCACGGCCGCCCATACGCTGGCACAGCGCGGCTATTCAGTGCTGCTGCTCGACCGGGCCGGGCGCGTGAAGCCCTGTGGCGGCGCCATTCCGCCCCGGTTGATCAAAGACTACGCCATCCCCGACCACCTGCTGGTGGCCAAGGCCAGGTCAGCGCGCATGATCGCGCCCAGCAACCACACCGTAGATATCCCCATCGATAACGGTTTTGTCGGCATGGTGGACCGCGCCGAATTTGACGAGTGGCTGCGCGAGCGCGCCGCCAGCGCCGGCGCCGTGCGGCGCATCGGCACCTTTGACAAGCTGACGCGCGATGCCGACGGCATCAGCGTGGTGCACTACCAGGCGCGCGAACGACAGCAACGCGCCGAGGGACAACCGGCAAGCGTTCGGGCACGGGCCATCATCGGTGCCGACGGGGCCAAATCACAGGTCGCGCGACAGGCCGAGGTCGATGGCGCCGCTGACACTCAGTATGTGTTCGCCTACCATGAGATCGTCAAAGCCCCGGCGATCAAGCCCTCCGGTTATGACGCCAGCCGCTGCGATGTGTACTACCAGGGCCGCCTGTCGCCTGATTTTTATGGCTGGGTGTTTCCTCACGGCGATACCCTGAGCATTGGCACCGGCAGCGCAGACAAGGGCTTCTCACTGCGTAGCGCTGTGGGCGCCTTGCGCGATGCGTCCGGCCTGGGCCAGGCCGAGGTACTGCGTCGCGAAGGCGCACCACTGCCCATGAAGCCACTGAAACGCTGGGACAACGGGCGCGATGTGGTCCTGGCTGGGGACGCAGCGGGTGTGGTGGCCCCCGCCTCGGGCGAAGGCATTTACTACGCCATGTACGGTGGCGAGTTGGCCGCGCATGCGGTAGAGACGCTGCTTAAAACGGGTGAGGTGAAAAGCCTGCGCCTGGCGCGCAAACAGTTCATGAAGGCGCACCGCACCGTCTTTACCGTGCTGGGCATCATGCAGTGGTTCTGGTACTGCAATGAAAAGCGTCGCGAGCGTTTCGTCAAAATCTGCGAAGACCGCGACGTGCAACAACTCACCTTCGAGTCGTATATGAACAAGCAGCTGGTGCGCAAGAAACCCATGGCCCATGTGCGTATCTTCCTGAAAGACATGGGCCATCTGCTCGGCCTGGCCAAGGTGTGAACCTCGAGCAGGTCTACCAAACCCCGCTGGTGGTGGACATTGCCATCGCCTTCATTACGCTTGAAACCGTGGCTCTGTGTGTGCTGCACCGGCTAACAGGTCGTGGCTTGGCATGGCCTGACTACGGGCTCACCGTGCTCTCGGGCTTGTCTTTGATGCTGGCTCTGCGCTGCGCACTGACGCCGGGCTTTTGGCCGGGCATGGCGCTGTTTTTAGTTACCGCCGGGCTGGCCCATGGTGCCGACATGCGTACCCGCTGGCGCATCAAACCGCATCGGGCTTGCCCCGGCGATACAGGCGCTGCACGCCGCGCAGCAGGCCCAGCACCACCCCGCCGGCGATCAGCCCCACCAGTGCGCCCGCCAGGCTAGCCACCAAAGGGGCGGCCCAGCCCAGGCTGGCAGCAAAGTCGTCAATGCCGTGGCCAACGGCCGGCACGCCATGGACCAAAATGCCACCACCCACCATGAACATCGCCGCAGTGCCAAGGGTTGACAATGCCCTCATCAGCCATGGCGCGGTCCACACCACCGCCCGGCCCAGGGCCTGCTGCCAGCGTGCCGCCTGACGGCTGAGGTAAAGCCCGGCATCGTCGAGCTTGACGATGCCCGCCACCAACCCATAGACGCCCACGGTCATCAACAGCGAAATACCCACCAACACCGAGACGCGCTGCGCCATGCTGGCGCTGGCCACGGTGCCCAGGGTGATGACGATGATTTCGGCCGACAGAATGAAATCGGTGCGCACCGCGCCCTTGATCTTGCCCTGCTCAAAGGCCACGATGTCCACGGTCTCGTCCGCGATGGCCTGCCGCAGCTCGTCATTGTGTTTCGCGTCACCGCCCGAGCGGTGCAGCAGCAAATGAACGACTTTTTCGGTGCCCTCAAAGCACAAGAACAGGCCACCGAGCATGAGCAGCGGGGTGATCAACGCGGGCAGCAGGGCACTGATCAGCAGGGCCGCCGGGACCAGGATCGCCTTGTTGCGCATCGAGCCCTTGGCCACTGCCCACACCACTGGCAGCTCGCGGTCCGCGTTGACGCCGGCGACCTGCTGGGCATTGAGCGCCAGGTCGTCGCCCAACACGCCCGCGGTTTTCTTGGCCGCCACCTTGGTCATGAGAGCCACGTCATCAAGCAGCGTAGCAATGTCGTCAAGCAGGGCAAAAAAACTGGAGGTGGCCATAAGCTCGAGGATTATCAATGGAACGGCTGCTGATCGCAAACCGTTGCAATCACTCCACCGTCACACTCTTCGCCAAGTTCCTCGGGTTATCCACATCGGTGCCGCGCACACAGGCGGTGTGATAAGCCAGCAGTTGCAGGGGCACCACGTGCAGAAGGGGTGAGAGCTCGCCGTAGTGTTCCGGCATTCGGATCACCCGGGTGACCGTGCTCGCCACCGCCCTCGTCCTGGCGCAGTTGACGCAGGTGCTGATAGGCCTTGTTGCCCAGCGCGGCGCCAACAGCGCCCGGTCCATCTTCGCATCGGGCGCCATGCTGCAACTGGCCAAAACCAATCGGCAGTTGCGTTCTGCAAGGTCCAAGCGCAAGCGTTGGCCCCGCACCCGCTTGATTTGTCGAGCCTCAGAATTGCTATGGTTTATATAGCTATAAAGCCATATTCCATAAGGGCTTGAGGCCAATTTGACCATTAACTTCTCTGACCTGCCAGATACGGCCCTTGGGTTCTGGGCCAGGAAGAAGGGCTGGGCCTCTCACGCGCCCGATCGGGTGCGCAGCCATTCGGCGCGCGAGATGACGTGCGTTGCGACCGTGGTGCCGTACCAAGGCTCCAGGCCCCGCTGGTGCATGCCCAGGCGATCCATGACGCGGCCCGATTCCACGTTATCAGGATGGCGGACCGCCAGCAGTTCCGGGATGGGAAACCGCTCGAAGGCGAAGGCAGCCATGCCACGAGCCGCCTCGCTGGCCAAACCTTGCCGCCAGAAGTCCGGGTGGAGTCGCCAGCCGATTTCGAGGGGCTTGCCCACGAGGCTTTCGAGGTCTTCGGGTGCCACGGCGTCCCTGCGCAGGTACTGGACGCACCCTGCTCCCGCCAACTGTCCGGAACTGATTTCGATAAAGGCCCACCAGCTGGTTCCCCATGCCGCCCAGCACCGCTGCACCCTTGTGATGACCGATGCGGTCTGGTCTCGGGTCTCGGGCTCACCACCCAAAAACCGCATCACCTCTGGCATGCGGTTCATGGCGTTCAGTCCATCGAGGTGGCGCGCGTCGAAAGGCTCCAGGCGCAGGCGCTGGGTGTGGAGGGTGGTGGCGCGTCGTGGCATAGGTCGGCTGATGGGTTTGCGTGATTTTCAGCGGCCGGCGGGCCGGTTGCAATCGACGCCAGGTTGTCGGATCTTGTCGGGCAGTGGGGAGGTTTCGCTTGCTCAGACCTGTGCGAGAAGGTACTCTGCGAAATTCATTGGTTCTGAAGGAGACGTTTCCTGAGATCACTAAAGTTGTTGAGCGATTTGGGCGGATTCACCATCATATTGACTATCGAAAGTACACAAAAAATGCACTGGCCCTGCAGAAAATTATCTGCTAAAGTTTTATAGAGAAAAATAACAAAGTATGAAGTTAACCAGTATTATTAAAAATAATCATGGGATCATGATTACATCGGGGATGGAATAACATGAAAATAATTCAGAACGAACACAACTCGACTGCTGGCTTTATATATATTTTATCAAATCCGTCTATGCCAAATATAGTCAAGATTGGCCCAACGGAGCGCAATGTCAGAGAGCGTGTATCAGAGCTTTCATCTACAACAGGCGTACCTACACCTTTTCATATCGAATATTCCTTGCTAATTGAAAATCCCAAGGAGTTAGAGTTTTATTTACACGACGAATTCGCAGAACACCGAGTTAACGGCAATCGTGAATTCTTTAGTCTTTCCCCGGAAACAGCAGTAAGACGACTACGCAAAATAAGATTTGAGCGGCTATCATCTGAATTACAGAATTGGGATGATGAGGAACTAAAACAATTTGCAGAACAGATATGGTTTGCTCTACCGCCTAATAATTTTTTGGATAAGATCTTGGTTCGGAATAGCTCAGATCTCTGGGAGCACTTACGAAAAATGCCAAAGCTAATATTAGCCGAGGTTTTGGATAGACTTTTCCAAGAGCGACCAGACGTATGGAAAGAGCTGAAATAGTAGTTTTTTCAGAATAAGTTCTGGATAGAACTTTTTCCCTGTCCAACTCGTGGCACCGGATGCGTTCAGCAGTTCTGAGAACTGGCGGCAGTTGATACCTTCCGATTGAAGACTCAACATGTGCTGAACAAGCGACTGATGTTCGTCATCCATCCAAACTAAGGACAACGCTTTGGTCCTGACCTTGAACTGAACTTCCAGGTAGGAAGTAGGAACCGTCTTGACCCTAAAAAAGGTCAAAAGAAACTTACTCCACCGTCACACTCTTGGCCAGGTTCCTCGGCTTGTCCACATCCGTACCGCGCACACAGGCGGTGTGATAAGCCAGCAATTGCAGGGGCACCACATGCAGCAGGGGTGAGAGCTCGCCGTAGTGCTCGGGCATGCGGATCACGTGCAGGCCCTCGCTGCTTTCCAGCCGGGTGTCGGCGTCGGCCAGCACATACAGCACGCCGCCGCGGGCGCGCACCTCGTGCATATTGCTTTTCAGCTTTTCCAGCAGTGCGTCGTTGGGTGCCACCGTCACCACCGGCATGGCGGCCGTCACCAGCGCCAGCGGGCCATGCTTGAGCTCGCCGGCCGGATAGGCCTCGGCATGGATGTAGCTGATTTCCTTGAGCTTGAGCGCACCCTCCAAGGCAATCGGGTAATGCAGGCCGCGGCCCAGAAACAGGGCGTTGTCCTTGGTGGCGAAGTCGTCGGCCCAGGCCATCAGCTGGGGCTCCAGCGCCAGTACGGCCTGTAACGCGGCAGGCAGGTGGCGCATGGCCTTGAGGTGGCGCGCCTCTTCGGCATCGTTCAAGTGGCCGCGCGCCTGCGCCAGCGCCAGTGTCAGCAAGAACAGGCCAGCCAGCTGGGCGGTGAAGGCCTTGGTGCTGGCCACGCCGATCTCGACCCCGGCTCGGGTGATGTAGGCCAACTCGCATTCGCGCACCATGGCGCTGGTGGCCACGTTGCAGATGGTCAGGGTGTGCGTCATGCCCAGGCTTTGCGCGTGGCGCAGCGCAGCCAGGGTGTCGGCCGTTTCGCCTGACTGGGTGATGGTGACCACCAGCGTGCGCGGGTTGGGCACCGAGTCGCGGTAGCGGTATTCGCTGGCCACCTCCACCTGGGTCGGTATTTTGGCAATGCTCTCCAGCCAGTACTTGGCGGTGCAGCCGCTGTAGTAGCTGGTGCCACAGGCCAGGATCAGCACCGAATCAATGCCCTTGAACACGCGCGCCGCGCTGGTCTGGCTGCCGTCAAACAGCTCAGGCGCAATGCCCTCCACCCCCTCCAGCGTGTCGGCAATGGCCCGCGGCTGCTCAAAAATCTCTTTTTGCATGTAATGCCGGTAGGGGCCCAGCTCGGCCGCACCGCTGTGCGCCAGCACAGTTTTCACAGGACGTTGCGCAGGCGTGAGCGGCTTGTGTGCCTTGTCCACCAGCCAGTATTTGCCCAGCTGCAGGTCGACCACGTCGCCTTCTTCCAGGTACACGATCTGGTCGGTCACGCCGGCCAGGGCCATGGCGTCGCTGGCCAGAAAATGTTCAGCGACGCCATGGCCCACGCCCAGGATGAGCGGAGAGCCGGCGCGCGCGCCTATCAACCGGTGTGGCTCGTCCTTGCAAAACACCGCGATGGCGTAGGCGCCTTGCAACTGACTGATGGCGGCCTTGACGGCCTCAAACAGGTCGCCGTCGTACAGACTGTCCACCAGATGAGCAATGACCTCGGTGTCGGTCTGGCTCTGAAACACATAGCCGCGCGCCTGCAGGCTGGCGCGCAGTTCATCATGGTTTTCAATGATGCCGTTGTGCACCAAGGCCACCCGGCCAGGGCGGCTGGCGGCATCAGCCCCGGGGCCGTGGCTGAAGTGGGGGTGGGCGTTGTGCACCACCGGTGCGCCATGGGTGGCCCATCGCGTGTGGGCGATGCCGGTCGCGCCTTCCAGATGATTCTGTGTCACTTGACCCAGTAACTCGGCCACGCGCTCGGTGCTGCGCGCCCGCTGCAGGCCGCTGGTGTGCACCGCCACGCCACAAGAGTCATAACCCCGGTATTCCAGCCGCTGCAGGCCCTGCACCAGAATCGGAACGATATTGCGGGTCGAGACCGCAGCAACAATGCCACACATCAGCCATCCTCCTTGAATTTGGAGTCGATGTTAGCCACACATTTATGAAATAAATGATCTAAATTTATATTTTTTTGATTAATAATTTCATAGATCTCTGAATCAGTATAATTATTTCAAATGTATAGTTTATATGGAACAAATCACACTTGATGCGATTGACTTGGCCCTGCTCGCACAACTGCAGCTTGATGCCTCACTGAGCAATCTGGCGCTGGCCGAGCGGGTGCATGTGTCACCCCCCACCTGCCTGCGGCGCGTCAAGCGTCTGCTTGATGCCGGTTGGATCGAGCGTCAGGTGGCCGTGCTCAGTGTGGACAAACTTGCAGGCGTGGCCGGCCACGGCCTGTGCGCCGTGGTAGAGGTGACGCTGGACCGGCAAGACCAGGCTGCGCTGGAGGCTTTTGAGGCCAAGGTGGCACCCGACGACGCGGTGCAACAGTGCTACCGCGTCTCACCCGGGCCGGATTTTTGCTTGGTGGTGCACACCGCCAACATGCCCGCCTACCTGGCGCTGACGCAGCGACTGTTCACTGCAGATGCCAATGTGCGCAACGTCAAGGCGTTTTTCAGCGTCAAGCGCAGCAAGTTTGGCGCGGTGTTGCCACTGCCCACGGCCTGAGTGACACCCTGCTCAAGCCAACGGCAAGGTAACGCTAATCCGGCAGCCGCCGTCTGGCACACCGCTGGCCTCGATGTGACCACCATGGCGTTCGATGATCTTGCGGGTGATGGCCAGGCCCAGGCCCAGGCCCTCAAAAGCCTTGGGACTGTGCAGCCTAGAAAAGGGCTGGAACAGCCGGGCCTCGTACGCTGGGTTAAAGCCGACGCCGTTATCCGCCACTGTGAGCACACACTGACCAATCTCTTGGCGGCCAGTCAGACTGATGCGCGCCTGCGGACGCGGCCGGGTGAACTTGAGCGCGTTGGCCAGCAACTGCGTCAGGGCGTCGCGCATCAGGGTGGCGTCGGCCAGCATTGATGGGATGCCTGGCGCCACCTGCCAATCAATCGACCGCGCGGCAGGCCCGTCGGCGGTGTCTGGCCCGGGCTCAGACCGCAGCGCGGTGTAAACCGCCTGCGCCAGGGCGCCGACATCCACCGGCTCGGGCTGCAAGGGGGCTTGCCCGCGTTGGGCCAACCGCATCAGCCCGTCAATCTGTTGCCCCATCAAGCGCGCCGCCTCGCTGATGCGGTCCAGGTGCGGCAGTGCCTGCGCCAATTGGGGTTCCGGCAGGTCTTCGCGCAGAATCTGGGTGTAGGCACCCAGGTGGCGCAAGGGGGCTCGCAGGTCGTGCGAGACGGCGCGGGTGAACTCGTCCAGTTCGGCACGGGCCAGGCGCAACTCGCGCTCCAGCCGTTCAATACGCTGATCGGGCGGCTCTGCGGCCTGGCTCATTTGCTGGGGCGCTGCCAGTTGGGGATGCTGACCTGCTTGCCACGGGCCACCGTCAGCGCGCCGGGCGGCGTGTCTTTGGTAACGGTGGAGCCACCGCCTACCGTACCGCCGGCGCCGATGGTGACCGGTGCAATCAGCACACAGTTGCTGCCAATGTGCACATCCGCCTCGATGGTGGTGCGGTGTTTGAAGGCGCCGTCGTAGTTGGCGGTGATGCTGCCGGCGCCGTAGTTGACGCGCTCACCCACCACCGCGTCGCCCAGGTAGGCCAGGTGGTTGGCCTTGGCGCCCTTGGCCAGGGTGGAGTTTTTAACTTCGACAAAATTACCGATGTGCACCTGCTCGCCCAGCCGGGCGCCTGGGCGCAGCCGCGCAAAGGGGCCGACCAGCGCACCGGTGCCGACCTCAACCGTATCCTTGCTACCAGGCGCACCACCTTCAATGTGCGTGAAAGGGTGAATCACCGCGCCGGCGGCTATGCTGGCATTGATGATCACGCAATTGGCGCCGATGCTCACACCCTCGCCCAACGACACCTGGCCCTCAAACACGCAATTCACGTCAATTGACACATCCTGGCCGCAGGTCAGAGTGCCGCGCACATCCAGCCGCGCCGGGTCGGCCAGGCGCACACCGTCGGTCATCAGCTGCAGCGCCACCTGCTTTTGCCAGGCCCGCTCCAGCTCGGCCAGTTGCACCGGGCTGTTGACGCCGGCCACCTCCAGCGCGTCGTCAATGCGGTGCGCCACCACCGGCACGCCATCTGCCACAGCAAACTTGACGATGTCGGTCAGGTAGTACTCGCCCTGGGCGTTGTGGGTGTCCAACCGGCCCAGCCAGCCCTTGAGCATGTGGGCCGGCACCGCCATGATGCCGCTGTAAACCTCGGTGATCTGGCGTTGCGCGGGGCTGGCGTCTTTGTGTTCGACGATGGCCTGCACGGCATCACCAACGCGCACGATGCGGCCATAGCCGGTCGGGTTGGCGAAGTCGATGGTCAGCAGGGCCAGCCGGGTGCCGCCACTGGCAGACAGCAGCAGGCGCAAGGTGTCCGCTCGCGTCAGTGGTACGTCACCCGACAAGACCACCACCGTGCCGTCATCGGCCAGGCAGGGCAGCGCCTGCATCACCGCGTGACCCGTGCCCAGCTGCGGCTCCTGACGTACAAATTGGGGATTAAATAGGGCGCCAGGCCGCGTGGATTGGGCCAAGTGCGCTTCAACTTCTATAGCGCCGTGGCCGGTGACCAGCACCACCTGACGGGCCTGTAACTCAGCCGCCGTGTCCACCACATGCTGCACCAGAGAGCGCCCCGCCAAACGGTGCAAGACCTTGGGCAGGCGGCTCTTCATACGGGTACCTTTGCCCGCGGCCATAATGACCACATCCACGGGACCTTGCCCTGTGCCTATGTCTGAAATGCTTCTCGCCATGAATGCCACCCTTTTCAGTGTCCGCGTTTTCCGCATTATCGGCCTGCTGCTGGCGCTGCTGCTGTCAGGCTGCAGCGCGGTACGGCTCGGCTACAGCCAGGCCCCAGAGCTGGCTTACTGGTGGCTAGACAGCTACTTTGATTTCTCTGAGGCACAAACCACTCGGGTCAGGGCGGACCTGGTCGCTTTGCACGCCTGGCACCGCAACAACGAGCTGCCCATCTACTTGGGTTTGCTCGACAAGTTGCAACGCCTGACGCCTGGGAACGTCACGCCCGAACAACTGTGCGAGCTCTACAACGAATTTCTGCCTCGGCTCAATGCGGCCGCCGAGCAGGCCGAGCCGACCCTGAGCGCGGTCACCCTGTTGCTCAAGCCCGAGCAGCTGGCGCAACTGGCGCGTCAGCTCGACAAGCGCAGCGAAACCTGGCGCGAGGAATGGCTGGACGGCACCCAGGGCGAGAGACGCGCGCGTCACGTCAAGCGGCTGGTAGACCGAGCTGAGGGCCTGTACGGCCGGCTCGATGCGACACAGCGTGCCATCGTGCGCGAGGCCGTGGCCGCATCCCGATATGACGCCGAAATGAGCTACCGCGAATCGCAGCGGCGCCATACCGACACCCTGCAAACCCTGCGCCTGATCCAGAGCGGCGGGCTTGGCGCCGAGCGCAACCGCTTGGAGGCGCGTGGTCTGCTCGATCGCGCCGTGAGCTCACCCGACCCCATCTATCGCAGCCAACAAATCAAGCTCCTTCAAGAAAACTGCCGCACTTACGCAGCGTTGCACAACAGCACCAGCCCCGGCCAGCGCAGTAAGGCACTGGAGACCCTGAAAGGCTACGAGACCGACCTGCGGGCCTTGATGGCGCAGCGGCGCTGAGCGCCGATGTTCAGCGCACTGTTTCGCCGCTTCGAAGCCGGCATCCAAGCCACGGCCACCCCTCCGCCCGAAGCGCCGCCACCGGGGCTGCTGGCGTTTTACTGGCATTTTGTGCGCCAGGCACGCGGTTTGTTTGCCGCCATGCTGCTGAGCTGCTTGCTGGTGGCGCTGAGCGACACCGTGCTGCCGGTGTTGCTGGGCCGGCTGGTGGCCTTGATGGGCGCGAGCGATCGGGCCGCCGCGCTGGCGCAGGCCGGGCCGACGCTGCTGGCCATGCTGGTCTTCATGCTGGTGGTGCGTCCACTGATTTTGCTGCTGGACAGCCTGCTGCGCTTCAATGCGGTGATGCCGGGTTTCACCAGTCTGGTGCGCTGGCAGAACCACTGGCACGTGGTGCGGCAAAGCTGGCCGTTTTTTCAGGACGACTTTGCCGGGCGCATCGCCAACCGGGTGATGCAGACCGGCAACGCCCTGCGCGAGAGCGCGGTGCAGGGCGTGCGCTCGGTCTGGTACATCCTGATCTACGGGCTGGCCAGCCTGGTGCTGCTGGCGCAGGCCGACTGGCGGCTGGCGCTGCCCACGCTGGCCTGGTTTGCCGGCTATGTGCTGTTTCTGCGCTACTTTGTGCCCCGGCTGCGCGACCTGGCCCGAGCCAGCTCGGCCGACCGCTCGCGCGTGATGGCCCGGGTGGTGGACAGCTACAGCAACATCCTGACGGTGAAGCTGTTCGCGCGCCCCAGCGACGAGGACCAGCATGTGCGCGAGGTGATCACGGCGCACCAGGGCTCGATGGCCGGCCACATGCGGATGGTGACGCGCTTCATCTGGACCCTGTGGCTGATGAACGCGCTGCTGATGGTGGCCACCGCCGCGGTGGGCCTGTGGCTGTGGCAGGCCCAGCGGCTGGAGGTGGGCGTGTTTGCCATGGCGCTGCCGCTGGCCTGGCAGATCACCAGCACGGCGGGCTGGGTGTCGTGGGAGGTGGCCGGCATTTTTGAGAACGTGGGCGTGGTGCAGGAGGGTATGGACAGCATCGCCCGCCCGCTGGGCCAGCCCGACCGCCCCGGTGCGCCGGCGCTGCAGGTGACCCAGGGCGAGATCCGCTTTGAGCAGCTCAGCTTTGCCTACTCGGCTGGCCGCCCGGTACTGCAGGACATCACGCTCACCATCCGCCCGGGCGAGCGCATCGGGCTGGTCGGCCGCTCGGGCGCCGGCAAGTCCACACTGGTTCACCTGTTGTTGCGCTTTTTTGAGCCCAGCAGCGGCCGCATCCTGATCGACGGGCAGGACGCCGCGGCCTGCAGCCAGGACAGCGTGCGCGCACAGATCGGCATGGTGACGCAAGACACCTCGCTGCTGCATCGCTCGGTAGCCGACAACATCGCCTACGGCCGGCCCGGTGCCAGCCGCGCGCAGGTGACGGCAGCCGCCGCCAAAGCGCAGGCGCTGGATTTTGTGCAGGGCCTGCGCGACCCCGACGGCCGCACCGGGCTGGACGCCCGCGTCGGCGAGCGCGGCGTCAAGCTGTCTGGCGGCCAGCGCCAGCGCATCGCGATTGCCCGGGTAGTGCTGAAGGATGCGCCACTGCTGGTGCTGGACGAGGCGACATCGGCCCTTGACAGCGAGGTGGAACAGGCCATCCAGGCGCAGCTGCTGGACCTGATGCAGGGCAAGACCGTGATCGCCATTGCTCACCGCTTGTCCACCATAGCCCGCATGGACCGGCTGCTGGTGCTGGACCAGGGCCGCATCGTTGAAGCCGGCAGCCACGCCGAGTTGCTGGCTCAGGGTGGCTTGTATGCCGACCTGTGGCGCCGCCAGACCGGCGATTTTCTGGCGGCTCAGTAGGGCTCTGAGTCGGGCTCAGTAGTTGAGCGCGGCGCGGCCACCCTGCGCGGCTTCCTTGAGCGCCTTGTTGATCACACCCGTGGTCACGGTGGCGAAATAGCGGGCGCCCCAGTCGGCGTAGCGGTCTTCGTCCTCATGGGTCAGCGCCAGCACACCCGGGCACTTGCCGGCAGCGGCCACGGCCTTGATCGTGCGCTCGATCGCGGCCTGCACCGGCGCATCGTGGAAGCGGTTCTCATGGCCCATGCTGTGCGCCAGGTCGTTCGGGCCAACAAACACCGCGTCCACCCCGGGCACGGCGGCAATGGCGGCGGCATTGGCCACACCCTCAGGCGTTTCCACCATCACCACCAGCACCACACCCTCGTTGCTGCGTTGGGTGTGTGCTGGCCCGCCAAAGGCGCCGTAGCCGGCGGCGCGGGTCGAAAACGCACTGCCACGCTGCCCGCTGATGCCCTCGGCGCCGGGGGGCAAGGGGTACTTGACGCGTTGCACCAGCGCGGCGGCGTGGGCGGCGGTGTTGACCATCGGGATCTGCACGCCGCCGGCGCCGATATCCAGCGTGCGGGCAATGTCGTGCTCCAGGCAGCGCACCAGTGCGGGCAGGCCGCTGGCGCGGGCGGCCCTCAGCATGTGCTCGGTGGTTTCGATGCCGGCGCTGCCGTGCTCGTTGTCGATGATGAGGAAATCAAAGCCGGCAAAGGCGCACATCTCCACCAGTGCCGGTGAGGGAATGCCATTGAAGATGCCCCGCAGGCGCCGACCGCTGCGCAGCAGCTCATGCAGGCGGGTGTCCAGCGGCATGTGGGCGGCGCTCATGCCCGGCCCCACAGTTCGTCGCTGGCCATTTTGGCGCCTTCGGCCATGCTGGCCAGTTTGGCAAAACAGATCGGCGGGTGGATGGCACCAAACCCAGCAAAGGTGCCAAAGCCGCAGTCGGTGGCGGCCATCACACGCTCGCGGCCCACAATGTTGGCATAGGTCAGCAGGCGCTGCGCCACCAGCCGCGGGTGCTCAATAAAGTTGTTGACCGTGTCCAGTACCCCGGGCGCCAGCACCTTGTGGTCGGCTATTTTGCCCTCGCGCCCGGCCTTGGCCCAAACCTCCCATTCATGGGCGTGGCGCGGGTTGGCGCCCTCGAACAGCACCGTGGCCGGCTTGGCCTTCAGCACCACGTCGAGGATCTTCTCCAGCCCGATGTCAAAGTGGTGCGGCCCCTCATAGTTGCCCCAGCACACATGCATGCGGATGCGCTCGGCCGGGATGTTGCGCAGGGCGTGGTTGAGCGCCTCCACCTGCAAATGCGCGTTGCGCAAGAACTCGTTATCGTCCACGTCCCGAAACTTGATGTGCCGGCCCATGGCCAGGTCGGGCGCGTCAATCTGCAGGTCCAGCCCGGCGGCCACGATGGCCTCGTACTCGGTCGCCATGGCCTCGGCCAGGGCCTGCAGGTACTGCTCGGTGCTGGCGTAATAGCGGTTGGGCTGAAACACCGCAATCACGCCAGGCGAGGCGCTGTTCATGAAAGCGCGCACCGGCGGTGTGGCCGTGCTGCCAGCAGCGGCCACCGCCGTCTGCAGGTTGGCAATGTCCTTGTGCAAGCCAGCCAGGTCTTTGACCGCAATCGGGCCGGTGCAGATCGGGCGCTGGTATTTGGGTGTGGCGCCCAGCTTGGCCAGGCGCTCCTTGAAATCAGGAAAGTCATCCAGGTCACGCGGCGTGGCGCGGGGCATTTCGCCTAGCTCAAAACCGGTCAGACGATGCCGGATGTAGGTGGCGTAAGAGATCTTGCTCATTTCGCCATCGCTCACCACATCAACGCGGGACGCCGCCTGCCGGGCCACCACGCCGCTGACCTCGGCGGCCATGATGGTGTCGAACTCGGCCTCGATGTAATTGAGGCCGCTGTCCTGGGCAAACAGCTGCGTGACGACGTGTTCCGGCCGGGGCAGGCTGCCGACGTGGGTGGTGAGGATGCGTTGTGGCGACGTGTGGCGCGGCGAGGTGTTCATCGTTGAGACCTGTCAGTGAAACGTTTAAGGGCAAGGTAACCGTTGGCGTCGATGGCGTCACCGGCCTCGGCAGCAGCGCTGACCACCGCCGGCGCCCAGTCGATGGTTTTGCGGCCGTCGCCCGGTGTCATCAGCAGCAGCAGTGCCTCAGTGTCACCGATGTTGCGGTAACTGCGCCAGACCTCGGGCGGCATGGCAAAGCTGTCCCAACCCTCGACGTGGCCATTTGCTATTGATGTAATAGCATTACCTTCAATATCCACGGGGGCTAGAGCCTGATTTGATACCTCAATGGCCACCGTACCCCGGTGCACCGTGAGCACCTGCTGGCAGGCCAGACGGTGATGCGACACCTGGCCGCCGGCCGGGATTTTGAGCCACTCGATGGAGAAACCGTGCGCATTGCCGATGGGCGCTTGGTGGTTACGGTCTTGGCTCAGCCCCAAGCCGATCACCGGGGCCATTTGGGCGCCGCAACCCGGTAGCGCGGCGTCAAGCAGCGCGCGACTCGACCACTGCAGATCAGCGTGGCGCACCACGCGCTGGCCCATCTGCTCGGGCGTCCAGCGGCGCAGTTGCGAAATCTCCTGGGGCGTCATGGGTTGCAGCCGGCGCATGGTGTGCTCGTCCCAGGTCTGGCCAAGCTGCTCGTCGATGATCTGGTAGTCCTCGGTCAGGTGCACGCCCTGCTCCTGGGCTGCCTGCAGGGTTTGCGGGCCCCAGAGAATGCCACCGGTGTCGTCCTGGCCGAGTGCGGTGAACATGAAGCCCTCGTCATCGCCCACGTTTTGAAAGCCGCGGTAGATCCAGGTCGGCATGCTGGCGATGTCGCCTGCGCCGATCTCGGCTTTGAGTGGCTCGGGGTTGAAGCCCCAGTGCAGGTCCCAGCGGCCCTTGGTGCAGATGAAGACTTCAGCCGTGAAGTGCATGTGCGGCGGGTTGATTTTGCCTGGCGGCATGGCCACGCCGCCCACCTGGAAACCATGCTTTTCTCGCAGGCTCACCGGCTGGTTCGGGTTTTGTGACACGCCAGGCCCGATCAGGGCGTAGTTCTTCTTGGGCGCGCAGCCCGGGATGCGGTAGTCAATAAAGGCCTCGGTGCTGTAGCGCAGGCTGCTGAAAGGGATAAAACGTTCGCGGATTTGGGCTTCGGTCAACATGGGGGTGCCTTGAGTGAAAAGGGTTGGTGACGGGCGCTGCTGGGTCAGGCCTGCAGCCACTGCCGCAGGGCCAGACTCAAGCGCCCGGGGGCTTCGAGCGGCACAAAGTGCCCAACGCGGGGCAGTTCCAGCCAGCGCGCAGCCGGTTGGGCCTGCTGCATTTCGCGCTGCCAGGCGGCAGGGCACAGGCGGTCGTGTTCGCCGCTGACGAGCAGCAGCGGCCCACCAAAATCGTGCAGGTCCGGCAGACTGTCGGGGCGTGCGGCGGCCCACGCGAACTCAGCGCGTGCCACGTGACGCGGCGTGGCATCGGCCATGGCCCGCACCAGCGGCCCATGGCGCTGGCGCTGACTCGGGTGGTGAAAGTACGCCGGCTTGGCGCCGCGCGCCACGACCGCCGGTCCCTCGCGCTGCCAGACGCGCCACTGGCTGGCGCTGCGGCGGCGGGCACGCCCACTGGCGGGCCGGGCATTGCTGGCGATCAGGGCCAGCCGCTGCACCCGCTGCGGCGCGCGGCGCAGCAGCTCCAGCGCCCACAGGCCGCCCAGCGAAAACCCGGCAATCGAGAACTGTTCGGGCAGCTCGCCCAACAGGCGGTCGAGCCAGGCGCCCGACCGGTCCAGACCGGCGTAGTCGAGCGCACGCAGGTCCGCCAAGTCACGCAAGGACCGGCACTGGTGCCGGAAAATCCGCGAATCGCACAGGGTGCCCGGCAACAACAGCAGTGTCGGTTTCATGCCCAGTCCTGCAGGGTCAGTGGCGCGCGGGCCTTGTTGAACTCGCGCAGCCGTGCCAGCACATCGACGCCAACCTGCCGGTACACATGCAGCAGGTCCACCAGCACCCAATTTTCACGAATCAGGCCGCGCTCGCAGCGCCAGAAATCCAGGCTGCGCATGGTGATCTGTTGCCCGGCCGGCGCAATGCCCAGCCAGCCGTCACCGCTGATGGTGGCGTACATATTGGGCCAGCCCGTCACCGCCACATAGTCGCCGTCGGCAAGGAACTCGCCCTTGCCACCGGTACCCCGGCGGTTGGGCATGCCATTGAGAAATGGAATCTGGTGCCAATGCCGGAATGCCGCCAAGCCGCGCGCGGTACCGATGCCGGCCGGCCCATACCAATTCATCTTGGGGTGCCAATAGCGCTCCAGTTGCATCGCCGCCACGCCGCCACTGGCATAGCGCGACAGACCGGCCAGCATGTCCAGCACCAGCTGCTGGCTGCTGTCGGAACGCGGGCCGTCGCGCGGCCCGAGCGCCAGCCCATCCTGCGTGGCCGGTCCCGGCACCTGCCATTCGCGCCCCAGGCTGGGGGCCATTGGCCAGGCGCCGGCCTGCAGCATCAGCTCGGGGATGTCCCACAGCGCCTGCATCTCCACCACCTGGCCGTCCACCATGCGGTAGAACTCATGGAAGCGCATCGCCACCTGGTGGCCGGTGGGCGGGATATCGAGCCAGGGCCGTACAAAGGTTCCGGTGTAATAACCGCAGCAGCCGACCCAGTGGTGCCCCTGCGGGCTCGGACCGGCCATGACGATGGTGTCGCGTCGCTCCAGATCGGGCAGGGCCTGCTGCAAGGGGGCGTAAGCCTGTTGGTACAGGCCCTCGGGCCCGGCCAGGTCTTCCAAGGGCGTGGCCAGTTGCACCACCGCGTCGGGCCGGAACAGCTGCCTGAGCGCCGCTTGCAAGGCGTCGGCCTGGTAGTCGTACAGCGCCGCCCGCAGCGGCGCCAGCGCGGCCTTGTTCAAAGCATGCACATCGGCAGCATTCATGGCGCAGCCCCAGCCTGCTGGGTTTGCTGGTCACGGGCGCGCGCCAGCAAGTCCACCCCGAACTGGCGGAACAAATGCACCATGTCGACAAACACCCAGTTCTCGGTGTAGACCTCGCCCTCGCGCTTCCACCAGTCCAGGCCATTGACCGCAATGCGCCGCCCGGTCGCCGGGCTTTCCAGGTAGGGACCGCTGTGGGTAGCCATGACGCCGGCCCAACCCGGCGCGCCGCTGTAGGGGCCCTCGGCAATCAGCGCGTCCAGGTCCTGCACCGAGCGGTCGGGAAAGGCAACCAGCCAGGGCTGCTGGTGCAGGGTCTCGAAAGCGGCGAAATCCAGGCAGGCGCCGATGCCGCCCGGACCAAACCAGTGCACGCGCGGGTGGAACCAGTCGGCCATGCCCATGCTGCGCAGTTCGCTCTGGTCGTAGCGGTTCAGGCCCTGGTAAATGAAGCGCCAAATGTGGTCCAGGCTGTGCCGGGTCTGCGCCTCGTCCTGCGGCTGCAGCATGACGCCGTCGCCGGCGCGCGGCGCCGGCCAGATGCCATCGACGCCACGCGCCGGCGGCAACACCGCCATGCCAAGCTGCTGCAGCAGGTCGACCAGGTCGATCAGGAAAAAAATTTCGACCACGCGGCCCTGCTCGATGCGGCAGAACTCGCCCCAGCGCAGGCTGACCTGTTGGCCAGTGGCGCGGATGCCGAGGTAGTCCGCCTGAAAGCGGCCGTTCATCAAACCCATGCCGCTGACCCAATGCCGGCCGTCACGGCTGGCATTGCCGTCGCGCCGGCCGTGCGAGGCACCGCCCAACAACAAATGGGTGTGCCGCTGCAGGTCCGGGAAGGCAGCACGCAGCGGCCGCCAGAAGCCATCCAGAAACCCGTCCACCCCCTGCAGCTGGTTGACCGGGTCGTGCCCGTGGAACACCAGATCGGGGTGCAGCAGCTGGCGGCTGGCTTGAGCCGCCACCGCATCAGCGCCGTCCAGTGCCGCCCACCATTCCCACACCGCCTGCTTCGCGGCTTGATTGGCAACCGGCGTGACGGGGAGTGAGGTGGTGGGCATCGGTGCGTTGTTTCGTAATGGGGACGTGAGTTACGGCGTGCGCTCAGCCCTTGACGGCGCCCTGGGTCAACCCAGAGACGATTTGCCGTTGGAACAGCAGCACCAAAATGATCAGGGGGATGGTGATGCTGACCGCGCCGGCTACGCCCTGCATCAAAAACGCTTCACTGTCGGCCGAGATGGCGTTGGCAATGGCGGCGGGCATGGTCATGCGCTCGGCGTTGACCAGGGATGAGCTGAGCAGAAAGTCGTTGTAGGCCAACAAAAAGCTGAACAGGCCGGTGGTGACCACGCCCGGCCACATCACCGGGATGATGACGCGGCGAAAGGCCTGGAAGCGGCTGCAGCCATCCACCAACGCTGCCTCGTCCAGTTCCTGCGGGATGTTGACAAAGAACGAGCGCAGCATCCAGATCGTGAAGGGCTGGTTGATCGCCACCAGCACCAGGATCAGCGTGAAGTATTCATTGCGCACGCCCAGCGCGTCAAACATCACGTAGAACGAGGGCAGCAGTGTGGAATGCGGCAGCGAGCGGAACACCAGGGCCGTGATTAACAGCCAAAAGCCCACCGCACCCCGATAGCGCGACAGCGCATAGCCGGCCAGGCAACCGACCGTGAGCGAGACGCTCACGGTGCCAAAGGTGACGATAGCCGTGTTGAGAAAGTTACGGTAAAAAGCCTTGTCGATCCACAGCCGGCTGTAGTTCTCAAAGGTCACCGGTGCCAGCCACTTGACCGGTACCGAGAACGCGTCCACGTACTGGCGCAGGGAGATGATGGCCGTCCAGACAATGGGCAGGCAAGCTATCACCAGCCAGGCGAACAAGGCCAGGTGCAGCAACAAGCTCCAGACGCGTGCAGGTCTTTTCATGGTGTCATCCTCCGCGCCTTTGTTCTTTCCAGGTGCGCACCAGCAGGGGAATGAGCAGCACGGCAATGCCGGCGGTGGTCAGCACGGCGGCCGCACTGGCCTTGTAGGGGTTGTTTTCCTGCAGCAGGATGTAATAGGTGAGGTACTGCACGCTGGTGGTGAAGGCGCCCTGCGTGAGCACCATCACCGGCTCAAACACCCGGTAGGCGTCCATCAGGTGGATCAGCGTCACAAACACAAACAGGGGCGCCAGATGCGGCAGCGTGACATAGCGCAGGCGCTGCCAGGCGTTGGCGCCATCGATGCGGGCCGCCTCCAGGCTGTCCTGCGGCACCGACTGCAAGCCGGCATAAAACACAATAAAGGCAAAGGGCACCACGTGCCAGATGCCGTACAGAATAATCAGCAGCCGGGCCGACCAGGCCTGCGCCATCCAAAATAGCGAAATACCAAACTGCGACAAGAAATACGGCACCAGGCCGTTGTCGCGAAACAGCCACTTGATCGCCAAGGCACCCACCACTGGCGTGATGATGAAGGGCAGGAGCGAGGCACTGATGTAGATCGGCCGCCAGCGTTGTCCGACCTGGTTCACGCCCAGCGCCAGCGCAAAGCCCAAGAGCAGCACAAAGGGGGTGGTGGCAAAGGTGTACAGCAGGGTAAAACGCAGCGCACCCATGAATTCGGTGGCGCGCTGGGGTGAATCCGCCGCCGGTGCTGCGCCCGCACCACTGGCATCGGGCGGGGCGCTGCTGGCGGCCTGGTCGCCGTCGCCGACGTCCAGCCCCAGCACCTTGCGGAAGTACTCCAGCCCGACAAAACGACACACCCTCAGTGCGCGGCCATCAGGCCCCATCACCGCGCGCTGCGTCACCACCTCCTTCGTGCCAAACGGGCTGCTTTCCGTCACCGTGACCACCTCCATCTGCAGTGCACAGCTGCGCACCGACAGGTAAAAGGTGACCGCCAGCGGCAGCGCCAGCAGCAGCAGCATCAGCGCTGCCGACGGCCCGACGAAACGAAGGAAGGTGGAGAAGCGCACGCGGCAGGTCTTACTTCAGGAAGCCTTTTTCAGCGGCGGACTTGGAATACGCCACGGCCGCCGCATCCAGGGCGGCTTTCGGTGTCATGGCACCGGTCATCACATCAGGGATGATCTTGCCAATCTCGCCGTGGGCCAAACCAAAGTAAGGCTCCGAAGGCCACTGCGGTGCACCGGCCTTGGCCGAAGCGGCCACACCGTTCGCAAAGCGCGTGGGCTTGTAGCTCGAACGGACCCAGATGGTCAGGTCATTGCCCTTGGCGGTGGTTTCCTCGTCCAGCGCCTCCATCAGCACCTGGAACACCGTCTCGCGGTCGCCACCCAGGTTCTTGGGCATCACCACGCCGTCCCACCACAGGTGGGTGGCCGACTTGCCGCCCGACATCACTGCCGGTGCCGCGGTGAACTCCATCTTGCCCACAATCTTAGAGGCGGCGGGATCATCCATGCGCGAGGCACGGCTGGCCCAGAGCACGCCCATGGCGGCCTTGCCCTGCTGGTACTGGTTCATCACGTCGTCGGAACCCGATGCCAGGTAGTTGGGCGTCATGTAGGCGGTCATGGCCTTCATGGTTTCCAGCGCTTTGACGCCAGCGTCGCTGTTGAAATCCGGCGCGGCTGAGCCGGCTTTGAAGAAGCGACCGCCGTAGCCGGCAAAAATATTGCTGAACTCGGTGGCGCTGTCCCAACCCTTGGCAAAGGTTTGGGCAATGGGGAACTCGATGCTCGGCTCTTTCTCTTTGAGGGTCTTGGCCGCTGCCATCATGTCGGCATAGGTGGCGGGCACCTTGATGCCGTGCTTGTCAAACAGGTCTTTGCGGTAGAACAGGTTTTGGGCGTTCTGCATGAAGGCAATGGCCATCACCTCGCCATTGACCTTGACCAGCATGTTGTCTTCAATCTTGTACTTGGCCTTGTACTTATTGACCAGATCGGTCATAGATTGCAGCTGGCCGGCACTTTGCAGCTTGGTGAAGGTGCCCATGGACACCACGGCGCCATCAAACGCCGACTTGCCGCTGGAGCCGAAGGCCTGCAGGGTTTCAGTCTCGTTTTGTGGCGAAGGCACCAGCTTGTACTGCACCTTCAGACCGCCGCGGGTGCAAGACTCCATTTCCTTGGCGATGTGGGTCAGCGCCGGAAAGGTGTTGCCAACGATGTTGATTTGTCCAGGCTTGGCGTCGGCCAGATTGTCGCAGCGGGCCATTGAAACGCCGGGAAGGGTGGCCAGCAGAACCGCTGTTGCCAGCAGGGATCGACGCAGGGTACGTGATGTCATGACATTCTCCAAAAAGGCCGGGGGGGGTTAATTGGCTTCTAGACGCAGCCGGTTCTGCGTCTTGCCATCAAAAATGTGACATTGTTGGGCGCTGACGGCAAAGCCTGCCGGGTCGCCAATGCGGGCGCGGTAGTCCTTGCCGGCGCGCGCGGTGACCACCTGCTCGCCGATGCGCACCATCACCAGGGTGGAGTCGCCGGTCAGCTCAAAGCTGAACACCTCGGCGCGAATCTGGGCCTGCTCAGGTGCCGTGACCGCCATGTCCTCGGCACGCACGCCCAGCACCACATCCGGCAGGCTGAGCGTGCCAAAACCGGGCACCGACACACCGGGCGCCTCAAACACGCCTTCGCGCAGGGCCCCGGCAATCAGGTTCATCGAGGGCGAGCCAATGAAGCCGGCCACAAACAGGTTGGCGGGCTGGTTGTAGATGACCTCGGGCGTGCCAATCTGCTGGATCTCGGCCCGGCTCATCACCACCACCCGGTCGGCCAAGGTCATGGCCTCGATCTGGTCGTGCGTGACGTAAATGGTGGTCACCCCGAGCGAGTGGTGCAGGTGCTTGATGTGCGAGCGCATGGTGACGCGCAGCTTGGCGTCCAGATTGCTGAGTGGCTCGTCCATCAAAAACACCTTGGGCTGGCGCACGATGGCGCGGGCCAGCGCCACCCGTTGCCGCTGGCCGCCCGACAGCTCCTTGGGCCTACGATCCAGGAAGTCGGTCAGTTCCACCTGCGCCGCGGCTTTGAGTACGGCCGGCTTGATTTGAGCTGCCGGCATGCCGCGGATGCGCAGCGGAAAGCTGATGTTTTCAAACACCGTCATGTTCGGGTACAGGCCGTAGCTCTGGAACACCATCGCCACATCGCGGTCCTTGGGTTCCAGGCCATTCACGCAGCGGTCGCCAATCCAGACCTCGCCGGTGCTGGGGTCTTCCAGCCCGGCCACCATGCGCATGGTGGTGGTTTTGCCACAACCGCTGGGGCCTAGCAACACCAGAAATTCGCCGTCGGCAATGTCAAGCGACATGTGCTTCACGCCCACGGCGCTGCCCCAGGACTTGGAAATGTTGTTCAGCAGCACACGCGCCATGTCAAAACCTCAGGCTTGCGGCACCAGGACTTGCATCCACAGCGCCACGTCATCGATCAACACCCACTCGCGCAGGACCCGGCCCTGCACCAGCTCAGCGTGCACAATGCCCATCACCTCCACCTCGCGTCCGCTCTCTTTTCCATAGCGAAGAAGTGAGCTATCACGGGGGCTGTGGACTGTTTTGGCTCTAAAACGCAGGGCCAGCCTGTCACTGCGGCCGCTCTGGGCCTGGTCTTGCTGCCAGGCCAGGTGCTCCACCGTGAACTGCTTCACCCGCAGGGCACCGAACACACTGTGCCAGAAACCGGTGATCTCGTCATGGCCATAGCTGGTGTGTTCCCCCGGGCTGATCTGCTGGGCCGCCTCGTCATAGATCGCCGTGACATCGCCCTCGCCCTGCGCCAGGGCCTCGATAACACCGGCGTAGGCTTGAGCCAACGGGTGCTGGCTGATGTGCGACACATAGCCTGACGGTGCCGGAGGCACCACGGGCTTGTTCCAGCCACCCCGCTGGTTCAGCCATCTCTGCGCCAGCGCCTGCGGCGTGCTGCCAATCTGCAAGGCAATGGCCGCCTGGTCGCGCACCAGCCACTCGTGGATCACGCGGTTGTCTTTGCACAAGCAATCGGCAACGGTGCGCGCGTGCACCTGGGCACCGCTGGCCGGGCCGAAGCTGCCGTCGCCCAAATGGGTCATGGTCGAAATGATGCGGTGTGAGCTGAGGAACCCGCCTTCGTCGTCCCCCGACTGAATCACGTCTTCCGCCAGCAGGCGACGGTTCGGGAACATGGCCAGGGTGGCGCGGGTGCCGGTGACCACGTCTTCGACCGCGCTACTGACCGACATGGGTGTTTCTACCACGCAGGGGTCGCTGTAATACAAACGGATATCGTCAATGCGGCGACCCTCCCAGATGCGGGCGGTAATCACCCGGATGTAGTGGTCCAGGTTGCTGAACTCGGCGTCAAAACCCTTCATGTCTGCTGGCTCCCTGGCGCGCTCACGCGCGCCGACTGACGGATGATCAATTGCCCAGGCACCACCAGGTTACGACTCGGCGGCGTCTGAGCCTCACGCAAATAACCCTGCAACAGGGCCACCGTGGCCTCCACCATCGGCTCCACCGGTTGCTCAAAAGTGGTCAACTCATACGAGGCCCAGCCAGCTTGCGGCACGTTGTCAAAGCCCACCACCGACACGTCCTGTGGCACGGCCAGACCCAGCTCGTGGCGCAGGGTGTCGAGCACGGCAATCGCCATCTGGTCGCCCGCCACAAACACCGCGTCGGGCCGGTCGGTCGCGTCGCCAAACAGGTCACGGGCCGCCTGGCGGGCCTGCGCCACGTCGTAATTGCCGATGGCACGGGCATAAATGCGTTGCCCCAGCTCCGCCAAACCGTCGCGAAAGCCGCGCTCCCGCTCCAGGTTGGTCGACGAGTCTTCACGCCCGGCAATGTAGGCTATGCGCTGGTGGCCGCCAGCCACTAAAAATCGTGCAATGTCACGGCCGCCACCCACGTTGTCAGAACGCACCGAGCTGACAGCGCCCGCGCTGCCCGAGGCCATGATGCGGTTGAACAACACCACCGGAATGCTCGCATCGGCACAGCGTTGCGCCAGGGCCGAGGACAGGGTGGTGGCGCCCAGCACAATGCCGTCCACGTTGTACTGCAGGATTTCTTCCACCAGGTCGTCGGAGTTGGCGTTGTCGCCAATGAAGATCAGCAGGTGGTAACCGTCTTGCTGCAGCCGCTTGGCCAGCCGCTCCAGCACCGCCGGGTAATACAGGTTTTCAAGGGCCGACAGCACCAGGCCAATGATGCGGGAGCGCCCGGTGATCAGGCTGCGGGCATGGGCGTTGGGCTGGTAGCCCAGCTTGCGTGCGGCCTCTTGCACCTTGTCGCGCATGGCCTCCGACACGCTGGCACCCGCCGTAAAGCAGCGGCTCACTGCCGACTGCGACACGCCGGCCAGGCGCGCCACATCCAGCGAAGTGGCCTGTGTCTTCATTGCGCCGTCCAGCCGCCATCAACCATCAGCGCGCTGCCAGTCACCATGGCCGAGGCATCGCTGGCCAAGAACACCACCGCACCCATGATGTCCTCCAACTGACCCAGCCGGCCCAGCGCAATGCGAGAGGTCACAAACTGGCGAAACTCCGGGTCGGCCAGCGCCGGGCGGGTCATCGCTGTCTCGATGAAGGTCGGGCACAGGGTGTTGGCCCTAATCTGGTGCGGCCCCAGTTCCCAGGCCAGGGCCCGGGTCATGCCCTCCACCGCATGCTTGGTGGCGCAGTACACCGAGCGCTTCGGGCCACCCACATGGCCCATTTGAGAGGAAATCTGGATCAGCGAGCCCGGCAGGCCCGCACCGATCAGCCCACGCGCCACCTCGCGGGCCAGGTAAAAGGCGGCCTTCAGGTTGAGGTTCACCACAGCGTCAAAGTCGGCGTCCAGGGTCTCGGTGATCAGCGCGGGGCGGTTGGTGCCGGCGCTGTTGACCAAAACCTGGAATGGCCCGGCATCGGCCAGGGCCTGTTTCACGGCCACCGGGTCTGTGACATCCAGCACCATCACCTCGGCCCTGGCCCCATAGGCTCGCATGGCAGCGGCCGCAGTCTGTAACTCGGTATCGGTTCGGGCTGCCAGCGTCACCACAGCCCCGGCCTGCGCCAGCGCATGGGCAGCGGCCAGGCCAATGCCTCGGCCAGCACCTGTCACCAGGGCGCTGCGGCCATCCAGCCGGAGCGAAGGCGTCACCGGGTTGAGCATGGCCGGCGCGGGCTGGCTCATGGGGCCAGGCCCGGGCGCGGCGGGGCGCGCTCGCCACGGTCAAAGGCCTCCCAGCCCTCGCCCTGGAACGGGTCCACGCCGAGCTGCTGCATCACGTGCGGAAAATCCACCGACACCCAGTTGTCCACAATCTTGCCGTCCTGCACCTTCCAGAAATCCATGTAGCGGATCTCGATGCGTTTGCCCGTGGGCGCGATGCCCATGAAGGTGCCTGAGTGCGTGGCCTCTTGGCGCCCGAAGGCGGCCATCCACTCGCCTTGGACGATGCGGGCCTCGTCAATGCAGACCTTGTCAGAGAACGCCGCCTGGAACGGGCGCTGCCAGTTGTCCTGGAACGCCTTGACACCCAGCTTGGTGCCACAGCCGGCGTTGCCCATCCAGCGAAAGTCTTTGGCAAAAAACGCCTCAATGCCGTCGATGGTGTGGTCGTTCAGGCCATCGACCATGCCCTCCACGACACGGCGGGTGGCCTCGGTCTGGGTCAGGTCGTTGTCGCGCGTGAGCGCCGCCTGTTCGGGGCGGGCCCCTTTCATGCGGGTCCGTCCAGCGCCGGCACCGGCTGGTACCAGGGCACCTCGGCGCGCTGGCCGTAGCGGCGGACCCGCAGGTTGGCCTGTTCGCCGTGGCCGGCAAAGTTTTCCATGTGACACAGGCGCGAGCAGACCGCGCCAATACTGGCACTGGCTTCATCGGTCAGCACCCGCTGGTAGGTGCAGGTTTTGAGGAACTTGCCAACCCACAGGCCGCCGGTGTAGCGGGCGTTCTTGTTGGTGGGCAGGGTGTGGTTGGTGCCGATCACCTTGTCGCCGAAGCTGACGTTGGTGCGCGGCCCGAGGAACAGCGCGCCATAGTTGGTCATGCCTTTAAGAAAGTAGTCCGGGTCGCGCGTCATCACCTGCACATGCTCGGAGGCGAGCTCGTCGGCCTTGGCCAGCATTTCCTCGTCGCTGTCGCAGACGATCACCTCGCCGTAGATCTCCCAGGCCTTTCCGGCAATGGCCGCCGTCGGCAGGATCTTGAGCTGGCGTTCAACCTCGGCCATGGTGTCGCGCGCCAGTTTCTCAGAGGTGGTCAGCAGCACTGCCGGCGAGGTGGGGCCGTGCTCGGCCTGGCCCAGCAGGTCGACTGCGCACATTTCGCCATCGACCGATTCGTCGGCGATCACCAGGGTTTCGGTCGGCCCGGCGAACAGGTCGATGCCGACCCGGCCGTACAACTGGCGCTTGGCCTCGGCCACGAACATATTGCCCGGCCCGACCAGCATGTCCACTGCCGCCACCGACTCGGTGCCAATCGCCATGGCCGCCACCGCCTGCACGCCGCCCAGCACCAAAATCTGATCGGCGCCAGCAAAGTGCATGGCCGCCACGATGGCTGGGTGTGGCGCGCCCTGGTAGGGTGGCGCGGTCGACACCACGCGCGGCACGCCGGCCACCTTGGCGGTGAGCACGCTCATGTGGGCCGATGCAATCAAGGGGTACTTGCCGCCGGGCACATAGCAGCCGGCCGCGTTGACCGGGATGTGCCGGTGCCCGAGCACCACGCCGGGCAGGGTCTCGACCTCAACGTCGCGCATGCTGTCGCGCTGGATCTGGGCAAACTGGCGGATTTGCGTTTGGGCAAAACGGATGTCTTCGACTTCGCGGGCGGACAGCTTGCGCACCGCCGCCTCGATGTCGGCCTGCGACAGGGTGAAGCTGGCCGGGTCCCAACTGTCGAACTGGCGGCTGTAGGCCCGCACTGCCTCGTCGCCGCGTTGCTCAATGTCTTTCAGGATGCCAGCCACGGTGGCACGCACCTGGGCATCGTCGTCGGCCCGGCCCTGGGCATCCTTACCGCGTTTGAGATAACGAATCATGTGCCGTGCACCTTGTTTGATTTGACACAAAGAAATTTATGCATACGTATGCAATGTAACCCGAAATAAGGCGCTTGGGCATACGTAGTTTCCCCTAAGCCGGACCCGACTAGCCGCGCCGGGCGAACTGGCTGCGCACCCGTGCCAGCACGTCCACGTCGAGTTGCAGCAGCACGTTGAGCAGGTCGATCGGCACCCAGTTCTCGCGGATCAGCCCCTGCTCGGCGCTGTAAAAATCCATCACCCGCATGGTGATGGCGCGCCCGGTGGGCGGCAAGCCCAGCCAGCCACCGCCCTGGTGCAGCATATGCCGGCTGGGCCAGCCGCCGGTGGCCGAGAAACGGCCGTCGCCAATGCGTACGTAGTGGCTGCCGCCATGCTGGCCCATGCCCACAGGCTGGGGCAGCTTAGGGTCGCGCGGGAAGGCATTGCGAAACGGCAGTTGGTGCACATCGACAAACCCATCGAGCCCGCGCGAAGTGCCAATGCCGCTGGGGCCAAACCACATCATGTGCGGGTGCCAAAAATCACGCTGCGGCATCGCCAGCAGGCCGTCGCGCCCTAAACTGAGCGTGTCGTCATACGTGCCCAGCGAGCCCTGCATCGCCAGCGTCAACGCCAGGCTGGCAGCGGATTGCGCCGGGTCCTGGGCAGTCAGCACCAGGCCGTCACCCGCCAAGGGACCGGGCCACATGCCCTCAAAGCCCGGGCTGGGCGGCAGCGGCCAGAAGCCCATCTGGCGAATTGCGTCCAGCACATCGAGCAGCACCGTGCTCTGCACAATGCGGCCGTCGACCATCTGGTGAAACTCGCCGTAACGCAAATACAGCAGTTGACCGGTGGCCGGCAGGCCAAGCCAGTCGCGCTGAAAACGGCCGCACAGGTGGCCCACGGCGCCCACATAATCGCGCCCCTGGTAGTGCCCGCCAAGCAGCAGGCTGTCGCGCCGCTCCAGATCCGGGAACGCTTGCAACAGGGGCTGCCAGAACGTCTGCGCGATGGCTTGCACGCCCTGCGCTTCATTCCAGGGGTGCGAGCCGCGCCACTGGGCGTCCGGGTGGTAGGCCTGCGCCAACTGGCGCTCCACCGCATCCGGCTTGGCTTCGGCCAAGGCGTCCATCAGGCGGCGTACGGCCTGTTTATTGGCAAGATTCAGCGCGTCAGTCATCATGGCTTGGAGCTCCTTGGAACGGGTGGTTCGGCCGCAGCCCATGCCGCCAACCGCAGGGCGCGACTATATCAAGCCAGCTTGCATACGCATGCAGCCGGCCTGGCCTCAAACCGGCCAGACCACGCCGTTGTCGTTCAGGATGGCATTCAGTGGCAAATCATGGGCTTCGGGCTCGAAATCGGGCACATAGGCGTTGGCAAAACCCAGGCCGACGGTGAAGGGGCGCGGCGTCAGGGTGGCCAGCATGCGGTCGTAAAAGCCACCGCCGTAGCCCAGCCGGTAGCCGCCTGGCGCGTAGCCGACGCAGGCCACAAACAGCAGGGTGGGCACGATCACCTCGGTGTCCTTAGGCTTAGGGATGCCGTAGGCGTCTTCCTCCATCGGGCAGCCCGGGTACCAGGCGTGAAAACGCATGGTCTTGTGCACCTTGTCGACCACCGGCAGACCGATCCGGCGCGGCTGCGGCTGCTCGATCAACTCGCCATCTTCTTTCCAGCGGTGCAGCGCCGGCAGGGGGTCAAACTCGCCTTTGATGGGCCAGTAGGCGCCAATCACCGTGTCCGGACGGCCCACCAGCCAGATGCGCATGGCGCGTTGCAACAAATCAGATCGCTGTAGGCGGTCTGGCAGGCTCAAACGTTGTTCAATCAAAAGCTGGCGCAGGGCTTTTTTGTCCAACGCCTTGTCTCGAGCAGAGTTATCCATAATCCCACCATGCAGTTCATTACCATTTTGACATCGATCGCACTGCTGACCGGATCGTTGGGCTCGTCGGCCAGCGCGGCACAGACCCAAAGCAAGACCCAGGTCAAAGCCAGCACCGACGACGCCATCGTCGAGATGAGCCAGGCCTTCAAACAGGGGGACCGAAAGCGCTTGACCGTGCTGCTGCCCCAGGCGCGCGGCCATGTGCTGGAGCCCTGGGCCGCGTACTGGGAACTGCGGGCCCGGCTGGATGTGGCCTCGGCCAGCGAGGTGCAGGGGTTTTTCAGCCGTTTTGCCGGCACCTACCAAGAAGACCGCTTGCGCAACGACTGGCTGCTGGTGCTGGGCCAGCGTCGTGACTGGACCGCCTTTGCCACCGAACTAACGCATTTCCGCATGAATGACGACCGTGAAGTGCGTTGTTATGCCCTGGGCCTGGACACCACCCGCCCAGCCGAAGAGGTGGCGCAAGAGCTCAAGCGGCAGTGGTACGCCCAAAAAGAGGCCGACGACGGCTGCACCCAGACCGCAGGCCAACTGCACACCGCCAAAAAGCTCGCCGACAGCGACATCTGGCGCAAAGCCCGACTGGCCATGGAGAACAACCGGCCGCGCGCGGCCAGGCAAGCGGCGGAGATCATCTCTGCAGAAGCCGGCAAACCCCTGGATGAGATCAGCAGTGGCCCAACACGTTTTCTGGCCAAGCGGGTCGGCGCCATCAGCCGCAACGCCAAGGAATGGGTGGTGCTGGCCCTGATCCGGCTGGCCTCGACCGAACCGGAAGCAGCAGCCAGCCTGCTTGAGAACCACTGGAGCGTGCACCTGACGCCGGAGCAACGCTCCTGGGCCTGGGGCGTCATTGGCAAGCACTCGGCACAAAAACTATCTGATACAGCCAACGAGCACTTTGCCAAGGCGCGTGACAGCGAGCTCAGCGACGAGCACCTGGGCTGGAAAGTGCGCGCCGCCATGCGCTTTGCCCGCTGGAAAGACGTGCTCGCGGCCACCCTGGCCATGAGCCCCGAGGCTCGTCAGGAGTCGATCTGGGTCTACTGGCGCGCCCGCGCCCTGCTGCAATTGGCAAAAACCGAGGTCGACCGCGCCGAAGCCACCCGCCTGTTTGAAAGCATCGCGGGCGTACGCGGCTTTTACGAGCAGCTCGCGCTCGACGAGTTGGGCCAGCGCGTGACGGCCCCACCTCGCCCCGATGCCCTGACCGAGCTAGAGAAAGATACGGCCAGGCAGAACCCAGGGCTGCAACGCGGTCTGTACGCGATCCAGATCGGCCTGCGCAGCGACGGCGTGCGCGAGTGGAACTACAGCGCCAATTTGCACCAACGCGGCGGCATGAGCGACCGCGAACTGCTGGCGGCGGCTGACCTGGCCTGTAGCCGTGAGGTCTGGGACCGCTGCATCAACACCAGTGAGCGGACCAAAGCGGTCCTCGATTTTCAGCAGCGCTTTCCCATGCCCTTCAAGGACGCCGTACTCGCACGCGCCAACCAGATCGGGCTGGACCCGGCCTATGTGTTCGGCCTGATCCGGCAGGAAAGCCGATTCATCATGGACGCCCAGTCCCACGTGGGCGCCGCCGGCCTGATGCAGGTGATGCCGCCCACCGCACGCTGGACCGCCAAGAAAATCGGCCTGACCGACTTCAAACCGCACCAAATCACCGACCGCGACACCAATATTGCCATTGGCACCGGCTACCTCAAGCTGGTGCTGGACGACTTTGCCGGCTCCCTACCCATGGCCGCCGCCGCCTACAACGCGGGGCCCAGCCGGCCGCGCAACTGGCGCGGCACCAGCGGCAGCCCCACCCTGGATGCCGCCATTTGGGCCGAAAATATTCCCTTTGCGGAAACGCGCGACTACGTCAAAAAGGTGCTGTCCAACACCACCATCTACGCGGCCCTGATCACCGGCCAGCCTCAATCGCTCAAGAGCCGGCTCGGCCTGGTCGGTCCGCGCGGCGCCGGAGCACCCGAGGTCGCCACCGATCTGCCCTGACCCCCCAGCTAACCCGAGCTAACACCACAGGACTCACCATGCTCAAACTTTATGTCGGCAACAAAAATTACTCCTCCTGGTCAATGCGGCCCTGGGTGCTGCTGAAGCAGGCCGGTATCCCGTTTGAAGAAGTGATGGTGCGCTTTGACTCTTTCGCGCCCGGCTCGACCTTCCGCCACACCATGGACCCGATCAGCCCGACCGGCAAAGTACCGCTGCTGCAAGACGGAGACCTGGCGGTCTGGGACACCCTGGCGATTGCCGAGTACCTGGCCGAACAATTCCCCGAGCACCACCTCTGGCCGCAGGCCGTGGCGTCGCGGGCCCGGGCGCGCAGCATCTGCGCCGAGATGCACAGCGGCTTTGGCAACCTGCGCAGCCAGTGCCCGATGAACATCGAGGCCTCGCTGCCTGGCACAGGCGCCCTCATCTGGCGCGACAAACCCGGCGTGCGCAGCGATGTGGCGCGGCTGGTGGCCATGTGGCAAGCGCTGCTGCGCGAGCATGGCGGCCCGATGTTGTTCGGCGACTTCTCCATTGCCGACGCCTACTACGCCCCCGTCTGCATGCGCCTGAAAACCTATGCCCTGCCCGTACCCACCCAGATCGCCGCCTACGTGGCCCGGGTCTGCGCCCTGCCCGGTGTGCAGGCCTGGATCAGCGACGCGCTGGCCGAGAACGATTTCCTCGATTTCGAAGAACCGCACCGGCTGCGGCGAGAGTAAATCCAGGCAAGATCGTCAGGTCCTGCCGCCCCGAGGTACGAGCGGCGCCAGCAGATGAGGCAGGCGCTCATTCAGCGCCCATTCCACGGCGTCGGCCTGCAGCGCGTCACGCCGGCACTTGAGGGGGTCGCGGTCCGGCTCCTTGGCCATCCATCGCTTGAAGCTGACGAAGACCGAGGGGTGAATGGTGGTCATCCTGGCCATCGCGCCGTTCTCCGCCACCACGATCTCAGTGAGCTCTGGCGCATTCATCAGTTCATCGGCCCGCTTGGCCTGCACCACCCAAAAGTCGTCTGCCGCGTCACTCAGGCGAATCGGGTGCGGGTCCTCGGGGGTGGCAACTCGGCGGATGATGTCGACCTCAAAGCCGTCCTGGTTGATGGCCGTGTACTTTTGGTCCTCAATGATCTGAAACGTCTTGTCCACTTTTTGCAGGGCCGCCAGCATGGACGGCGAGTCACGTAGCAGCCTCTCAGAAAACATGACCCGCTTGCGGGTGTCCCACAGCAGGTCAATATCGCGGGTGGCCGTGATCGCAGAGGCAAAACGCACGCCGGCAGCCGCTTCATAGGCGTAGAGTGCGTGCGTTCCTACCACCTTGAAATAGTCTGACAGGCCAGCATCGGCAAGCCGACCCAGAATTGCCACGGCAATATTGGGCATGCGCCCGACTCTGAGCGCCCGATTCATACGCTCATGCTTGACCATGACGGCTTTCAGACTGCCAAGCCGCTCCTGCAGCGACTGCTTTTTTTCGATGAAGTTTTGGTAGACGAGTTCCGTGTCCGCCGATCGCCTGCCCAAACTCCGCTGTCCGCCGGACGGGCTGGTGCGAATCAGGTAGGCCTTGCCATCGACCGTTTTCCAGACCATCCCGCCCCGGACTTGCAGCGCATTTTTCTTGCTGCGCTCGTACTCCAAAAAGGCCGCATGCGCGTCGATGTACTGCCGCGCAGCGTCTGGGTCCAGCGCCAAACTTTCCAAGTTAAATACCATTTTCAAATTTTACTTGGAAAGTTTCACATCGGATCGTCATCTCCGACACATCTAGCGTCATCCCCGGCTACGACCCGTCATCCTCGGCTACGACCGGGGATCCATGCGCTCCTGGATCCCCGGTCGGGGCCGGGAATGACGAAAACACCGACTTAGTCGCTGCTCTCGTCGAGCGGCGGCTCAGACTCCAGGTGGGTGGCGTCGGACCAGCCTACCAGTGACAGGCCCTCTGGGGTCCAGAGCAGGCGGTTGATGGTGGCATTACCCAGCTGCCAACTGCGTGGTGCCTGGACGGCCTGGCCAGTGGCCAGTCGGTAGAGCACATCGAGCACGCCGCCATGGGCCACCAGCACGATCTGTTGGCCAACGTGGGCCGAGGCCAGTTCATCCACGGCGTGGCGGATGCGGTCCCGCAACTCAGCCAAAGATTCGCCGCCGGGCGGCGCCCAATGGGGGTCGCGTTGACGCCAGCGCAGAGCATGCTCGGGCCAGTTGGCCTCCATGTCGGCATGGGTCTGGCCCTCAAATTCGCCAAAACCCCGCTCGCGCAGACCGGTGTATGCGGTCAAGACAACGGCGCTGGCCTGGGCAATCGCCTGCGCCGTGTCCCAAGCCCGGGCCAGGTCACTGGCGTACACCGCGTGCAGCGGCTCGCCGCGCAGCGCCTGTGCCACTTGGGCCGCCTGCCAGCGGCCGCGGGCATTGAGGCCGATGTCGAGTTGCCCCTGGATGCGGGTGGCCACATTCCAGGCGGTCTCGCCGTGGCGAATGGCAATGATGCGGGTGGCTTGCATGGGGGTAGAGGATGGCGTGGAGGGCGTGGAGGGCAGGGCTTGGGGCTCAGGCACTGACAAGTTGCAGGCCGGGCAAGGTGGGCAGGGCGAAGCTCTCAATGTCAAAGCCCTTGTCGCCGTCGTCACTGGGCAGGCCGGTGGTTTTGATGTCCTTGAAATTGTGCCGGCTGTGGTCCATCAGGTGCGAGGGCACCACGTTGTGCAAGGCGGTGAACATGCTCTCGATGCGGCCCGGGTACTGTTTTTCCCAGTCACGCAGCATGTTGCCGATCTGCTTGCGCTGCAGGTTCTCCTGGCTGCCACACAGGGTGCAGGGGATGATGGGGAACTGGCGGTGCGCGGCCCAGCGCGTCAGGTCTTTCTCAGCCACATTGGCCAGCGGCCGGATCACGATGTGCCCGCCGTCGTCGCTCACCAACTTGGGCGGCATGCCCTTGAGCTTGCCGCCAAAGAACATGTTCAGAAAAAAGGTTTGCAGCATGTCGTCACGGTGGTGGCCCAGCGCGATCTTGGTCACCTTGAGCTCGTCCGCCACGCGGTACAAAATGCCTCGGCGCAGTCGGCTGCACAGGCTGCACATGGTCTTGCCCTCGGGGATCACCTTTTTGACGATGCTGTAGGTGTCCTGGGTCTCAATGTGAAACGGCACGCCCAGTTGCTTCAGGTAAGCCGGCAGGATGTGGTCTGGAAAACCGGGCTGCTTTTGGTCGAGGTTGACGGCAATCAGCTCAAAGTCAATCGGCGCGCGGGCCTTGAGCTTGAGCAAAATGTCCAGCATGCCGTAACTGTCCTTGCCGCCCGAGACGCAGACCATGACCCGGTCGCCAGCCTCAATCATGTTGAAGTCGACAATCGCCTGCCCCACCTGGCGGCACAAGCGCTTTTCCAGCTTGTGGGTTTCGCGCTCGATCTTGAGGGCACGGCCCGGCTCGGGCGCAGGTGTGGCGGTAGGGGCTTCGGCGGTTTCAGTGTCTATCCAGACGGCATTCATGGCGTGCTTTCTTGGGTCACCAGCGGCCGGTTTCGACCCGGATGGCAACTTCACAATCGTCAAAAATCTCAAGCTTGGCAATTTTCACCCGCACGCCCTGCACCCCGGGCAACTGCATCAGGCGGTTGGCCAGCTTGCCGATCAGGGTTTCGAGCAGGTTCACATGCTCGGCCGTGCATTCGTCAATGATGATCTTGCGCACCTTGCGGTAATCCAGCACATGGTTGATCTCGTCGTTGCGCGGCAACAGCGGCTGGGCGCCCAGGCTCAGTTCGGCGTCAACCTGGATCGGCTGGGGCGCCAGCTTCTCCGATTCGAGAATACCCAGGCTGGCCTCAAAGCGCAGGCCAGTGAGCGTGAGGGTTTGGTAACCCGTGTTGGCGGTCATAGCGGTGAACCTTTTAGGCGAAATACTTCGACCCCCACCCCGTCGCAATCCGGGTAGACGTCGGGCTTGCAGGTGGACAGGCGCACCGCCTGGACTTGCGGGTGGGACAACAGGGCGGCCGCCAATTCGTCGCACAGGGTTTCCTGCAACTCGACATGGCCGCGCTGCACCCGCTCGGCGATCAGGTGGCGAACAAAGTCGTAATCCACCACCTCGGCCAGCCGGTCCGACTGCGGGGTGGAGGCGCTGTAGGGCACGAACAGCTCGACGTTGAAGACCAGGCGCTGCGCCACGCCTTTTTCGAAATCATGGGCGCCGATGTGCACCGGCAGCACATGGTTGCGCAGGAACAGCCGACGGCAGCTCAGGGCAAGCCGGGTCAGCGGATCAGGGGGCAAAGGGTGATCAACCATGCTCAGGCTCCTGCTTGAGGGCGTCCACCACAAACATCACATCGCGGGGCAGCGGGACCAGGTGCTGGCCGTTGTCCACGGTCAGCGTGACGCCGGTGATGCAGGGGTTGTCAGCTAAAAACACGCAACTCGCCGCCACTTGCGCCGGGTCGGTGGCCTGGCGCATCAGGTTGACGCGGCCGGCTTGGTCAAAATTGGCCTGCGACTGCGGCCCACTCAAAAACATCAGGCCGGGTGCCACGCCACACACCCGCAGCGCGGGCGCCAGCGCCTGCGCCTGCAGAGCCACCGCCCGCTCCAGCGCCAGTTTGCTCACCGTGTAAGAAAAGTAATCGGGGTTCAGGTTGAACACCTTTTGGTCCAGCACATGGATCACGCTGCGCAGGCCCACAGGCTCATCCGGCGGCATCTTGGCCAGGCTTTGCGCCATCAGGCCGGCCAGCGCCAGCGGCGCCAGCAAATTCACCTCTAATTGGCTGCGCGCGCCGGCCTCATCCATGGCCGCAGCGCTGTCGGGCTCAAAACTCGACGCATTGTTGACCAGCGCGTGCAGGGGCCCGGTGTCGGCCAGGATCGTGGCCATCAGGCGGCGCCGTGCCGCGGCGTCGGCCAGGTCAGCCTGGATCGGGCGCGCCTGCACCCCCAGCTGGCGCAGCTCGGCGCACAGGGCCTGGGCCGGATCCGCCGAGTGCTGGTAATGGCACCAAACCTGCCAGCCGGCCTGGGCAAACTGCCGGCACAGCAGCGCGCCCAGGCGCTGCGAGCCACCGGTCACCAGCGCGTGCTTGAGCATGGGTCGCCTGTCACAAAGAAGCTGACTGTTAACATCAATTGAACTATGAATGACTTGCCCGACGAAGAGGTTTCGCCCGGTCTTCGCCGAATTATCGGGGATGCGCTGACGGCTGCTGCCGGCTGGATCGGCTTTGACACCTTCATGGCGCTGGCCCTCTACGCACCGGGCCTGGGCTACTACGCCCGCGACAGCCTGAAGTTTGGCGCCCTGCCCTACCAACGGCAAGATGGGCGAGCAGTGGCCGGCAGCGATTTCGTGACCGCACCCGAAATATCCCCTTTGTTTGGCCAGACGTTGGCAGGCCAACTTAAGCAGGCGCTGCAGCAAACACAAACAGACACCCTCTGGGAGTTTGGTGCAGGCTCCGGTGCACTGGCGCTGCAGCTGCTGGGCAGTTGGGCCGAGCAGGGCCAGCCACTGCCGCAGTACCGCATCGTCGAGCTGTCGGCCACGCTGCGGGCCCGGCAACAAGCCAAACTGGCCCCATTTGCCGGGCAAGTGCAGTGGGTCGACGCCCTGCCCGAGCAACTGACAGGCGTGCTCTTGGGCAACGAGGTGCTGGATGCGATGCCGGTCAAGCTGCTGGCCCGCGTGGGCGGCGCCTGGTTTGAGCGCGGCGTGGCGGCCGCCCCGGCTGGCGCCGGCTGGGCTTGGCAAGACCGACCCACCGCGCTGCGGCCCCCCTGTGAGATTGCGGGTGAGCACGACTACCTGACCGAAATCCACCCGCAGGCCGAGGCCTTCATCCGCACCCTGGCTGAGCGACTGGTGACCGGCGCGGCGTTTTTCATCGACTACGGCTTTCCCGAGCACGAGTACTACCACCCGCAGCGGCACATGGGCACGGTGATGTGCCACCGCGCCCACCAGGCTGACCCTGACCCGCTGGTGCTGGTCGGGCACAAGGACATCACCGCCCACGTCAACTTCACCGGCATCGCGCTGGCGGCGCAAGACGCTGGGCTGACGGTGCTGGGCTACTGCAGCCAGGCGCGCTTTTTGATCAACTGCGGCATCGGCCCCAGGCTGGATGCCGCGCCCCTGACCCAACGGGCCCAGGCCCAACACCTGCTGCAAGAGCACGAGATGGGCGAGTTGTTCAAAGTCATCGGCCTGGGCCGGGGCCAGCCCTGGGACGCGCTGGGCTTTGCCCAGGGCGACCGCACCCATACCCTCTAAGCCTGTCTAAGCCCATGCAACCCCATCCAACCCCGAACAAGGCCCATTCATGATCCGTTGGCTGCTGGTGATTTTTTTGGTCTTGATGCTGGTCAACATCTTGACCCCCTGGGTGCGCAAACTGGGCGTAGGCAAACTCCCCGGCGATGTGCGCTTCAAGCTGTTTGGCCGCGAGCTGTTTCTGCCCTTCACCAGCACCATTTTGCTGAGCCTACTGGCGGCGGCACTGGCGCGGTTTTTCTGAGATCGACGTGTTGAGCTTGGGCAAGCTGCAGGGACCGACGACGTGCTGCCGCTCGTGTCCCTCCGCCCTGCGGGCTCCTTCCTTGACCTCGCCGCAACACGCCATCGGCCCCTGCAGCAGCGATGGTGGTTAGTACGCAGCGAACCAATCACACCGCAAGATCAGGCCGGTGGGGCGTTCGGCGCAGCGGCATCAAGGGGGAGCCCGCAGGGCGGAGGACAGCCGCGGAGCCGAATGCCCCGCCGGCCTGATCCAGCAGGAACCGTGCCCGACTGTGGTTTCGAATGACTCGACAGTCCACCACCCGTTGAAGCACCTGAAACCGCCTCCATCTAGACAATGAAAGGACCCCGCCATGACCGACCCCCTGCACATCGTCTGCCCGCACTGCCACACCACCAACCGGGTCCGCCAGGCCGACCTGGGCCAAGCGCCGGACTGCGGCGGCTGCCACAAGCCGCTGTTCGTGGCGCACTCGCTGGCCTTGACCGAGACGCTGTTTGACCGCCACGTCAGCCGCAGCCAGATTCCCCTTTTGGTCGATTTCTGGGCGCCCTGGTGCGGCCCCTGTCGGCAAATGGCGCCGGCTTTCGAGCAGGCCGCCGCCCAGCTTGAACCCCAGGTGCGCCTGGTGAAGGTGGACACCGAGGCCGAGCAGGCCCTGGGGGCGCGCTTCAATATCCGCAGCATCCCGACGCTGGCCCTGTTTGCCAACGGCCGCGAGCTGGCGCGCCAGCCCGGCGCTATGGGTGCGGCCGACATCGTGCGCTGGACCCGCGCCCACCTGTGAACCCGGCCGGCAGGTATCGCCGATGTAACCCGTGGCGGCATGGCGCGGTAGCATCGGGGCCCGCCCCCTGCTGACCACCACCATGCCGACCCCCGTCACCTCCCCTGCTGGCGCCTTCGCCGCCGAGCCCGCCTTCGAACGCACCCTGCGGCCTTGGGGCTGGTACGAGACCCTGACCGAGGCACCGGGCTACAAGGTCAAACGCATTGGCGTCGCGCCTGGCCAGCAACTCAGTTTGCAAAAACACCATCAGCGCGCCGAGCACTGGGTGGGTGTGGTCGGCGTTGGCCGTGTCACCTTGGGGGAGCGCGTGCTGGACCTGCTGCCGGGGCAGCACGTCGACATTGCCCTGGGCGAGGTGCACCGGCTGGCCAATCCGGGACCGGGGCCACTTGAAATCATTGAAGTGCAATTTGGCGCCTACCTGGGCGAGAACGATATCGTGCGCCTGCAAGACGCCTACGGCCGCGCCTAAGCCCTGCCGGTTCGCCCATTCCAGGAGTTTTTGCCAATGAGCCCAAATGTTTTGGCCGATGAGTTTCGTCTGTCGGCCGGCGCCAAACCCGTGGCCTGTGTTGACATTGGCGGCACCAAGGTGGCGGTCAGTGTGGCCACTGCCGCCGGCGTGCACGGCCGTGTGACCGAACCCACCGTCCGCACCGGCGACGAGGGCGCCCTGGCGGCGCAAATTCTGCGGTTGATTGGCCAAAGTTGCAGCAGCAGCCGTCTAGCCATGGCCGACATCGCGGCCGTGGGCGTGGCCTCCTGCGGGCCCTTCATCATGCAGCAGGGCCTGATCGAACTGGCAGCGCCCAATATTTGCGGCGGCCTGGCCGGGCCGGCGCGGGGCCTGCCCAACAGCTGGGTCAGCGCCCGGCTGGAGGCGCCACTGCGTGAGCACTTTGCCAGAGTCCGGGTCGAAAACGACGGTATCGCCGCTTTGGAGGCCGAGCGCCGCTGGGGCGCGCTACAGCAAGACGGCCGGCCGCTGGACCACTGCGCCTACCTGACCTGGAGCACCGGCATCGGCATGGGCCTGTGCGTGGACGGCCACGTGCTGCGCGGTAAAAACGGCAATGCCGGCCACGCCGGTCACAGCTTTGTCAGCGACAACTTGGACGCCCTGTGCGGCTGCGGCAATATGGGCGACGTGGAGGGCCTGGTGGGCGGCAACGCCATCGGCCGCCGATTCAGCCCCCTGGGCTACCCTGATTCCGCTACGCTTTTTATAGCTGCTAAGGCAGGTGACACAAGGGCTTGGGCCTTAATTGATGACTTATGCCGGGTCATGGGCCGCACCCTCTATAACCTGATTGTCACCTTGGACCTGCAGCGCATCAGCATCGGCGGCAGCGTGTTCTGGCACCACCGGGACTGGCTGCTGCCCAAACTGCGCGCCGAGGTGGCAGGCAAGCTGCCGGCGCTGACTGAGGGCTGCGAAATTGTGGCCGCCGGGCTGGGCGAACGTGTGGGCGACTTTGGGGCGCTGGCGCTGGTGGCCTAGCCGTCGTTCCCTCACCGTCCCGTCATTTCCGCACCGCGACCGGGAATCCAGGAAGTCATGGATCCCCAATCAGGTCGGGGATGACGGAGGGCTGGTCGGGGATGACGGAGGGGTCGGGGATGAACCACTAGGGTTAGCCCTAGTAGCCCTCTTCCATTAATTAATTAACAATTAATTAATTTGAGCCATCGGGTGATGGCGCGAAGCAACCCTGCTCCACGTCTGGCCAGTCGCGCCGCCGGAGCCCACTTCAGGAGACAACAACATGTTCAAGGTATCCCAACTGGCCGCTGCGGTGGCGATGGTGGTCACGGCGGCCGCGGTGCAAGCCGGCGAGGTCGAGGTGCTGCACTACTGGACCTCGGGTGGCGAAGCCAAATCCGTGGCGGAGCTGAAGAAGATCATGCAGGCCAAGGGCCATGTCTGGAAAGACTTTGCCGTGGCCGGTGGCGGTGGCGACAACGCCGCCACCGTGCTGAAAAGCCGTGTGGTATCGGGCAACCCGCCGGCCGCCGCCCAGATCAAGGGCCCGGCCATCCAGGAGTGGGCTGCTGAAGGCGTGCTGGCCAATCTGGACGCCACCGCCAAAGCCGAAAAATGGGACAGCCTGCTGCCCAAGGTCGTGGCCGACGTGATGAAGTACAAAGGCAACTACGTGGCCGCACCGGTCAATGTGCACCGCGTCAACTGGATGTGGGCCAACGCTGCCGTGCTGAAAAAAGCCGGCGTGGCAGGCATGCCCAAGACCTGGGACGAGTTTTTTGCAGCTGCCGACAAGGTCAAGGCTGCGGGCCTGATCCCAGTCGCCCATGGCGGCCAGAACTGGCAGGATTTCACCACCTTTGAGTCGGTGGTGCTGGGTGTGGGTGGTGCCAAGTTCTACAACGACGCGCTGATCAAGCTCGACGCCAAGGCGCTGGGCAGCGACACCATGAAAAAATCGCTGGAGACCTTCCGCAAGGTCAAGAGCTACACCGACGCCGCCGCCCCCGGCCGCGACTGGAACCTGGCCACCGCCATGGTGATGCAAGAGAAAGCCGCCTTCCAGTTCATGGGCGACTGGGCCAAGGGCGAGTTCCTGGCCGCTGGCAAGGCACCAGGCAAAGACTTCCTGTGCGCAGCCGCCCCCGGCACCGCCAACGCTTACACCTTCAACGTCGACTCCTTTGCGATGTTCAAGCTCAAAGACGCCGGCGCCCAAAAAGCCCAGGGCGACTTGGCCGCATCCATCATGGGCACCGAGTTCCAGGAAGTGTTTAACCTCAACAAGGGCTCGATCCCGGTGCGCCTGAACATGAGCATGGCCAAGTTTGACGACTGCGCCAAGACCTCCAGCAAAGACTTTGTCGACACCGCCAAGACCGGCGGTCTGGTGCCCTCGGTGGCGCACGGCATGGCCATCAAGCCAGCCGCTGAAGGCGCCATCAAGGACGCCGTCAGCCAGTTCTGGAACGACGACAAGATCTCGGTCGCCGACGGCATGAAAAACATCGCCAAGGCGGCCGCGACCCAGTAAGCCTTGCCGTCATCCCCGGCTTGACCGGGGATCCATGGCTGCATGGATTCCCGCGTACGCGGGAATGACTGGTACGCGGCGCGGGAATGACAGACTCGTCATCCCCGGCGCGACCGGGGATTCATGCCTTCTAACCTGCTTAGAGCTTGCCAATCCAACGATGAAATCCCTCGAAACCCTGATTCCTAAACTGGTGGTCGCGCCCGGCTTTGTGCTGGGCTTTGCGTTCATCTATGGTTTCATGGTCTGGAACGGGGTGTTGTCGGTGACCGGTTCGCGCATGCTGCCCAATTACGACGAGTTCGTGGGGCTGGAGCAGTACCGCCGGCTGTGGGAAATGGACCGCTGGTGGGTGGCGCTGAAGAACCTGGGTATTTTCAGCGGGCTGTATGTGGGCGGCTCGCTGCTGCTGGGCCTGCTGCTGGCAATTGTGCTGGACCAGAAGGTGCGGGCTGAAGGCGTGCTGCGCACCATCTACCTGTACCCCATGGCGCTGTCTTTCATTGTGACCGGCACCGCCTGGAAATGGATTTTGAACCCCAGCCTCGGGCTGGAAAAGCTGATGCACGACCTGGGTTGGGCCAGTTTTAAGTTCGACTGGCTGGTGCAGAGCGACACCGCCATTTATTGCATCGTGATTGCCGGCATTTGGCAGTCGGCCGGTTTTGCCATGGCGCTGTTTCTGGCCGGTCTGCGCGGTATTGACGACAGCATCATCAAGGCCGCGCAGATCGACGGCGCCTCGCTGCCACGCATTTACTGGCGCATTATTTTGCCGATCCTGCGGCCGGTGGTGTTCTCCACCATCCTGGTGCTGGCGCACCTCTCCATCAAGAGCTTTGACCTGGTGATGGCCCTGACCGCCGGCGGCCCCGGCTTTGCCACCGATGTGCCGGCCACCTTCATGTTTGTGATGAGCTTCAACCGAGGCCAGATCGGGCTGGGCGCGGCCAGCGCCATCATGATGCTGGCCACCGTGGCGGCGATTGTGGTCCCCTACCTGTACAGCGAACTGCGTGCCAAACCCCATGATCGCTAAGCACCTGTCCCGGTTCATGCTGTACGCGCTGCTGCTGCTGGCGGCCGGCTTCTTTCTGGCGCCGCTGTATGTGATGCTGGTCACCTCGCTCAAAGACGCAGCGCAAATCCGCTCGGGCAACCTGCTCAGCCTGCCCACCTCGCTCAACTTTGAGGCCTGGGAGCTGGCCTGGGCCACCGCCTGCACCGGCGTGGACTGCCGGGGCCTGCAGCCCTATTTTTGGAATTCGGTGCTGATGGCCGTGCCGGCGGTGCTGATCTCCACCGCCTGGGGCGCCATCAACGGCTATGTGCTGAGCCTGTGGAAGTTTCGCGGCAGCGAGTTGTTGTTCGGATTCATGCTGTTTGGCGTGTTCATGCCCTTTCAGGTGGTGCTGCTGCCCATGAGCCAGGTGCTGGGCTTTCTGGGGTTGTCCAGCTCGCTGGGAGGGCTGGTGCTGGTGCACTGCCTGGCCGGGCTGGCCGGCACCACGCTGTTTTTTCGCAACTACTACACCGCCATTCCCAAAGAGCTGATCAACGCCGCGCGCATTGACGGCGCGGGCTTCTGGCGCATCTTCTGGCGCATCGTGCTGCCCATGTCCACGCCCATTTTGATGGTGACGCTGATCTGGCAGTTCACCAACATCTGGAACGACTTTCTGTTCGGCGTGGCCTTCAGCAGCGCCGACAGCAAACCGATCACGGTCGGCCTGAACAACATGGCCAACACCTCGAGCAGCGTCAAAAGCTACAACGTCGACATGGCGGCAGCCGTGATCGCCGGCCTGCCGACCATGTTGGTCTATGTGCTGGCTGGCCAGTATTTCGTCAGAGGGCTCACGGCCGGCGCCGTGAAAGGATAGTCAAGATGGCAGCAGCAGTGCAGATCGCGGGCATCCGCAAGGTGTTTGGCAAGGGCGAGCGCGCGGTGGAGGTGCTCAAGCGCATCGACATCGACGTGGCCCCGGGCGAGTTCCTGATTCTGGTCGGGCCCTCGGGCTGCGGCAAGTCCACCCTGCTCAACATCATCGCCGGCCTGGAAGAACCCAGCGAGGGCGAGCTGCGCATCGCCGGGCGCAATGTGCTGGGCGTGGCCCCGGCTCAGCGTGACATTGCCATGGTGTTCCAGAGCTACGCGCTCTACCCCACCATGAGCGTGGCCGACAACATCGGCTTTGCGCTGGAGATGCGCAAGGTGCCCAAGGCCGCACGCGCCAAGCGTATTGCCGAGGTGGCTGCCATGCTGCAGATCGAGCACCTGCTGGCGCGTCGGCCGGCCCAGCTCTCCGGCGGCCAGCGCCAGCGGGTGGCCATGGGGCGGGCGCTGGCGCGCGACCCGCAGCTGTTTTTGTTTGACGAGCCCCTGTCCAACCTGGACGCCAAGCTGCGCGTGGAGATGCGCGCAGAGATCAAGCGCCTGCACCAGCTCAGCGGCATCACCAGCGTGTATGTGACGCACGACCAGATCGAGGCCATGACCCTGGGCAGCCGGATTGCCGTCATGAAAGACGGCGTGCTGCAACAAATCGGCACCCCGGACGACATCTACAGCCGCCCGGCCAACACCTACGTGGCCGGCTTCATTGGCTCACCCACTATGAATTTCATAGCTGGAACCCTAATAACCACGGGGTCTGGAGGCCTTTTTTCCTTTAAAGGTGGGCAGTTCGCGTTGCCCTGCCCAGCCGCCGCCCAGGCCACTTTGGGCCTGCGGCCCGAGCACCTGCAACTGCAGGCTGATGCCCCCTGGCGCGGCCAGGTGCTGCTGGTGGAGCCCACCGGCGCCGACACCTTTGTCGTTGTGCAAACCGCCGCCGGTCCGGTCACGGTGCGGGTGGCGCCGCAGACCCCGGTGCGGGTGGGAGACTCCATTGGCCTGGCGGTGAGCGCGGCGCACGCCAATTGGTTTGATACCGAGAGCGGGCGGCGGCTGAGCTGAGGGCAGGCTCCCCGCCACGTCATTCCCGCGAAAGAGGGGATCCATGACTTCCTGGATACCCGCTTTCGCGGCAATGACGGCTGGGTGCGCGCATTCGCCATCAGCGGAAATCTGGCTATTCGGAGGATGCGCTTTAAAATGCCCTGAATGAACTGGTTGGGCGAATCGATCGATTGATCAATCGGTTTGGCAGGCAGCCGGGCAAGCGGAGCAATAGTGTAGGCACAAGCGGCGGCAATAAAATACACCGTCAACCGATATTAATTGATCATAATTAACACGCTTAGCGCCAAAATCTATACACTTTATTGTGTCAACTTCGCCAAACCCTACTTCGCTTGAACGCTCCGCCTCGCTCACCCATTCGACCGGCTTACACCCCGTGGGCAGCGGCATGGAACTGAGCATTGACATGTCGCTGCTCAACGCCTTGCAAGAAGGCGTTGTGCTGCTGAACCGGGCTGGTCAGGTGACCGATTTCAACCGGGCCGCACGGCCCTGGCTCACGGCATGCGCCAAGGCGCAGGCTGGGCTGGCTGAGCAGATTCAACAACAGATCAAGCACCCTGCCCCCGGCCCGGTGGCCATCGAGCTGCCTGAACCCTTCGAGCCGCTTGGCGGGCCCTCAGCGGCGTCGATGGCACCCGGGGCGTCGGTGGCACCCGGGCTGCACCTGTGCCGCCATGGCCCACAGGGCTACGCGCTGGTGATTGCCCCTGGACAGCCACTGGCCAACCCCGCCCCTGAGCCGCAGACCGGCCTGTTTGACCTGCTCGGCGAGGCCATCCGGCACGAGTTCACGCAATGGCGCGGCGCGCTTGACCAAGCCCTACCACCGGCGCAGCAGGCGCCTGCCATGGCCGAACTGGCCGGCCAGTCGCAACGCCTGAGCCGCTTGCTGGTGGTGTTCGACCAACTGTCCTCAATGCGCAGTGAGCAGTTGCCCAACCAAAGTGAACGCCTGTCACTGATGACGCTGACGCAAGCCGTGCTGGCCAGCCTGCCGCAGCGGCGGGCCGACTATGCACTGATGGTGGCGCCGGGCGGACCGGTTCGTCTGCATGGCATGCTGTATGGCCACGCCACGCTGCTGAACACCGGCCTGCGTGCCTTGATAGAAAGCCTGGACCAGGGGGCGCACTTGCACGGCCAGATCGAGCTGTGGGTACGCCAGAGCGGCCGCCATGTCGTGATGAACAGCCGCTATGCCGGCCACGGCGGTGACAGACAGCGCAGCCCGGGCCCGGCGGCAGGCCACAGCGAAGCGACTTCCCTGCGCCTTGACGCCGACCTGCGCTTGCCGCTGGCGCGGCGCATCGTGGGACTGCATGGCGGGCAGCTCAGCACCGAGCCGCTTGCTGCTGCACCCGGCAGTCCGCAGCGCCAGGGCATTGCCGCCTTCACGCTGGTGCTGCCTACCGGCGCGGTCGGCGAGCCCCAGCGACGCACCGAATGTGCCGACTGCCCCACCTCGCAACAAGCCGAAGCCTATGCCCGCGACCTCGCCACGCTGATGACGCGGCCCGACAGCGCTGCCGATATGTCAGGCGAAGAGGTCGCTTTTCTAATGCACGTGATCACCCACTCACCCGCCCCTTGAACAGAGAACATAACGCGATGAAAAAAATCCTGATTGTTGACGACCACGCCGATATGCGCCGCCTGCTGGCCATTTCTGCAGGCAACGAGTACGAGGTCTTGGAAGCCGAAGACGGCGAGAGCGCCTTTGAGTCGGTGCGGCGCCTGCGACCTGACGCCGTGTTGCTGGACATCATGATGCCCGGCGCCATGGATGGCCTGCAGGTGCTTGACGCGATCCGGGCTGATCCGGCGCTCAAGCACATTCGCGTGGCCATGGTCACCGCCCGTGGCCAGGCCACCGACCTGAGCGCCGGCAAGGACCATGGCGCTGACGCCTACTTTGTCAAACCTTTCAGCCCGCTCAAGCTCTTGGGCTGGTTGAGGACCCAGCTGAACTGAGTGGTGGCCGGCAATGACAGCATCGCCTAGCCGGTCCACACGGGGGGGGAAAGACCTTCTGCTGGCCCGGTATCTGCGCATGCCCCTGAGCCGGCAACTGTACTGGGTCTGGTTTATCGGGCTGAGCTGGACGGTCCTGATGTCAAGCGGGGGCTGGCTCACTTACCAGTTCTTGATCAAGGAGCGACTCAACGTGACGGCAGAAATTGCCGTCACGAGCATCCTCCGAGGGATACACCAGTACCTCGACCTGGACCTGCAGAACCGGGACCACCACCTGCAAGAGGCGGCTCAACTGGCCGAACAAAAAACACCGGCCTCAGCCAAGTTCGCCAACACCACTATTTTGTGGGCGGGCGGCCAGACTGACCCGCGCGGTTCAGTCTTGAGCCCCGCGCAGCGCCAACTGGCCACTGCGGCACTGGCCGAGCACCAGCGCCAGGATACCGGTCAAATGCTGTTTTCGGAGCCGCTCCAAAACCCGCAAACTGGCGACTGGGCGATTCAACTGAGCCGCCGCATCAGTGCGGAGGGCATCGTGCTGTCCTACTGGACCAGTGCCGAAATCGAGGCCTTTATTTCGGAGACGTTTTTTCTGCCTGAAGGCAAGAGCCTGCTGGTCCGGCAGGACGGCCGCATCCTGATAGAGGCGTCAGCCGCAGGCGTAAGCTACGGCAGGTCTGTCGACATGGCTGCGTTGTTGAAACAGCAAGCCGGCAAGAGCAGCAGAGGCAGCTACATGGGCACACTGACCGGTATCGACGACGCACCACGCCTTTATCTCTGGCGCAAGCTGGACCACTACCCGCTGTATGTTTTGAAGGGCACCACCTTGGCAAGTATTGCCAACCTTGCCCGACCCGGCGGGCTGATTATCTTAAGTCTGGTGGTGCTGATCAATGGGTTCATCCTGTTCGCCACACTCTGGGCACAGCTCTACATGCGGCAGGTGAATGTCACCATCAACGATCGTCGAGCAGCCGAACAAACCATGCGCCTCAATGAGGACCGACTAAATTTTGCGCTCGTCGGAAGTGGCAGTGCCGAATGGGAAGTGCAACTCCCAGAGCAAGGTCTTTATGTGTCGCGGCGTTTGGCCGAGCTCTTGGGGTCGCCTTGGGCAGTGGGCACGCTTGCTTCGGCGCAGTGGCAGGCGCTGATTCACCCTGACGACCTGCCCATCATTATGACGGCCTTGCAAAGACTGATAAACCATACCAATCAGGGCCGAGAGGCGGTGGTTCGGGTGTGCGACAGCAGCCCGGACGGCTACCGCTGGCTGGCCATCACCGGGCGGATCAGAGCGCGAGACGCGGCAGACGAGGCCACACTCGTCAGCGGATTGGCCACAGACGTCAACGAGCAGCAAATCACCCAGGCCATCGTGCGGGACCGCACGGCCCAGCTCGATGCCATCTTCACCCTGAGCCCTGATGCTTTTGTGTCGTTTGACCACCACCTCAAGGTGAAGTATGTGAACCCGGCCTTTGGGCAAATCACAGGCTGGCGAGACGATGGCATGAGGGGCATGAGCGAGGCCCAGTTTTCAAGGCAGCTGAGCCAGCTGTGCGTTGCCAAAACCCCGTTTGACGGTCTCGCCGCCATGCGCGCAGCCACACTGGACAGCGGCCACTCTGCGCGACAAGTCATCGAACTCAACAGTGTGCCGCAGCGCATCCTGCGGCTCAATTTGTTGCTCAGCGATGCGCCCACGGTATCCCAAATCCTGTACCTGCGTGATGTCACCCATGAAACCATCGTGGAGTCGATGAAGAGCGAGTTCCTGGCCACAGCGGCGCATGAGCTGCGTACACCCATGGCCAGCATTGTGGGTTTTGCCGAGCTGCTCTGCACCCACCCGCTGCAGCAGGCCGAGCAGTTGGAGTTTACGCAAATCATCTGGCGCCAGTCGCTGCATCTGGCCGGCATCCTTGACGAGCTGCTGGACCTGTCGCGCATCGAGGTGCGGGGTGGCAAGGGTTTGGTGATGGCGCCCCTTGACCTGAGCGCCAAGGTCTGCGATGTGGTCAAGGCTTTCCCACTGCCCCAGGGCCGCGACGCGCCTGCGGCCAACTTGCCACAGCTGATGTGCAAGGCCGACCCTGACAAAACTCGCCAGGTACTGAACAATGTGATCTCCAACGCCTACAAGTTTTCTGGCCCTGGCACAAGCATCACCATCACGCCAGCCGAGCCGACCGTGCACCCGGTGAGCGGCCGGCCACTGCTGGGCTTGGTCATCCGGGATGCGGGCATCGGTATGAGCCCCGAACAATTGAGGCAGGTGTTTGACCGTTTTTACCGTGCCGACAAGTCCGGCGTCATCCCTGGCAACGGGCTGGGCCTGAGCATCAGCCGGGAACTCATGGCGCTGATGGGCGGCCAAATTATCATCGCCAGTGTGCCGCAACAGGGCACCACCGTCTCGCTGATGTTTGAGCGGCTCGATGAGCCACCCCTGCTGCCGCGATTCGAGCCGAACCCATTGCCAACAACGACCCCGGTGGCCTGACATGGACATTTACCTGCCCCTCCAGCCGACCGTGCTGCTGCTCTGCGAGCCACCGGCGGGCCAATCGCCGCTGGCGCAGGCGCTGCAGCCGCTCTGCGCGCTGCAAACCATCGCCCCCAGCAGGCTCGACATCACAGGCCTGAGCACAACGCCGTCGCCCGACCTGATCCTGCTGGACGGTGACCTGCCGGGCGCCGACAGCCAGGCGCTGTGCCTCAGGCTGACGCACGACCCGGTCACCCAACGCATTCCCGTGATTATTTTTAGCCGGCAGCTCACCACCGCCGACGAGCTCAGGGGCTTTGAGAGCGGCGCCATGGATTGCATCGCCCTGAGTGCGCCGCTGGCCATCCAGGTGGCCCGGGTCAAAGCGCAACTGGCGCGCCAGGCCGGTGGCACCGTGCTGGGCAAGCTCAATCAGCTGCTGGAGCAAGACATACTGAGGCGCTCGCAGCAAGTCACGATCACGCAGGATGTGACCATCGCCGCGCTGACCGCGCTGGCGGAAACCCGCGACAACGAAACCGGCAACCACATCCGGCGCACCCAGCACTATGTGCGGGCCTTGAGCCGGCAGTTGCAGCAGCACCCCCGCTTTGCCGCATTTCTGACCGACAGCAACATCGACCTGCTGTTCCGCTCGGCGCCGCTGCACGACATCGGCAAGGTTGGCATCCCGGACCGTATTTTGCTCAAGCCCGGCCGGTTTGATGCCGATGAAATGGCCATCATGAAAACCCACACCACCCTGGGCCGCGAGGTGATCGAGCACGCCGAACGGCTGATCGGCGCCAAGGTGGATTTTTTGACCCTGGCCAAGGAAATCGCCTATTCGCACCAGGAGAAGTGGGACGGCTCGGGCTACCCGCTGGGCCTGATCGGCGATGCGATCCCGATCTCAGCCCGGCTGATGGCCCTGGCCGACGTGTACGACGCCATCATCAGCCGTCGCGTCTACAAAGAGGGCATGCCCCACGCCACGGCGGTGAATATCATCGTTCAAGGCCGGGGCCAGCACTTTGACCCCGACATCGTGGACGCCTTTCTCAGCCTGCTGGATGAGTTTCAGGACATCGCCCGGCGCTTTGCTGATTCGGACGGCGACATGCAAAAGAAGCAGGAGTACCTGGCCATTGCCACGGCTCCCGGCACAGCGGTCACTGCCACCGCTGCCGCATCATGAACACCCCCCCTGACCACGCCGCCCTGCTGGGGCAGGTGACAGACCTGCAGGCCCAGGTGGAGCTGTTAAGTTCCACGTATGCTCAGATGCCGCAGGGCGTGATGGTGCTGGGTAAAGATGGCCGGGTCAAATACTTCAACAACCAGGTCTGCAATATCTGCAAGGTGTCTGCGGAATATTTAGCCACCCAACCCCTGCTCAGAGAGATGGTGGAGCTGCAGCACCAGCGGGGCGAATTTGGCACTGATTATTCGCTGGTGCAGCCCAGCGCCCGTGCCTATGTGGCAAGCCGGGGCGCGGCGGTAGACCACACCATCCCCACCCGTTACACCCGCAAAACCCTCGATGGGCGCTACATCGAGGTCAGGTCCTTGCCAATGCACTCGGGCGATTTCGTGCGCACCTATTCTGACGTCACCGACTTCGAAAAGGCCAAATTGGAAGCCGAGCAAGTGGCTCATAACAAGGGCCAGTTTATAGCCCTGCTGAGCCACGAGTTACGCACCCCGCTGACCACCATTTTGGGCATGAACGCCCTGCTCCTGGAAACAGCGCTGGACGCCGACCAACAAGACTATGCCCATCGGGTGAGCACCGCGGGCAGTTTGATGCTGTCGGTACTCAATGACGTGCTGGATTTTTCAAAGGCTGAGGCCGGCAAACTGCGTCTCGACCAGGAGACGTTCGAATTAGCCCCCCTGTTGCACGGCGTCACCCAACTGATATCTGCCGGGGCGCAGGGCAAAGGCTTGGCGCTGACGCTAGCCCTTGACCCTGCCCTGCCGCAGTGGGTGCAAGGCCACCCCCTGCGGCTCAAGCAGGTGCTGCTCAACCTGATCGGCAATGCCATCAAATTTACCGTACAAGGCAGCGTGCGCTTAAGCGCCGCCGTGAACCAGCAACAGCCGAACCGGGTATGGATTCAGTTTGAAGTGGCAGATACCGGCATAGGCATCGCGCCAGAGCACCAGGCCGGCATATTCAACCAATTTGAGCAACTCGGTGAAATGTCCAAGCCAGACTTTGGCGGCTCAGGCCTGGGCCTGTCCATCTGCCGGACGCTGGTCGGGCTGATGGGCGGCTGGCTGTCCATCAACAGCACACTGGGGGAGGGCAGCAAATTCTGGTTTGGCCTGCCGTTTGATGCGCCTGAGGACAAGGCGAGCAGCCTGCCGCTGAACCCGCCGGTGGACCGGCCGCTTGGCTCCCCAGCGCAGACCCTACGCAAGCCGCAACCCGGGGAGCACCGCCAACGGCTTACTGGCCTGCGCGTGCTGGCGGTGGATGACAATACCAACAACCGCTTGCTGGTGCGCTTGTTACTCGCCCGCGAAGGCTGCCAAGTCTCTCTGCATGAGGACGCCCAATCGGCCATCGCCAGCCTGCGGCAAGAACCGACTGGTTTTGACGCGGTGCTGATGGACGTCCAGATGCCGGTTACCGATGGGCTGACGGCCACGCGCTCGATCCGCCAGACGCTGGGCCTCACCACCCTGCCCATCATTGGTATGACAGCCGGGATATTTGCCGAAGACCAAAAGGCCTGCATGGATGCGGGCATGAGCCATTACGTGAGCAAGCCTTTTGACGTCGAAGAACTGGTGCGGGTCCTGCGAGGCGCACTGCCTCTCGCCGCCGCCGTCGAGGCGTCGGTTTAGACGGCCTCGGGCGACTCCAGCCGGTCTGGCATGCTCAGGCTGTAAGACCGGCAGCTGTTGCCACCCGCCAGGCGCGCCTCCCACAGCGCCACGGCCGCGTGGTCGAGCAGGGTGGGTACGTCGGTGCCGTCACCGGGGAAAAAGGCGCAGCCGATATGGGCGGCCGGCACCAGCTGGCCTTGCGCCAGGGGCATGGGTTGGGTCAACGCGCCCAGCAGACGTTGCGCAATCGGCGCCAGATCGGCATCGTTTTTTAGGCCCACCATCACGGCGGTGAAGCTGTGTGGCCCACTGCGCGCCAACTGGTCGCAACCCCGAATCACTCGCAACAGCCGGTTGGCACTGGCTTGCAGCACGGCATCCAGCACACCGGTACCATGGGTTTCGGCCAGGGGCAGAAGGCCATGGAGCTCAATCACCAGCAGTGCCACGCGCGCCCCGCCCTGCCAGGCGAGTGCGATCTGCTGCTCGGCTTTATGGCGCAGCAGGGCCAGGGTCGGCAAGCCGGTCAGTTCATCGTGCCAGGTCGCCTCAAACAGCGCCGGGGCGGCCTGCCGACGCGCTGGCTCAGCGTCGCCAGCCAGCGCCTGGGTGGCCTGGACCAGCTGGGCATGCGTGGCGGCCAGGCTCTCGTGGCGTCGCTCCAGCGCGCTGTAGCGGGCCAACAGGGCTGCAAAGTCTTCACTGGTTTGTCGCAGCTGGTCGGCCAGGCGCGGGTCATGGTTCATGGTGCGCGCCGCCCAGCGGTGAGCTGCGGCAAAAGTGCCGCCAGGTCCTGCGCGTATTGTTCGGCTTGCCGGGGCGCCAAACAGCTGGCGCAGGCGGCCAGCCGACGGCCATACAAGGGCGCGCCGGTGGGCAGCGAGAGCACAAAGGAGGCCATGCCGCGCCGCTGCGGATCGGCTTGGTCAGCGTCCAGCGGCACGCTCTTGAGCTGGCCACCGTGCAAGGCCACGATGCGCTGACAAATCGTCATCCGGATGTCTGCGCTGAGCGAGCTGTAGTCGGCCTTGGCCACGACACTGGCCGCGCCGGCGGGGCCCGCCGAGCGGCCCGACGACGGGCGGCACTGACCGGTCATCACGACAAAGCCCCCAGCCTGCCGAACCCTGATCTCAACCTGCGCCTGCACCGGCGCACTGGCGCCCATTTCCTCCAGCAGCCCGGTCAAGGCAACGCCCAGCCAGCGTGCGTCGCCAAACAGCATGCCTTGCTTGCCGTCGGGATCGCTGAGGTCCCGGTTCACGGAAAAGTCGCTCCGGCGTGCGGGCAGCGCGGCGATGGCGGCGTCGATCAGCGCCCCCAGGTGGACCCGGTCACCCTGAAAAAAAGCATCATGCTCGTGCAACTCGCACAACTGCTCCATGGCGACCAGCAGTTGGCTCAGGCGCAGCGATTGCTGTTGCACCCGGGCCAGCTGGTTGGCACTGTCAGCGGGTACGGGGGCTTCGGCCAGTTGCAGACGCAATCGGGTCAGCTCATGGCGTAACTCTTCCCCCAGCAGGGCAAAAAAGCTGTCTGGCCCGAGGCCCGTCTGCGGACTGGCAGTGGCAGCGGTGGGCGGGGCCTGGGTTGCCGGCGTGGGTGACGTGATAAAAATGGCAAAGGCGCTGGGCTCGTTCCGGCAGAGGTAGAAATCAGCGCGCCCGGCGGCCTGCTGAAAAACCCCCTGCACGGCCACCGGCACTTGCAACTGGCCCGCCCTAACTTTGCCAATCAGCGCCGCCAGCGCGCTGGCTCCAGCCAGACAGGCCTTGAGCCAGGGCTTTGCCGCTTGGTTGTAGTCTGTCACCTGGCCCTCTGGATTCAGCACAATGACCCCTTCGGTCATTTTTTCCAGCATCGCCGGGTGCAGCGCCACCGTCATGGTGATGGCGAGTTGTGACGACCTTGCTTTTGTGCCCAGACCGAGGTTGCAATAGCCAGCAACTTGTCAAAGGCTATCGGCTTGGGCAGAACCAGAATATTGGGTGGCAAACCGCCGCGTTCCGCCATTTCGTCTGGTCTCAGGCCACTGACTACCACGACGGTCATGCCTTCATAACCCACTTTGCCATTCAGGATGCTTAGCATCTGGAAACCATCGACCCCGGGGATGTTGAGGTCGATGAACAGCAGGTCAGGTTTCAGGCGCTCCACCGCCAGCAGGGCTTCGATACCGTTGTCGCTGGTCTCCACCAGCGGAACCATCGGCCAGCGGCTCAGCATGGTCTGGTACAGGCGGAGTAAATCACGGTCGTCTTCCACCACCATCACCCGCAGGCGCTCGGGATTCTGGGTCTGGGATGCCGCGGTGCTTGGAGCCTCAGATTGGGCGGCCGGGCTGGTGTGCAAGATCTTGTTGATCGACTTGCGTGTGACGCGCCGATGCCCGCCGGCCGTCTTCCAGGCCTCCAACAGCCCGTTGTCAACCCAGAGTTGCACGGTACCCACAGAAACGGCGAGGATCGAAGCGGCCTCACTCGTCGTACAAAATACTTTTTCAACTTTCATGAATATCCTGGAAGAAGACGCATTTCGGACGTCTTCAGTCTATTGGATTTTAGTGTTTTTACACACTATTTTTATTTTTTGTGAAAAACAGACTGTCAATTGGGCGCTCAGCCCGTGCGCCGATGGCGCAAAAAAGCCTCGAACTCCGCCGGCGCCATCGGGCGCGCAAACAAATAGCCCTGCGCATAGTCGCAACCGGCAGCCAACAGCAGGTCGCACTGGGCCTGGGTCTCCACCCCCTCGGCCACCACCACCTTGCCCAGTTCGTGGGCCATCACGATGATGGCCTTGCACAGGGCCAGCTCAGTTGACGCCGGCGCCAGGTGACTGACAAAACTGTGGTCAATCTTGATCACGTCAATGTCGAACTTGTGCAGGTGCGACAGCGAGGCGTAACCGGTGCCGAAATCCTCCAGCGACATCTGGATGCCGGCGTCGCGCAGCGCCTTGAGTCGGCTGGTCACCCGGGCGCTGGTGTCGTGCAGCAGGCCCTCGGTGATCTCGGCCACGATGCTGTCACCGGGCAGGCCGAGCAGGTTGAGCTGGCTGTCCCAGCTGCGGCTGAGGCGGTCCTCGTGATGGAATTGCACCGATGACTGGTTGACGCTGATCTGAAAATCTGGCGCCAGCGTGGCCCGCCACTGCCGCACTTGCGCCAGCGCCTGCGCAAACACCCAGGCCCCAATTTCAACGATCAAGCCGCTGGTTTCAGCCACTGGAATAAAGGTGGCCGGGCTGACCAACCCGTGCACTGGGTGCTGCCAGCGAATCAGCGCCTCGGCCTTGTGCACGCGCCCGGTGGCGAGCTCGACAATGGGCTGGTACATCAAGCGAAACTGTTGGTCTGCCACGGCCGTGCGCAGCTCATTGGCCACACGCACCCGTGTCAGCGCCGCCTCCTGCAAGGCCGGCGTGTAAAAACTGAACCGGTTGCGACCTGCGCCCTTGGCCGCGTACAGGGCCTGGTCGGCGTTCTTGTACAAATCCTCGATCTCGGTGGCGTCGGTCGGGTAGAGGGTGACTCCCACACTGCCTGAGACAAACACCTGCTCGTCGCGCAGCTGGAACACAGCGGCCAGGGCGTCCAGCATTTTCTGCAAGATGCGCTCGAGCTGGATGTTGCTCTTGAGATCGGTCAACAGCACGGTGAATTCGTCGCCCCCCATGCGCGCCACGGTGTCAGTCTCGCGCACGCAGGTCTGGATCCGTCGTGCCGCCTCCACCAGCAGCAGGTCGCCAAAATCATGGCCCAGGGTGTCGTTGACTTCCTTGAAGTGGTCCAGGTCGATGAACAGCACCGCCAGTTCACCACGACTTCGCCGGCTCTGGCGAATGTCCTGCTCCAGCCGGTCACGCAGCATGCGGCGGTTGGGCAGGCCGGTCAGCGGGTCAAAGTGGGCCTGCTGCCAGATCACGTTCTCGGCAGTGCGGCGGTCGGTGATGTCATGCACCATGGCCAGGCGCCGGACCTGCTGGCCCCGGTCCCACACTGTGCTCATGACCACGTGCAGCCACACGGTACGGCCCTTGGCGGTGAGTGCCTCAATGTCCAGGTCCAGCGGCGGGTCACCTGGCCGAACTTGGTCGGTGGCGGCGCGCAGTCGGGTCTGCGCCTGCGGCGTCAAAAACCGGCAGGTGTCGCCGGGCACCGGCTGAAAGTTGTGCGGCGAGGTCTCCAGAATGCGGTGCAGCTCGTCCGTCCAGACCACCTTGCGGGCGACCAGGTCAAACTCCCAGCCGCCAATCTGGCTCAGGGTCTGCATGGCCTGCAGCAGCTGGGTTTTTTCCTCTAATTGCAGGTTCAGGGCGCGCAGGCGCTCCTCGACCTGCTTGCGCTCGGTGATGTCGGTGTGGGTGCCGATCATGCGCAGCGGGATACCCTGGACATCTCGGCTGACCACCATGCCATGCGCCATCACCCAGATCCAGACGCCGTCTTTGCGCTGCATGCGCACATCAACCGCGTAATGGCTGGTGTCGCCCGCCAGGTAAGCGACCCTGGCCGCATGCACCCGTGCCGTGTCGTCGGGGTGAAGGCGGGCGAAGAAAGCCTGAGCGTCATGGCCCACCTCGTGCTCGGCATAGCCCAGCATGGCCTTCCAGCGCGGTGAATGAGATTGCTCACCGCTCACCAGGTCCCAGGCCCAGACCCCTGCGCCCGAGCTCTCCAGCGCCAACCGCCAGGGGTTGCTGGCCTCACCGTCCCAAGGCGCCAGTGCCCCGGGTGCAGAGGGCGTTGCGGCGGACGCGATGGGCTCGGTCTGGGCTCGATTCATGGACGCTCCTGGCGTGTGGCATTGCCTGCCTCGTGCGGGCGGTTTGCAAGCGGTTCTTGCATCATAAGCCTCAGGCGGATGCACAGCCCGCGCGGCTGCACCGGCAGCGCGGCGGCCTCACCCCCGTGCCGCTGGGCAATGGCCGCCACAATGGCCAGGCCAAGACCACAGCCACCAGGGCGCTCACTGGCGCGCCAGAAGCGCTCGAACACATGGACCAGGTCGGCCGGGGCCAGCCCCGGGCCGTTGTCCTCGGCCTCCAGGACCGCAGCACCGGCCTGGCGGGTCACGCGCAGGGTCACGACCGCGCCGGTTCCAGCGTAGTTCAGGGCGTTGTCGAGCAGGTTGTTGAGGGCTTCGCGCAACAGCAGGGGCTCGCCCTGGATGGACAGGGCTTCGGCCCCTTCGTAGCCCAGGTCGACCCCGGCGGCCAAGGCCCTCGGCGTCCAGTCGCGCGCCACGTCACGGGCCAGGGCCGCCAAATCCAGCGACTGCAGACGCACCTCGGCCTCGTTGCGCGCCAATGACAGCAGTTGCTGCACCAGGTGGGCGCTGCGCTGGGCACCGGCCAACACCTTGCTCAGGCGCTCACGCAGGGCCTGTGGGTCGGGCTCGACCAGCGCCAGCTCGGTCTGGCTGATCAGGCCGGCCAGCGGCGTGCGCAGCTGGTGGGCGGCGTCCGTCAGAAAGCGCTTCTCCTGGCCCAGGCTGCGGCGCACGGCAGACAGCAGCTGGTTAACGGCGCCGGCCAGGGCGCGCACCTCTTGCGGCGCCTGCGTCATCTCGATCGGGTGCAGCGCAGACAGGCTTTGCACATGCCGGTCGCCCAGCTGCGCCTGCAGCCGCTTGAGCGGCCGCAGGCCACGGGCAATGCCACCATACACCAGCACACTCAGCACAGCGCCCAGCAACAGCAGCGGTGCCAGCATGTCGGCCACCAGTTCCTCGGTGATGCGCTGCTGCACCGCCAGGCCTTTGGCCACCTGCACCCGCATGCGCTGCGGTGCCAGTGTTTCGCCATAGTTCAAGTCCAGCAGGGCCACCCGCATGGGCTTGCCGTTAACCGTGGCGTTGTAGAGCCGCGGCACGCCACTGGCCGGCTCGGCCTGGTCAGCCGGGCCGGGCAGCAGGCCGTTGCCGAGCAGAAACTTGCCCGGTGGGGAGGAGACGGTGTAGCTGACGCGGTCTTTGGGGTCCTGCTCGATGATGTCTTGCGCCGCACGCGGGAAGTCAATCAACAGGCCCGAGCCCACGGGCTTGACCTGCCGCGCCAAAGACAGCACCGACTGCGTGAGCGATTGGTCAATGCCTTTTTCAGCGTAGCTCAGGGCAATGCGGTAAGCCAGCACCCCGCCCACCAGCCAGAGCACCAGTTGCGGCAGCAGCAGCCACAGCAGCAACTGGCGCTGCAGCGACAGGCCTTGGCCCGGGGCCGGCGCGGTCATGGGCGGGTGAGTTCCAGCAGGTAACCCAGGCCGCGCACATTGCGGATGCTCAGGCCAGAGTCTTCCAACTTGCGCCGCAAGCGGTGGATGTAAACCTCCAGCGCGTTGGAGGCCAGAGCGCCACCGGCCACCTGACCCTCGCCCGGCTCGCCCTGCCAGGCGGCCAGCACGTCCTCGCGGCTGACCACTTGGTCCGCCTGTGTGACCAGGCGCGACAACAACACCCACTCACGCCGGGTCAGCTCCAGCGGCACATCGCCTACCCAGGCCAGCGGCTGGTTGGCATCGACGCGCAAGCGCCCGTGCTGATGGGCAGGCATCGGCAGCGAGCCACCAAACGCCGGCAAGCGGGCCCGGCGCAGCAACGCGCCCAACCGGGCCTGCAACTCGGCCATGCTGAAGGGCTTGGTCAGGTAATCGTCAGCGCCAGCGTTGAGGCCCTGCACCCGGTCGTCCACCCCGTCGCGGGCAGTCAGCACCAGCACCGGCAGCGCGCTGTGGCGCTGGCGCACCCAGTGCAGCAGTTCCATGCCACTGACCCGGGGCAGCCCCAGGTCCAGAATCAGGCCGTCAAAACGCTGGTCCTCCAGCAGCCCCCGCGCCAAGGCGCCATCCGCCGCCGGCGTGACCGCATGGCCGGCCTGCGCGAGCTGCGCCCCAAGCGCATCACGCAGCAAATCATCGTCTTCTACTATCAGCAAATTGGCCATCGTCACAGCATACCAAGAACACAACGCTGGGCTGCCAGCCAGCGCGCGTCGTCCCGTAGTCGTCGTCCCCGACCTTCCCCGTCATCCTCGTGAACACGGGGATCCATGGGCCATGGGTTCCCGGTCGTAGCCGGGAATGACGAGACGCGTGGACTGCTGTCGAAGGTGGCGATGGTTTGGCCGATGGCGAAGCTGTCGCCCGCGGGCACCAGGATGCTGGCAAGGGTGCCGTCGGCGGGCGCCTCGATGTCGATTGAGGCCTTGACCAGCACCACCGAGGCGATCGGCTGCCCTTTAAGCAGCGGCGCGCCGATGGGGACCAACCACTTGTCCAGCAGGGCCTGTACCCCGGTTTCCACGCCGGCCCAGTCGGCCTCGGCCAGTTGGATGTCAATCATGCGGCTTCAGGCTGCGCCATGCGCGCAACAACCAGCTCTTGCACGGCCTGCACGATGTTTTTGACCTGAGGGATCACAAACTGCTCCAGGGGCCGACTGTAGGGAATCGGCACATTGGGCACCGCCAAGCGCTTGACCGGCGCCTTCAAATGCACGGTGTCCAGGTGCTCGGCGATCACGGCGGCAATTTCGCCGCTCAGGCCAAAGCCCAGGTAATCTTCGTCAGCCACCAGCAGCCGGCCGGTCTTGCGAACTGATTTGAGCACCGACGCCACATCCAGCGGCACCAGGGTGCGCAGGTCCAGCACCTCGGCATGGATGCTCTGCTTGGCAAGCTCCTGCGCCGCCAACACGGCTTTTTGCACCATCTGGCTGACCGCCACAATGGTCACGTCGCTGCCCTCACGCACCACATGGGCCTGCCCGAAGGGGATGGTGTAGGCCTCCTCGGGCACCTCGTTGGTACTGCCCTCCAGGTAGGCCATCCAGGGCAGGCCCATGATGCCTTTGTGGTACATGAACATGACCGGGTTGTCGTCGCGGATGGCCTGGGTCATCAGGCCCTTGGCGTCGTAGGCGTTGGACGGCACCACCACCTTGATGCCCGGCATGTGGGCAAAGGTGCCATACAGGCATTGCGAATGCTGGGCCGCGTCGTTGTAGCCGCCACCGATGGCGGTGGTCAGCACCACCGGCAGTTTGACGTGACCGCCCGACATGTAGGTGTTCTTGGCCAGGTGGTTGTAGATCTGGTCCATGCAGACGCCAAAGAAGTCGACAAACATCAGCTCCACGATGGGCCGCAAGCCCGCCGCAGCAGCGCCAGTGGCTGTGCCGATGAAGGCGGTCTCAGAGATGGGCGTGTCCATGATGCGGTCTTTGCCAAACTGCGCCAGCAGCCCGCCGGTGGCGCCAAAAATGCCGCCATAGGCGCCGATGTCTTCCCCCATGACGAACACGGTGTCGTCACGCGTCATTTCCTGGGCAATGGCCTCTGAGATGGCTTGCGCCATGGTCAGTTTACGAGTGGTTTTCATGGTGAGTTTCTCAATGGGGTTCAGGTCACAAAGACATCGTGCAGCGCGTCCTGCTCAATCGGATAGGCACTGTTGCGGGCGAACTCAAAGGCCTGATAGACACGGGCGTGGGCCCGGGCCACCAGCTCGGCCTCTTGCGCCGAGCTGAGGCCATGGTCAGCGCGCAGCTGGGCGGCCAGCTTGGGGATCGGGTCATTGCCTTTGAGTTGGCTGACCTCGCCCTTGGGCCGGTAGGTTTCCGGGTCGCCTTGGAAGTGGCCAAAGTAGCGGTCAGTCTTGATCTCGATCAGGCTGGGCCCTTCGCCGCGTCGCGCACGCGCGATCGCCGGTGCTACTGCCGCAAAGACCTGCAAGGCGTCGTTCTCGGGCACCCGAATGCCGGGTATGCCGTAGCCGGCTGCCCGGTCTGCCACCCAGGCGACCGAGGTGGCCTGCGACTTGGGCACCGAGATCGCCCACTGGTTGTCCTCACAGACAAAAATCACCGGCAGTTTCCACAACGCGGCCAGGTTCAAGGACTCGTGGAATGAGCCCTGGTTGGCTGCCCCCTCGCCAAAGAAGGCCACGGCCACCCAATCCCGGCCGAGTTTTTTGGCCGCCAGCGCTGCGCCGCAAGCGATGGGCATGCTGGCGCCAATGATGCCGCTGCAGCTGAACTTGTGCGCGTTGTCAAACAGGTGCATGTGGCCGCCCTTGCCCTTGCCCAAACCGGTGACCTTGCCAAACATCTCGGCCGTCATGGGGTCCAGCGGCACCCCCTTGGCAATGGCAAAGTGGTGCGGCCGGTGCGTGCCGACCACCGTGTCGTCATCGCTCAGGTGGGCGCAAATGCCGACCGCCACGGGTTCCTGGCCAGCGGCCAAGTGCATCTCGCCCGGCACTGGGCCTGAGCCAATGTCAAAGGCCAGCCCTTTCTGGATGGCCGGTGGCAGCTTGCCCTCCATGTAAACCGCCGCCATGGTTTCTTCATAGCAGCGGATTTCGACCATTTTTTCGTACATCCACAGCAGCTTGTCTTTGGCGACTTGCATGTTTGACCCCCTTTTGACGCTTGAACCACGCGGGTTCCCGGTGTTCCCCGCGCGGTATCAAAAACAGTCAGGGCTGCAACGGCGGGGCTAGGGGCATCCTAGGCTTACTGAGAGTTGTCGACTTGATCTGGCTCAATAAACAGCTCGGCCTGCACCGCCGCCACACGCGCCTGGTGCACAGCCTCACCAATCTGGCTGCCGCTGGCGCCAACGGCCTGTGCCGCCGCCGCCACCGAGGCCGTGGGCACCGCTTGCGCCGCCGCCAGCGCCGCCAACAGGCGTACGCGCTGCGGGTACTCAGCCTCTTGCCAACCCATGTGGCCACGGGCATCGCACGCACAGGCCAGCAGCACCTCGGCAAAGCGCTGCGGCTGGCGCAGTGCATCACAGCGCGTCAGCAGGCGCACCAGGGCGGCGGCGTTGAGATCGGCGCTGCGGTGGATGTTGGCCTGCTCGCGCGCCACCACCTCGGCCAGTTCCCGGCAGACCACCGGCACGCGCCAACGTTCGGCCAGGCGGCGCAGCCAGACCAGGTCATGGCACAGGGTTGCGAAGCGCACCGGCAGCGAGGCGCCCAGGCGGGCACACTGGTCCAGCACCATCAGCCCATGCGGCCCGGTGTCCACCTCGGGCAGCAATCGCACCAGGGCACCGCAGTCATGCAGCACGGTGAACATGCGCGACGGTGTGGCGGCCATCAGGCCGGTGGCCAGCTCCTGCCAGACCCGCTCGGGCACCAGGTGGTCCACCTCGCCGGCCTGCACCATCTCGCGCATCAGCTGCAGGGTCTCGGGCGCCACCGTGAAGTCGGCAAAGCGCGCTGCGAACCGGGCCACGCGCAGAATGCGCACCGGGTCTTCCCGGAACGCGGGGGTGACATGGCGGAACACCCTGCGCGCCAGATCAGCCCGCCCACCCCAGGGGTCCACCACAGCACCAAGTTCAGCATCAAAAGTGCCGTCAGCCCTTATGCAGCTTGCCTCTATAGCTATAGAATTGATAGTAAGATCGCGCCGCGCCAGGTCGTCTTCCAGCGTCACATCAGGCGCGGCGTGCATGGCAAAGCCGTGGTAGCCCGGGCCGGTCTTGCGCTCGGTGCGGGCCAGTGCGTACTCCTCATGGGTCTGCGGGTGCAAAAACACCGGGAAGTCGCGCCCGACTGGCAAAAAACCCTGGGCCAGTAACTGCTCGGGCGTGGCGCCCACCACCACCCAGTCGCGGTCCTTCACCGGCAGGCCCAGCAGGGCATCCCGCACCGCGCCGCCGACCAGGTAGGTTTGCATGGTTGCAGTTTAGCGGGAGTGCTCGTCGAGAAACTCGGCGGCGTTGCGTGCACCACTACCGGGCCGCGCGTTCTCTTGGCCGCGCAGGTCGACCCGGCGGATCTTGCCCGAGATGGTCTTGGGCAGGTCGCTGAACTCGATGCGGCGCACCAGCTTGTACGCCGACACCCGCTCGCGTATGAAGCGGAAGATCGCCGCCGCCGTGGCGGCGTCGGGGGCATGGCCAGGCGCGAGGATCACATAGGCCTTGGGCACAAAGCCACGCACCGGGTCGGGCGAGGGCACCACAGCGGCCTCGGCCACCGCCGGGTGTTCAATCAGCGCACTCTCCAGCTCAAACGGGCTGATGCGGTAACCCGAGGCCTTGAACACATCGTCGGCCCGGCCCACATAGGTGATGTAGCCCTGGGCGTCACGCTGGCCGACGTCACCGGTGTGGTAATACCCATCCCGCATGGCCTCGGCGGTCTTGTCGACGTCGTCGGCGTAGCCGTTCATGAGGGCGGTGGGCCGGTGCGCCAGGTCGATGCAGATTTCACCCTCGTCGGCAGGTTGGCCATCGGCGTCGAGCAGCACGATGCGGTAGCCAGGTAGCTGGCGCCCCATCGAGCCGGCCTTGAGCGCCGCCCCGGGCGGGTTGCCGATCTGCGCGGTGGTTTCGGTCTGGCCGTAGCCGTCGCGAATGGTGAGCTGCCAGGCGGCGCGCACCTGCTCGATCACCTCGGGGTTGAGCGGCTCACCGGCCGAGATCAGCTCGCGCAGTTGCACCGGCCAGGCCTTCAGGTCCTCCTGGATCAGCATGCGCCAAACCGTGGGCGGCGCGCACAGGGTGTTGACCCGGTGCTCAACCAGCGTGGCCAAAATGTCCGGGCCGTTGAAGCGCGGGTAGTTGTAAATAAAGACGCAGGCCTGGGCATTGAGCGGGGCAAAAAAGCAGCTCCAGGCGTGCTTGGCCCAGCCGGGCGAGCTGATGGTCCAATGCACATCGCCCTTTTTCAGGCCCAGCCAATACAGGGTGGACAAATGGCCCACCGGATAGCTCTGCTGCGTGTGCTGGACCAGCTTGGGTTTGGCCGTAGTGCCCGAGGTGAAGTACTCCAGCAGGGGATCGGTCACGCGGGTCGGCTCGGGCGGGCTGAACACAGTGCTGGCCTGCTGGGAGTGCCAGTAGTCGGCCCAGCCGGCGGGCAGTGCGGCCGCACCGCTGGAGACGCTGACCAGCGACAGGCCGGCCGTGACCGCGTGTGGCAGGTCGATGATCTTGGCCATGCCCGCGGCATTGGTGATGACATGGCGCACCTGGCCGCGTTGCAGTCGGTCAGCCAGGTCGTCGCCCGACAAAAGCGTGGTGGCCGGGATCAACACCGCGCCGAGCTTGATGGCGGCCAGCATGGTTTCCCACAGCGGCACCTCATTGCCCATCATCAGCAGGATCCGGTCGCCCTTGCGCGCGCCCAAGGCGACCAGCCAGTTGGCCACCTGGTTGGAGCGCTGCGACAGCTCGGCATAGCTCAGCCGAAACTGCTGCCCCGAGTCTTCCACAATGTGCAGCGCCGGCGCCGGGTTGTCTCGGGCGATGCTGTCAAAGTAGTCCAGCCCCCAATTGAAGTGCTCCAGCACCGGCCAGGTGAAGGCCTGGACGGCGGCGTCGTAATCGGTGCGGTGCGTCAGCAGCAGGTCGCGGCAGGACAGGAATTGCTCGAGTTCGGTCATGGCTTTGTCGGCTCCAGTACCGGCAGGGGCCGGCTTGCTTGCGGCAGTTTAGCGCTCAGCTGGCCCCGGTGGCTTTGAGGTACACCGCGTACAGCGAGGTGGTGCCGCAAATGAACAGTCGGTTGCGTTTGGGGCCGCCAAAGCAGACGTTGGCCACCACCTCGGGCACGCGCACCTTGCCGATCAGCGTGCCGTCAGGCGCCAGGCAGTGCACGCCGTCGCCGGCGCCGGCCCACAGGTTGCCGTCCACATCAAACCTCACGCCATCAAACAAGCCAATGCTGCAGTGGGCAAAGTGCTGGCCGTCCTGCAGGCTGAGGCCGTCTGGGGCCACGGCGTAGCGGCGTAGCAGGCGCGGGCCGTCGGGCACATGGCTGGCGCCGGTGTCCACCACATACAGCCAGCGCTCGTTGGGCGAGAAGGCCAGGCCGTTGGGGCGCACCATGTCTTGCACCACCGGCTGGACCTCGCCGCTGTGCGGGTCGATGCGGTAGACCCAGGAGGCGCCGATTTCGGATTCAGCAGCGTCGCCTTCGTAGTCGGAGTCGATGCCGTAGGTGGGGTCGGTGAACCAGATGCTGCCGTCCGACTTGACCACCAGGTCGTTGGGCGAGTTCAGGCGTTTGCCGTTCCACTGGCTGGCCAGCACGGTGCGCCGACCGTCGTGCTCACGGCGCGAGACGCAGCGGCCACGGTGTTCGCAGGTGAGCACCCGGCCCTGGCGGTCCAGGGTGTGGCCGTTGGGGTTCCAGGCCGGCTGCTCAAACACCGAGACCGAGCCGTCGGTCTCGTCCCAGCGCATCACCCGGTCGTTCGGGATGTCGGACCACAGCAGGTAGCGCCCGGCCGGCACATAGACCGGGCCTTCTGCCCAACGGCAGCCCGTGAAAAGCTTCTCCAGGTGCACATTGCCCGGCGCATAAGCCGCAAAGCGCGGGTCCAGCACCTCAAAGGTCGGGGTCAGCATCGGGGTCTCCTTCAAAGTAGTCAGGGTGCAGCGCAGCAATACGCCGGGTCAGGGCCTCATTGTGTTGCAACTTTAGGCGCTGCCCAACCGGTTCGCACAGGTTCGCGGCCGATCAGCCGTCGGTGCTACGGCCTTCGCCCACCTCTTCGTGCGTCACCCCGTCGCGGATGTGGTAAACCCGCTTGAAGGTGGGAATGATTTTTTCGTCGTGGGTGACCACGATGATGGCGGTGTCAAACTGCCGGGCCATTTGGTTCAAGATGCGGATCACCGCCAGGGCGCGCTCGCTGTCCAGCGGGGCGGTGGGCTCGTCGGCCAGAATCACCGGCGGCCGGTTCACCAGGCCGCGCGCGATCGACACCCGCTGTTGCTCGCCGCCTGAGAGTTGGCTGGGCATGGCCTTGGCCCGGTGCTGCACATCCAGCGCGGTCAACAACACCAGGGCACGCTGGCGGGCTTCGGCATTGGCCACACCGGCCAGCATGGGGAGCAGGGCCACGTTGTCGGTCACATCCAGAAACGGGATCAGGTAGGGCGCCTGGAACACAAAACCAATCTTGTCGCGCCGCAGGGCACGCAGGTCGGGAGTCTGCCAGCCCTGGTCGTAGATCACCTCCTGGCCCAGCACCATGCGCCCGGCGGTGGGTTCGATCACCGCGCCCAGGCATTTGAGCAGCGTGCTCTTGCCCGAGCCCGAGGGACCGACCAGGCCGACGACTTCGCCCGGGCCGACCACCATGTTGACGCCTTTGAGTGCGTCCACTGCGGTGTCGCCCTGGCCGTAGCGCTTGGTCAAACCTTCAATGCGGATGCCTCGGCCAGCCGCCTGTGATGCGCCGTCAGCCACCGATGGCCTCCGCCGGGTCAACCTTGAGCGCAGCGCGAATCGCCACCACGCTGGCCAGGATGCAGATCAGCACGACAGCGGCCAGGCCACGCAGGGCGTCGGCTGACTCCAGCAGCACGTACTTGGGGAAAAACGGCGCCCAAAAGGTGGCCGCCACTTTGCCCACCGCAAAGCCAATCAGCCCCAGGGCCACCGCCTGCTGCATGATCATGGCGGCGATGGTGCGGTTGGTGGTGCCGATCAACTTGAGCACGGCGATCTCCCGGATCTTGCCCATCGTCAGGGTGTAGATGATGAAGGCCACGATGGCCGCGCTGACGATGGCCAGAATCACCAAAAACATGGCAATTTGCTTGGCGGCAGTGGCAATCAGTTTTTCAATCAGGATGCCCTGCATCTGCACCCGGGTGTAGACGCTCAGCCGCTTCCAGCGCCGGATCGGTTCGGCCACGGTCTCGGGGTCTGCGCCGGGCTCGATCTGCACCAGCACGGCATTGACCGAGGTGTTGGTGCTTTGTGCGGCAATCACCGCGTCCAGCAGGCCGGGCACGCCCGGGCGGTTGAGCGCCGGGCTTTGGGCGGTGCGGGCGCGCTGGGCGAGGATGGCGTCGTTGTCCTTCAAAAACTGCGCCTCCTGGGCGTCTTTGAGGGGGATGAACACCATCGGGTCGCCGCCCGACGACACCATGCGCCGGGTCAGCCCCACCACGGTGTAGTCGTTGCGGCGAATGCGGATGCTCTGGCCCAATTCGAAGCCTGTGGCCACGTCGGCCACCGCCTCGTAATGGCTGCGCGTCAGGCGCCGGCCCTGCACCAGGTAAGCCGGTTGACCCGGGTGGCCGGCGCCATCCGGGGTGACGCCGACCACCATGGCGCGCACGTCGCGCTGCCGGCCGTCGCCCCGGGCGCTCACCTGCATGGTCAGGTAGGTGACGTTGGCCACCCGCGCCACGCCGGGCATGGCCAGGATGCTGCGGTAGCTGTCATCGCTCAAGCTGGAGGCTTCGGCGTAGGGCCCCTGGGTGTCTTTTTGCACCACCCACAGGTCGGCGCCGCTGTTGTCCAACAGCACATTGGCATCGTCCACCATGCCGCGGTAGACGCCCGCCATGGTGAGGGTCACGCCAATCAACAGCCCCAGGCCCAGGCCGGTGAACACGAACTTGCCCCAGGCGTGCAGAATGTCGCGGCCGGCCAGGCTGATCACGGGGCCACGCCTGCGATGTGCTGCACCACCGTGACGCGGGTATTGGCCGTCAGCGCTTTGCGGCTGTAAACCACCAGTTGTTCCCCGCCCTGCAGACCCTGGACGATCTGCACCAGGCCTTGCAGGTCGGTGGCGCCGGTTTTAACGGGCGCAAAACGCAGCGTCTCTTGCGCCAGCAGCCAGACGCCCAACCGGCCATCGAGGCACTGGATGCTGGCGTTGGGCACTACCGGCAGCGCCGCGTGGGCCGGCAGGGCCACGGTCACCTCAGCCAGCTCGCCGATAGGCGGCATCACGGCGGGGCTGGCGCTGAACTCGACCTTGGCCAGCAGTTCTTCGGTCACCGCGTCGGCATGGGGCTCCAGCCGCACCACCCGCCCGGCCACTGCCTCGCCAGCCCGCGAACGCAGGACAATTTGCGCGGGCAACTGGGCCGCCAAACCCTTTGCACGCTGCTGGTCAAACCGGACACTGAGCCACAGGCTGCCGCGCTCGATCACCTCCACCACCGTCTGGCCGGCCACAGCGGTGGTGCCGGCGTCGGCATCCCGGCGCGACACAACGCCGGCGGCGGGCGACACCAGGCGCAGATTGGCGCGCTGGCGCACCAGCCCATCGCGATCAGCCCGGGCACGCGTCAACTCCTGCCCGCTGGCATCCAGATTCGCCAGCACTGCCGCCAAACTGGCGCTGGCCACGGCCAGTTCCTGGCGCTTGATCGAGGCCCCCTCTTCGCTGACCGACTGCGAGACCAGCAGCGTGGCGTATCGCTTGGACTGCACCTCGGCAAAGGCCTTGCGGGCCGTAAGTTCCTGAACTTGCGCCTCAACGGCCATGACGCCAGCCTGCGCGCGCTTGATGGTGGCTGCTTGCGCGGCGATTTTGTCGTCCAGGTCGACCGGGTCCATCTCGCCCAGCACCTGCCCGGCTTTGACGACGTCGCCGGTTTGAACATCCACCCGCTTGATGCGCCCGGCCACCGTGGGGCCAATTTTGTGGGTCACGCGGGCCTCTACCGTGCCCATGCCAAACAAAGCGGGTTTCAGCGCCTTGACTTGCACGGTTTCAACCGTGATGGGCACCGGCGCCAGGGGCCCCGCCTGCAAAGCAACATAGCCGAGCAACAGCACCAACACCAGCAACACGCCAGACAGGGCCATGGTCTTCCCATGGACGACAAAGAAATTTTTCATGAGGCCCTTCACAGCACGCCGCTCTGCTGTGGGTAGCAGGTCACCCAAGCTATTGGGACTTAAAAGACCGCCCGGGGCCTTGAGCGATGTCAATTCAACCCGATAAGGGCTGCGCGTCCTGCGTCACAATGACCGCATGACGCCATTTCAAGTGATCGTGCTGGCCACGCCCGTGTTTCTGCTGCTGATCGGGCTGGAGTTTGCCTGGGGCATGGCGCGTCAGCGGCGTGGTACCGGGCGCAACACCTACCGCCTGAATGACGCCATCAACAGCATCAGCTTGGGCGTGCTGAGCCAGCTCAGCGGGGTGTTCAGCAAGCTGCTGACCCTTGGCATTTACAGCGCGGTCTATGCCTCGGTGGCGCTGTTCCCGGACCCGGCTTTTTGGCACAGCGTTCCCGGCGTGCTGCTGGCGCTGCTGTTTTACGATTTTTGCTACTACTGGCTGCACCGCGGCGGCCACCGGGTGGCGGTGTTGTGGGCGGCGCACAGCGTGCACCACCAAAGCCAGCAGTACAACCTGTCTACCGCGCTGCGCCAGACCAGCAGCGGCGCCCTGCTGGGCTGGGTGTTTTACCTGCCGATGGCGGTGGCCGGCGTGCCGCCGCTGATTTTTGGCATCGTGGCGCTGATCGACCTGCTCTACCAGTTCTGGGTGCACACCGAGCAGATCGGCAAACTCGGCTGGTTTGACCGGGTGTTCTGCTCACCGTCCAACCACCGCGTACACCACGCCGTCAATGACCGCTACCTGGACAAGAACTACGGCGGCATGCTGGTGCTGTGGGACCGGCTGTTTGGCACCTTCCAGGCCGAGGCCTATACCGAGCCCTGCGTCTATGGCACCCGCACGCCGCTCAACAGCTGGGACCCGCTGTGGGCCAATGCCCAGGTCTATTGGGCGCTGCTGGCCGACAGCGGGCGCACGCAACGTTGGGCCGACAAGCTTCGGGTCTGGCTGATGCCACCCGGTTGGCGCCCGGCCGATGTGGCGGCGCGATGGCCACAACCGGCCTTTAGCCTGACCAAGGTGCACACCTATGACCCGCCGCTGGCGCCGGCCATGGCCTGGTTCGCGAGCCTGCAGTTCAGCGCCCTGCTGCTGGGCGTGGCGGCGGTGCTGTGGCAGGCAGGCCACTGGCCGCCCAGCCAAGTCGCCGTTTGCAGCTTGGCGCTGCTGGTGAACTACTGGGCACTGGGCGCATTGTTGCAGGGGCGGCTGACCATGGGCGAGGTGCTGCTGGTGCAAGCGGCGGCTGTTGCCACCGCAGCTGCGGCGCTGGGCTGGACCGGGCTGGCCCAGCTGAGCAAACCCCTGCCGATGGTCATTGCTATTTTATTAATAGCTACAAAGCTATACGCATCAAGGGCTGGAGGCACTTTTTACTTGTTTTTACTGGCAGCCTTGGTGGCCTCGCTGGCGGGCGACGTGCTCTTGATGCTGACGGGCGACCACTTCATCGCCGGGCTGGCTGCGTTTTTGCTGGCCCACTGCGCTTACCTGGCAATGTTCCGCCAGGGTGTGGGCTGGTTCCCGAGCCGGGTGGCCCTGGCGGCCACACTGCTCGCCGGCGCCCTGATGCTGGCGGTGCTCTGGCCCGGACTGCACGGGCCTGTGCTTACGGTGGCGGTGGCGGTCTATGTGCTGGCGATTGCGCTGATGGCCGCCCAAGCCCTGGGCCGAGCCGCCGTGCTGGGCGACGCCGCCAGCCGCGCCACAGCCTGGGGCGCGGCTATCTTCATGCTGAGCGATGCGGTGCTGGGGGTCGACCGCTTTGTGCAGCCCGTGCCGCTGGCACCGCTGTGGGTGCTGGGCAGCTACTTTGCGGCGCAGGCCCTGATGGTGCTCAACGCACGGCCGGCCAGGTAGGCGGCCCGGTCAGCGTCATGCCCGACCCGATCGGGCATCCATGCTCCCGGTCGAATCAAACCCCAAACATGTCGCCGTCACGGCTGGGCGGCGCTACCCCCAGATGCCGGTAGGCGGCCAGGGTGGCGATGCGCCCGCGTGGGGTGCGCTGCAGGTAACCCTGCTGGATCAGATAGGGTTCGATCACGTCCTCGATGGTTTCGCGCTCTTCGCCGATGCTGGCGGCAATATTGTCCAGCCCGACCGGCCCGCCGTCAAAGCGGTGAATGACCGCCTCCAGGAGCTTGCGGTCCATCAAATCGAAGCCCTGCGGATCGACGTCGAGCATGGCCAGCGCGCGGTTGGCGATGTCGAGCGTGATCTCACCCGAACCTTTGACGTCGGCGTAGTCGCGCACCCGGCGCAGCAAGCGGTTGGCAATCCGGGGCGTGCCACGGGCGCGCCGCGCAATCTCAAAGCCACCGGCGTCATCGGTGGGCACATTGAGCAGACCGGCGCTGCGGCGCACAATGCGCGCCAGTTCTTCGGCGGTGTAAAACTCCAGCCGCGCCACGATGCCAAAGCGGTCGCGCAGCGGGTTGGTCAGCATGCCGGCGCGGGTGGTGGCGCCGACCAGCGTGAAGGGCTGCAGGTCGAGCTTGATCGAGCGGGCCGCCGGGCCCTCGCCAATCATGATGTCGATCTTGTAGTCCTCCAGCGCCGGGTACAAGATTTCTTCAACCACCGGCGACAGGCGGTGAATTTCGTCAATGAACAGGACGTCGTTTTTTTCCAGGTTGGTCAGTAACGCGGCCAGGTCCTTGGGCTTTTCCAGCACGGGACCGCTGGTTTGCCGCAAGTTAACGCCGAGTTCATGGGCAATGATGTGCGACAGCGTGGTCTTGCCCAGGCCCGGCGGGCCGAACAACAGCACATGGTCCAGCGCTTCGTCACGCTTGCGCGCGGCGCCAATGAAGATCTCAAGTTGTTCACGCACCTTGGCCTGGCCCACGTACTCGTCAAGCAGCTTGGGGCGCAGCGCCCGCTCGACCGCCTGTTCATTCGGGGAGGCCGGGGCTGCCGCCAAAATACGCTTGGGCGGCGCGGCAAAATCGTCGGTCTGAATGCTCACGAAGGGCCTGAGGGGTGAAACAAGCTTGACTATAGCCTTCGCGGCCAAGGCCGAATTCAAGTTCTGCGCCAAAGTTGCCGTAAAGAAGCCAGGACGTCAGTCATTCCGAAACCAGGGCAAGACCTGCCCATACGCCCCAGGGGCCGCCCGTCATGAATTTACGCTCACCCTTGCTCCCAGCCCAACCCACCGCAGCGCGAGCGCTCGGCTTGACTCGGCCTGCGACAGCACTGTTTGCCCTGTTGGCAGCCAGCAGTTTCGGGCCGGCGCGTGCCGCAAGCCCCGCACCGGCAGCAACCGAAGCCAATGCCCCTGCTGCTGCGGCCAAAAAACCGGAACCATCGACTGCCGCGACCCCGGCATCGTCAGCCAAAGACGCGGCTGAGCAGGTGCTGGAAGCGGCGGAAAACAGCACCTCGGCGAAAAAGCGGCTGACTCTGGTGGTCAACGGCAAGGAGAAGAAATACATCACCGTCCAGGCGGGCGAAGAAGGGCCGTCAGGGCCGGGCAAAAGCGCCAGCAAGTCGGCGCCTGCCGGCCACAGCACGCCAGCACCAGCGCAAGCGGCCGTGCCGCGTGCAGCCACGCCGGTCATGAACCCGCTGGCCAGGCGCCAGCAGTACAACCGCGCCAAGGCAGCCGCCACGGTTGGGCACGGTAGCCCGAGGGCAGCGGCAGGCGCGGCCGGGCACGGTGGCGAGGCGCACTGGGGCTACGAGGGTGAGAACGGCCCGCAGGCCTGGGGCCAAATGAAGCCAGAGTTCAACCTTTGCGCCATCGGCAAGCGTCAATCGCCCATCCACATCGACGAACGCGACACGCTGCAAGGTCCGGCCGAGCCCTTGTTGTTCAATTACCAGCCCAGCGACGGCACAGTGGTGAATAACGGCCACACCATCCAGGTGGATGTGCAAGGCGACAACACCCTGACGGTGCGCGGCTCGGTCTACAAACTGCTGCAGTTCCATTTTCATACTCCCTCGGAAGAACGGGTCAACTCCCGGGGCTTTGCGATGGTGGCGCATCTGGTTCACCGCAATGCTGAAGGCCAGTTGGCGGTGGTGGCACTGCTGATGGACCCGGGCGGCCCCAACAGCCTGATCAACAAGGTCTGGACCTACATGCCGCTGGACAGCGGTGACCGGGTGCGCATGCCGCCAAATCTGCTCGACCTCAATGAGTTGCTGCCCCAAGACCAGCGCTACTACCAGTTCATGGGCTCGCTCACCACGCCACCCTGCACCGAGGGCGTGCTCTGGAATGTGATCAAGCAGCCCATCAGCGTAGGCCGTGATCAGATCCGGCTGTTCAGCCAGCTTTTCCCCAACAACGCCCGCCCGATCCAAGCCATCAATGGGCGGCCGGTACGCAGTGGGCAGTGAGTTAGCCCCCACGCTCCCCCACTTTGTGTGGGTCGCTGCCCAAGCCCACTCCGTCATGCCCGGCTTGACCGGGCATCCATGACTGCCTGGGTTGTGCCTCTGCCCCGGCCTATTTGGCGAGGGCCTTGAGGGCGAGTTTGATGCCGTCGCTGACACCGACGTCGGCGGGCAGGGCCTTCAGGGCGGCGGCGGCTTCGCGGTCGTTGTAACCCAGCGCCAGCAGCGCCTGCAGGATGTCAGATTGCGCATCGCTGCTGGGGCCGGCCGCTAGGCCAATGTCAGGCCCGAGCTTGCCCTTGAGCTCCAGCAGCAGCCGCTCGGCGGTTTTCTTGCCAATGCCGGGCACCTTGACCAGTCGACCGGCCTCCTGCACGGTCACCGCCTGCGCCAGCTCGGCCACGCTCATGCCTGACAACACCGAGAGCGCGGTGCGCGGCCCGACGCCGGCGATCTTGATCAGTTGGCGAAACGCCTCGCGTTCACCCGCAGTGGCAAAGCCATAGAGCAGTTGTGCGTCTTCGCGCACCACAAAATGCGTCAGCAGGCTGACCGTCTGGCCGCGTTCGGGAAGGTTGTAGAAGGTGCTCATCGGCACCTGCACCTCGTAGCCCACGCCATGACAATCGATCAGGATCTGGGGCGGATTCTTGTCGTCCAGCGTGCCGGTGAGTTTGCCGATCATTTCATGCCTATCATTGAAGCCTTTTAAGGAATTATCAGCTTGATCCTGCGCCACCTGTTTTCCCCACTGAACAACACCCGCCTGTCGCACCTGTGCGGCCCAACTGACGCCCATCTGCGCAGCATCGAGGTGGCACTGCAGGTCAAGATTGCACACCGGCACGAGCAGTTCAAGGTGGACGGCACCAAGGCGCAGGCCAAGCGCGGCATGGAACTGCTGCAGGCGCTGTACGAACTGGCCGCCCGCCCGATTGAACCTGCCACCGTTCAACTGATGCTGGCCGGCGACGGGGCCATGGACCACGCCGACCACCCCACCCTGCAGACCCGGCGCAGTGACCTGCGCGCACGCACCCCCAACCAGGCGCTGTACCTGGACAACATCGCCTCCCAGGACATCACCTTTGGCATTGGCCCGGCGGGCACCGGCAAGACCTATCTGGCGGTTGCCATGGCCGTCGACGCCCTGCAGCGCAGCGCAGTGCAGCGCATCGTCCTGACACGCCCCGCCGTAGAAGCCGGCGAACGGCTGGGCTTTTTGCCGGGCGACTTGAGCCAGAAGGTCGACCCCTACCTGCGCCCCCTGTATGACGCCTTGTACGAGCTGATGGGGTTTGACGCAGTGCACAAGGCGTTTGAGCGCCAGGCGCTGGAGATCGCACCGCTGGCGTTCATGCGCGGGCGCACGCTGAGCAATGCCTTTGTGATTCTGGACGAGGCCCAAAACACCACACCCGAGCAAATGAAGATGTTTCTAACCCGCATCGGCTTTGGGTCCCGGGCGGTGGTGACCGGCGATGTGAGCCAGATCGACCTGCCCAAGACCCAACTCAGTGGCCTGATCGATGCTGAGCGGGTGCTCAAACGGGTACAAGGCGTCGCGATTTGCCGCTTCACCAGCGCCGATGTGGTTCGCCACCCACTGGTCGCCCGCATTGTGGACGCCTACGATGCGCCAAGCCGGCCGGCCGGGCGAAAAGACGATTAGCCATTTTGCTACTAAAAAAATAGCTAACACTTCAATAACGGCGTGGCCTAGGGCCACTTTTTACCCTTAATCCATGCTCAAGTCTTTGACCCTGTCACTGCAGTTTGGCCGACTGACCGCGCTGGCGCAGCACCGTGCCGCCCTGCCGAGACACCAGGTGACACGCTGGCTGCGGCATGCGCTGACCAGCGATGCTGAAATCACCGTGCGCATCGTGGACGCCGAAGAAGGCCGGGCACTGAACCGTGACTACCGGCACAAGGACTACGCCACCAACGTGCTGACCTTTGACTACGCCCAGACGCCGTTGGTCATGGCCGACCTGGTCCTGTGCGCACCGGTGGTGGCCAGTGAAGCGCTGTTGCAGGGCAAACCCTTGCGAGCCCACTACGCGCACTTGTTGGTGCACGGTGCCTTGCACGCGCAGGGCTGGGACCATGAAAAGAGCGAGCCCGATGCCCTGGCCATGGAAGCACAAGAAACCGCCATCCTGGCGCGGCTTGGCTTTGACAGCCCCTATTGAACCAAAGCCCATTGAGCCAACGCCCATTCAGCCAACCCCTGTTGTCAATCGGCATTAAAGAATGGGGGCAATTGAAAACCGGATAATTGAACGGCTAAGCGGTACGTCAAACAGGGGCAGGTTCACCGTAACGAACCCTACTGGTGGCCCCAAAGGTGATTTAACAGCAAAGGTTTGAGAAATGACTTCCTCTTTTACCGATTCAATACATGCCCTTGATCAACAACTCATTCAATTGGTGTACCGAAGCCGTTCACTGATTGAGGGTGCTGACTACGAGAAATTAATGGCCACCTGTCTGCGCAACAATCCTACGCGCGGAATCACGGGGGTTCTGATCTCACATTCAGGCTGGTTCCTTCAAGTGCTTGAAGGCTCTGCAGCCAATGTCAATTCACTCTTTAAAGTCATTGAAAATGACCCACGTCATTCAGATTTCCTTCTTTTAAGATTCAACGCTGTTGTGGCCCGTGACTTCAGTGACTGGTCGATGGCATCCATAGAAGTTGATGAGCAGCGTTTCTTAAACATCGCAAATCAAGCTTTGCAAGCTGAAGACGTAGCAATGTCTGCAGTCAGGGATTTCTTGTGCTACGGTAAATGGATCGATTGAATTCAAGTAGGCCCGTCCGTAAGATATCGGCATTAAAGAATCGGGCCATCCGGACTCAGCTTCTTCAGAAATGTTTCGCAAGGTAAGCACAAGACGTCACAGACCTTAGATGCCTTCGTCGGTGTACTGCGCCGCAATGGCGCGAAAATCCTCTTGGGTGTCAAAAAATGCATCCAGGATGTCCGGGTCAAAATGGGAGCCTCGCCCTTGGCCCATGATGGCCATCGCCTGCTCATGCGTCATCGCATCTTTGTAGACCCGCTTGCTGATCAGGGCATCGTAGACGTCGGCCACCGCCATCAGTCGGGCTGACAGCGGAATCGCGTCGGCAACCAGGCCCTGCGGGTAGCCGCTGCCATCCCATTTTTCTTGATGAGACAGGGCGATTTCCTTGGCCAGCAGCAGGAAATCAACCTCAACGCCCAAGGCTTTTTCAGCCCGCACAATCGAATCAAAGCCGATGGTCGTGTGTGTCTTCATGACCTCAAATTCAGCCGCAGTCAGGGTTCCCGGCTTGAGCAAAATATGATCAGGAATGCCGACCTTGCCAATGTCGTGCAGCGGCGCCGACTTGAACAAGAGATCGATGTAGGCATCGCCCATCACGTGGCTGAACCGGGGGTGCCCTTGCAACTGCAGCGCCAGGCGTCTCACATAGCGCTGCGTGCGCAGGATATGGTTGCCGGTTTCATTGTCCCTGGTCTCCGCCATGGACGACATGGCCAGCACCGTCACGTCCTGAATGGTGCTGAGCTGCTTGGTCCGGCGGGTCACTTCAGTTTCCAGATAAACGGACTTGTCACGCAAAAAGTCAGCGGCCGCCTTAAGTGCCAAGTGGGTGCGCACCCGCGCCTGCACAATCGGCGGGCTGATGGGCTTGGTGATGTAATCCACCGCGCCCAGCGCCAAGCCCAGGATCTCGTCTGCCAGCTCTGACTTGGCCGTCAGGAATATCACCGGAATGTCACGGGTCAGGGGGTTTGCCTTGACGCGCCGCAGCACCTCATAGCCATCCAGATCAGGCATCATGATGTCAAGCAGGATCAAGTCTGGCAAGGACTCGCTGCCCAAGAGCGTGAGGGCGCGCTCACCCCCATTGGCCACCAGAATCCGGTAATCTTGACGAAGCAACTCGGTCATCAGCACAAGATTTTGCGGCGTGTCATCCACCACCATGACCGTTGCCCTGGCTTTGGTCTGCAGGACACTGTTATTCATGGGCCGCTTGCACCGTGGGTTGATCAGTGGGTGCCATGCTGCCCAAGATCGCCAGCGCGCTGTCAAAGTCAAAGGCCTCCACCGCGCGAGCCAGCCGATCAAAGTCAGCCCCCATGGCTTGCGCCAACTGGGCGCTATTGCGCTCTAACAGCTCGACGGCGCCAAACTCGCCCTGCGTCAACAAACGAACCAAATCGGTACGGACAGCCTGCAAGGCAGCGTTACCGTCGCTGCTGACCCCCGCTCCCGCTGCGGGCTCAGCCGGCAACGGGAGCGGCTGGGTCAGGCCCAGTGCCGCTACGAGTTGCTTGCTCAGGATATGCATGCTTTGGTCAATGGCCTGGATCTGGTACAAGAAGGCGGCTCGCTCCACCGGGGCGCCCTGGTGCTCGCTGATGCCCCGCTCCAAGGCCTCGGCCTGGTCCTGAAGTCGCAAAGCACCCAGGTTTCCCGCGACACTTTTGAAGGTATGCGCCAAACGCTGGGCGGCGACCCATTGGGCCCGGTCAATGGCCTCTTGCAACTCTTGCCCGATATTGCCTTGACGGTCCATAAATTGCCTGAGCAGTGAGCGGTATAGCTCCGGCTTGCCCAGGCAACGGCGCAAGCCCAGGGCAGCATCGAGCCCGTCGATGGCCCAGGGCAGCTGCAACAGCGCCTCAATGGGCAGGTCTGCTCCACTTAAGGGCGGTGGCACGGTTGCCACCGCGCCCGCCCGGCTGGCCACAGAACCGCGCGGCATCCAGCGCAACAAGGCGCCCCAGAGCTGCTTAGGGTCAATCGGCTTAGCCACAAAATCATTCATGCCTGCATCAAGGCAACGCTGCCGATCACTTGCCATGGCGTTGGCCGTCATGGCCACGATGGGCAAGGCCTCATGCGCAGGCAGCGCCCGAATCGCCGCTGTGGCGGCCAGCCCATCGAGCACCGGCATTTGCATGTCCATCAGAACAATGTCAAACAGTTCGCCCGCCAGCAGGCGGTCAAGCGCCTGCTGGCCGTGCTCGGCCGCGGTAACGTGAATGCCGGCATCCTTCAGCATCTCACTGGCGACTTCCCGGTTGATCTCGTTGTCTTCCACCAGCAAAACACGGGCACCTCGCAGTGGGTCAAGGTCCATCGTGTTGACGGGCGGGCCACTGACCGCCAGGGCAGGCGGAGTCTGAAATGCTTCGCGCCCCAGCACCCGCATCATGTGATCGAACAGCACCGAGGGACTCACCGGCTTGACCAACAAGCTGTCCAGGCCCTCGGGCTTGGCCGAGGCATACAGGTGATCGCGCCCAAAGGCCATCACAAGGCAAAGGTGCGGCTGCCTGGTCAACGCCATGGTCCGGATCTGACGCGCCAGGTCCACGCCCGTCATATCGGGCATTTTCCAATCTAGTAGGACCACATCATGGCCATGCCCCTGTTCCTGCGCGCTGCGAATCGCCTGCAAGGCCGCAGCGCCGCCATCGGCCGTCTCGACGATCATGCTCATGCCGGTCAGCATGTCGCGCAGCCGCGCTCGTGCTCCGGCGTTGTCGTCCACCACCAAGACCCGCCAGTTGTGAAGAGCGTCTGATGGGATCGTCAGTGTTGGCGCCTCGCCGCGGATTTCCAAGCCCAGGTTAAACCAGAACGTCGAACCAAGGCCGGGCTGGCTGTCCACGCCGTACTGGCCTCCCATCAGCTCGACCAGCCGGCTGACGATCGCAAGGCCAAGGCCGGTGCCACCATATTTTCGGGTTGTGGAGCTGTCGCCCTGCTCAAAATCCTTGAACAATTTTTGGCGCTGGTTCTCGTCGATCCCGATGCCCGTGTCGCGCACAGCGAAGCGCAAAACAACCTCATGATCCTGGCGCTTGACCACCGACACCGAGATCTCGACCTCGCCTCGGTCAGTGAATTTGACCGCATTATTGGCATAGTTGACCAGAATCTGCCCCAGGCGCAATGGGTCGCCAAGGAGATTGGCCGGCACGTCACGCGCCATGTTCACAATCAACTCTAGCCCCTTATCAGCTGCCTTTTCGGCCACCAAGCCCACTACGTTGTCCAGCAGGTGCTCCAGCGTGAAATCGACGATTTCCGTGCTCATCTTGCCGGCCTGAATTTTGGACAGGTCAAGGATGTCGTTAATGATGCCCAGCAAATGGTGGCTGGAGGCCTCGATCTTGCCCAGGTAATTGCGTTGCCGGGGTGTGAGCTCCGTGCCCTGGATCAGGTGCGTCATGCCAATAATGGCGTTCATGGGGGTTCGAATCTCATGGCTCATATTGGCCAGGAACTCTGACTTCATGCGTGTTGCACCCTCGGCCTGAGTCAGTGCATCGCGCAGAGCCATTGTGCGCTGCTTCACCTTTTGTTCCAGGTCTTCATTGAGCTTACTCAGCTGGCCTTCACGATTTTTCAGGGCCAGGTGCAGGCCTACGCGTGCCCGCACAACCTCTTGATTAATGGGCTTGTGGATGAAATCCACCGCGCCTTCGGCCAGGGCGCGAGACTCGCTTTCGGCATCGTTCTTGGCCGTGACAAAAATCACGGGAATGTTGCGCGTGTCCGGGTCAGCTTTGAGCGTGGCACACACGGCATACCCATCCATGCCGGGCATCATCACGTCGAGCAAGATCAGGTCTGGTCGCTGGTGCCTTACCAGCGCCAAGCCCTCAACCCCCGAAGTGGCGAACTGAACGTTGTAGAGGCTGGCCAAGACCTCCCCAAGAACCTCCACGTTCTCGATGATGTCATCGATGATGAGGATTCGGGCGTCGTTCAGCATGTCGGAGTCAATGGGGCTTGGAGGGCAGCATAGCCGAGAATTGACTGAGCGCCGCCAAGGCGGCCTTAAATTTGAGCTTGCGTGTAGCCTGAGCGACGGGCGCAAACGGCAATTCAAAGGCCGTTTGCGTCAGCAGAGGCTCAATCTGATCAAGTTGACGTCTTGCCGCCAGCATGTTGCTAGCCAGCAAGCGCTCTAGTTCCCGCAGCTCGGGCGCCAGCAAACTGTGGTCAATGCTGACACGCTCCTGCTCGGAGGCGCCGACACCGGTCGTCACGGCGGTCACTATGGGGCGGCCGACCCACCTCAGCAACACCCGGGTGAGTTGGTCCCGCATGATCGGTTTCGAGACATGGTCGACCATGCCAGCCAACAGGCAGGCGTCATGGTCGGCTTTCATGTCGGCAGCACTCAGGGCGATGATCGGCGGGGCTGCGTTGCCCAACTGCGCCCGAATGCGCTGGGTTGCCTCCAGGCCGTCAATGCCTGGCAGCTGGAGATCCATCAGAATCACGTCAAAGTTCGTGCCCAGCGCCCGGTCGACCGCCTGCAAACCATCAACTGACGTGGTGACCTGCATGCCCAGCCCATCCAAAAAGGCCCGCGCCACAATCACATTGACCGGATTGTCGTCAACCAGCAGCACTTTCAGGTCACGCAGCGATGTCCCATGGTCTGGCATTACTGGCTCGTCCGACGGCTCGGTGCCCAGCTGAGACTGTGACTGCGACTCGGACAGATTGACCGTGAAACTGAACGATGAGCCTACACCGGGCACGCTCTCAACGCTGATGCCGCCGCCCATCAACCCGACCAGTTGGCGACAAATGGACAGCCCCAGACCGGTGCCGCCAAAGCGACGGGTGATGGAGCTGTCTGCTTGCGCAAAAGAGGCAAAGAGGCGGCTTACCTGCAGTGCATCCATGCCAATGCCAGAATCAATCACCGAAAATTTCAGGGTCAGACCCTGGTCGGTACGCTGCGGGGAATCCACGCTGACCTCGATCGCACCGCGCTCTGTAAATTTGATGGCATTACCTACCAAGTTAACCAGGATCTGACGCAATCTCAGCGCGTCACCCACCAGATGCCTCGGCACGGTGTCATCGACCCGCAACCGCAAGGACAGGTTTTTCTCGAGCAACTGGAATGAAAACAATTGGGCCACTGCGCTCATCAGGTGTCTCAGATCAAAGCGTTCATTGACCAACTCCAGCTGGCCAGCCTCCATCTTGGAATAATCCAGCACATCGTTCAGAATGCGCAGCAGCGATTCCCCCGCCTGCCGCAGGTTGACAATGTACTCTCGGTGCAAGCCGTCCAAAGGCGCTGATTGCAGCAGTTGCGAGAAACCCAAAATGGCGTTCAGTGGTGTGCGAATTTCGTGGCTCATGTTGGCCAAAAACTCCGACTTGGCGGTCGTGGCATCCTCCGCCTGCTGCAAGGCCTGCTCGACCTGCCCCTGCTTGGCCACTGACTCCCGCAGGTAGCGGCGCTGCAAGGCCTCGCTTTCGATCAACTCAGCGACCTTGCGCCGAATCTCCATGTTCATAAGAATAAATGCCGACTCCAGGGTACCAATCTCATCATCACCACCACTCACAAGATCGATGTCGTAATTGCCGGCCCGAATATCGCGGGTGGCCGTCACCAGCATTTGCAGCGGCCGGGTCAGCGCCACGCTGATCCACCAGAGCAGCAATGAAAACACCAGCAGCGCCAACGCGCCCACCTTCAGGACCTGGACGCTCACTCCGCGCGCGGCCTGCTCGATGCTGGCTCGGGACAAGCCAAACTTGATAACGCCCAATGCCTGGCCGCCCAGGCTAAGTGGGACAGAAAATTCGTCGTACAGTGCATTGCCCGCCGGGGTCTTTGGCGTAGCGGCTGTGGCAGGAGGTGCGGCCCCATCTTCGGCGATCAGATTCCCACTCGCATCGCACACGCTCAGAAACATCAACTCACTGGCGGCCCGGCTTTCTTTGAGGATGGCCGCCACCGAGGCGTAGTCGCGCTGAGCCATGGGCACCGCCAGCGCGGCAACCAACAGTGGTTTGATCTGACGTGCATGCTCCTGCTGATCGGCGTCAAGGTATCGGGCCACCCACCAGAAGGTACTACCGCCAACCACTGCCAGCACACATAGCTGGACCGCCACGCCGGCAAGCACCAGCTTGCCCTTCAAACCAAGACTTACCCCCATGTGTTTCAGCCACCCAGCCCCTTGCGGGTGACGTCATTGAACGCATCCAAGGTTTTGAGTTCGGGCTCAGCCACTTCACGGATATGGGTAAAACCCGACAAAACAAAGAATTTTTTACCTTCCTCTGTTTGGGGAAAAGCCAGGATCAAGGTCTTCAGACGTTGTCGATCAGCCGCCGGGAGCTCCGGGCTGGCCATCACCAGGAAGCCTGGCAATTTAGCGATTTCAGTGACGATGCGAAGGGTGTTCCGCATGGCCTCTGGTTTGGCGCGAAACTCGCCCATGCTCATGATGGCCAGTGGCGCCTCGCCCGTCCGCAATACCGCACCCAAACTGTCGTCGTTGGCGGCTGTCACAGTTTTGAAATCAGCACCATGGCGTAGGCCCTGTCCACTCAGCCACTCCAAACCAGCCAACGCCACCAGCGATTGGGGGTTGGCCAAGGCCAGAGACTTACCACGCAACTGCGTGACCGAGGCGTTGGGGTTGTCGGCCAAGGCCACCACGATGGCTGGTATTTTGGGGTCGTAGATGGCCAGCGGATGCCAGTTGCTGTCTACTTGAGCCAGCCGCCCCAGGTTAGCCGCCGTCACGATCAGGTGGTAATCGCCACGCCGGGTGTTCTCGGCAAAAGCCCGAAAATCTGGCGCAGTGGCGATGTCTACACCCCGTTTGAGTTCCCGCTCAAAATACTCGCGCATGGGCTGGTAGCTGGTCAGGATCAGTCTGGCGCTGACGTTGGGCAGGACCCCGATCCGAAAATGAGTGGTGCTTTGCTGGGCCGCCGCCGGCGCCAGCAGCGTGAGGCCCCATACAACCATGCCAAAAACCGATATCGCCCGCTTGAGGGACACAATCACACGCATGGCTTTACTCCGGAAAAAACAAGAAGCCGCCCGGCAGGCGGTTCTGTTCGAACGATCATAACCGGCACCATCTACCCGGCGGCAATCTCTCCGGCCAGTTCGTCAACCACCAGGACACGTGCCCGCCGGACGCGTTGCAACACGGCGATTCTGCGGCAGTCTCGGTTACATAGGTCAGGCTAGTGTGCCGAAACCCCAGCATCCCAAAGACGCATCCCCCAGCCACGGCCATTTTTGACAACGAGTTTTCTCTAGCTGAACCATGCGTCCTGTGTCGTCTCTCAGTCCGGCCGAGCCAGGCCACACGCCAGCGCCTGGCTGCAGCTGGCTGAGCGTCTGGGGACATGGCTGCCCGCATTGGTTTTTTTTGGCGGGGGCATGCTTAGCCGCTGTGTTGGGCTGGCGCGCGCACGCCGACATTCAAACCAACAAGCAAGCGGAATTCCGTCATGAGGTTGAACGACTGACCGCCGAGATGGTGCGGCGCAGCCACCCTAGCCAGTCAGACGGGGGAGGCCGGATCTGAAGGCCTGCCTCCCCCACTGCTGATGGTTCTTCCCGTCTACTCGAGCGGCAGCGCCTTCAAGACGCCAGAGGACCGACGCGCAGGACTGCTGGGCCTGGTCTTTTCACTGGTGACGTTCGACAAAATGATGGCGGGCCTTTTCGGCGCGCCCGAACGGCGGATTGACATCGAATTTTTCGATGCCGGCGGCACCACGCCTGCGGGACCCCCGCTTTTTAGAACCGGGCCGAGCATAGGCGACTTGGCAACAACAACCCATCGAATGGCGGGTCCGCAACTCACAGCCCGCGATACGGTGACGCTTGTGGGGCACGAGTTCACGCTTCACGCCCAAACCACCCCCGCATTTGACGCGCTGTTTCCGCCCTGGATACCCTGGATACGATTGATGGGCACCATGGTGATGACCTTTCTGTTGGCTGGGGTACTGTGGCAGCAGGTCACACTGCGACGGCGCGCAGAGCAATTGGCGCAGCGCATGGGCGCCGAGGTCGAAAAGCTTGGCCTGGTCGCACAGGAAACCACCAACGCGGTGCTGCTCATGGACACCCAACGGCACATCACCTGGGTCAATAGCGGGTTCGAGCGGCTTGCTGGCCTCAAGGCGGCCGCCGTGGTCGGACGCCGACCCGTCGAAATTGGGCTGACCCGAAACCTGACGCCAGAAACCGTGGAACGCTTGTCCACGGCCTTAGTGGCTGGTCGTGCGATTCAGGAGGACTTGCTGATCACCCGTGGCAACGGCGAAGAAAGATGGGTCGAATTCCAGTTTCAGCCACTCCAAGATGTTGACGGGTCGCTCCAGGGCTTTTTGGGTTTGGCCATCGACGTGACTGAGCGGCGGCAGACGCAAGGGCTTTTGGAAGCAGCCCTGCGCGACAAAGAGATGCTGCTGCTCGCGCTTGACCTGCATTCCCTAGTGTCCATCACCGACACCAGTGGCCGTATCACCTTGGTCAACGATCGGTTTTGCCGCACAAGCGGCTGCAGCCGAGACGAACTGTTGGGGCAAAGTCACAGCCTGATCAGCTCTGGCCAGCAGGCCGATGGCTTCTGGGCCGCAATGTGGCAGAGGATCGAGGCGGGGGATGTCTGGCATGGCGAAGTCTGCGATCGGGCCAAGGACGGCACCCTGTTCTGGGCCGATACAGTGATCGCACCATTCCGAGGAACGGATGGCCAAATCGAAAAGTACGTCTGCATCAGAAACGATGTGACGGCCCGCCACCAAGCCGAGAACCGGGCTGCACAGCAGGAGCAGTTGCTGCGCGGCGCCATCGACACCATTGACGAGGCCTTTGTGCTGTTTGATGCCGAAGATAGGATGGTTTATTGCATCGACAGGTATCGGCAGGTGTATGCAACTTCGGCCGATCTGATGGTGCCTGGGGCCACGTTCGAGTATTTGGCTCGCGAACGTGCGGCACGCGGGCAATACCTGGCGGCATCGGCCGGGAAGAAGCCTGGGTGGCCGAACGCCTGGCAATCCACCTCAGCGGCGACAGCACACTGATTCAAAAAATTGACAGTGGTCGCACCCTGCGCATCGTTGACCGACGGATGGCGGATGGCCATACCGTTGGGTTTCGGATCGACATTACTGAAATTGTCCGGGCCCGGGAGCTCGCCGAAGAGGCGATGTTGGCCAAGAGCCGATTCCTGGCCAACATGAGCCATGAAATTCGCACCCCCATGAATGCCATCCTGGGCATGTCGGCACTTTTGCAGCACACCCCTCTTGACACCCAGCAGACCGATTACGTCGAAAAAACCGAACGCGCAGCCCGATCGCTGCTGGGCCTGCTCGATGACATTTTGGATTTGGCCAAGGTGGAAGCCGGCAAGCTCGCCCTGGACCCGCAACCTTTCCGAATTGATCAGTTGTTGCGCGATCTGTCGGTGATCCTGTCGGCCGGCATCAACCATGATCAGGTGGATGTGCTGTTTGACATCGACCCAACCATTCCGCCTCACCTGGTCGGCGATGCCCTGCGCTCGCGCCAGGTGCTGATCAACCTGGGCGGCAATGGCATCAAATTCACGGCCAAGGGCGAAGTGGTGGTGAGCGTCCTGCTGCTGCAGTCCAGTGCCAGCGAGGCGACCCTGCAATTCGCGGTTCGCGACACCGGCATCGGCATCTCTCCAGAGAACCAGTCCCGCATCTTCACCGGCTTTACGCAAGCCGAGGCCTCCACCTCGCGCCGCTTCGGCGGCACTGGCCTGGGCGTTGCTATCAGTCAGTCGCTGGTCTCTATGATGGGCGGGACGCTCCAATTGGAAAGCCACCTCGGCGTTCGCAGCCGGTTTCATTTTTCCATCACGCTGCCGGTGGCGCCTGCCGTTAATGGCGCACGGGTGCCAGTCCAAGACCCATCAAAAGGCTGGCGCGTTCTTATGGTCGATGACAATCCCACTGCCCGTGCTGTACTTGAACGCATGGGGCTGTCGCTGGGCTGGACAGTGGATGCCTGCATCAGCGGGGAGGCCTCGATTGACCGGTTGCAGCAGCAGGCCAGCGTGGGCATCCACTATGAAGCGGTGCTGCTGGATTGGCAAATGCCGGGCCTCGATGGCTGGCAGACCTGCCAGCGAATTCGCAAGCTGCCTTGGCCAGGTCGACGACCCGTGGTGGTGATGGTCAGCGCCCATGGCAATGAGATGCTGGTCGATCGAAGCCCGTCAGATCGGGCGATGATCGATGGCTTCTTGATCAAGCCAGTGACTGCTTCGATGTTGATGGATGCCATCGTTGACGCCCTGGCCGACCATGCCCCGCGCAAAAGCCCTGAGTTGAAGGTCACCGGCCAACGCCTGGCGGGAATGAGGCTGCTGGTGGTGGAGGACAACTTGGTCAATCAGCAGGTGGCGCGCGAATTGCTGCAAAAAGAAGGCGCTGTCGTGCACACAGCCGATGACGGACTGGACGCTATCACTCAGATGGCTGCCGCCGATCCGATGTACGACGTCGTACTGATGGACATGCAAATGCCCGTCATGGACGGCCTGAGCGCCACCCGCCACATCCGGGAGGTGCTGGGCCTGACACAGTTACCCATTGTGGCCATGACCGCCAATGCCATGGCCGCCGAGCGGCAAGAGTGCCTGGATGCCGGTATGAACGAGCATGTGGCCAAACCGGTCGAGCTGAACCACATGGTTCAGGTGCTACGCCATCAGGCAGGTTGGCAAGACAAACTCAAGCCAGCGTAACCCGGGCAAAGCGGCGTTTGCCCACTTGCAGCACGTAGGTCCCAGCGCCCAGCTTGAGGCCCTTGTCACTGACCAGACTGGTGTCGATACGCACACCAGCGCCGTCAATCAGGCGGTTGCCCTCGCCACTGGAAGCCACCAGCCCGGCCAGCTTGAGCAGCGCACCAATCCCCACCGCCGCACCGTCCACGCCCAAAGGCAGTGTCAATTCAGTGATCTCGTCAGGAACGCCGCCTTGGCTCCGGTTGATGAAATCCTGCTCCGCGAGATCAGCGGCTGCCGGCGAATGAAAGCGCGCTGTGATCTCGCGTGCCAAAGCCACCTTGGCATCTTTCGGGTTACGCCCCCCCTCTACCTCGGCCTTGAGCGCCTCGATGTCTGCCAGACTCCGAAAGCTAAGCAGGGTGTACCAGCGCCACATGAGGACGTCAGAAATACTTAGCACCTTGGCAAACATGGTGTTCGCGTCTTCCGAGATGCCGATGTAGTTGTTCTTGCTTTTCGACATTTTCTCAATGCCATCGAGCCCCTCGAGCAGCGGCATGGTCAGGATGCACTGCGGCTCCTGGCCGTATTCCGCCTGCAAGTGGCGCCCCACCAGCAGGTTGAACTTTTGATCAGTGCCGCCGAGCTCGAGGTCGCTTTTGAGCGCCACGCTGTCATAGCCTTGCATCAGCGGGTACAGGAACTCATGCACGCTGATCGGCGTGCCGGCTTTGAAACGATCGTGGAAATCATTGCGTTCCATCATCCGCGCCACCGTGTAGCGGGCCGCCAATTGGATCATGCCGCGTGAACCAAGGGCGTCGCCCCATTCGCTGTTGTAGCGGATCTCGGTCCTGGCCGGGTCCAGCACCATGGCGGCCTGGCGGTAGTAGGTCTGTGCGTTGCTTTCAATCTGCTCTCGCGTCAGTGGCGGCCGGGTGCTGTTGCGTCCGGAGGGGTCGCCAATCAACGTGGTGAAGTCGCCGATCAAAAAAATCACGGTGTGACCCAGGTCCTGCAACTGCCTCATTTTGTTGAGCACGACGGTATGCCCAACATGGATATCAGGCGCGGTTGGGTCGAGCCCGAGCTTGATGCGCAAGGGCGTGCCGGTGGCTTCGGAGCGGGCCAGCTTCTTGACCCAGTCGTCCTGCGGGATCAGTTCCTCGCAGCCGCGAAGGGACACAGCGAGCGCCTCCCGAACACGATCCGTCACAGGAAACTGGGAGGCCAAAGCTTGATTCATAAGGGATTTGATGGGTTACGGGGGTTCAGCGAAGTTATACTTACCGTTGAATCGCACTTAGGATTTTAGTCGGCCGCCCGCCCTGTCTGAGCCTCTTGTCCGCGCAGCGTCCCGTTTTTTCCCTGAAAGCCTGCCTTTTGCCTCATCGCCTCGTTACCGCCGCCCAAAGTGGCATCCAGTGGTCCCGCCAGTTATTGGCGCACTACCCGGAGCATGTCGTGGCCGTTTTGGCCAGCGTGTTGTTGGGGGCTGGGGGTGCCACTTATGCACTGGCTACCCTGGCTCCGGACCCGGCAGATCTGACGGCCCAAGAGGTGCTTGAGGTAGTGCCTCTGCCTGAACAGGTTGCCGTCCCTGCGCTGATCGGTTCTGGGCTCACCCTGTTTCGCTCAGACCTCACCCGCTCCACCGACACGGCCGACAGCCTGCTGCGTCGTTTGGGCGTAGACGACCCAGCTGCGGCCAACTTTCTTCGTACCGACCCGGTCGCCCGCCTTTTGCTCGGCCGCAGTGGAAGGAACATCAATGCAGAGACGACCGAGCAGAACGCCCTGCGCAAACTCAGCGCACGCTGGAGCCCCGAAGATGACGGTCAATTCAAACGGTTGGTGATAGAGTCGTCGGCAAACGGCTTTGTGTCACGGCTGGAAACCGCCGCCCTGACGGCATCTGTCCGGCTCGCCAGCGGCACCATCCAGAGCTCGCTGTTTGCCGCCACCGACGAGGCCCGCATCCCCGACGCAATTGCCATCCAGGTCGCCGAGATGTTCGCCGGCGACATCGATTTTCATCGAGCTCTGCGGAAGGGCGACCGCTTCTCAGTGGTTTATGAAACGCTTGAAGGTGACGGCGAACCTCTGCGGACCGGACGAGTCTTAAGCGCAGAATTTGTCAACAGCGGCAAGAGCTTTCAGGCCATGTGGTTCCGTGAAACAGGGGCCGCTGGCAAGGGTGGTTATTACACGCTGGACGGGCAAAGCTTGCGCCGCGCCTACTTGGCGTCTCCAATGGAATTCTCCCGGGTCACCAGCGGGTTCAAGATGCGATTCCATCCTATCCTTCGAACCTGGAGTGCCCACTTGGGCGTTGACTACGCCGCGCCAACCGGCACAGCAGTGCGCAGCGTTGGCGATGGCACTGTCGAGTTCGCCGGGGTGCAAAATGGCTTTGGAAATGTGGTCATGGTCAAGCACCGCAACCAGCACACCACAGTCTATGCGCATCTGAGCCGTATTTCGGTGCGCAAGGGCCAAAGCGTCAGCCAGGGCCAAAACGTCGGCGCCGTCGGCGCCACGGGTTGGGCCACTGGGCCGCACCTGCACTTTGAGTTCCGGGTTAATGGCCAACACCATGATCCGCTGACGATTGCTCGGCAAAGCGAATCTGTTCCGGTAAGCGCCGCCGCACGCCCGGTATTCAATCAGGCTGCGGCGAGGACTCGCGTGGCACTGGCCAGCGCAGCCGCCCTTCAGCCCAGCACGGCCGAGTAGAACGAGGCCTGACATTTGCCGTGACTGAGCTCTACCTGGGCCTGATGTCCGGCACCTCACTGGACGGTGTCGACGGCGTGCTGGTCGATTTTTCCAACACACAACTGACGGTGCTGGCCGGCGCAAGTGCACCAATGCCGCCCGCCTTACGCCATGAACTCCTTGACCTCAACCAAACTGGCCACAATGAGCTGCATCGCGCCGCATTGGCCGCCAACGCCTTGGCTCGTGCCTATGCCGGGGTGGTGGAAGCGCTGTTGAAGCTCGCGGGCGTTTTTCCGGCCGCGGTGCGGGCGATCGGAGCACATGGCCAAACGGTTCGGCACCAGCCGAAGGCCTTCGATGGAACGGGCTACACGCTTCAGTTGAACAACGCCGCGCTGCTGGCCGAGTTGTGCGGCATCGATGTGATTGCCGATTTTCGCAGCCGTGATGTGGCAGCCGGCGGCCAAGGCGCGCCGCTTGTACCGGCCTTCCACCGCGCGGTGTTTGGCCGCCCTGGGTCCGAGGTTGCTGTGCTGAACCTGGGTGGCATGGCCAATCTGACGGTACTCGGCGCTGCAGATGAGGGTGAGATTCTGGGCTTTGACTGCGGTCCAGGCAACGTGTTGCTGGATGCCTGGTGCTTGCAGCACAAGGGCGAGACTTTCGATGGCGACGGCTCCTGGGCCGCCAGCGGACGCGTCGATGCCGACCTGCTCAACCGCATGCTGGCTGAACCCTTCTTTGCCCAATGCCCACCCAAGAGCACGGGGCGTGACCTGTTCAACCCGCTGTGGCTAGCTGCCGCTCTGGCACCGTCAGCCACGGTGTCTTCAGCTGACGTCCAAGCGTCGCTGGCCGAATTGACTGCGTACAGCTGCGCGGACGCGGTGCAGACCTATGCGCCGGCCAGCAGCGAATTGCTGGTGTGCGGCGGTGGCGCCTACAACCAGCATCTGATGCGCCGGCTGCAGGCGCTGCTGCCGACACGCAAGGTGATCGATACTGGGCTTCGCGGGCTGCCGCCCTTACAGGTCGAGGCGGCGGCCTTTGCCTGGCTGGCGCGCCAGACGGTCCGACGTCAGCCCGGCAATCTGGAAAAAGTTACGGGCGCCCGTGGCGCCCGCATACTGGGTGCTATCTATCCGGCGTAAGCCGGGCAGCAGCGGATCAGGTCGAGAAGCTCGAGCCGCAGCCGCAAGTGGTGGTGGCGTTGGGATTCTTGATGACAAACTGCGCCCCTTGCAGGTCTTCTTTGTAATCAATCTCGGCGCCCACCAGATACTGGTAACTCATGGCGTCAATCAGCAGGGAGACGCCATTCTTGGTCATGGTGGTGTCGTCTTCGTTGGTGATTTCATCGAAAGTAAAACCATACTGAAAGCCAGAGCAACCGCCGCCCTGAACAAACACACGCAATTTAAGCTCAGAGTTCCCTTCTTCGGCGATCAGATCAGCCACCTTGGCAGCGGCACTGTCGGTGAACAGAATGGGGGTGGGCATTTCGGTCTGAATATTTTCTGCAACAGCGCTCATGGCTAACTCCAATGTTTTGACTATTGTTAATAGTACAGCAATTCGCTCAGGAATTCACTGCCTGGTTATTTGCCGCCAATACCAGTGTGGGTTTTTCGGCGCCACCCAACAGAGGACGCAACTGGCCGTCAATCAGGGCGCCTTGGTGCATCTCTAGCGCGGCGTACTGCACGTCGCCCTGGATCCGGGCCTTCGGCTGCAGCTCCAGCAAGGCCGCCGCGTGGACCGGGCCGTTGACATGGCCATTGATGATGATGTGGTCTGCGCGGACTTCACCAGTAACCACGGCGGTCTCAGAAATCACAAGGATTGAGGCAGCCTCCGGAGCAGCACCGACGTTTCCATTGACGGCGCCGTCCACACGCAGGCCCTCCTCAAAGTGCACATTCCCATCGATCCTCGTACCTTGAGCGATCAAGCTTTTAATAGGCGGCTGCTTTTTTTTATTGAACATGGATGCTTGGGTTTGGAAAAGATTGGGAGCCGCTGTGTGAGATGGACTATAACTTGATGGTTTGCACGGCATTGACCATTGTGCCGTCCAGCACCTTGGCCGTGATGCCCTTCACTACAGTCTGAGATGGCAACTCCAGCGTGCCCGCCACTCGACCATACTGGCGCAATTTGAGCGCCTGCGGGCCGCCGGGCAAAGTCGTGGCCCAGGGTTTGCCGTTTTGCACGCCGGTGAAAACTAACTCAAGGCGGCCGTTGAACTCTCCCGGATTTTTCAGTGGCTGAATGACCAGAACCTGCCATTTGAGTTCACGCCCGTTGATGACCTCGCCCTGAAGACCGCGAATGGCCATGCTCTCACCACTGCCAGAGGGGATCAGCTTCTCGAAGAAGCCAAGGTCGTCGCGGAGGGCCCGGTTGTCAGCTTCGAGTTGCTTGTTCTGCGCCAGGAGCCGTTCTTGCGCCACTTTTTCAGAGGTCAGCAAGGTGCTGGCCGTATTGGCAATGGACTGCGCCTTGTCGCGCGCCTCTTTGGTGGCCTCTAGCTCGGCGCGCAGGGCCGTCATGTCAACCCGGGTCTGTTGCAGCCACTCTCGGCCGGAAGATTCAAGCCCGGCAATATTGCGACCAAATTCGAACGCCCACAAAGCAATGGCCGCACAAAAGCCCAAGACAATCGCCAGGACGATCCAGCGCAGGGGCCACGGCATGGCGCTGCGCACCGACATGCGCGGCGCACTGATGGTCAAACGGCGGAGAAATAGGCGAACTCTCATCTCTTGGCGAGTCTAGCAGGCGACTCGCCTTGCTAAGGGCGCTCCACAACGACAACAGCCGCCAGGAACTGCTTCGAGGCGGCTGTCGAGTAGCCACGCGTTGACCGCGCAGCGTGGACGCAACTTAACGTTTGCTGAACTGTTTGCGGCGACGAGCGCCGTGGAAGCCGACCTTTTTGCGCTCGACTTCGCGGGCATCTCGGGTGACGAAACCCGCTTTGCTCAACTCGGGCTTGAGGGTCGCATCGTAATCGATCAGGGCACGGGTAATGCCATGGCGTACGGCACCGGCCTGACCAGATTCACCACCACCCGCTACATTGACCATAATGTCAAACGTCTGGGCGTGGTTGGTCAGCATCAGGGGCTGCTTGCAGATCATGATGGAGGTTTGACGACCGAAGAATTTCTCGATGTCTTTGCCGTTCACCACAATCTGGCCGGAGCCTTTTTTTAGGAAAACGCGGGCGACGCTGGATTTGCGACGGCCGGTACCATTGTTCCAATCACCAATCATGTTAAGGCTCCTTAAATTTCCAACACTTTGGGTTGCTGGGCAGTGTGCGGGTGCTCAGCACCGCCGTACACCTTGAGCTTCTTGATCATGGCGTAGCCCAGGGGTCCCTTGGGCAGCATGCCCTTGACGGCTTTTTCTAAAGCGCGCCCGGGGTGCTTGGCTTGCATGTCGCGGAAATTGGTGGCCGTAATGCCGCCCGGGTAGCCCGAGTGACGGTAGTACACCTTGTCGATCGGCTTGGCGCCGGTGACACGCAGTTGGGCTGCGTTGATGATGACGATGAAGTCACCGGTATCGACGTGGGGCGTGTAAATGGCCTTGTGTTTGCCGCGCAAACGGAGAGCAACTTCGCTGGCTACTCGTCCGAGGACCTTGTCGGTCGCGTCAAGCACAAACCACTCGTGCACCACATCAGCGGGTTTGGCGCTGAAAGTTTTGGTCATGAGTTTTCTCTTTGAAAGAGGGTTTGGCGGGCTCTTTTCCACGTTCGGCGTTCCTCTGGCGGGAATCTCTTAGGTGGGGCTCACTCAGCACGCCGTCAGGTGATGGTGCACAAAAATGACTTCGCCGCGGAGCCACTAAAGCGCTGCGAAGCCAGACAGTATAGGAGATTTGCGCGAGCGCCCCTCAACTTTGGTTGCCGCCCTTGACTTTGGCCCTGGGGTGCGCCGCGTCATAAGCCCGGGCCAAGTGCTGAAAATCGAGCCGGGTGTAGACCTGCGTGGTGCTGATGTTGGCGTGGCCCAGCAATTCCTGCACGGCACGCAGGTCGCTGCTGGATTGCAGCAGATGGCTGGCAAAAGAGTGGCGCAGCATATGGGGGTGCACCGGCGCAGCCAGCCCAGCCTGCAGGCTGCGCCGACGCAGCCGCAGCCAGATCGATTGAGCGGTGAGTCGCGTGCCGTTCCGGCCAATGAACAAGGCGGTCTGCGCAGCGGACGGTGTTCGCGACGGCGCACCACCCCGCAGCGCCAACCACTGCTGTAGTGCGGCCAGGGCCTGAGCCCCCACCGGCACGGAGCGCCGCTTGCCGCCCTTGCCAAGCACATGGGCCTCGGCCGACGCCACATCGACCCAGCCCCGCGCCTGCGCACTTGCCGCCACATCAAGCCCGACCAATTCACCCACGCGCAGGCCGCTGCCATAGAGCAATTCCACGATGGCGCTGTCGCGTACAGCCAACCAGGGGTCGTCCGGGCTCTCTGAATAGTTAGCCAACTGCATGGCTTGGTCCACGCCCAGTGCCTTGGGCAGAGGCTTGCCTGCCTTGGGTGCGCGCACATCCTGCACCGGATTGGCGCCAACCAGCCCCTCGCGCCCCAGCCAGGTGTAGAAACCGCGCCAACCCGACAGGACCAGCGCAATCCCGCGGCCACTGCGACCGCCGGCGTGCATTTGCGCTACCCAGCGCCGAACATGGTGGTTTTGCACCTGCGTCAAGGTGAGCTCGGCCCGACTGGCGAATTCAGCGAGTTTGAGCAGGTCAATCGTATAAAGCGTGACGGTGCGGCTGGCCAGCCGCTTTTCAACCCGCACATGAGTCAGGTAGCGCTCGGTCAGGGCGGTGTCCTGATCGTGGGCCACAGCAAAACCAGCGTCAGGCCTGGCGCAGCCGCGCCAAAGCAGCGCCACAGAGTTCGGCGATGCGCTCCAGAAACTCAGTCCCCATCGCGCTGTTGAAGCGCTGGGAATCGGGCGACGCCAAGACCAACAGTCCAATCAATGGTCCCGACCCAGCGCCATCGGCCAACCCGCGCAAGGGCAAAATCGCCAAGGAGGCCGCTGCCGCAGGGTCAGACAACCAGTCAGTCACCTCAAAACCCGTGTTTAGGCCACAAAAAGGTTCGCTGAGGGACTCGGCAAACAGTTTGACCTCAGCACTCACGCCTTGTGCGAATGCCGCTTGCGCCATCGCTGGCATGACATCCCATACCCGTAGCGCTACCTGAGGAACAGCAAACCGGGCGGCAATGTCGCTGGTGATCTGGGCGGGCAACGCAGCAGCATCTGCGATGCCGAACAGGCTGGCAGCCCAGCGAAGCAGACGACCGGACAGCATCACGTTCTCGTTGCCGTGCCGAATCATGTCCATCATGCGGTGCTCCAGCACCTTGATTTTCTCGCGCAGCATCTCGGCCTGACGCTCCTGCAGACTGACCGCACGCTGGTTGTGCGGGCTGCTTAAGTGCACCGCAGCCAACAACTCGGCGTGGCGCTCAAAAAACTCCGGGTTGCTGCCGAGGTAGTCGGCAATGTCGTCTTCTGTGATGGGGTGGGTCAGGGGTGTGGTCATAAGAGGTCGGGGAGGTCAATATCGCCTTGAAAAACTGTGTTGGCAGCGCCAGTCATCATCACATGTGCGGCATCACCCGCCCAGGAAATGGTCAGCAGGCCGCCCCGTGTCTGAACATCGACACTGTGGTCGAGCAAACCCAGCCGGATCCCGGCCACCACCGCCGCGCAGGCACCAGAGCCACAGGCCAGGGTCTCGCCGGCGCCGCGCTCGAACACGCGCAAGCGCACCTGCCGGCGGTCTAGCACCTGTAAAAAACCTGCATTGACGCGCCGCACGAAACGAGTGTGATGCTCGATCAGGGGCCCCTGTTGCGCCACGGGTGCGGTGTCGACGTCGTCGACCAGTTGCACTGCGTGCGGGTTGCCCATGGACAACACCGCCAGCCAGACCTTGGCGCCGGACAGATCGATCGGCCACTGCTGCCAGTCGCCTCGGGGTTGCGCTTGAAGTCCGTCGGCGTCAAAGGGTACCTCGGTCGGCGTGAACACGGGAGGCCCCATGTCAACCGTGACACGGCCGTCCGGGTGCAGTTGGGGTTGAATTACGCCAGATAGGGTCTGCACTCGCAAAGTCGTCTTGGGGCTCAAGCCGCGCTCGTGCACAAAGCGGGCAAAGCAGCGCGCGCCATTGCCACATTGTTCGACCTCGGCGCCGTCGGCGTTGTGGATCACGTACTCAAAATCAATGCCCGGGCCGGGAGAAGGTCGCACGCTCAGAATCTGATCTGCGCCCACGCCAAAGTGCCGGTCGGCCAACCACCGGTACTGCGCACCCGAAAGACCAAAGCGCTGCCGAGTCTCATCCAGCACGACAAAGTCGTTGCCAGCCCCCTGCATTTTGGTGAATGGGATTCGCATAAGAGAATTATCCGCTTATCCTTCGCCACTCCTCACTGCAAGACAGGCCTACTCATGCGAATCCCAGACTGGACCCCGGAACTCAAACCCCAACCGCCGGCGCTGGTGGACGCCATCCTGGCGCGACGCGGGGGCACGCTGCTGAACCTGGACAAAGCCCTGCTCTGGAGCGAACCGGTTGCGCGCGGCTGGAACGTCTACCTCAAAGCGGTGCGTACCGAGCTGCCAACCAGCCGCAAACTGCGCGAGCTCGGAATCTGCACCGTGGCGCTGCTGACCGGCGCCGATTACGAATACCACCACCACGCGCCCGATTTTCTGGCCGCTGGGGGCACTCAGTCAGAGCTGGAGGCCCTGCAGCGACTGCTGCACATCGACCGGCACGGCAACGCCTCTGAGCCGGCTCTGGGCGAGCAGGAGGCACTGGTAGTGCGCTACGCCGCAGAAATGACCCTCGACATAACGGTGAGCGACACAGTGTTCGAAGCACTCCGCCACCATTTTGACGAGACTCAGATCGTGGAATTAACCAGTGCCATTGCCACCTACAACATGGTGGCCCGCTTTCTGGTGGCGCTAGGCATCACGCCGGAGGCCTGAAGCACTCCCGGTTGGCACCAACCGCGGGCCAGCTGCGCGGGCCCGTGTCAGTCGGCCTTGATGTTGTTGTCTTTGACCACTTTGCCCCAGACGTCCATCTGGCGCTCGATGAACACCTTTGCTGCTTCGGGCGCCCCTCCCACCACGTCAATGCCCTGGGCATCCAGCCGCTTGGCCAGCTCGGGGGTTTTCATGGCCTTATTCAAAGCGTCGTTCATGCGTGCCATGATCTCGGGCGGGGTGCGGGCAGGGGCCAGCACCGCCCACCAGGCAGGTGCCTCGAAGCCGGCAAAGCCCATCTCGGCCAGCGTGGGCACCTCTGGCAGATCAGGCGAACGCTTGCTGGTGGTCACTGCCAACGGCCGCAGCCGTTTGCTGTCAATAAAGGGCTTGAGCAAAAACACCGAGCCGATCGCCAGCGGCACGTGGCCGGCGACCGCATCGTTCATCAAGGGACCGCCGCCTTTGTAGGGGATGTGCTGGAACTCAAGGCCATTGCCCTTGCCCAGTAGCGCCATGGCCAAATGCCCAAGGCTGCCCGAACCGATGGTGCCGTAGCTGGCACCTTTAGGGCTGCGGGCGGCCGCCACCACATCGGCCAGCGTCTTGAACTCCGAGGCGGCCGGGGTGCCCAGCACCATGGGCGCGGTACCGATCAGCACCACCGGGCTCAGGTCTTTCTTGGAGTCAAACGGCAGGCCCGGGATCAGGCTGGGGTTGACGCCATGGCTGTCAAACACCACCGCAAAGGTGTAGCCATCGGGCGGCGCCGCTGCCACAGCTGCCGCGCCAATCGAGCCCGAGGCCCCACCCTTGTTCTCGACGACCACCGATTGGCCAAGTTGCTGCGACAGGGCCGGCGCCAGCAGACGCGCCACCTGGTCCACCGAGCCGCCGGGCGGAAATACCGCCACCAGCTTGATCGGTTGCTTGGTGGGCCAGGCTTGTCCGACAGCGGACAGCGGGGCCATGAGTGACAGAACAGCAAACGAGGCCAGCGCAATGAACGCTGGTCGGAAAGAATTAGTCATGGCATCTCCAATTAGTGAAGTTTTATTGGGCTCGATGATAGTGCCTGCGCCAAAAAAATACGGCACCAAGGTGCTCGCTACACGCAGACAAAAACAACCATGAACCCTCGCCATAGCGCCCTACCGACAGATCGAGATTTAGGAGCCTCATTTAAACTGGGACAGCAGCCGCGCTTCAAGATCACCTTTTAGCTTTTGAAGCGCGAGCCATGAATAGGATCGCCCACCCAACGGCCGGTCAATCTTGAGCTGTGCGAACTCGATCACGTCGAGCAACCCGCCTATCTCGATATTTGTCTGGAAGCCACTCCCTTGGGCCATTAACACCAAATCTTCTGTGGCCAGATTGCCTGCGGCGCCGGGTGCAAATGGGCACCCGCCAAGACCACCGGTGCTGGCATCAAATCGACGTATGCCGCCTTCCAGGGCCGCCCAAGCGTTGGCCGTCGCCAGACCCCGAGTATCGTGGAAATGCATCGCCAGCTGATTCATGGGTATCCCCTGACCCAGTATGCTCAGGCAATCGCGCACCCTGCCGGGGGTGGCAGAGCCAATCGTGTCCGCGATCACAATTTCATCCACTTGCGCAGCCTGCATCTGTTGCGCCAAGGCTATGAGCGTCGGAACTGGCGTGACCCCTTCAAAGGGACAATCAAAGGCAACCGCCAGATACGCTCGGGTGCGCATGCCCATTGACTTCGCCGCCCGCACAGTGTCCTGACAGTTCTGCGTCGCGTCCGTCAACCCCTGCTTGATGTTTTTGCGGTTCATGGTTTCGGTCGCGGCAAGCACCACGGATATTTCGCCTGCGCCAGCATGACGGGCACGCTCCAGGCCCCTGAGGTTAGGCACCAGGACAGTTGGTTGCAACTGCGGGAACTGCTGGATCACAAGCGAGAGCAGATCGGCAGCGTCCGCCATTTGAGGCACTGACGTGGGAGATACAAAACTGGTGACCTCGACCCGTCGCAAGCCCGCTGCAGCCAGCAGGCCAATCAACGCCAGCTTATCGCCAGTTGATAATAGCTTCGACTGGTTTTGCAGTCCGTCGCGCGGCGAGACATCGGTGATCCAAATCGACTCCACAGCGCCAGCTCAGGCGATCACGCCCGCTTGTTTCAAGTGCGTCAACTGTTCCGCGCTATAACCACCCAGTTCGCGAAGCACACTCTCGGTGTGTTCGCCCAGGCCAGGTGGGCAGGTGTAACGCGGCGCTACCGCATCGGACAATTTGATGGGGTTACCAGGCATTTCCAGTAACTGCCCGGTCTTGAGCGCGACAGATACCACCATTTGCCGGGCTCTTACTTGCTTGCTGTTCAGGGCTTGCGCGAAATTGTTCACGGGACCATTGGGTATCCTGACCGCGTCAAGCGCTGCCTGCCAATGGGCGGTCGACTGCGTCTTCAACTTGGCTGCAATTAGGGCATCAATCTCGGCCTTTTGGGCGAAACGAACCGGCTGCGCTTTCAATTCGGGATTTCGCAGTTCAGGGATGTCAATGAAATCCACAAACCGGACAAAGAAGGGGTCACCGATGCAGGCCACGATGATATGGCCATCAGACGTTGGGTAGCTGTTGTAGGGCACATGGACAAAATGGCCATTGCCCGCGCCTTGCGGCACGATGTCTGACATCAGGCTCATGGTCGCCATGTAATTGAGCATGGAGATTTGGGCATCCAGCATAGAAACATCCACATGTTGCCCCCTGCCAGTACGCTCCCGCTCTGCGACCGCAGCCAGTACACCCAGCGTGCCGAACATGCCACCTCCCAGATCGCCGATCGGGATGCCACTGCGGGTCGGCCCGGTCTCAGGGTTTCCCGTAATGGACATGCCGCCGCCCATAGCCTGCACCACTTGATCGAAAGCCGGTCGGTGGATGTCCGGACCAGTCTCGCCAAACCCTGTGACAGAGCAGGTGATGATTCTTGGATTAACGCCAGCCAGCACTGCGTGGTCAATCCCTAGACGCTGGGTCACACCGACGCTGAAATTATCGAAAACCACATCCGCCAAACGCACCAGATCCAGGAAAACCCGCCGGCCCTCTTGACTCTTTAAATCGATGCACACGCTTTCTTTGTTACGGTTGAGCGTGAGGAAATAGGCCCCCATGCCATCGGCCGCGTAGTCCTTATCGTGCTCGAGCAGGCGTCGGGTTGCCTCACCCGTTCTAGGCGGTTCGATCTTGATGGTGCGGGCGCCCAAGTCTGCAAGCATCATGGTGCCGTACGGTCCAGACAGCATGTGGGTCAGGTCCAGGACGATCAAATGCTCAAGTGCCATGGTCGGTAAGAGTCGCTTTCCGTTGCATCAAACCAGCGTCCATGGCCCAGAGGCCGGACGCGGGGTCAGACTGATACCAAAATGCTTTTGAACCAATCGGGCCTGCTCTTCAAAGCAACCGCCCCAGCGGAGTATTTTCCAACTTGGCAATTCGATGATGGTGCTTCCCATTTGCATGGCATTGATGTAACGCGATGTGCCGTAGTCGAGAACCAGATCACAGCCTCGCCTCAATGATTCCTGGACATCTTCCAGTCTGAATTTACTGCCTGAGCCGGAGAGGTTCGCAGAAGACCCCATCAGTGGTTTGCCTGATTCCAGGCTCATGCGGGCCAACTCTTCATGCAGAGGCCCTGCATGCATGAGCAAGTCCATCGTCAGCGCTTTGGTCGAGCGACGAAGCGCGCCGTATTCAACGGTTCGCAGCCAGTCATGTTGGGGATTGAAGGGCGCGACAACGGACAGCGGCAGGTCATTGTCAAGTGTGAGGCACCGCACCATATCCCGGTCACGGCTCTCGGTCTGAAAGACACCCGAAAAAATATCCCAATTACCAATCACCCCGTTAGGCTTGGTTTGCGGACGGTTTTTAAGTTTGTAAATGCGTTCAACGCCATGGGCGGTATTGGCGAATATGGCGTAAGACACACTCAATGGCAGGACGGCCACCCCGCCACTGATCATGATTTGAAATGCTTTTCTGGCATCCAGCCCCACTGTAGCGGGATCGGGCTCAGCACCGCGATTGATCAGTTCCATGGGTTCTTTCTCAGGTCAAGCAGAGGCGCCAGACTGGCGGCAACTTCGAGCAAACGGTGGTCCTCATAGCGGCGGTGTGTCAATTGCAGCCCCATCGGCAAGCCCTCGACGCTCCATAACGCAGGCATGGTAATACAGGGAACTTGCAACGCTGTCCAAAGGCGGTTGAACGTTGCCATGCCTTGAGTTTGAAGTCCTAAAGGTGCTACACCCGGGGCGCTCAAGCCCAGCACAGCGTCCACATCCGTCATAGACTGCTCGAAGGCCATGCGGCACCTGGCCACAGAATCCAGCGACGACCGCATACGTTCAGGTGTCAGACCCAGATGATTTTGTAGTTTGGCCTTGAAATCGGCATGTAGCCGATCAGGTTCAAGCAGCATTTCCGGCCAGAACGCCGAGCGTCCGCCGTCCTGCATGATGTCGTCCTGCCAACGGTTGATATCGGCAAATTCTGGGGCCCATGGCAGTTCGATCAAGCTCACACCTGCCCCTCGCAATCGACCCAATGTGGCCTCGAAAGCAGAGTGAGCTTGGGGCTCTGCCTCGTCCCAGTGGGGCGTGCGGCAGATACCCAGACGCAGTTCACGCCAACCCGGCACCACAGGCGCTGGCAGGTCATGCAGGGCGTACGCGTGAAGCAAGAGCCGAAGGTCATCGACGCTGCGGGCAAACAGGCCTACCGTGTCCAAATGCGGCGCAAAACTCTTGATGCCGTCAAATGGAATGCGGCCCCAGGTTGGTTTCATGCCATAGACACCGCAAAATGCCGCGGGTCGAATGGTTGATCCACCGGTCTGCGTCCCCAAAGCCAGCGGGACCATGCCATCGGCAACTGCAGCGCCAGAACCGGACGAAGACCCGCCAGGCGTGCGCGACAAATCCCAGGGGTTGCAGGTCTGGGGAAATTGACCGCCACAGGCGAACTCCAGCGTTTGCGTCTTTCCCAGCACCACAGCACCGAGCGCTCGCAGGACGGCCACACTGTGTGCATCCTCATTCGCGTGATGCCCTGCATAGATCGGTGAATTGAAAGTGGTTGGCAAATCTTTGGTCCGGATCACGTCCTTCAGACCAACCGGCAGACCATGCAAGGGGCTGCGTCGAGGCTCTCGGTCGCAAGCGCGAGCCTGCGATAACGCGCCTTCAGCGTCCAGATGGGCCCAAGCTTTCACCGCCGGCTCGCGTTCGAGAATTCTCGCCAGACAGGCACGGGTGTAGGCCTCGCTGCTCAGCGTTCCGTCCGCCATCCTGGCGCCCGCCTCACTCGCCGTCAATTGCCACAAGTCCATTCATTTTCCAAAGGTTGCGCAGATCAGAATTGTATGCATAATACTTGTCAACAAGCAGAATTAATCGAACAAAGCCTGCATAATTCTCTTTTCCAAGATTTGGACGGCATAAATTGCATGCAATAAAACCTCCGCTGACCCAAGCCTATTCAGACTTCATTGCTGACTCGGCGGCCTGGTCAATGCCACCCGAGATACAGGAGGTGGTGGTTCTGGGGTTTACCGACGCCATTGGCGTGATGCTGGCAGGGGCCCGCGAAAACGCAGTTTGCAGACTGACACAGTGGGCACACATGCAGGGCGGTGCGCCTGATGCACGTGTGGTCTCTTGCGAAAGTGCGCTACCGACCGCCCAGGCCGCGCTGATCAATGCAACGGCAGCGCACGCGCTGGACTATGACGATTTCGCTTTTTCCAATCATCCCAGTGCCGTTCTGGTTCCGACCATTCTGGCGGTGGCAGACGCGCACCCGGCGTCTGGTGCCACCATGGCAAGAGCCTATGCCGTCGGCTACGAAGTCTGGGCTGACCTGTTTCTGCGCGAGAAAGACCTCTATTACGACAAGGGCTGGCATCCCACTGCCATCCTCGGAACCGTGGGTGCCGCGGCAGCCGCAGCCGTCGTCCTGGGACTGAGCGCGACGCAAACACGTCACGCCCTGGCACTGGCAGCATCAAGTGCCGGGGGTATTTTTGAAAATTTTGGCACTATGGCCAAGCCCTACCATGGTGGCCGAGCCGCCAGCGCCGGCGTCACGGCTGCATCGATGGCCGCCTGCGGCCTCGAAGCCAGCGCAACTGCACTCGAAGGCCGGCACGGCCTGTTGCGAGCGTTCTCACCGCTTGGCAATGTCGACCTTTTGTCGCCAATTCACCAGGGTGACAACTGGCACATCAGCGCCCGCCGGCTGAACATCAAAAAATACCCGGTCGTTGGCGCGGCTCAACGCAGCATCGACGCCGTTTTGGGGCTCAACCAGCGCACGCGGATTGACCCGGCCCAAGTCGAAAAAATAGTCGCTCTCATCAGCGAGCGTCACGCAGCCGTGATGCCTTACCACCTTCCACAAAATGCACTGGAGGCCAAGTTCAGCCTGGAGTTTGCGATTGCCAGCGCCCTCCGCCACAACGCAGTTGGCTTCAACGAATTGCAGGATGCTGTGGTCCTAGACCCAACAATGCAAGCGCTGATGGCTTGCATCACCCTTGAGACCACCAGCGCTTTTGAACCAGATTGGCGTGATGCAGCGCCGTTTGACCAGGTTGCCGTGCATTTGCGAGATGGCACGACGGTGAGCACCAGCCAAGTACGGCGCGCCACGGGGCATGCGGACACGCCCCTCACAGCGGAAGATGTTCATGCCAAATTCATGGGCTGCGTGCGGTATGCCAAAGTTGACGCTGTAGCGGGCGAGCGCCTTTATCAGCGCCTGCAACAATTGGCCTCGCTCACCGGATCTGCCGACATACCGCTACCGGTACTCCATTGAGCTTAATTCCTTACCGAAAACGAGTGCTCCGGTATGAAATCCATTCGCGACTTTGTTCGTTACGCGCCGGTGTGCAGCCGGCCCGCCATCCAGTGGCCGGGGGGCAAGCGCCTGGCCGTGTGGATTGTTCCCAATATTGAGTTTTACGAGTACACGCCGCCACCCGCGGTCGGCCGCGAAACATGGGACCGTGTGCCGTCTCACCCTGATGTGCGTGAATATGGTTTTCGGGATTACGGCAACCGCGTGGGGCTGTGGCGGATGGACGAGGTGCTGCAGGACTACCCTGTTCGCCCCACCGTATCACTCAACCTCGCCCTGCTGGACCACTTCCCTGATATTGCGACTCTGATCCGCCAGCGCCAGTGGGGCGTCATGAGCCATGGCATCTACAACACGCGATTTTTGTATGGCATGGACGAAGCGCAGGAGCGAGCTTTTTATCGGGACAACATGGACTCGCTCAAGCGCCATACTGGCCAGGACCTCAAAGGCATCTTGACACCGGCGATCACCAACACCGAACGCACACCAGCGCTGATAGCCGAGTCCGGCATGCTGTATCACGCCGACTGGGTGCACGACGATGTGCCTGTTCCCATCATCGTGCCGGGGAGAAAGCTGGTCTCGATGCCCTACTCCTACGACCTTAACGATGCGCCGCTTTGGGACGGTCGACCCTATGGCGGTCGCTATTTTGTGACGGCTTGCAAAGCCGCATTTGACCGGCTGTATGCCGAAAGTGACCAAGGCGGTCGCGTCTTTTGCATCGCTCTGCACCCCTACCAAATCGGTCAGCCGCACCATGTTGGCCACTTGCGGGAAATACTCGACCACATCAGTCGCCATGATGGTGTCTGGTACGCCACTGGCGACGACATAGCAGAACACTACCTAGCCCATCACTACGACGAACAACTAGCCCATGCGACCCAACTGCATGAGGCGAGTCTCAAGCGGGCTGCTGCCAGGCCCACCGTGGTGCCACGAACGGTGCTGGAAACACCGGTGGCAACCGGGCCTTGGCCGGCCACCAGGACGGCCGGCTACGACCACCCACACACCGAATGGAACCCGTGGCCCAGCCGCCCTCGCTTGCAATGGCCTGGCGAGCGGCAATTGGCATTTGTTCCTTTGATCGTTTTGGAGTCTTATGAAGACCCACTGCCTGATGGGTGGCCACAAATTCGAAGCGTCGGCGGCGGACTGAGTCGGGACTTCCCGAATATTTCGCGGGTCTCTACCCGCGAGTATGGGCATCGGGTAGGGGTTTTCCGTTTGCTGGATGCCTTGCGACAACGCGGTCTTAAACCCACTGTGGCCATAGATGCACTGACAGCTGAGCAATACCCCGACCTGCTCGATCAGCTCATCAAGGCCGGCGCTGAATTTATGGCCCACGGCCAGTCGGTCACGCGCCCGCAAACGAGCGCCATGAGCGTGCAGCAAGAGCGACGGTATATCGCTGAAACTCTGGATCGTCTGAGCGCCTGCGGCATTCAGACGCGGGGCTGGTTTGGTGCTGACTACAGCGAGTCCACAGTGACACCCCAATTGCTGTGCGAACAGGGCGTGGAGTTCCTGTCCGATTGGGCCAATGATGAGCAGCCCTACGTCATGCGCACACCCAATCGGTTAGTGGCAACTCCGTTGTGGGCCGACTTTGACGACCAGACGGTGCTGATCAACCGCATGTGCAATATGGATATGTTTGAAGACCACTTCAAGAAGGCGCTAGACCAACTGAATCAGGATGCACGCGCATCCGCCAGGTTATTTCATTTTTGTGTGCGTCCATGGATCATGGGCGCGCCGCTCCGGATCGCCCTGTTTGAACGCATCCTGGACCACGCGTTGTCTCTTGACCAGGTTTGGACGCCGTCACTGGGAGCGGTGGTGGATGCTTGGCGAAGCAGCGATCAGGCCAACCCCCATCGCGTTTCCGCATGATCTGCGCTGTCGCTCATCAGACCTTCTGCTATGACCACCTCCCATGATTGAGCTGCTTCAGGTTTCCAAGTCCTTCTCGGGGCGAACTGAAACGGTCCACGCTTTACAAGCAACAGACCTACAGATCCCCCAGGGCAAAGTCTATGGCTTGCTCGGGTTTTCCGGTGCCGGCAAAAGCACCTTGCTGCGGCTTATCAACCGACTTGAAGAGCCGACGACGGGTACCGTGCGCATCGCCGGCCAAGACCTAACCGGCCTGTCACAAGCAGACCTCCGACAGGCGCGTCAGCAGGTTGGGATGATTTTTCAGCAGTTCAACTTGCTCAGCAGCAGGACGGCACTAGAAAACGTCGCCTTTTCGCTGGAGATTGCGGGCCTGCCGACCGCTCAGCGACAAGCCCGAGCCCGTGAAGCCCTGGCATCGGTTGGCCTGAGCGACAAGGAGCGTGCCTACCCGGCCCAGTTATCCGGCGGGCAAAAGCAGCGCGTGGCGATTGCACGGGCATTGGCCACCGAGCCGAAAATACTGCTGTGTGATGAGGCCACCTCGGCCTTGGACCCCCACACTGCCCTGTCGATCCTTCGGCTGCTCAAGCAACTGAACAAGGACCGTGGCATGACCATGGTCATGGTGACACACGACATCAAAGTAGCCAACTATCTGTGCGAGCACGCTGTCATTCTGGAAAAGGGCAAGGTTGTGGACCGCATCGATATGGGTCAACCTGCGCCCCAAAGTCTGCTGGGCAAATTCTTTTTCGAAACCGCCAAGGGTTGGACTGATCAGACCGTCTTGCCGCAGGAGGATGCATGACTGACCTGATGAACGCCCTGTTCCAATTCGGTCCCGACTTGTGGAAGGCCACCACGGATACTTTTCTGATGGTCGGGGTGACCATGCTCAGCGCGGTGATGTTGGGTACCCCGCTGGGGATCGTGCTGTTCACAACAACGGCTGGGGGGCTCCACCCGCGCCCGCTGCTGCACCGGGTGACCAGCTACCTGGTCAATGTATTGCGGTCATTCCCGTTCATCATCCTGCTGGTGTTGCTGATCCCTTTTTCCCGTTTCATTGTTGGCACCAGCATTGGCCCTCGCGCTGCAGCCGTGGCACTGTCATTTGCCGTGATTCCTTTTTTCGCCAGGATGGTCGAACAGAACCTACGCGACGTCCCTAGGGGCATGGTCGACATGGCACAAGCCTGTGGCGCATCGGCCATGCAAATCGTTTTCAAGGTGTTATTGCCAGAAGCCCTGCCCGGCCTGTTGGCCAGCCTGACGGTAACTGCCACTGGATTTATTGCCTACTCAGCCGTCGCAGGTGCCGTTGGTGCCGGCGGACTTGGCGATCTGGCCATACGCTACGGTTACTACAGGTTCGAGACTTCAGTGATGATTTGGTGCGTCATCATCATGTTTATTCTGGTTCAGTTGGCTCAATACCTGGGTGACTGGCTGGTGAGCAGGTCCGATAAGCGCTAGGTTAAGTTCCCCCTATTTACAGGAGTTGATTATGAAAAAACGCAGTCTTTTGTTATCCCTTTTGGCTACCCTTGCCATTGGCGCGGTGAGTATGGCTTCTGCCCAATCCGTGCTCCGTATTGGCTATTTTCCAGGGCCCTATGCGGATCAATTCAAGCGAGGGGTACAGCCCTACCTTGAAAGCCAAGGCATTAAAGTGCAAGCCACCGAGTTTTCCAACATCATTCAACTTAATTCTGCACTGATGGACGGCTCACTTGACGCCAATGTCTTCCAGAACCGTGCCTACATGGACTCATTCAATGCCCAGCACAAAGGCACTCTGGAGGAAGTTCTTCAAGTTCCTAGCGCGCCATTGGGCCTGTACTCTGCCAAACACAAAGACCTCAAAGCGCTGCCAAGTGGCGCCAAGGTCGCGGTCCCCAATGACCCGACGTCTTTGGGCCGTTCACTCGCCTTCATGCAGAGTCAGGGCCTGCTGACCCTTGACCCAGCGGTACCCGCAGGTCGCGCTACCGAGAAAAACGTCAGCGCCAACCCCAAGAACCTCCAGTTGGTGCTGCTTGACGCACCCCAAATGCCTCGCGCGATGCCGGAAGTCGACCTAGCGGCGATTTTGGGCAACCACGTGATAGCGGCCGGTATGCTGTTGTCATCGGCCTTGGCACTGGAAGACCCGGCCCCTCAGTACCGGATCATTCTGGTGGCTCGCAATGACATTGCCAAAGGCGAGCTCATCAAAAAGCTGGTTATCGGTTACAAGTCAAATGAGTACCGCCGATTCGTCGAAAACGACCCGAAAGCCAAAGGCTTCTCCCGTCCGGAATACTGGCGCTAAGGTCGAAGTCATGAAACCTCCCGCCCCACAAACTGCCAGCAGTGCGGAGAGGGCCTGTCAGGTCATCCGGGATGCGATCCAGAGCGGTCAATACCCGGGTGGCTCTTGGCTCAGGGAGCAATCAATCGCCGAGCTAGCTCAGGTGTCTCGCACCTCGGTGCGGCAAGCGTTCAATATGCTGGCCGCCGAGGGGTTCGTCGAGCTTCACCCTAATCGTGGCGCGATGGTGGTGGACTGGACCGAGGAAAATTTGTTGCAGGTGTTTGACCTGCGCGCCATGCTGGAGGGCTATGGCTGTGAATTAGCGGCCATGAACCGGACAGAACAAGACCTGACAGCACTACAAGCAGAGGCTGACGTTTTCAGCAATCTGCTGCTCACTGAGGCTGTCGCTGAAAGGCAGTTGGTGGCAGAGTCGAACAACCGATTTCATCGGCTGATTTTGACCGCCGGCAGAAATCCGCGTCTTGCTTCACTGCTGGTAGCCGTCGTCCAAGTGCCCATCGTTCGACAGACGTTTGGCAAGTATGACCAAGTTGCCCTTGAGCGTAGCGCCCTACAGCATCAGGATCTGGTCCTGGCGATCCGAGCTCGGGATGCGCAGTGGGCACAGGCCACCATGCGAGCCCACATCCTGGCGGCAAAAAATGTCATTTTTGACAAATCAGGCACTTGACCACAGGCCGCCTTCTTTCACGCTCTGTTATTTATAAATTCACGCGATGCCAGTGCTAAATCCAAAAGCTGATGCCCAACGCGCCATGGAGTACATGCAGGATGGCGGCATTG